>CAZMRW010000014.1:0-57763 GCA_964568805.1 uncultured Methylococcaceae bacterium | reverse complement strand
TTGTAACATCGGTCTGCTTTAAAAACTTGAGGTTTTAAAGGGGCTGAATAGTTACTAATTTTTATTGTCTAATAATGCAGCTACTTAATTAGTAGGCGGCTTGGACGAAGCCATCTCTCATCATTAAGCTGGTGCTGCACCGTGATATTTTCATGATTTGGATATCGATATACACAATGGCTTAATGTTAGGCGATGCACAAGCGTCTCTGGACAGTAGAAAACGGACCTGATTTTCAATCAAGCATTAGACATCGGGAGTGTTCATGGTATTACGATCTCCAGAATTTTTGCTTTTGCTCAATTTGGCGGTGTCGCCCCAAGTCAGGCTTCCACCACCAGCTGGGTGAGTAGCGCGGTTGCCGGCGCTGATGCGGCCATAGGATCAGATTACGAGGCACAGGAGAGACAGGATATCAGTTATATACATTGCATGTATGCTCATGGTCATCGTGTTCCGGTTTCCGGAAACTTTATCGATGAAAATCCGCAAAGGGCACTTGAGAATTATCCACTCTATAACATCCCATTGCCCCCGCTCAGATAAAATCATTCGCTTTCCTGATCCAGTCCTTAACTCATCGAAAAACTGAATCATTCAATCGCACTAAAGAGAGGGTCATATGAAACGTTTTGTATTATCGGCAGCGGCTCTGGGGCTAGTCCTTATAATGCAAGGCTGCGCAATTTATGCCCGTCCTTACGGTTATTATTCTTCCGGGTATTACGGATATGCGCCCTATGGCTTTAGTTATGGTTACTGGCCCTATAGTTATTATAACTATCGACCCTATTATTATGGCTACGCGCCTTATCGTTATTACGGATACCAGCCCTGGCGTTATCGATGGGATAGCCGTCAATACTGGGGGGGCAAACCTGGAATACGCCCTAACTGGGGGACGCGTCATGACAGTCGAGGCACTTATAGAGGCGGCATTAGCCCCGGCAGAGACGGAATAAGCCGGGGCGGCAGCCGCGGCATTAGTCCAGGCAGAGGCGGAATGAGCCGGGGAGGCAGCCGCAGCATTAGTCCAGGCAGAGGAGGGATGAGTCAGGGAGGCAGCCGCGGGCGCCGCTGACAACAATGACTTCGTTGATTAATCGTGTTGACTACCGCGCCGAGAGTTGAATACGCAAGGATAAAGTTAATCCATGTTGTTCTTTGTAGGGCAAGCTAATTTTGTGATAATTTGCTGGTCGCGAATTCAAATTAATCGGGCTCTATTTTTATGGCTTACATGTCTCTTGAGGCGGCTATGATCAGAGACATCAGACAACTGCCGACTATTACCCTTATGTCCGAAACTGTTCGAATAGTTGGCAAAAAATCGTTCCCTAACGGAGATTATCTACCATGGTACAGACTCTAAAATCGTTTTTGCTGTTATTACTGCTCGCTTCCTGTTCGAGCGTTCCCAGCGGACCCGGCGTTTTGGTGCTGCCGGGGGCCGATAAGGGCTTCACCGAGTTCCATAATGACGATGTCAACTGCCGGCAATATGCCCGAAGCCAAATCGATACGTCTAAAGACAAGCCAAATTCTGATGAAGAGGGGCAACAGCTTTATGACATCGGCTTTATCCAGTGCATGTATGGCAAAGGGCATCTCGTGCCTGTTCCGGAAAATGTAATGTATGACGCCGTACAGGACTGGGATAAGCCGCCGTTAGCGGCTGAGATGGAGCCGCCTCAATAGAAACGGTCTGTGTTACAGGCTAAGCTGCAAGGGATGGGCAAGTCCTTCATTCTTGTTCAAAGGCCGCAGGTAAACAGAACCCGGCAAGGATATAAAGCCCGACTGCGGCTAATATCAGAACGTTGAAGCCCCAGTGAATCGCGATCAAGGTCGCCAGCATGGCGCTGATGACCGATGCAAAGCCGTTAATGCTCCAGGCCCAGGGAATCAGCGCCGGATCCGTTTGGCTGGTGCGATTTAATCCAATGGGAAATGGCATGCCCATAAAAAAGCCCAAGGGCAAGGTTAACATTATCGAAACCATAATGTTAACCGACGTGGGTTGATGCAGTAAAACAGCAGTCAGATCCTTAAGAAAGAAAAGATACAATAAAGCGATGACAGCAATCCCTGCGATCGGATAACAGTGCCCAAAGCGGTATTGTACGATATATCTCGTAGCGTAACTGCCGATTCCGGCCGAAATCAAAAAAGTGCTCAAAACGACCGCGACCGAATAAACGGGGTGGTGCAGGAACAGGATGAATTTCTGAATGAAGGCAATTTCGATAAACAGGAATGCCAGACCCAGACAAAAAAAGAACGCCAGTAATCGCCACGGTAACTTCGAATGGAGCTTAAAACCGGTCTTATCCTTCCAGATCAACATGGGCAATCCGATAAACAGCGCGCTTGCGAGCAGCGCCTGCAAGGCGCCGGCGACCAAAATCAAATAGCCGCTTTCCAACAATGAAATGCCGCCTTGCCCGTATAATGATGCGATTTCGGGCAAGGTAGCCCATTTGAAGTACTTGAAAAAATACGGCTGATCATCGGTCGCAGGGCGGATATCGAATTTATAGTTCTCGATATACGCGTCGCGTTCAGGGCCTAATAATGCTTGTGCTGCGCGGTAATAATAAGATTCCGGCAGGATATTGTAGCGATTGGTTTCGGCTTCGCTAACCCCCGGATAATAATCGATATCGAAACTGCGCTCCTCGCAGAACTTTTTCAGAGCGCCGATTTCTTCCGGCGTCACTTCGCCGTTTTTGATCAATAGCGTGCTGGTTTGCCATCCGCGTATCATGAGCAACTGCCGTTCCGGATTGGCATAACCGGCGTTTTCCAGGGCCATGACGGCGGTTGTAAACAGTTTCAGCGTATCGCGCGGCGGCATCTTGACCCAGCGGGTGATCGCTAAAAAGCCTTGCGGATTAAGATGCTGCAGGTAATCCTGCAAGGCCTCAACGGTGTACAAATAATTTTCGCTGAGAGCATATAAACCGGCCGAGGAAGCGCCGAAGGCATCCAGCAGCGAAATTTGAATCATATCGAAATGCTCTTTCGATGCAGCCACGAAGCCTCGTGCCTCGCCGATATGCCAGCGGATGCCGCTATTCGAAAAAATGCGGCCGCTAAAATCATCGTGCCGAGTGCGGAGGTAGTGAAGCAATTGTCCGTTCAACTCGACCGCATCAACTGATTTGACACCAAAAAAACGGGCTTGCAAGACATCATTGCCGGTTCCTGCGCCCAAAATCAACAAATGGCCGGGCGTATGTAAATGGAAGGGCAACGCGGATGTGGTTTGATCCAGGTAAGCTATGGTTTGTTCATCGCCGTCGTAGTGCGTCAATGCCGTCATATTGTCGGCATCGGTAAACACTGCCAATTGCCGGGGCGGTTCCTTGTCCGCATTCAGGCTCAGTCCGGGCGCATGGCGAAAGGGCGTCGTGGCATTTTCAGCGATATCGACATAAGCGATCGGGCTGGAAAACCGGTCAATTATGCGCGTGCCGGGAATACGCAGCATTTGCGGCAATTCCTTGTATGGCGAGATCTGCAGCGTTTGCCAGTCAGCCGGCACCAGCAACAGCAACGCAGCGGCACCAAGGCTGGCGGAGAGGCCCCACCGATTTTGCTTGGCCGACGTTAAATAAAAAGGCACCGCGCCGACTACCGCGATCAGCGACAGCGCCATCAATGCCTGTTCAGGCGACATTAAAAATAGCACGCCGATGATCACCAGGCTGCCAAGTCCCGCACCCACCAGATCGGCGGCATAAATGCCGGACACGTGCTCGCGGTAACGGTACAACGCGAGACCGATCGCCGTCGCGGAAAAAAAGAACGGCAGCGCCAACAGAAGATAGTGGATCAGTAAATACAGCAATTGCTGCGGAACCCAGAAAATTTCCGCCGGATTGAACGGCAAAAGCTGGACCAGCCAGAAGCAGCCGGGCGCCGAAATGCCGAACAAAATGACCGCCGAAGGGAAAATCCGGTCGAAACGATTGCTCAGCCAGTCGCGCAGCAAGGCCAGAAAAACGCCGCTGACGCCATAACCCAATAATGCCAGGCTAATGATCATGTAGGCGAAATGATGCCACTGGATGATCGAAAACAGCCGCATCAAAAGAATTTCATAGGCGAGAGAGACACCGGAAATCAGTGCTATCGCAAACGATAACGTCCCGATTCCGGCAGCGTGTTTCGATGCCGGCGTCAACGGTGCAAGCCGGTCAGCGGGACGAAAGCAACCGGCAACATTTGCCGGGTCGTTACCTTCTGGTTTTGATCCTTTTCAACCAACACCAGTTGCTGCACGTTAAAGCGGTCTCCGACCGGTATCAGCATCCGCCCGCCGGGTTTTAACTGCTTGATCAGCGGCGGCGGAATATGGCTGGCGGCAGCCGTAACGATAATCGCGTCGAACGGAGCAGCCTCTTTCCAGCCGTAATAGCCGTCGCCGCTTCGCGTATGGACATTGGTATAATGCAGGCGCTGCAATCGCTCCTGCGCTGATTTCGCCAGCGGTTCGACGATTTCGATAGTATAAACATCGGCGGCGATTTCGCCGAGTATCGCGGCCTGGTAGGCCGAGCCGGTGCCGATTTCCAGCACCTTGCCGGTTTTATCGACATCGAGCAATTCGGTCATGATGGCGACAATGTAAGGCTGCGAAATGGTTTGTCCGTGGCCTATCGGCAACGGTCTGTTTTCATAGGCGTAAGGCCGGTACGCTTCATCGACGAACTCATGGCGCGGAACCTTCGTCAATGCGTCAAGAACCTGCGGATTCAACGAATCGCGGCCAAGCATGGCGGCCGTTTTCTTGACGCCGTCCTGAATCACGTCAATCATGGCCATACGCTGCCGTAGATAGAGGTCTCCGGCCGCCGCCGCGCCGGCAAACAGCAACATCGAAACACCGATCATCATCAATAGCTTAAAAGATTTTTGCCGGATCATAACGATAATCTCTAAAAAACAAATGACGCAGTCCTCCTTATACAGGAAGATAAACAGTTACGATAGATGTTTAGGCGAATCGACCAGGGGAACAAAGGCCACATCCAGGATCTTAAGCAAGCGGGTTTGGCCGTTACGTTGTTTTTCCACCATCATCAGTTCCTGACTATGAAAAGGAAAACCCACAGGAATCACTAACCGTCCGCCAGGTTTTAGCTGCTTGACCAAGGCGTCAGGAATATGCGTTGCGGCAGCCGTCACGATGATGCCGTCATAGGGGGCATAATCAGGCCAGCCCGCGTAGCCGTTGCCGATACGGGTTTTGATATTGTCGTAATGCAGCGCTTTGAATCGCGCCTCGGCATCCTCGCTTAGGTCTTGAATGACCTCCACCGTATAAACCTTATCGGCCAGAAGAGACAGTATGGCCGTTTGATAACCGGAGCCGGTACCGATTTCCAGGATCGCATCTTTTTTTTCAATCTCCAAAAGATCGGTCATCAAAGCGACAATATACGGTTGGGATATGGTTTGACCGGAACCTATCGGCAGAGGGCCATTATCGAAAGCATGGGACGCCAGTTCCGGAGGGACAAATATTTCCCTCGGAACTTGACTCATCGCCGCCATAACGCGTTCCGACAATGTTTCACGCCCGGTAAACAGGCTGGTATAGGCGGTTTCCTGTTCAATGTCGGCCAGCATGGTATGAATAGTCTTCATAAGCTTTACACAGAATCAAGTCGATGGTATCGGCGGGAAGCCACAGATGTCGACGCTATTGCTTCCAAGACACCTTATAACCCGAAATTATCCAATGCGCCACCAATCGGGCTGCTTATTTTTTCTCCAGAAATGCCTTGAAAGCGGCATCCCGGTCTTTAGCGACACGTTGAACATTAGGACGACTCTCCATTGTTTTCATATAGTCCGCAAAGCCTGGAATATGCTCCAAGACCAGATCTTTGCCGTAAATTTTTTGCGTCACCATGGCAATTGCGCCGAAGTGCAACCAGGCTACGATGTCGGCCGCAGTAAATTCGGTACCGAAAACATAAGGAGAAAATGTCGAAAGCCGCGCAACACCTTTTAATCCCGATTCGACTTTAATCCTGACTTCCTGTTTGGTTTCATCGGAAACGGGGGTTCCGAAAAACGCTTCCGGGTACAGTCGTCTGACAACCAGTTCCACATTCAATTCCAGATGCTGGATAAATTCCCTGCATTTGGCGCGTTCAAACACATCCGCCGGATAAAGCGGCTTATCGGGATGGGTTTCTTCCAGGTATTCGAGTATGGCCTGGGATTCGGACAAATACCCCTGTCCGGTTTGAATGTAAGGAATCTTGCCTAACGGCGAGCGACTGAGAACAGAGGGATCCTGTGACGGAGCGGCGGCTTCCTCGTTAAACGGGATGCCCTTTTCCAGCAGCGCCAATTTGGTTTTATTATAATAATTGCTGATTGCCACACCAAACAAAGTAATCATCGTTAGAGTCCCCCTAGATTAAAAAATAAACACATGAACTGACCGGTCAGTCTATTGAAATAATACAGACCGGTCTGTATAGTTGCAAGATTATTTTGTATCGTCCTGTTATGTCAAGCAGTCTTAAAGATCGAATATTGCAAGCAGCGTCAGAACTGTTTTATAGCCAGGGCATCAAAGCCACTGGCGTGGATGCTATTGTCAAGGCGGCAGGCACCACTAAAATGAGCCTGTACAAATATTTCCCCTCCAAGGATGATCTGGTGCTTGCGCATCTGCGGAAGAGCAGCGCGGAAATCCGGGCCAAAATCGTTACCGGCATTGATAACCGTACGCTTGATCCAAAGGAGAAGTTGCTGGCCGTTTTCGATGTGCTTGCTGAATTGCTGTCCCTTGACGATTTTCGTGGCTGCCCTTTCATTAATGCATCGGCTGAATTTGCGCTTGAGGACAATCCCGTTCAACAGGCGTCTGCGGAATTTTATGATGGCTTCCGCGATGCCTTGGCCGATATTGGGCACCGGGCTCTGGCAAATAATCCCGAAGAACTGGCATGCCAGTTGGTCATGCTGATCGCAGGGGCTATCGTCACCGAACAGATGAAAAAAGACTCCGGAGCCATGACGGCGGCGCGCCGGGCGGCCGAGATTCTGATTGCCAATTCCGGGCAGAACTTTAATGAAAAAGTATTCGAAGAACGGTAAAATCAGCAGAGGCCTCCAGCACCAAGAGAAAAAAATGAAACTTCCACTAACCGGCGCTTGCCTTTGCGGCACGGTCAGATATGAAATTTCCGCGCCGCCGGTGCGCAGCGTTTTGTGTCATTGCCGTAGCTGCCAAAAATCAAGCGGTGCGCCCTACCTGGCATTGCTGTTTGTGCCGGCGGCGGCGTTAAGCATCACCGGCGACTACAAAGAATATCCGACGCTTGCCGCTAGCGGCAACACGGTTTATCGGGGCTTCTGCGCCCTGTGCGGATGCGCATTGTTCGGCCGCAACGGCACCTATACCAAGTACAGGCCGGTCACTGCGGCAACGCTTGACGAACCCGGCATTTTCAAACCGCAACTCGATATGTGGGTTGCCGATGCGCAGCCTTGGGACATCATGGATCCGGATTTACCCAAATATCACGGCAATTTCTGGTAACCAGCTCAAAGAAAATTTATGCATTCCAAACTTAGCACTGTTGAAATAAAGCCTAAATCAAATCATCGCTATTCGATCATCTGGCTGCATGGATTGGGCGCGGACGGCCACGATTTTGAGGGCATCGTTCCCGAACTTCGTTTAAATGCGGAAGCAAACATCCATTTTATTTTTCCCGATGCGCCGGTGCGGGCCGTCACCGTCAATGGAGGCATGAAAATGCGCGCCTGGTTCGACATTATGGATCTGTCGCACAACCTCAAGGTGGATATCCCGGAGGTTTATCATTCAAGCGATTTAATTGATCGGCTCATTGATGAGGAAATAGCCAAAGGCATCCTGTCCGAACATATTGTGCTGGCAGGATTTTCCCAGGGCGGGACCATTGCGCTGCATGCCGGTCTTCGATATTCCGGCAAACTGGGCGGAATCATCGGCCTGTCGACATTTTTGCCGACGCTCGAGCAACTGGGATCCGAACGCTCCGCTGCCAACATCGGCACGCCCATTTTAATGGCGCATGGGATTATCGATTCGGTCGTCCCCATCGAAATGGGTATAGCGACCAGCAATCATTTGCAATCGATGGGATACAGCGTCGAATGGCGCGATTTCGTCATGGATCATGCCGTATGCGGCGAAGAAATCGACTGCATCGCCAATTTTATCAATGCGATTTTTCTGTAAGGCAGGCCGTCATTCGGATAGGGCGAGCCATGGAAGCAGAAAAACGGGCCTATCCCCGCTATTCTCCTGTAGGCTTAAGTGCCGGAATCACCGTGGAAAAACCGGGTCAAGACCTGATCTCCATGGCCGGGGAAATTATCGATATCAGTTGCACAGGCATCAAAATCAAACTTGATTCCCCCATAACTGAAAACCTGGACGGCAAAGTCAAGATCGAATTCGCGTTTCCGAAAAGCGGCATTCCGGTAAAAATTGCGCAATAAAATCATTTTTGGATTCGTGTCAATAGACTAGTTGCCTTAATTTTTGGTATAGTAAGCAAATTTTGGGGTGCTTCGGCATACCTTTTTTAAGTTGGTTTTCATATATTACCCTGGAGAGACTCAATGCCAATTAAAGTTGCAATTAATGGTTATGGCCGGATTGGCCGTAATATCATCCGCGCCCTTTATGAATCAGGCCGCACCAATGAAATTCAAGTCGTGGCGATTAACGACCTGGGAGACAGCAATACCAATGCCCACCTGACTCAATATGACTCGGTACATGGAAAATTTCCTTTCGAAGTCAGTGTAGACGGCGACAACATCGTAATTAATGGCGATAAAATCAAGGTATTCTCCGAAAGAGATCCGTCCAAACTGCCCTGGGGCGATCTCGGCATCGATGTCGTGCACGAATGCACCGGCTTGTTCACCAGCAAAGCCAAAGCATCTGCTCACATTACGGCCGGCGCCAAAAAAGTCATTATTTCCGCACCCGGCGGCAACGATGTCGACGGCACCATCGTCTTCGGCGTCAACCACAATACTCTGAAAGCATCGGATACCGTGATTTCCAATGCATCCTGCACCACCAACTGTCTGGCGCCATTAGTCAAGCCGTTGCATGATGCCATCGGCGTTGAACACGGCTTGATGACCACGATTCATTCTTACACCAACGACCAGGTGCTGACCGACGTTTATCACAGCGATCTGCGCCGCGCCCGTTCCGCCACTCAATCGATGATTCCGACCAAAACCGGCGCCGCCGCTGCGGTTGGTCTGGTCTTGCCGGAATTGGCCGGAAAACTGGATGGTTTTGCAATGCGTGTGCCAACGATCAATGTTTCCGTGGTCGATTTGACCTTCAAGGCGGCCAGAAATACCAGCAAGGAAGAAATTAACGACGTGATGAAAGCAGCGTCTGAAGGCGCTTTAAAGGGAATCCTGGTGATCAACAACAAACCGTTGGTTTCAGTCGATTTCAATCACAATCCGGCATCTTCGATCTATGAAGCACCATCAACCAATGTCATGAACGGCAACTTTGTTAAGGTTCTGTCATGGTACGACAATGAATGGGGCTTCTCAAACCGTATGCTGGATACCACTGTTGCATTAGTAAACGCAAAATAACGGATTCCCGACATAATGTTAAGAAGAACTAAAATTATAGCAACACTGGGCCCCGCGACGGATAAACCCGGTGTGCTTGAGGGCCTGTTTGAGGCGGGTATCGACGTCGTTCGCATGAACTTCTCTCACGGCTCCGCACAAGACCATATCAACCGGGCCGAAAGGATACGCGAGCTCAGCAGAAAAACCGGCAGAAGAGTGGGCATACTGGCCGACCTGCAAGGCCCCAAAATCCGCATCGCCCGCTTCAAGGATACCAAGGTATTTCTTGAAGAAGGGCAGGATTTTGCGCTGGACATCAATCTTGACGCCAACGCGGGCGATAACACACAGGTCGGCATTACCTACGAACCCCTGGCGCAAGAAGTCAAACCCGGCAGCCGGCTGCTGCTGGACGACGGCCGCATCGTGCTCGATGTCGTCAATGTCGAAAACATGCGGGTGAATTGCAAGGTCGTGGTCGGCGGTGATCTGTCGAACAATAAGGGCATCAACCTGTTGGGCGGCGGGCTTTCCGCAGCGGCATTGACCGAAAAAGACAAGGAAGACATCAAAACCATTGCGATAATGAAATGCGATTTTGTCGCTATTTCATTTCCACGCTGTGCGGAAGATCTGAATGAAGCGCGACGCCTGCTCGAAGCGGCCGGCTGTTTCGCCGGCATCGTCGCCAAAGTGGAGCGTGCGGAAGCCCTGGACGTGATGGATGAGATCATCCTCGCGTCCGATGTCATCATGGTCGCGCGCGGCGATTTGGGCGTCGAAATCGGCGACGCCAATCTGCCGGCGGTGCAAAAAAAGCTGATCAAGCGCACCCGGGAATTGAACCGCGTCGCTATCACCGCAACCCAGATGATGGAATCGATGATCGACAATCCCATTCCGACCCGCGCCGAAGTACTGGACGTTGCCAATGCGGTTTATGACGGCACCGACGCCATCATGCTGTCAGCGGAAACCGCTTCGGGCAAGCACCCGATCAAAGCGGTCGAAGCGATGCACCGTATCTGCATAGAAGCGGAAAAACAACCCAGCGTGCGCGAATCCGATCACCGCATCAATATCCAGTTTGACCGAGTTGACGAGTCCATCGCCATGTCCGCAATGTATATGGCCAATCATACCAAGATCAAGGGCATTGTGGCATTGACCGAATCGGGTGCAACGCCGTTATGGATGTCCCGTATCAGCTCCGGCATTCCCATTTTTGCGATGAGCAGCCAGGAAAAAACCCTGGGCAAAGTGACCATTTATCGCGGCGTTTTTCCGATCTACTTCAAGCTAGAGCCGAATCAGGATCATGCCGAAGTCAACCGCAACATCGTCAAGAAACTCAGAATATGGAATCGTGCTAAAAACGGCGACAAATTCATCATCACCAAGGGAGACCTGAACGGTGTTGAAGGCGGAACCAATGCATTGAAAGTCATTATTGTCGGACAAGGCTTAACGCCCTAAATGTCTACGCTCGTTTCGTAGAGCGAACTTGCATTGCCTAACCCAACCGGTGATATAGACCTGGTTGGGGGCGGCAATCCCTCCAAAACCCAGATCTATTGCCTGAACAAAACCAATTGATCACCCTGGTAGTCCCGCCAAGCATATAATGACGGCCAGAGGCAGGTGCGAATTCATTCGCACAGCGCGGATAAATCCGCACCTACACTATTGCGCTTCCCGTCAAAATGGCATTGGCAAATTACGGCACTGACAAATAAAATCTAACGCCCTATCGCATAATAGTTGAGACCGAAGCGCCTGACTAATGCAGGCTCATACATATTGCGGCCGTCGAATATCACTTTATCTTTCAGCTGCAACGCCAGTTCGTTAAAATCTGGGCTGCGGAATTGTTTCCATTCAGTCACTATAACCAGGGCATCTGCCTGATTTAACGCATCTTTTGGCGAGTCACAATAGCGCAATCCCTTCTTTTCGCCAAAAATGCGTCTGGCTTCTTCAAGCGCCTCTGGATCGTAAACCTGTACCGTGGCACCAGCGGCACAAAGACTTTCCAGCACGACCCTGCTGGGCGCTTCCCGCATATCGTCGGTATTGGGTTTGAATGCCAATCCCCACACAGCAAAAATTTTGCCTGTTAATTCGCCCTGATAATGATGGCTGATTTTTTCGAACAAGCGGTGTTTTTGGCGATTATTGACATTTTCTACCGCATTGAGCAATTCGGCATGATAGCCCTGCTCTTTTGCCGTTCTTTCCAGCGCCTTGACATCTTTAGGAAAGCAGGAACCGCCATAACCGCAGCCCGGATATATAAAACTGTAGCCGATACGGCTGTCGGAGCCGATCCCTTGTCTGACCTGCTCAATGTCGGCTCCCAGGAATTCAGCCAGATTAGCCAATTCATTCATGAAGCTGATTTTAGTCGCCAGCATGGCATTGGCTGCATATTTGGTTAATTCAGCCGACCTGATATCCATGACAATAATGCGGTCATGACTGCGGTTAAAGGGTGCGTACAAGGCTTTCAGCAATTCCGCTGTCCTCGGATTATCGGCGCCAACAATGATCCGATCCGGCTTCATGAAATCATGGATAGCGGCGCCTTCCTTCAAGAACTCGGGATTGGAAACTACATCAAATTCAATTTCCTTGCCCCGTTCGGCCAATATCTTTTCGATATGCGCCTTGACCTTATCGGCGGTGCCTACAGGAACGGTTGATTTATTGACGACTATCCGGTAGTCATCCATCTGCTCGGCAATTCCACTGGCCACAGCCAGGACATATTGCAAATCGGCTGAACCGTCTTCGTCCGGGGGAGTGCCCACGGCAATGAATTGAAACAAGCCATGAGATACGGCCTTTTTGACATCGGTAGTAAATGTCAATCGGCCTGCGGCGTGGTTCTCTTTAACCATCGCAGCCAGTCCCGGTTCGAATATCGGGACTATGCCCTGCTGCAGCTTGGCGATTCTGGCTGCATCAATATCCATACAGATAACATCATTCCCGACATCCGCCAGACAAGTTCCGGTAACCAGTCCCACATAACCGCTGCCAAACACTGTAATTTTCATAACTTTCCTATCATCGTGTTGTGTTTAATTTTCAGAAACCCATCGTCGCTAACTGCTATTATAAGGGCAATTTGTTGCAAGAATTCGTTCTTGCGTATTTCGCTATTCATTGCTGTAACCGATACAATACCCGACTTATATTAATAGTCTCATAAGTTCTCGCAGCTAAACAAAGCATGAACCTAATAAAAGTGTCCATATCGAGCGCAAAAACTTTTAGAACTATTAATAGTTTCGATCCGCTTTGTATTTGGGTTTAACCGTCTATAGGCTTTGCAACCATCCTAGACCAGGGCCTTAAGCCGATAAATCAATTCCAGAGCCTGTCTGGGGCTTAATTCGTCGGGGTTGATATCATCCAGCACAGTGACGGCAGGATGGGGCTCTTTCGAAGCAAACAAATCCAGTTGATTGACGCCCGACTCGGCCTGCTGTTCGATATAGGCATTGTGTTCCAGATTCTGCAGCTTGGCTTTGGCCTTATCGATCACCGACCGGGGCACACCTGCGAGCGAGGCCACCTGAAGGCCGTAACTTTGATTGGCCGGGCCATCCTTGACGGCATGTAAAAAAATAATTCTGTCGCCGTGCTCCATCGCATCGAGATGAACGTTATGGATGGTTTTTTGTTCATCCGCCAGGGTGGTCAGTTCAAAATAATGGGTAGCGAACAAGGTAAAGGCTTTGGTGACTTTGGCCAGATGATCGGCGCAGGCCCAGGCCAGCGACAAGCCGTCAAAGGTGCTGGTGCCGCGGCCGATTTCATCCATCAGGATCAGGCTTTGTGACGTGGCGTTATGCAGGATATTGGCAGTCTCCGACATTTCCACCATAAACGTGGAACGCCCGGAAGCCAGATCGTCGGATGCACCGATGCGGGTAAAGATTTTATCGACGGGTCCCAGAGTCGCCGACATAGCCGGTACATAACAGCCGATATGGGCGATAAGCACAATCAGCGCGGTCTGACGCATATAAGTCGATTTGCCGCCCATATTGGGGCCGGTGATCACCAGCATCCTGCGCTGGCTGGAAAATGACAAGTCATTGGCGACAAAAGGAATCTCGGAAACCTGCTCGACCACCAGATGGCGCCCGCCTTCGATGATCAGGCCCGGTTTTCCGGAGAGCGTCGGCCTCGATAAGTTCAGGGTGTCGGAACGTTCGGCAAAATTGACCAGCACATCCAGTTCGGCCAGTGCGCCGGCAGTTCGTTGTAACGGGAATAAGGATTCAGCGATAACGCCAAGCAGGTCTTCGTACAAGGATTTTTCAAAAGCCAGCGATTTTTCCCGGGCGCTGAGCACCTTATCTTCAAAGGACTTCAATTCAGGCGTTATGTAACGTTCAGCGCCTTTTAACGTTTGCTTGCGGGTGTAATGAACCGGCACTTTTTCGGCATGGGAATTCGAGATTTCAATATAGTAGCCATGTACGCGGTTATAATTAACCTTGAGATTACTGATGCCGGTCGTCGTCCTTTCCCGGCTCTCCATATCGATCAGAAACTGATCTGCGTTTTGACTTAAATTGCGCAATTCATCCAGTTCCTGACTGTAGCCGGCGGCAATGACCCCGCCGTCGCGAATCAGCACGGGCGGGTTGTCGATAATGGCTTGCTGCAGCAACGCCAAAATATCAGGATGCTCGCCAATGTTTTGACTCAATTCGGCAAGTTGCGGATTGTCGCTGCCGGATAACTGTTGCTGCAGGGCGGGCAAAACTGCCAGCGTATCGCACAAGACCACCAGATCACGGGGCCTGGCCGATTTTAACGCTATCCGGGTGCTGATGCGTTCGATATCGCCGACTTTTCTTAGCTGATCCTGGACATCCCGGTAGCGTTTGTCAGCCAGCAATGACTCGATACAGGCATAGCGATGATTAAGAATGGTGTGATCGCGCAACGGCCTGTTAATCCAGCGTCTTAAACAGCGGCTGCCCATGGCGGTTGCGGTCTTGTCCAAAACCCCGAATAATGTGTATTTAAGCTGCCCTGACGGATGGCTGTCCAGTTCGAGATTACGGCGGCTGGCAGCATCCAGCAGGATGCTGTCGTCGCTGTACTCCGTGCGGATACCCTGAATATGAGGCAGCACATTTTGTTGGGTGTCCCTGATGTATTGCAGCAAGACGCCCGCTGCAGCGATCGCAGCCGGCATAGTTTCGCATCCGTAACCCTTCAAGTCATGGGCGTTAAATTGTTTCAGCACCAAAAGGCGGGCGCTGTCCTTTTCAAAATGCCAGGGCGGCCTTCGGCATAAGCCGCTGCGCTGTTTCAACATCGGCGGCAGCGTCCAGATTTCGTTAAACAGCAGTTCAGCCGGATTGAGCCGGTCGATTTCGCTGAGCATCCGGTCCTCGGAGTCAGCCTGCTGCAAAATAAAGCGGCCGCTGGTCAAGTCGAGGCTGGCGATGCCGTAAAGATGCTCAATTTGGCACAACGCAACCAGTAAATTATCCTTCCGGTCTTCCAGCAGAGCTTCGTCGGTCACCGTACCGGGCGTTATGATACGAACCACTTTGCGTTCGACCGGACCTTTCGAGGTTGCAGGGTCTCCGATCTGTTCGCATATGGCGACCGATTCGCCGCTACGCAGCAATCGGGCAATGTAACCCTCGGCGGCATGATACGGGATGCCCGCCATGGCTATCGGCAATCCGGCCGATTGGCCCCGGCTGGTCAGGGTAATATCAAGCAATTGCGCCGCTTTCTTCGCATCATCGAAGAACAGTTCGTAAAAATCCCCCATGCGGTAAAACAGCAGGGTATCGGGGTGTTCAGCTTTGATGCGCAGATACTGCTGCATCATGGGTGTGTGTGCAGGGCTTTCGTGTTTTGAAACACCTGTTACATCACCGGGTAGATTGTGGTCTTTTGTCATTATTCCGGATATGGGTCTTTTTTAAGACGGCGTTGTTATAAATATACTTGTCAGCCTAACCGTCAATACAAAATAGGTGCTGCACTTGTAAAAAATAAAGGTTTTACCAGGCAAAGATAGTCGGATTATATGTCAACTCATCCGATTACTGGCCGGTTTTACGCGTATGGTCGACCACTACATCCAGAAGCTTGATGAAATTCCGTTTGGGTTTGAAGCGGACGCGCAGTTCGGCCAAATAATTTCCGAAATCGCTCTGTTGTTTGCGGACTTCCATAATTTTTTCAATCCTGCGAATCAATTTGATGGCGTCTGAATAGGCGGTATTGTTGGTTTGTTCGACGATGGGCGGTATGACCCGCATATAGATGGCAAGGGCATCATCCGCACGCACCGTCTCCAGTTTGCCGGCCAACCGGATCAATAACTCCCGATGACAACTGCCTGTATGCGCCGCCTCCCAGGCATCCTCGATATTATCCTCCCACAAAGCGATTTCAACCCGCAAGGAATAGTCAGGTGTTGCCGGTTTTGGCTTCCAGCGGGTTGTGACAGCGGCCTCGTGTGCGATGATCTCGTCAACCCTCGCCAGAGCGCGCGCTCGCTGCTCGGGCCAGACGCCGAGTTGTCCGGAAACGGCATGCAGTTTTTTATAATGCTCCAGGGTCGCTCGCTCTTCGAACTGCATCCAGGTCAGCTGCAAGGCTTCATCATTGCGTCCGCGTTGCAGATAAGCCGCTACCAGAAAATCCCGCAGACGGTTATCCGTTGCTTTGGAGAAAGCGTGCAATCCGCGCTCAGCCCAATCCAGTGCCTTGCCGTCCTGACCTGCCTTGACCCATATTTCGGCAATGGCCAGATAGTGGTAAGCCGATGTCAGATCCCGCGCTTTGATAGCCACAAGTTCCTCAATATCACCGTTTGCCTTGGCCAATTCTTCCATGATGTGGGTGATGCGGTAACGCTTTGAATCATACGAATCGTTGCTGGAACGGGGCTCGATTTTGTCCCATTCGGCTTCGGCCAATTCCCGGTAACGTTTAAGACCTTCGACGCCGAGAGCATCCCGGTAGGTCGAGGCATCGAAACTGCAAATTCCGAAATCGGAAGTTGTCTCTAAATGAAAAAGACGCTCCGCCAATGTTCGCGGGTCAGGCTTCGCCAACTCGCAGGCCTTGATGTGCAAATCGCCGAGAGCTGCCACGATGTCCCCGACTTCTCCATTGGAATCGTCGATATTTTGCATGGCGTTTTCCACGCGTTCAATGGCGTATTCGGTCAATTCAACCAATATTCCGGCGCTTTCCGGTGTTAAAAGCTCTTCCAGAGATTCCACAAGTTGTTCGAGATTCCCGGCAAAATCGCCTGCCTCGCGCCAGTCGATAAATCCCCCGATACGCGTCGCCTTGTCGATGGCCTTACGGAAGATCAGCAGTAAATTACCGCCCGCATTCAAGCGCTCGGCTTTCAAAAGCAACGATTGGTACAAACGCTCGTCGCGCTTAGCCGCGTCCAGCACGAGAGCAGTTAAAACTTCGGGCTTTTGCAAAGCCAGATAGTCCTGGATAGTCTGCCAGGGATCGCTGCGCTTATTCTTTGTTTTTGGCCGGCCAATCTCTTCGGAATGGCAATCCGCCAGCCAGGCCAGACCCACCGCCACACAATGCTTGCAGAAATAGCCGTCCGCCGCACGCGGGCAGGTGCAGTCGTAACCGAGTTCACCGTTGTCATTCCACAGCTTGATTCGATAGGTTTCCGAACCTTCGACCCGAGCACTGACTTTGTCGCCGGTATCACGGAGTTGGTCCACCAAATCACTGGTGAAATATTCTTCGCCGCGTGCAAATGCGGTTGCTCCGGCCAGATTTTTCAGAGCGTTGCGGGTAATCAGTTGGTCGATCA
The DNA here is from genome assembly GCA_964568805.1 of uncultured Methylococcaceae bacterium. Taxonomy (GTDB): domain Bacteria; phylum Pseudomonadota; class Gammaproteobacteria; order Methylococcales; family Methylomonadaceae; genus CAZMRW01. The sequence continues at coordinate 40,278 of CAZMRW010000014.1, read as the reverse complement.
TGGTTGATTTTTATCACACGTTTAAGGTTATCCTAAAAAGAGCGATTGAGCATCTCGAAATCCCGTTCGCCCTGAGCCCCGTCGAAGAGTGGACGGGATTTTGGGATTCACTGATAAGGTGAATGCGTTGCAGACCGTTCAAGCTTCGACTAAGCTCAGCACGAACTCTGCAACACATGCCAACTGCTCTTTTTAGGGTTATCAGTAGATTTTTCAAGTTACAAGTAACTCCATGAATTCATCAATGCTCAATAAACTTAACTTTGGAAATTCCATGTTTTTCAGGCTATTGAAATGCTTGTCATTACTGACCAAATAATCCGCACTGCCAGCAACCGCGCAATCGACAAACTTGTTATCATCCTTGTCAATTTGAATTAAATTCCATTTATAAAAAACATCCTGTTTTTGCACATTCGATAAAGTCAGCAACATTTCACTGATGTTGTTTGCAACCGTGACATTGGTTTTTTGGGTAATGATTTCAGTGTATTCGCTCAAAATTTCATTACTGATGATTAACTCGAATTTATTGGTTAGCAAGCTATCGAAAATAACCCGATAAGGCGATTTTTTCGGGATAGACACTAATAGCACATTGGTATCCAAAACAATTTTCATGACGGATGATAAGGTGTTCTTAGATGTTCATTCGCCCATTCCGTCATCGTGCTATTGTCCCATTTATTTTCATCCCACAGCTTATCCATTTCTTGAGTTGCTTGTTCGGCAAAATAGTTAGCGAGCAAGTTTTTAATATCGATTAATTGTTGAGGCTCGAGCTGATAACTAAAAATTTTTAATAATTCCAACTGCAAATTAGTTAATTTTTGGTCTTGCATGTTTGTTCTCCGGTTTGTTCGTTGATGTAAACCATCGCCGTTTGTTCATCGGTTTCAATGACGATTTCAACCGCGCGTTTGGATGTTTCCAATAAATGTTCGCTCTCGGCTTTGTGGGCGAAGCTTTGTTGCACCAAGTCGGTGGATTTGGGTTGTTTAATTAATTTAATCAACAACAAGCGCGATGGCGTATCAAATTTCAAAGTTATTGCAGCATAATTAGACTCGCTAAAATTGTTTTACTTGTAGTTTACTTGAGTGATGCTCTTCGTAACTTAGCCGATTCTAACGGGTTGGTAATGTGTGTGAATCCTAGCATTGATAAATTGTTGTGCTGGAATTTCTTAGGTCATCTATGACTACCTTCTACTCATGCTACACGACCTATGATCATTAACGTAAAGTTCCTATTACTATCCAGTCCGCCCCCTCAGGAAACCTGCATTCCCAAAATTTCCAACCATTTATCTCAGTATGTGTAATATGGGTAGCAGCAGCAGAAGGTGACGAAAACTCACTTCCATCGGATAGTACCAATATACCATCCTTAACTTCCCCCCGGAATATCCTGCCCTTATGTGCCGCTCTAAACATAGTTCCATTGGGAAACGCAACATTCTTAACGATCCAAGAACCACCCGAAGAGTTTGAATTATTTGAAGGTCTAGCTTTTATGATTTCATTAACAGAACTAATTTCTTTTGAACTAGCTAAAGTATTTTCGATAAACCACGCTTTTTCACTTACACCCTTAGGACCTGTCCATATTTGCTTTGCAAAATCGAACAATTTTTGGCTCCGTTGTTCAATTTTATCCTCATTCCAATATTCAGCTCTCATCAGATCACGGTTGAGATGCAGATTAGATTCTGCGAAAAGAACTTCACGTTTCTGGTTGAATGAAAAATTCTGTAAGCTACGATTTACTCGATTGTCCAGTAAAGTGAGATTACCAATAGTATTTTTTGCTTTTTCGCGTTTGAATATTGATTCTAAATTGACGCCGCGCGCGATAAATGAAGCGAAAATCATGCGATAAATGGCTGAATTTTTATTTGCGTCTGATGAAAGTTAATTGCTATGTGTGAAAACATGGCATGCAAGTTACTTACTCTATATGAAATAATCCCTTTACAGATCGGTTGCCGATACCACGATCGGGTGGTGCTGGTAACTGGCCAATCCAGATATTTCAGACTCAATCTCGATACGAATTGAATGCGGACCGGCTCCACCGAAGTCGGTGATGCGGGCCGCCTGGGTATAAGTAAATCCTATGGAAGATAATCCAGATTCGGTATGCTTAAGGACATTGCCAACAGTGTTGTAGACTCGGATGGTATAGGTAGTGCCAGCCTCGGGACCAATGTTGCCTTCAGTCTGATCAACTATATAAGCGGTTTGCGCGAGTCGATCGCGATGAGAGCCCGATATCACGATATCGCCACTCGTCGATGCCGGATAGCGGTTACCGTTCAGTTTGATGTTGCCGGGCGGATACGGACGTTGCGGGCGGTTATCCAGCGTCACATTCAGCGCCGACGCGTCGGCCAGGGCAAGAATGCCTTCGGGCGCCATCGACAACAGCTTGGCGTCGACCGACTCCAACGCGATCCGCTCGGTGCGGTCGAACGCATAATAACCTTCGGCAAAATAGATTCGGCTGCCGGCGGCGTGCGCTACGGGAACCGTATCCAGTGCGCCGCGATTGGCTGTGATGGATTGGGTCTCGGTATTGATCGCAGTGATTTCGATAATCTCATCATTAATATAAGCGTAGCGGCCGACGACCACCTCGTCGATATCCACGTCGCTGGCATAGGTCCAGGTGCTGGCCACCTCCTGCGCGATGGCAGCCGAGATAAGGCAGGATGGACAGAACGGGCCGCCGCCGGTCCGCGCGTAATCAGCTGCGCCGACGCGGGTCCATAGCTGATAACTGGCTTGCAGGCCGTTAGCGCGCACAGCCAGCGTTGAGACAAACCCATAATCCGGATCGAGTGTGGCGATATCGGCGGCGCGGATGTTAGATATCACGTCCCAATACGTCGCTTCGACCGCGCGCTGGGCGACAGGCGCCAGCGGCAAGCGAGTCTCAGCAACCCACAAACTCGCCGGCGGCAAAACATAAGTGGATTCGGGCAGCGCGAACACATCCTGAATCGCGCTGATCGTCACTTCGCCGTCTTCCAGCGTGCCCCAGTCGATCGACTGGATCCGATACACGACCGAGACGACATTATAAGCCGCCCAAGAAAACACAAACGCATCACCCTCGCCCAATCCCCATGCGGTCCGGTTGCACGTGAATTGCCACGATTTCAGCGGGGTCGATATCGCCCGCAGTTCCCGCAACGCCACTTTCGCGGCCAGCGCGCCGTCGCAAATGCCCTCCATGCGGATTTGCTTGGTCAGTTTCCTGCCCTGAATCTGCTGATTGCCGATATCCTGCACCGGGATCGGGATCATCTGATCCTTGGCGATATCGTAATAAATCAGGATCACCTCGTTGATCGTGCCGTCCCAGGTGTTGCCCTGGTAATCGACGATCTTGGTGATATTGGTTTCGTTAAATACGGGCAGCGTGCCGATATCGTAATCGGCGCGGATCAGCTTGAGCTCATATTTATTGGTCTCCTGATTGATCCGCAGACGGCAAGAGGCATGCGCCTCCAGATTAGTGATGAACTTGTCGAAATCGGCCGGATTGGCCCAATGAAACGACAGGCCCAGGCCTTCAGCGTGGAACCGATCGGCAGCCGCCTTAAAATTAGCATCGTCGATATTGCTGACCGGATGCTGTCCGCCCCAGGACGTATCGGTCAGGCATTCGCGGAAAATATGCGCCGGGTTCAGATCCTCGCCGACCGCCGCCTTGGCGTCGTACCATTGCGGCTCGTCGGTACACAACACATGCCGGCGCCGCGCCAGATATTCGATCTTTTTCGGGTAGGGATTGTTTGCTCCATAATATAAGGAAGGGAACAACACTGAAAATAGTCCGCGAAAGCCGGGCACCACGCCGAGCAAATTGACCAGCGCCTGGGGCGGCATCTGATCAGCCTGGCCCATTAGCACATGAAACTTGCCGGCCACGCCGCCTTCTCGCTCGGTGCCGCCGAACAGGTCCGGCTTATTGACTGAAATCGTGCCGCCGGTATGGCTGCCGGAAAACAGCTTGCGGTCGCCCATCTTGATTTCAAGCAGTTCGTCGACCGGACCGTGGCTTAATACATGATGCTCGCCCCGGTAATATTGATAGCCGCGGATAAACGGTTCAGCCCCCTTGCCCATAGCTCTCCCTCATCTGTCTGACGTAATCGACGATATGCGCCGCCATCGCGTCGCCGGTGGCCAGCAGCGCCTCGGCCTCGATGCCGTCGCGGGCGAATGCCTTCATATCCAGGCCGTGGCGCTCGGCAAACAGGCGGCAGCCCTTGACGCAATAGCCAGGCCGGCGACCCGGCGCCGGCACCGAGCGCACATCGTTTAGATAAATCCTCATTTCTTACCGCCTTGATCGCTCATGATCGGCACCTGCTTAGTGTTGCCGAACCAAGCGATGGTCGGGTCCTTGATCCGCGCGCGGCCGAAAATCACACCGACGTATTTGCTCGGATCGTTAGTTGGCGCCTGCTGCTTTTGCAGTTCGGCATCGGGCGGCTGCGGCGGCTTGGGCGACAAGAGATAGGACAGCGCCATCGCCACGATCAAGATGACCAATAAAATCACCGCCGCCATAATATCCTCCAAATCAATAAAAACATCAGCAAAACAGGCATCACAGTCTCCTAAAACAACGGGTGGCCGTCATAGGGATCTTCCTGCGGCACGAACGGCATGCCGCCATGATTGACCGCATTGTTGAATTTTACGTCACAATCGGTCGTCAAATCGTGATTACATCCGGGATACACATCGATCGAAAAACCGGCGATTAGTCCGGGAATCGGCGCCCGCAGCACGATCGAGCTGCCGACATGGGTATCGATCGAGCGGGCTTCCAGCAGACCGTCGGGACGTGTATATTCGCACAGGCCGCCGTCATAATAGCCGTCCGGATGCGCCGCCAGCGGCGCGCCGGTTATCGTCGCGGCGCTGACGAGCGCCGGGAAAAACGTGGTTTTGTAGGTCGCCTTGACCACGCCGCAACTCATCTTCGCGGTATCGTACAGCGTGTGCGGGCAGGCCGGGCTGGCGGTCCGGCGCAGTCCCTGTTCCTTGCGCGCGGTCACCATACTCTCAAAGCGCAGCTCGCACTCGGCGCCGCGAAAACGGAAATTCATGAATCGTCCATAAAACCGCTGCACCGTATCGTTCTCGCCGCGGTGCTGGGCGAATATGGTCATTCGGGTCAGCGCGCCGGTTGGAAATCCCGTCAGCGCCTCGACCAGGTCGTGGCCGATCGGCAGATTGATGCGCACGTTCGATTGCGCCAGCTCGCCGCTGTTGACGATCGCCGAGCGCTTCATGATCGCCGGTGCGTAGGTATTGGTGAGATAAGTCACCGGCTCATCGCCCGAGGTGTAGCGCCAGAACGTATTGCCCTGACGGAACTCGTAGAACTCGATCACCCGGTTCTTCTTGAAAATTTCCAGCGCTTTAAATGTCATCGTCAATGGTTTGCAGGGTTGGTTCGGCTTCGGCGACCGTGGCGGTCAGGTGCCGGATTTCGGTTTTATCGGACGCCAGGCGCATATACATCAGGAAAGACACCTTGGCGATATCGGCCGGATTGAGCCCGACGCCGAGAATGTCGCCGGCGATCGACAGCCGCTCGACAGTCGCGCTGATCTTGCTCGAGCCAGCGATTCGGCGCATGTACGTGTTGCCGTTACGCGCCCAGATGATGATATCCCGGCGGTTGATCGCCTGCTTGGTGAACAGCGAATAGCCGCAGTAATTGACATCGATCGTCGAGTCGGCCGCGCCGATCGGCGCAGTCACGATCAGGTCGGCATTGTGGGTCGGCACCCAGACGCCGTTATATTTGCCAGCCCGGGCGTACAGCCATTTGATGAACGCCCGGCGTGCGGCGCGGCCCAGCAGCGGCCAATTCATGGCCTGGTAAATCGTCGGCCGATTGCTTTCATCATGTGTAAATTTGTTGCAGGTCAGATAATCCAGGATCTGCAATTTGCGCTGAAACTCGTCGGTCAGGTCGGCGCCCCAGTTCGGCTTGGCCAGATACGCCGGCTCGCCGCGGTAAGTTTCGCCGCTTTCGGCAGCGGCACCGGCCTCGCCGCCCTCCATTTCGAACGCAAAGCGCATTGTCCTGACATGGGCGTTTTGACGGTCCAGCTTTTGCCGTTGCGTCATGCGCACATAGCGCATCGGATAGATACGCGTTCCGGCCGGCCAGCCGGTGGCCAGCTCCGTAGCGGAAACCAGCGTACCGTCGGTAATGGCGGCCACGTCGAACGACTCGTAAAGCAAGGGCGAACTGAACAGAATGGCGCGCTGGCCGACCTGAAAGCCCAGATCGATCGTATCGAGAAACAGCGTGGTGTCGCCGATGCCGGCCGTCTGATCCAGACGGGTCGCATCCTGCCACAGCGGCAGCGCGAACGACAGCGCTTGACGGTTATGCAGGATCGTATCGAACAGGCGTTTGACCTCGCCGGACAGCGCCGCCTCGTAGTCCATGCCCCAGCGCGGCAAGGCGCGCAGGCCCCGGCGTTGTTCGCCGCCGTCTTGCGCGGTCAGCACGTCGGTCAGCCATTCGTACCACTCGATTACCGGCTCGCCCCAGTTGGGCGGAAACGCGAACACGACCGTACGGGCGCCGGCGACATGCAGCACGATGTGATCAATAGGAAATGAAAACACATAATCCGCATCAATCGTGCCCGGACCGTCGGCGCTGGCGATCAATGAATAAACGCGGGATTCAAGCGGTTGAAAAAACGTCGGCGCGGATGCGGGTTGGACCAGCGTCAAGCCTTCGTCGCCGGAGCCTGTCACGGTCTCCAGCAGTTGCGCGGTAAAATACGCGTTCCAGACATTGATCTGTACGGTTTGGCCGTCGACAACATTGCCGAGATCGACCGGATTAGGGAACAGGTGAATCGTATTGTAATAATCGGTATCGAAACTGGCCATGCGAAAACCGGCCAGCGTCTGCGGTACTTCGTCAACGGGCTGGGTATCGGTTAATACTCCGGTGATCAGCGCGGAGACCTCCAGCGGTCCCGCGCCTATGATTGCCGGATGATCGGCGATATCCGGATTGCGCAAGCTGTCGCTTACGCCGGCGCCTCCAGGGAACAGAAATCCGCTAAACGTCGCCATCTAAGGGATTTTCTTATAAGCGTAACCCAAATTGCCGCTGGTCGGTGAGCCGGTGGTTTTCTGCAGACACGGAAACACCAGCCACTCATTTGAACCAATCGTCAACAGTTGGCCAGGGTCGAGAGAGACGATATTGATTTGGCGCAGGTCCTTCACATAGCCCAACGGCGAATAGAAAGTGGCGTTCCGCCACAAGAACACCTGAATCGGCACCAGGGCGGTCAGCCCGTTCATGATGTTCGGCGAGCAGTAATCGGGCCAGTCTTTATACAACATACCGGCACCTTCGGCGGCCGCTTCGCTCGACAGCATCTGCCGCTGCCCGGTGGTTGTCACATTGTTGAAATGGTCCCAACGCGCCACGCCGTCGACATCCAGATAGCAACTGCCGGTCGCAAAGCGCCCCGGCTCGCTAAAATTAAATGATTCGCTGGCGGAAAACAGCGCCGCGCGCCACTGCGCATCGCACATCGTCGCCACGCTGTATTGACCGCCGGTATAGGCCGAGGTCTTGGCCAGCTCGCCAAAGCCGAAATGCCGGTACAGACCGGGATCGACTTCAATCGCGACATGCATGTAATCGCTATCGGCAAAAAAATGATAGGCGCTGAATGATCCCGCTAATTGAGTGCAGCGTTGCGTGTTCTGGCTCGCGCCGGACTGCGCGTTCCAGGCGCTGCCGGCGCTAAAGGCACGCGCCGCGCTCATCTTGATCTCGGTGGACACTTCGGCCAGATTGATATAGACGCTGTTTTTGTGCAGAGACAACGTGGTCGCGTCGCGACGATCGAGCGTCCAGCCGGCCGCGACCGCAAAGGTGTTCAGTTTGTCCAGCAGATCGGCGATGCCGGTTGCGGTGCCTGTTTGATACGCCATCAGCTCAACCTCAATGCCCAGTAATCGCCCACACCGGTGCGGTAGACATTCTGTACGACCACATGGTCGATGCCGCCCTCCTGAATGATATTTTCGGCCGCATTGCCGAAGCCGGAGCAGGCAAAACAGCCGTCCAGCTCGCCAATCACACCTTTCGTGGCGGCCGCCGTGTCGATCAGGGTGACCGGCCATAAGGGGTAAGCGCCGGAAGGATCCTCGCGAATCTTCGGCCAATGGTCCGCAGCCTGGGCATTAGTCAACGATCCGTAGGGATGTGTCATTTTATTAAAATACGCATTGCCGCTGGAATCAACCCGATTACTGTATGGATACCAGGCGGCATCGACATGGCGCACCAACATCTGCGAGTTCAACGGACGGATAAATTGAGAGGCTCCGACACCGGTGGCGCTGTATAAATCGGCGGCATGTTGGGCGCTGCCGCCGATCATCAGCGGATACGGGTATTCGGTCGGCGTCGCAAACGGCAAAAACAAGCCGGCGTATAACGCCTGATAGGTGGTGCTGATCTTGGCGACGACGATGAAGCGGCGCCCCGATGCCACAAACCAGTAGGGGATCGATAGGTTCCACAGCGGCATGATTAGCTCGCTGCTGACATTAGGCTGAGTGGTGACATCAGCCGACGCCGAATAGCCATCGGCGGCGCGCAGACCCCAGTTGTAATAGCCGCCCCCCGGATTTTCAAAAAAACGCAGCGCGACAAAAATCTCATCAAAACCGGACAGTCCAGGCCCCTGCAGGAATATCTTATCCTGCTCGCGCCGGTTGACTGTCCACGCCTCGGTACCCAAAGCGCCGGCCGTCACGCCGATTGACCAGTCATCGCCGACGATGAAATCGGTCGAACCGTCGCTGATCAAAAACTCGATAAAATCATTCTTGTACGGCACGCCGACGATCGCGTCCGCCTCCGCTCCGGAGACCGAGCCGGTCACGGTAAAGGTCTCATGGCCCAGTGCGGCTTCGGCGTGAGACTTGGCGGTCGCGGCGCTCATCTTGGCGCCGTAGATTGCGGCCTCGTCGATCACGCCGGCGAAACTGTTGCCGCCGTCGGCATCCTGTCCCACCATATAATAGGCGTTGGCGCCTTCCGACGGCGAAAACAGATATTGAAAGGTATGCCGCACGATGCCGCCGACAATCAGCTCATAGGTCTTGGTCGTGTTGTCGCGGCTCAATACGATGTGATCGGTGCGGCCGATCGCAAGCAGGACATCGGAGGTTCGCTCCTGTACATTGCCGGCGCCGTACTCATGGTAAATCTTCAGGTAGCCGTCGACCGCCCACAGGCTGATCAAATAGTTGTTGGCGTTGCCGGTTCCGGCCGCGCCGACGCCCATAATGAAGCGGGTGCCGCTGATCGCGCCCGGGTTGATCACGCATTCAATCGCCGCATCGCCGGTCAGTTGCAGCGCCGCGATCGCCGCGCTGGCGACCTTGCCGCCGGCGAAGGTGAATGCCTTATTGGTGTCGACCGACAAGAGGCCGGCCGTGCCGAGCGTTACCGCGCCGCTGATGGCGCCGTCGCGGTTGTTGGCGGTCGTATCCTCGGCGGTGGCGCCGCCGGTTTCGTTAAAGCGCCAGTGCAGCAACGGCGTTTCGCTGGCGATACCGGCGCCATAGTCGGCCACGCCCACTTTCGTGGCGTTGCTGCATGCCAGCGTCCAGGTTTCGGTCGGCGCCTGCGGCCGCGTGTCGAGCAGCGACAGCGCGCCGTTACCGGTGCCGGTATAGACCGGCGTGCCGAGCGTGCCCTTCGATAGCAAAAAATCGACCAGTTGGCGGAACAGGTCGCGGTAATCGGTGGCGGTGCCTATTTTGTAGGACATTAGAGCTCCATCGCCTGTTTAAAGGCGCGCGGGTTGTTGGTGACGACATTCAGCAACGTCCGCACGCCGGCGCTGTTGGCCATCGCGTCATGCACCAGGGCGGGGTCGGTTACGTTGACGATATTGATCTTGGTGCGGGCGTCGACCTGTGCCGGATCCACGCGCACAGTGTTGTTGACGGGCGAGGCGTTGACCCGGCCGCCGGCGTTGAATTTGACGGTCGGGATCTTCATCGCCGGAATCGCCAAGGCTTTCGCGCCCCGCGGGATCTCGCCGTATTGATTCAGGAAATCCAGGAAGCCACTGCCGTATTTGGCGTCCAGCTTGCGGACCGAATCTTCCTTGATAACCTGCTCGTTGTTCGATAGCCACGCCGGAATCTCATCGCTGGTACCGGTGCCGGGGCCGCGCATGCGTCCGCCGCTGGTCCCGTCCACACGGCCGCCGGCCGCAAAGGCGGCGCCGCCGGTCAAGGCGCCGAAGGCCAGAACGGCCGCGTAGGTCACGGCGGCGGCAACGCCGCCTAAAATCGGGCCGACATACTCGATGCTCGCCATCGCGTCGTAGGCGCCGGCGGCTGCCGAGGCTGCGAACGCGTGAATCTTCTTGCCGGCGGTGGTGATTACGGTCAGCAGCGACTTGCCTTGCCCCGCCGTTTCGGCCGCCTGGCGGGCTGTTTCGCCTGCGACGACTGCGGTGGTTTGGGCGCCTTGGCTGCTGGCGGTGACGGCGGTCTTGGCCGCTGCAGCGGACGTGACGGCGGTGGTGCGCGCTGCTTCGCCGGCGGTCACCGCGGCGGTTTTGGCCGCTTCACTGGAGGTGACTTGCGCGACTTCATCAAGACTGCCGCCAATGCCCAGGAGGTCCGTCAAAAAACCGCCGCTGCGATCGCCATTTTTGTTTTTTGCGCCTAACAGTGCGTCGAATATCTGCGCGGACAGGGCTTCGGCGGTAATTCTGCGGATCGTATCAATGAAGCCGCGCAGCATGCCCTTCAAGCCATCCTGGAACGGATCAAAGAGGAAATCAGCAAAGGCGTCCTGCATGTTGCGCGCCGCCTGTTCGGCAAAATCGCTCATCGTGTCGCCGGTTTCATCAGCCGCCTGGCCGGCCTCGCCGTAGCGCTGGGCGATCAGCGCCAGAATCTCGGCCTTGCGGTTTTCCGACAGGTTGGAATTGCTGATGATCGCCGCATCGGCATCGAACTCTTTCATCCGCGCGGCCAGCAGGTCGTATTTGGCAATCACCTGATCGACCAGATTCTGCTGAGCCTGGGCGCGCTGCGCGGCCGCGGCCGTCTCGTCGGTCGCCAGCTTTTGCGCGGCCAGGCCGGACAGCTCGCGGGCAATCTGGATCTGTTCTTCCAGTTTAATGATATCGGCCTGGATCTTGGCCTGTTCGCCGCGGTCGGAGGTTAGCGCCAGTTCGGCGCGCCTGGCGTTGAGGGTAGTAGTCAGCCGCTGCTCGGCAAAGGAACGGCTGGCTTCCAGCTGGTTGCGCTCGATCGCCGCCTTGGCGTCGGCCAGTTCCTGCTCGATCGCGAGTTCGGCGGCCTGGCCGCCCTTGGCCTGGGCCAGCTTTTCGGCGGCATGGGCCTCGGCCCGGGCTAAATCGTTGGCGAATTCGGCGTTGGCGATCTGCTCGATGCGGGCGATTTTGTCGAGCTGAATTTGTAGTTCGGCGGCGGCGATCTGGCGGGCGTCATCGAGGGACGAATCGCGGCCGGTTTTTTGAACCGATTTAGCCGGCGCAGTGCGTGTTTTGCTGTTTTCGAACGCCTTTCGCTCCGCCTCTTCCGCCGCCATGATGGCATCGCGCCTTTGCTCGAGCGCTTTGAGTTCGGTCTGATAATCGGCCAGCGCCCGCCGCGTTCGGATATTCAATTGGCCGGGATTCGATTCGAACCGGGCAATATTCCCCTGCAGGCGCTCGATTTCCTGATTGATTTGGCTCAGATTGGTCGGGCCGTTGATCCTGATGTCCAGAAAATTGACGGCATCGGTAAAGGTCCGGATCATCGATTGAATCCAGCCGGACACCGTCTTGATCGCGCCTTCGGTTTTTTCGCCGCCCAGATTATCGATAAAGCGGCTCCAGGTTTCGGACAACTGATCGAACCGGCCTCTGATCGTTTCCAGGCTGCGCTCATTTTCTCCGGAGGCGAACTTGCCCATTTCGGCGATCAACTGGCTGATCGCCTCGCGGCCCAGCTGGCCTTTCCTGGCCATGTCCAGCAGCTGCGCGGAATTTTTCCCGGTCGCCTTCTGCATCAAATCCAGCGCGGGAATGCCGAGATCGATCAGTTTTAATAAAGCGTCGGCGCTCAAGCGGCTTTCGGCCCAGGATTTACCCAGGATGCCGGTAATATCGTTGAGCTTTTTGCTGGAGTCTTCCAGTTTTGCCGAGGAATTGGTGAGCGCCAGCATCACTTCCCCGGTCGGGATCAGCCCGTGATTATGCAGATCGGCATAGGCGTCGGTCAGATCGCCAACGGTAAATTCGCTGTCCTCGGCCAATGTCTGCAATTGCGCGAATTTTTGTGATGCGGCTTCGGACGAACCCGTGACATCGTCCAGACGGTCGCGGAGATCGTCCATTTCCTGATTGACATTAATCAGGTTCCTGGCTAACAAGGCCGTCGCCGCAACCACAGCCGCCGGGATGGCTGCCGTCAATGCCGGGCCAAAGCTGCGGACAATCCCGGTTAATCGGCTCATGATGCCGCCGGTCTGGTTGGCCTGGTTGCCCAGGTCGCGCATGTCGCCGCCCGCATCCTGCGCGCTGTCGCCAACCCGATCGAGCGCTTCATCAACCTGGTTCAGGTTACGCACGGCCAGTGAGCCGTCGGCGCGGATGATCAGCCGTAAATCAAGTTCTCTGTCTGCCATGTTATAGTTGTAGGGTACGCATTGCGTACCCAATTAAAATTATAAAAGGTATGCAATGCATACCCTACGATTCTACGATTCATTCACCTGCTCGATCGCCGACTGCAAAAACGCCCAACCGTAGCGGGGCGCGTTGACGTGGCCGCGTTCGATCATGACGGCCAGCGTGCGTTTCAGTTGTTCGGGTTGGCTGTGTCCTCGCCAGCCGCCGGTACTTTGCCCGTCCGGCTCAGCAGGATTAAAAAAGCCTGGTTGACCGCCTGCAACCCGCTTGCGATGTCCATCAGCGCCCCAAAGCCCATGTTGTCAAAATCGAGCGGCTCGCCGTCTTGCGCCTGGATGCAATGCCTTACCAAATCGAGCAACTCATTTTTATGGGCTAACAGTTCGTGCACCTTCAGCCCGCCGCCGCCGTGCTGTTCCAGCCAGGCTAAGAGGTAATAAACGGTTTCGGCGTCGAACTCGCGAACGGTGATCAGCCGGCCGCAGGCCTCAATAGTCTGGCTCAGCCGCATCATACTGCGCGTCCGTCAATGTACAGCTGGCTGCCGCTGGCCGGCGTGAACACGTTGACCGTGAAGCCCATCTCCCAGACCTTGCCGTCCTGGCCTTCGCGCTTGATCTGCGACTCGCCTTCACCCGACAGCGCTACCTCGGGAAGGTAAAAATCGCGGTTTTTGCCCTTGGTATTGTTGGCGATGAAGCGCAGCGCGCCGAACTGCACCGAGTTATTGCCGGACGATGCCAGTTGCACACGGCTGTTGGTGGCATAGGTGTAATCGACCGTAACGACATCGTCTTTGACGATGCCGCCGCCAGGCACGATATAGATACGGCCCAGCACGGCATCGAACGTGTAATCGGTGTTTAACGTTTTGGCTGCGGCGGAGACCTTGACGGTCACGGCGCTTAAACCGCGCCGGCCGGTCTTGTTGGCCGCGGTGCCGACCTGGTAATAGCGGCCCGGCGTGACCGCGCCGAGCGATTCGGCGACAACCGAGTCGGTCGTTTGCGCGATGGTCGCCTCATCAGCGACGATGAACAGCGCCAGGTTCTCGTCGCTGATGTCGATCGCCTTGAACTTGAACGATCGCTTGACCGACAGCGGCACGTTCGCAGCCAGTTCGCTGATTTGATCGTCGCTGGACCAAACCTCCAGCGATTTTGATTCAACCGCCATCGAGCAGCCCGGCGTGTCGCCGAAATAGCGCTCTCCGGTCAACAGGCCGGTGGTTGCGTCCTTGGGGTCGAAATAGATTTTGCCTGCCGGGATGATCAGGTTCTCGATTGCCATGTGTTTGCCCTATCGTTGGTAACTCCGGGCCATATTGAGCCCGAATATCATGAAAAAATATGCCTGCTTGGTTTTGTACACCGGCGCCGGCGAGTCGATTTGTTCCAGCGCCGAAACGCCGTCCTGCAATATAGTGCCGGCCAGGCAGTTGCCGACCTCGGCCATGATCGCGCCGGCCAGGTCGCGCACCGTTTTACCGGCCAGAATGTCCCTGGCGGTCGACACCGCAATCACCACGCCCCAGCGCTGCTGCACGGTGTGGGTTTTGCCGTCTTCGTAGGTGGCCGTAATCTTTTCGCCGGCGTAGCTGACGAACAGCGCCGGCAGCCCTTGCGAGCGCTGCAGGACGGATTCAAAATCGGTCATGCCGTCCACCGATTTGACTAGCGCCGCCAGCGGCGCATAGCCCGCCAGCTCAGCGATAATCAGCGGTTCGGCGAACAGCAGGTTGTCCATGCGTTACTTCGCCTTTTTGTCGGCGGCTTCTGCAGCCGGCGCGGCCGGCTTGGGTACTGCGATCGTGCCATTTTGGACCAGGCGATCGCGCAGCTCGTCCGGCAGTTCCAGTTCGGCTTCGGTGCTGCGAAAATAGGTTTTTCCGTCCAGATGCAGGGTTTTGTTGACTTTGTAGGTAGTTGCCGCCATATCTTCCTCAATAACTGTTGTCGCGGCCGAACACGCTGCCGGCCGATTGCATTTCCGGCGAGCCGCCGGTGGCTATTTCGGCGCCCGCCCCGTCCAGGCCGAGCGAGACATCGCCCTTGGCGACAAGCTTTAACCAGGCGATGGCGTTGTCGTAACGTTTTTGCACCACGTCCGGCACTACCTCGTCGTAAAGATGGTGCCGGGCGATGTCGCAGGCCTTAATCACCAAGCCCGGCGGCACGCTGGCCAGCGGCAGATCATAGCGTCCCGCCAGCCAGCCGTTGATTTCACCGTCGGCATCGCCGATCGCCTGGTTAAGCACCGTGTCGTTGATCACACCCGCGTCATCATGGTCGGTGAGCTGGATCAGCTCGCTCTCCCGAAAGCGGTCGATCATGTCCTGCCTGGTGCAATACGGCATCGCTTAGTCTTCCGATCCGGTGTCCGCTGCCGCGGAGATCTCGATCTCGATGTCATCGACCACCAGCTTCGGTTCGGCCTTGATCTCAGCAATCTGTTCCGTTGTCAGCTGGCTGGCGGGTACTTCGGTGACGCCGCGCCATTCGCGGCCGCCGCGGCGGAAGCCGTCCGTTGCGGTCCGCACCCGGAAGCCGGGTACGGTGTCAGTTTTTTTCTTTTCGGTTGCTGCCATTATCGTCTCCTCTTAGCCGGCGCCGGTCGAGCCGACAGACAATTGCCAGAAGCCGTACACGCCGGTCGCCCGGGCTTCCGCGCCGAACTTGTATTCGGCCTTCATGAACACGTCGTCGTTCTCGGATGAGGTTTGCGAGACGAATTCGGGGCGCTTGCGCATCTGGATAATGAACGGCTTGACCGCCTTCGAGGTGACATGCAGGAACCAGGCGGTGTCGGAGGTCAGCGCCGGGTTGACGATCAGCCTGGCCGTGCCCTTGTAAGGGTTCGGACTGTTGTCGTCGAGCTTGTCCGCTTCCAGCAGTTTCCTGGCGACAGATTCGAGCGCCGGCGGCACTTCCAGTGTGTCCGGGATCAAGCGCAGCGGCATGCCTTCCTCGTCCTTGAACTTCATGATCGCGGTGCGGGCGGCGCCGTAGCCGGCCAGCGCGGCCGCCGGCGTGGCGGAACTCAGCGCCGTCGTCAGCTTGTTCGATACCGACGCGCCGGCCACCGAGTGATCGGTGTCGTAGAAATACTGGCCATCGATACCGGTATTGGTAAAGGCGCCGTTTTTCAGCCCATCGACAATAATGTCGGGCAGCTCGGCGGCGCTGTCGCCCGCCATGTGCGCCTGGGTGTTATAGATGCCGAGCCGGTCGTCTTCGATATCGTTGCGCTTGACTGCGATAGTGGTTTCCCAGTCTTCATTGACGGCGGTGTACTTGCCGGCCTCCAGATTCTTGACGAATTTCTCACCGATCCACCTGCGCATTTTCGGAAAGCGGCTCAGCCAGGCATAATCCTCGGCCGCACCCGTCGACGGGACCTCCATCGCGGTTTGCTGCCAGGCGCCTGTTTGCGCCTTTAACGCGTTGTTGAACACGGTCTTGAGGCCGATAAAGATGCTGTCGAGCGTGCCCTTGTTGATCAGCAGGCCGCCGAATGCGAACGACAACCCGGCTTCGGCATCCAGCGAACCCGGCAGCGGCGCGGCGGACGCGCCGAACGCCAGCATCTGCATCAGGAAAATGAACGAGGCGATCAGGCCCCAACCGAACAATTTACGTGCTTTCATGTGTGCTCCTTAAGAAAATTCGACCCAAACGCCGTCGCTATCGACCGCGACGCATTTGCCCGCCACCGATTTTCCGGTAGACACGGACGATACGGTCTGGTCATCGTTGATGTAGACGCTCGATTCGAGATGCGCGATGGTAATATCGCCGGCATTGGCAAACTTGAATGTGCCCTTGCGCACACTCACGGTTTTTGCCGCCGCGGCTCCGGCCGAATTATCCACCGTCTCCTCGGCGCGGCCGACCGCCTTCAGCGTGGTCGCCACCGATCCCGGCACGGCATAGCCGGTGGCATTGACGCAGACCAGGGAGCCGGCGTAGATGATCGTCGCTGCGGCGACGCCGTGAACGAACAGGTCGCCCTCGCGCCGCTCGGTGTTTCTGTCTTTCGCTAATGCGGTCATTGCTTATCCTCTTTGGTTGCTGTGAATGCTTCGGGGGCGACGCCCAGCGCCTTACAGACCGCGAGTTCGTCAGCGGTCGGGCCGGTGTTGTGGTCCGGATTCGGCGCTTTGCCGCCGGTCTGCATGCCGGCCAGCGCCGCCAAAGGCTGGCGCGAATCCAGGCAGCCTTGCAGCGCCGCCAGGTCTTTTTTGCCCAGCTCGATCAGCCAAGCCTTGTCTTTGGGACCGAAGACCTTATGTGCGTTGACGGCATCCTCGATCAATTGTTCGACCCGCTCGTCCAGCGACTGACCGGATAACGCAGCCAGTTTATCTTGCAGCTCGTTGAACACATCGACCGGTACAAACCGGGCAGGATCGGGCAACGCGTCGGCCTTGGCCGTCAACGCGGCAATTTCGCCGTCTTTGGCGGCCAGCAAGGCGGCCAGGCCGGTGGCGCTGCCGTCGACGTGTGCTTTCAGTTTTTCCAGCTCGCCGACGATGTCGGCAGCCAGGGCGGACTCGGGCAGTTTAAGCAAATGGCGCAGCAGCGCCAGCAGTTGTTCATCCATCGGATCATCCTCGGGAGTATCAGGGAAAAGGCAGGCCGCGGCGGCGGCCAGATCGTTCAGGCCGTCGAGGGCCGGGTAGTTGACCAGGGCGGCCATCGGGACAGCGGTAATGACGCCGGTCTTCGGGTTATAGCGGATGACCGGGCTGATATAGCGATATTCTTTTGCCGCAATCGCGGCCAGGGCTGCTTCGGTCCATTGCAGATCGGTCGCGTACAGGCCGTCGCCTTCGCGCCACTCCAGTCGTCCGCTCCAGCCGGCGGCCGGCGCGGGTTTGCCGTTTTGTTCGCTGCGCAGGGTCTGGTGTTCGTAATCGATCAGAAAGCGGCTGTGCAATGCGCCTTGCGCGGCTAAAATCGCCTGCGCCGCCTCGCCGTTCATCACCCAGGCCGCCACATCGGCGGGCCGATGGTCGCGGGACGAACGGAATGCGCCGTCGGGCAGCAGTTTGATTTCGGCAGGCGCCACGCCGTCCAACTCGACCAACTGGGCGGACAGGGCAACGGTTTGATGTCGGGATGTTTGTCTAGGCATGGGGCGCATGATACGCGCCGCCATCCTTTGATATGTTTAAAGGGGTTTAAAACAGGCTGCAGGGCGGATTAGACGCGCAACCAGAGAATATTTCAGTTTTGATTGATCTTCGGGCGCGTCGTAATCCGCCGTATGAGTGAACACCGATACATGCGGCGGATTACGACGCGCGAAAGGTCTTTCTTCCATCAAAGCATGCGAGGGTTTGCGCGTCTAATCCGCCCTACGCATCCTCGATGTGCGCCTGGATGATGTCCAGCATCGTGTCTCTGTCGTCGTCGGAGACGCCCAAAAACGGCCGCGCCGGGATATCGCCCCACAGATGCGGAAATTCAGCTTTGGCGCCGCCGAATTGCTGCATGGCGGCGTATCCCCTCGGGCTGCCGATCTCGACGGCGTCATCGCCCTGGAGTTGCCAACGGATAGTATCCATCAGCGCGCCGGTTTCGCCGGTCAGCGGCCGATTGCCCTCCTTGTACTGCAATGTCACCGGCGAGTTCAGCGGCCAGAGGTTGCCGTCCGGACCGGTGGTAGTTCCGAAGCGGCGCTTGGTCGATTCGGTCAACCGCTCGCCGATTTCTTTCAGCGCCGGCGACATGTCGCTCGCGGCGGCTTGCAAATTCCGCAATGCCCGCCTGATTTCTTCGTCGTCGATTTCAATTTCCGCCATGCCCCCGCCTCATTTACTTTTACGTTGCTTGAACTTTACCGCCGCCCGGCGTATCTTACCAATCGCCCACCGACACGGCAGCCTGCCGTACCCTTCGCTTCGGCGAAGATGAGGTCTAGCCGGGGCGGCTCCCCGGCGGTGGGTCATCGAATCCGCTTGTACTTTTTCCTGACTTCGGCGTCGGCTTTTTTGTCCGTCGTCTTGAACAGCGTCAAAAAATAGTTTTTCAACCTGTCCTGCGTGCGCTTCAGCGCCGCCCGATACAATTCGCCGCCCAGCCACAGATAAATCACGCGTTCATCGTTCTGCTGGTAAACCTCGCCCTGGTCGATAATCTGTTGCACCTGCCGGTAATCGTCGGCGGTGATTTCCGGATGTTTATCCAGATGATCCGCTACGGACGCTTGCGACATCAGCACCACGCTCGCCTCTGACCCCAGCAGGGCTTTCTCGGCGTCGTCCAGCACCGCGACCGGAAATTCGCCCGCCAATTGCCCGTTCAAAAACCGCGTGAATACCGCGCCGCCGACCAATTCCGCGACATTCGCCCGCGCCAGCCGCCAATCCGCGCTCTCCTGTTTGTCGACGACCTGCCGGAGCAGTTCAGCATTCGCACGGCCGGGCGTGTAGTCCCAGCCGTAATCGATGCCGTTGGGGATAACATGCTGCTGCCCGATGCGGTCTTCCTTGACCCAGTCGCCGTTATCCGGCGCGCTGGCGCCCTGGTACTCCGAGGCGGCGACGGCGGTAATCCGGCAGCGGCAGCCCCAGCCATTGGGCGGAAAATGCGTTTGCCACCAGGGGTTGTCGTGTTTCAGCACCAGGCCGGACCAGGCCACATGCAAGGGGCGCGGATGGGTCACCGTGTCATTGTGGATATATTTCCAGTAGGGTAGGCGTTTCAGCAGGGTCGGGTCGGTCAGTTGCTGATAGCGGCCGGCGGCGTAACTGGCGGCCAGATTGGTTTTGTAGATGATCCGGGTGCGCCAGTCGCGCCCATCGGCTGTATCCTCACCGGTCCAGCCGTGCCAGCCGTGGCGGTCGACAATCTCGTCGAAATGCTCGCGGAACCATTGAATGGATTTGCCTTCGGCTACGACACGATCAATGGCGCTCC
Organism: uncultured Methylococcaceae bacterium; assembly: GCA_964568805.1. GTDB lineage: Bacteria > Pseudomonadota > Gammaproteobacteria > Methylococcales > Methylomonadaceae > CAZMRW01. Next base: position 20,601 of record CAZMRW010000014.1, on the reverse strand, counting down.
GAAAATCCTGGACCAGATCGGCCTTCATCGCGCCGGCGACGATGAAGGCGCGATCGTGACCGGACTGGATGATATCGTCGTAATGTTCGCTGGGCAGGTTGAGCTTTTGGCGGAAGAAATCGAGCTGTTCCTTGAACGGCTTGTTGAACTTGCCACGACCCCCATCCCCGGGGGGCGTACTGGCATTGCTCCCGGCAACGCCGGCACTTCCCCCATCCCCGGGGGGCGTAAAACCGACGTCATCAGGGCCTATTTTCAACGGCATCAGCTAGGCTCCGCCCGAATGTTTACAACAAAGTTTTCCGGCCAGGGTCAATGGATCATTGCGATGTATCGCATAGGCCGAATTGCTGAAAATTGCTTGAAAATATTTAGCCTCGTTACTGGTCAGCGTCATAAATGCTGCCCACTCATCAGGCGTGATTCGCTTCTGAACATCCAGCGGCGTCAACGGCAGTTCAAAGTTGTTTGCCTCGGCGAGTTCGTATTCGCGCCGTTCAAACTCGGCATTCATGTTGGCCGCGCGTGTCGTCATAATCCATTCAGTATCCCATGCAGGACCAGCAATATAAACTGCCGGAAACACCTGCCCGTTATCGTAGGTATGATGTTCGGTAATGGTTCGATTGCCTGTGTTAGGGTCAACGGTTTCGTTATAGATGATCGAACTGACGATGCGCACGGCCTAATCCTCAGTAATCGTGGAGGTGGTTTTAATACGCGGGAAAAGGGAATTTTCAAAGGTGTTGGATTTGCTCATCGGTCTAGCCTGCTATTTAGGTTCAAAAAGGCGTTTATAAACGTTTATAAACGCGGTAAATCATTTTTCTCGATGCAGTACAGCTTAAAAGGCCGATAGTCGCTTAAACGGCGCTTTAAGGGGTTTCTCGTCATTCCTTCGGCAAACTGCTCCTGAGTCGCCTGGAGCGCCTACTGTTGGCGCCTTACCTCCGGCCTCCTTGCCGTCGTCTGCATCACGTCGTAGCGGCCTGACAAATCGGCCGCGGCAAACGCCAGCGCCATGATCCGCGTCAATTCGCCGCTATCCAGTTCCGCGTAACTGTCGAGCAGATCATCGCGCAGCGCGGCGAAGCTGTCGGCGGCCTCGACCTTGGCGCGGATTGCATCGACCAGGCCCTTCAGCGCGTCGCCGGCTTCGGCGGTCAATTGTTCGGTTTGCGCGGTGACCGGCGTGGGATCGCCGGCGGACGGGGGCGGATTGTCCACCGCCCCCGCAGCACTTGCCGCCAAGGCCGCCATGGCGGCCGTTGTGGTATCGGGGCCCTTCCCCCCGCTGGTATTCAGTGGCTGAGCCTGCGGCGCGGCCTGCAAGATCGGCTCATCGCCCTGGGGTTCAGGGATTCTGAGTTTCTGGTTTGGCCAGGCCGCCGGGATGCGCATGCCGATCCCTATCAGTTTGGGCAGCGCCTCCGCATACAGCGACAGATCCTCCGGTTCCTGCGTGTCGCTTTTAAAACCGGGCGAGCGGTCATCATCGAACAGGCCGTTCAGCATCGCGATCGGGTAAACCAGGAAGGTGCCGAGCGTCTGATCCAGCTGGGCGGCGTCATCATCACGGATGTCCAGTCGCACTTCGTTATGGACTTCGCCGAGCGCCCGGTTGCCGTTGGCGGCGGTGCCGCTGGTCAGAGTCGCGCCGAGCACGGCTTTGGAGACGGCGCCTTCGCACCAGTCGATCATCACCTTGAACGATTCGGCGTTGCCGCCCGCCATCACCTGCTGCAGTTCGATCTGCATCGATTCGGGGATGATGCCGGCCGCGTGATGGCCGATATTCAACAAACTATTCATCAAGGCGCTTTTCTCGTCCTCGCCGGAGCCGGCCGGGTATTTGCCCAGTCGGATCGGCAGGCCGTAAATCTCCAGAAACTCGGCCAAATCGCGGACACTGTAGTTTTTGAACAGAAACGGCCAGGCTAATGAACGGTGTAAACCCGCGCGCGGCAAATAGCCGGAACGGGATTTGTGCTGATGCACGATCCAGCCCCAGGGCTGCAGCGGCTCACCGTCGATCGTGGCGGCGGTGCGCAGGTGCAGGGTGTTGCGGTCGGCCTGCGGCACGGTAAACCAGCTCGGCGGCCGATGCTCGATCTGGCGCGGCAGCCAATAGCCAGACTTGGTGCGGCTCCAGCCCAGTTCCAGGCAGCTGTAGCCGTGGCCGATCGCATCGAGCGCGTCGAAGCGGATCGCACCGACATCCAGTTCGTCGCGGATCAGTTCTTCCAGGAGTAGGGTGTTTTTCTTCTCCTGGGCTGACGGATTGCGCGGCGGCTCCAGCATCCAGTCGACTTTCTTCACCGCCATTTTCCTTTTCCACAGTTCCGAGCCGATGTGCGTGTCTTTTTCTTCCATATCGTGAAACAGCTCGGCTTGGGCGGTCAGGTCGCCCTGTTCGGCGGCCAGGAAGATTTGCGCCAGGCGCGCCGGCGTCAGGCCGCGGGCCGGATGGTTCTCAAACTCGCGGTGCAGCGCGGCCGCGCGCGGCTGGTCCGTCTGCTGGGCCTTGACCGCGGCCGGGTTTATCTCACGTTTAAACCAGTCGAAAATATTCATGTCTACCAGGCTCCGTCCGGCGCAAATGCGGACTCCGCGTCTTCGTTATTCCAGCGGCTGTCTTTGCTGGGCATGGGGGTGTACTCGATCACGTTATAATTTTGCAGGGTGGCGAAATAGGCCAGGGCTTTCGAGATGGCGCTGTCGCCGTGGCGTTGATTGGCGCCGGTTTCGGTTTTGGCCTTGGGCAGTTTGATGATGCCGTTGATCACTTGCAGGGCGCGCAAATCGTTCAGTTGGTCGTTGTCGGCCGGGATCCACAGCTTGCCGTCTTCGAAGGCGGCCTTAAACTTGGGCATGTTCTCCAGATACCAGCTGTCGGACAATTTGACTTCCTGGATACGCCCGGAACCGTAGCGGTGCCGGGCCACTTCGGCCAGATACATGCCGTTGCCTCCGGCGTCCAGCGCGCCGCCCGCCAATCTCGGCAGGCGGTCCACGAGGTAAAACAGCACCTGTTCTTGTTGTTTGAACGGGATGTTGCGCAGTTCTACGCTAAACGGCACCACGCGGTCCAGGTTCGGCTGGATCGCGATCGGATCGATCACGGTCAAATCGCCGAGCCGGCCGAAGTCTTCGCCGAACGCGTGTTGGCATTTGGCGTCGAGCATTTTCAGCAGCGGCAATAAATTTTCATCACACCAATCCTTGATTTCGGCCTGGCGCAGCTGCTCCGGCCATTCGTTGAAACTGTTGTCCTTGGTCAGCCGCAGCACCGGATAGCGCTTGTCCATGCGGCTTTCGATCAACACCCGGCTCAATGCGGCGCCGCCCGATTGCGACGGGATGCAGAAATATTCTTCGTCGGCGGCCTCTTTGCTGGGGGCGTTCGCCATGGTCTTGGCGCGCCAGGCGGCTTCCGCCTCCGGGCTCCATGGTTGCCCAGTCACATAGCAGATGCGCTTGAAAACGCCGTCCTTGAGCGCGTCATCCAGGGTGATGCGGTGGACGCTATAGGGTTTCCGGCCTGCACGAGCGTCCTGTACATACTGGTTATATTCATTGTCGACGCCGTTATGGGTGCTGATAATGCGCACCCGCGCGCCCCACATCGTCAAAGCCATCGCGGCCTTCAACAGCTCGTGCAGCGAATCGTGGAACGCGGCTTCGTCAATGACCACATCACCCTGCATGCCGCGCAGGTTGGAGGGGCGCGAGCTGAGGGCCGTGATCTTGAAGCCGGAATTTGGGAAACGGATCGTGTAGGTAAGGATTTCCTTGCTGCCGTCCAGGTCTTTAAAGATGCCTTCAGACACAGCACCGGCAAGTTGATTGAAAGCCTTACTAAATAAACCACAGGCAGCGATGTACTCCAGCGCCATTTCTTGACGGGAGCCAACGTAGAATACATTGCGGCCACCGCGCCTCTTTGGCTTGGCGGCGGTGATGACATTACTGGCGGCCTCAGCCCAAGTAAGGCCAGTACGACGAGATTTTTCAGCAATTTTTACCTCCGCTTCGTCTTCGAACCAGCGCGCCTGGTAGCCCAGCAGCACCGGTTCGTTCTCGGGGAAATAGTCGCTAGTTTTAAGTTCTTCGACAATAGCCATTATTTACCGAGCAAGATGCGTTTGATAGCGGTCTCCAGCTCTTCGCTGATGCCGTCGTTTTTGAGTTCTTGGGTCAACTCGGCCGCGGCTTCCTCGCGCGCCTGCTTGCGGATCAACGCATCGCGCTGCTCGTTCTTGCTGGCGGCGTTCTCCAGTTTCTCGATGGCGATCGCCAGCTCCTTGATCGCGCCCGGATGCGCCGGCTCTTCGTCTTCGGCCATGTGCATCGCCGCATCGAACGCCAGATTGCGCACCACTTCGTTCAAGAGTTTGCCCGTTTGTCCGGCCGGCTCGCTGCCCAGCTTGCCGATCCACATATCGGCGATCGCGCGGCTTTGTTGCAGCTTGGCGCCGATCCGGTCCATTTTCAGCGAGTAGCGGTTGACTGCCGACTTGCTGAGCGGCGGTTCGCCCTGTTCGGCCAGAATCGCATTGATGCGTTTGGTGGCGTCGAGTTGCGTGCAGCGGGGATCGCGCAGCAGCGCCTGCAGCTGCTCCAGGATGTCCGCCGGCAGGGTGGCGATGCTGGACGGTTTGCCCATTATTCCGGCCTCGGCCGGGCGATGCCCGGCACCACGGCGACGCCCTTGGCTACGTCCACCCCGTCATTGCACAGAATCGCAATGGTGCAGCCCGGCAGCTCGTTGGTCGCCAATAAGCCCAATTGCGCCAGCCAGGCCAGGTCGGCGTGCACGACCGACATCGCCACGCCATGCCCGAGTTGGCCGAGCAACTGCTGCAGCAGGCTGTCGTTGATGCTGTAATCATGGTCTTTGGCCAGTAATTGCAGAATCGTCAGCCGGCGCTGTTCCTGTTCATGTTTGTTCATAGTCGCTGCGTCTCCGTCTGGAATTGCTGATTTCATCGATCTGGCCCATCAGTTTGCCGATCATCAGATTGGTTTGCTGGGTGTCCCGATGGATGTCGTCGATACGGTCGTGCAGGCGCACAACGTCGTTAGCCGACGGGGTTTTAAGAATATCGCCCGAAAGCTGGACCAGCCAGGCGTTGTAGTTTTCCAGTCTGGCGTCGATCTTGTCATCCAGCTTGGCGATGCTGTCGGCGCTGACCCGGTGGCGCCGGTCGATAAAGACAAACAAAAACACCAGGCCCGAGACCAGCATGTTGACCGCCATCAGCCAGTTGCGAATCACTTCCGGCTCCATGTCGCCTCCTGAAACAGCGGTCCGCCGTGAATTAATGGAAATGAATTAATATACACAAACGATCCCCGGCTGAAATTGATAGGCCGTGGGCAGCTGCCGGTAGTCGCCGATGTAATCCAGCCGCGGCCGGCACGGCGTTGAACATCCGGCCAGCGCCAGCAGAGACCAGATGACGCCGTAAACGATGGACGGCCAGCCGGTCATGTCATTGCTCCAGTTTGGTTAATGTGCGCCAGGTGATTTCTCGGGCGTTGAACTCGGCGTAGCCCAGCGCGGTAGGCAGCAGGCGCCCTTCCAGGCGCACCAGATCGCCTTTTTGCAGGTTCTCCCGGGCGCTGTCCGCCAGGGCGTCGTGCAGTTCGATCCGGAAATAGCCGCCGACCGATTCCAGCTTTAACCGCGCCAGGCAGCCGGGGAACGGCATCCGGTAAACAATTTCCGGATCGAAGCGCAGGCGGGCGATCAGAATGATGGTGTTGAGAAAGTGGCGGGTCATCAGCGCAAAGACAGGGTCCGGTTATCAATGAGAGTTCAATAGCGGCCATGTTCATAAATAAATCACTCCGGTTCCGACAACAAAAAAAACAATCATGGCTTTCCGCAGGCCGCCTGCAATGCTTCGCGCGTGGCGGCATATTCCCGCAACACCGTCAGGCCGCCGTCATCGTGTAAAATCCGCTCCTCGCTGATGTCGATGCGGGCCTTTTTCGGGAACGGCGCCGGCACAGGCACCGCATCGCAAAACGATTTGGCAACGACCGGCGTGGCGGCGGCCGCCGGCGCCGGCAGCGAGACGCAGCCTTCAACGATGATTGCGGCGCACAACGTCGTCAATAGGATCAGTCGTGGCGTTTTCATAGGCGGCTCCCGCTTTTTCGATTTTGTGGCCGACGCCCAGGAGCGCCATGCCGTTGATGGTGAATTGCATGCCTGTATCCATATCGTGCAGGCCCAGCGCCCAGCCGGCGAGACCGTACAGGATCGAGAGAAAGGCCGCGCTTTTGGTTTTCCAGCCGGTCATAAAGCCTCCGTCAATAATGGAACGTCATTTGCGCTTTAAGATCGAGGCGCATCAACGACTCAATCCAGCGCGGGGGAAGCAGCCACAGCAAACCGGCCAGCAGCCGATTGACAGGCGGCAACGCCCAACAGATTTCACGCGCCGCATACACGGCGAGACCGAACAGATATAACAACGCCCGTCTCATCAATACCCCCTTTGGTGTGTTGGGCGCAGTATGCCCGAACCGCTTGATGATCAGGTTTAAAGCCCTTTAAAACCATTTGGGCGCTAATCAAAGGACAATACTGCCCGGAGGAAACTACCCGGAGGGCGTCACTAATGCACAAGAAAAATTTCATTCAGGCTGCCAGCATTCAGTTCATGCCCGAGCTGCAATGGAATGTGGACAAGTCGATTCAGTACGCGGAAAAACTGTGGACGCGATTGAGCGAGAAGGGCTACGGCGAGCCCAGGCAGACCGGGCCGCGGGAACCGGAGAAAGCCTACGACCGGCTGACGCCGGTGATGAAAGCGGCCTTCGACCTGTTCTGGCGGGCGTTCGACTATAAGACGGGCAAGGACGGCGCGGCCGCGCGCTGGCTGCACATGGGCGAGCTGCCCAAGGCCGACTACGAGGCCATTTTCGCCGCCGCGAAAACCGAAGCCCGGCGCCGCCTTACCCTGCCGGAGGGCCAGACGCCGATCATGGCGCAAGGCTGGCTGACGCAGCGGCGCTGGCTGGACACGGCCGCTACCCCGATCGACCAGCGCCGGCGCGAGCAAAACCAACACCAGCAGGCGATGATGAAAATCAACGGCGACCTGGCGCACGCCAGGATGATGCTGGAGCAAGTGGGAGGCGATTACTGGCAGGGCGAAGTGGACAAATTGACCGAACAACTCAAACAACTGCGCGACAGCGCACCGGAGACAACATGAATTTCGATTCGATCTTTGACCGCCTCATCGGCCACGAGGGCGGCTACGTCAACCATCCCGGCGACCCCGGCGGTGAAACAAAATGGGGCATTTCCAGGCGCAGCTATCCCTACCTGGATATCCGCACGCTCACGCGCGACGAGGCCAAGGCGATTTATCGCGCGGACTTCTGGAGACCGCTGAATGGCGGCGGCCTGCACGACGGAGTCGCCTTCCAGCTGTTCGATTTCGCGGTCAACAGCGGCATCGACACCGCCATCCGCTATTATCAGCGCGCCCTGGGCGTGGCCGACGACGGCCACTTCGGGCCAAAGTCGCTGGCGGCGGCGCAGGCGATGAGCGAGTCCGACCAGATCATGCGTTTGTGCACCGAGCGTCTGGACTACATGCGGCGGCTGAGCGGCTGGCCGACGTTCGGCAAGGGCTGGGCCGGGCGCATTGCCGCCAATTTGCGCTACGGCGCCGAGGATTCGTGAATAGGCAGTTCAAACTGGCGCGCGCCGCACGGCAGCACGTGAAAATCAGGACTTATTTTTTACGGCGGATCGGCACGGAAGACCAATGGCGCGCAGTCAGCGCCGACCCGCGCCGGTTTAACCAAGTCTGGCGGCGCATGCTGGGCCTGGCGCCCGGTGACGAGCCGCCGCCGAAGGCGTATCGGCTATGAAATGGGGGATTTTATTCAGGCTGGGCAGCTGCTGGGCCGGTCTGCATTGGTCTCCGTACAACCGCCGGCTGTGCGTTAACCTGGTGCCGTGCGTAACGATTTTTGTTGTATGGCCGGGCGGCCGGGTGCCGGTGCGAGGGCAGGCATGATCATGAACGCCCACGTAGTCGATTATCTCCGCGCCAGGTGCCAGGCCGCTGCCGCGCGCGGGGATTATGTCATGCAGTGGTTTTATTACACCTGGGCGAAACTGGAAGAGGACCCGCATTGGCGGGCCAATTGACGAGGACAACGAATGGACGATATCGACAAATTACAGCAGCACGATGAGATTTTGCACCGGGCGCACCTGCAGCAGTCCGGGCGCGACACCGGCGACGCCATCGCCGCCGGCGCGTGTTTGTTTTGCGAGGCCCCGCTGCCGCCGAACATCCGCTGGTGCGGCGCGGAATGCCGGGACGATTGGCAGAAGCGGCGCGACAAGGAATAGTTTTTTGGGTTGGGTAAATCCAACCTACACGACTAACCCAACCTACGTTTATCGATTTTGGCTTGTCGCTTTTTGAACAACTCCATTTCATCACAAATGACATGTCGTCTGCTTTCTCTTGCTTCCTGAGAAACCTTGGAGAAGCCTCCCTTCTGCCTCCATCCCCATTGTTGATACAAAATTTCACGCGCATCTGCATTTGCATCGACATTGTCATAAAGTTGCTGCAACCAATTCGTTGCATCGTCATAACGTCCAGCTAAATGATGGTAGCGAGCTACCCTGAAATATTCTTTAATGCCCCACTCGGTGGAACAGTTTTTCATTAATTCATAAGCCCGCGTCAAACTTGCAATTGCCGCGTCGTATTCTTTTTCTCTTGCCTGCACGGTGGCCGTTTTCAATAATTCCCGAATTTCATCATGATTCGAATTATCACCTGATAAACCAAGCATATTGACTCCAAAAACAGGTAAGTTTTGTAGGTTGGGTTAGCGATAGCGTAACCCAACCTACGAGCTACGGCAATTCGGATTTAACCTTTTGCAACATTTCCGATTCTAGCCGGCCGCGCGAAACACACGTCAGCGTCATATCCTGCGATACCTCGCCGGGACGATACTCGCCCTGCACAATAGATTTAATTTCGATGCGACCGTCATGAACAATGATGCCGTAGGAAACGCGTGTCGATGTGCGATTGTCGAGTAAGTAATCGATGCCCATGGTCGTGCCGCAATCAGCGGTTTCCGGATGCAGGCGCAGGTCACGCGGCGCGGTCGAAATAGTCCCCGAGGCTTCGCTGGCGTAAGTGATTTGATAACCGCCTGCCGCCAGCGCTCGCTCGGCGGCATGGAACAGGTCCGCCTTCGGCCTGGTGATACGTTCGATTTTGCTGGGGGAAAGCGTCATGGGCGGGCTATAAGTCGCGGCGCATGCACCTAGCATGAGAGCGAAGATGACCGACATTATCAGTTTTTTCATATCAACTCCAAGTTTCCGATTCGATTCACGAGCTAAGCCCTACGCCGATCTATGCCGTCCCAGGGCGTTCCTTGTTTCTTTTCATTGGCGGCCGCCTTGGCGGCTAGTAGCACCGTGCGTTCAACACAGCGCCTATCCTCCTCATCGGCGATATGCCGATAGTTATCGAGCAGCGCTACTTCCCGTTTGTTTAGCATGGAATATTCTGGGGGTTGTTCGGCGGCCCGATTCGAGCGCATGCCGGTCAGAATGTATTGCAGATCGGCTGCTTGCTTAATCGCAGCCGCTACTATCTCGTCATATGGGATTGACGCTGTTTTTTTGCGGTTTCCCAGCGTCTGCGGCTTTATTCCTATGACATCAGCAAAATCCTTGTCCGTTTTACACCCAAATACTTCCTTGGCACGTACAATCACGTCGTTAAAAACTAATTCACGATTCATTTATTTTTTCTATTGAATATATACACGTTTCGTTTATAATTGCATCATCGTTTTTTTATAGTTACATCAAGAGGCGCAATTATGACCCCCGAACAAGTTAAAGAAATCTTCGCCCAACGCGGCGAAACCTTTACCGATTGGGCCAAAAAGCACGGCTACACCCGCAATGACGTGTACCGCGTGCTCAACGGTCAATCCAAGGCCCGCTACGGCAAGGGACACGAGATCGCCAAAAAGCTCGGCCTGAAGACCCTTAGCGCCAACTCAGCCCAAGCCGCTTAGGAGCCCCCCATGAAAACCACCGTAACCAAACAGTTCTTTGCCGATTTCTGCGACGCCAACCCAACAGCAGCGCATTGCCTGATGATGCAAATGCTGCAAAAGCCGACAGGCGGGCACGTCATCCAATTGCCCAAGCTCATCGAAACCGATGATCAAGCCAAATATTGGCGCGAGATCGAAGCTGTCGCCAAGAAATTCATCCTGAAACCCCGCGAAGAAGCTTAGGAGCCGCCATGAACTCATCATTGCCCTTAGTGCTGCCGCGCAGCCATACGCCGAATCCCGGCCTTAGTGCGAGCGACCGGGCTCGGATGCGGCGCGCCTTAGCAGAGCTAATTGTTCAGCAAGATCGTCAAGCCTTTGCCGCAGCGCCAGACGATAGCCTTCATGCTCAAGCCGTGGCGACACCGCCGCAAGATCGGCAATGAACCGGTCGCCGTCGATGATGCCTTTTTTAACCAGCTCGGCAAACAGGGCCAACTGGACGAGACGCGTCGCATATCCGGCATCTCGCTCATGGACAGCCATATTTTCCAGCCAGTTAAGCCATTGTTCGGCATTTTCCAGCGTCAATGGACCTGGACCAAACATCGGCGGGTCTTCACTGCTCATGTTGCTTTCCTTTCTTGTGTTTAACGTTATTAACCTGGAGCTTTTATGAACCGCGATCTTTTTCCCGAAACCCTGCTCGTTGATATTAAAGACGACCACACCTTTACCACGTCGCTCAAAATTGCCGAGCATTTTCAGAAACGTCATGACGATGTTTTAAGGGCTATTCGCAAAGTCATTTCGCAATGCAAAACACCCGAACAGCTCCGCAATTTTGCGGAGCTGTACATCGATTATTCCGTCCAAAATGGCGCCAAACTCAAGCGCCCTGTTTTCCATTTGACCCGCGACGGTTTTATCTTCGTCGCCAATTCCTTTACCGGCGAAAAGGCTTTTCAATGGCGTTGGGATTTTATTAACGCCTTCAATCAAATGGAAGCCGCGCTCAAATTCAGACTTGAACGGGAAGCCAATGCCTTGCGGCATACGCATCCGCATTGGATCACCATCCTAGATGGCGTCGATGCCTGCCTGTCGCGCCGCGCCATCTGCACCCTGACCGGCCACAAATCGCCGGGCACCATCACCGCCAACAAACGCCGCATGCGCCAAGCGGGTTTGCTGAATTAGGAGCCGCCATGTCCGATCAGTCCCGCAGCAGCAACGAACACCCCGACAAAAACAGCATGAACGAGGTCAGCAAACCGGCCGCGTCGCCCTTGGACAAGGACTCGTGCGCGTCCGGCCCAAAAAGGTACAAGGCGACGCCGGCTTGCGACAACAGCACGGCGATAAGGCCGAAAAGCCGGTTCCTGCTGGGCTCCCTGCTGGCATTGGCCGGCATTATGGGCCATTTGCTGGTACTGCTGCTGTCCGACGATTCCGGCTGCTTGCCGTCCGGCTCTTTGCGTTTGCTGAACATTTGCAGCCAGGCAATAACGATCATGGCGATCGCCGTCATGTTATTGCCGGACAAGAAATCGTGAAGCAGCTCGTTCATGTTTTTCTCTCTTCTTTTCAATTAAGGAATACGCCATGCCAGAAATCACCATAGGCACGAAAGTGCAACTCAAACCCGGCCGGCAGCACGAAGTCAGCGCCATCGACGTTATGCCTGTCAACCAACAAAAAGCCGCTTAGGAGCATACCCATGTCCCACATCACCCAAATCCCGTTTCACCGGCAAACCCTGGTCGCCATCGAGCACGACGGCCGGCCTTATGTCGTCATGCGTCCGATCGTCGAAAATATGGGTCTGGACTGGAAATCCCAGCACGCCAAATTGACCGACAGATTCGGGAGACGTGTACAGCGTATCACCACGCGTGACACCCTGAACAGGCAACAAGAAATGATCTGTTTGCCGCTTTTCGTATTACCCTCTTTTTTATTCTCCATCACCGCTTCCAAAGTCAAACGCGAACTCCGCGAGCTGGTCATCGCCTATCAGGACGAATGCACCGAAGTCCTGTTCAAGCATTTTTTCGGCAAGCTGACCGGCGAGCACCACGCGTTGATCGAGGCGCTCTTTAAAAATCATCCGCAATGGCAGGATACCGCGGATAAGTATCGCGCCGGATTGCGCACCGGCCAGATTGCCGCGCTGCAGGGCAGGCACCCGAGCAATGTCCGGAGAATGCGCCGGCGCATCGAAGCCGCCAGCATCGATTTACGCGCCGCCGCCCGTTTGCATTAGGAGCCGCCATGCCCAAACAAAACCACCCCGGCAGCCGCCACAATGAATTTGGAGCGGCTTTCGACGCCCCCCTCATTGGCGACGTGCGCGCATCCGATCCAGCTCGTCCGCCAGCCCGGCCAGCATTACACGCGCTGCCGCCGCGCACTCAGGCTGACCAGGAATCGTTCTGCCCGCCGCATACCGATGAATTGCGCCGGTAAACTCAGGGCCGTCGATATGACCATTGATTTCAAGCTGAGCCGTGAGGCTCAAAACAAAGTTGGCTAAGCCCTCTATGCGACCAGACAGTTCATCAAAATCTTTTTCGTTCATGGTGTTCTCCCGTTGTGTTTTGAGACGGGAATATTTTCGCACTGTAAAACAAATTTTCACCAGATGCAAAACAGGTTTTTGTTTGGATAGAGAGGTATTGATATGAGTAACGATGATTCCAAAAAAAATAATGCTGTGCAGATTGACAATCCTGATCTTTCTGAAGCCATCAATGCGTGTTTAAAACATGCCAGTGAACATTATGGATTGTCCGTCAAGGACATTGCCCCCGGCATGAATATTAACAAAACAACGGCCGAGGCCGTAGGTGGCGTAGCAGGGTTTATGAGTGGCGACAAATCGAAGCGCGATGCCATAAAAGCCATCGATACGGCTATCGAATCATTGGTATGGCAAAAATCCAGGATAAAAGATGCCTAAACGCAATTGGAAACGCGTGCAACCCTACAGCCTCCGTGATGCCATGGACAAATGCCTGGACTATGCGCGGGAGACGCATAACCGCTCGGTGGACACGGTGGCCGACTTGATGGGCTTGCCGAGCAAGTGGACGCTTTATAAATGGGTGCAGGAAGCCAGTCTGCCGAGCCGGTTGATCAAGAACTTTGAGCATGCCTGCGGGGTGGATTTCGTCAGCCGCTATCTGGCGGTGTCCGGCGGCAAACTGGTGATCGACATGCCGCGCGGCCGCCACGTTGGGCCGAATGCCATGCATACCTTGCAGGTGACGCTGAACGATACGGTCGGCGAGCTGCTGGATTTTTACGCCGACAAGATCGGCGCGGAACAAGCCGGGGCGATGCTGCAAACCGCGATGGAACAGCTGGCCTGGCACAAGATCAACGTCGAGAAATCGCACCAACCCGAATTACCGTTTGATGAGGAGTAGCCATGTATGCCATCGAGCAACGCTATGTCAGTTATACCCGCCCGGAGCAGAGTGTCACGCGGATGCTGAAACAACGCTACAAAACGATTCAGGGCGCTGAAAAGGCGGCGCGGAATTACCGCTGGATTTGCCTTCCACAAGGCGACAAAGGACCGGTGACAGAAGAATCAGACGCCCGAGTCATTGATTTGAGACAGGAGAAAAAATGACCACAAAAACCCACGAAAAACCCAAAACCAAAGACATCGAGTGCGCCACCAAAGTGCTGGCGGTGCTGGATGTGCTGATGCGCAACTTTGCGCACGGCTTCAGCCCGACGGAACTCAGCCGCGAGACCGGCCTGAGCATGACCAATATGACGCGTTATGTGGCCACGCTAAAAAATTGCGGCTTTGCCGAAAGCATTCAGGAGACCGGACGCATCCGGCCGAGCGTGCGGTTTGCGCGGCAGGCCGTTCAGATCATGAATTCAATGGCTGCCGCAGAACGGCAGTTCAATGAATTGGCCGGCAGACTGTACGGCGGCCAGGAGGCGCAAACCCGACAAACCTTGAAACGCATCAACAATGAGGACTAAAGAATGGCAAGAACACCTATGGATATCGAGACCACGCAGCATATCGTCCCGGACGACCCGCACGGACGCGTAGCGGAAGTGCTGGAGGCGGTCAACGCGGAGGCGTTGGCGGCTCAGATTGTGAGCGACAAGTTCGATGCGATCAAGGCAATAGGCCGAATCGAAACAGCTCAATTTTACGCGACGGTCGCGGAAAAATTTATCGCAGAAACCGCTATTTCAATCAAGGAAAGCAAGAAATACAAGGGTTTGCCGTATTTTGACGAAAACGGAAAAGCGCGACAGGTCGCGGGTTTTGAAGAGTTCTGCGAGGTTTTCCTCGGGAAGTCAGCCCGGCGGGTACAAGAACTGATGAGCAATTATAAACATCTGGGTCCGGACCTCTACGAACAAGCCGAAAAGCTCGGTTTCCGCCAAAAAGACTACAACGCCCTCAAGGCGCTGCCCGACGACGACCGCCAATTGATCGCCCAGGCGATCGAGTCGGAAAGCCTGGACAACGCCCTGGACCTGATGCAGCAGCTCGCCGCCAAACATCAGCGCGAAAAGGAATCCCTGGAAGCCGAAACCGCCGAGCTGAAAAAATCGCTGGCCTCCATAGACGCGGTGATCCAGAAGAAGGACGAGAAGCTGAACGAGCTGGATAGGGAGCTGGAACGGCAACGCCTGGACCGGCCGCAGGGCGCGCACGTGAACTGGCCGGAGGCGTTTCGCAACGGCTACTTTGTGCAATTGGCGGTGACCCGCAAAAACATCAAGCACGCGATCGGCTCGCTGGATCTGATCCGCGAAGACGCGATGAAGCTCTCGGCCGGATCGGACGCGGAGGAAGCGGCGCTGACCCAGGCGCGCGAAACCCTCGCCGCCGAACTGGTCGGCATTCATAACGAATGCGCGGACATGCTGGAAGCCTTGGGCATGAGTTTCGACCGCACCCTGGGCGGCTACTGCGACGCCCGTATCCGCTGGCTGGCGCAGTCATGAACATTACGCAGGAGTGGATTGCCATGAATCGGCCGAGCGCGGAGATGATGGGCTGTCTGCTTGATCTGCGCCGGCAACTGGAAGCCGCCGCGCACGGGCAGGCCGGCAAGCTGGTGGACGGCTTCGCCACGCTGCACGGACGCAGCAAGCAAACGGTGTGGCGCTGGCTGGCCGTGTATGCCGAGTACCGCAGCGGCCGCAAGCAGCGCAGCGATGCCGGAAAAACATGCCTGCCCGAGGAGTCGGTGAATCATATCGCCGCTTTTAAGGGGGTATCGGTGCGCAAGGACGGCCGGGCCACCAAGCCGACCGGCGTGGCGATGAACATCGCGGACACTAACGGCCTGATCGTGAATGTCGGCGAAAGCCAGGTGAACCGGGTATTGCGGTCGCGCAAGCTGGACGTGAAAACCCAGGCCAACGCCCGCAACCACGGCCGCCTGCGCGCCGAATGCCCGAACGCGGTGCACGAGATCGACCCGTCCTTGTGCCTGATCTATTACATGGGCAACCGGCAGATGATGATGACCGAGGCGGAGTTCAACAAGAACAAGCCGGCGGCGCTGGAAAAGGTCAAGTTGAAGGTGTGGCGTTATACGCGCTATGACCATGCCTCGGCGTCGATCGATGTGAAGTATTACGAAGCGGCCGGCGAAAACCAGGCCAGTCTGTTCGATTTTTTGCTGTACACCTGGAGCGAGCAGCCTCAGCGCCTGTCGCACGGCATCCCCAAAAAACTGCTGTGGGACAAAGGCAGCGCCAATACCAGCGCCGGCATCGTGAAACTGCTCGATGCCTTGGGCGTGGCGCATGAAACCCATGCCACGCACCACGCCTGGGTTAAGGGCGGGGTGGAAAAGGCCAACCACATCGTGGAAATGCATTTCGAATCGCGTTTGCGCGAAGAACCGGTGCACAGCGTGGAGGAGCTGAACGCGGCCGCCGGGCGCTGGGTGCGCGATTACAACGCCAACCAGATCAAGCACGTCGATTGCCGGATTCGCCGGCATGACGGCGAAAAGCGGGTGCGCGATGACCTGTGGCAATCGATTTTGCGCTACCCCGGCGCGCTGGTGAAGATGCCGGAACGCAAGGTGTGCGCCTGGTATTTGACCGGGCGCGAGACGACGCGGCAGGTGCGCGACGGGCTGATCAGCTTTGTGCATCCGGAGATCGGCAAAAGCCGGGTGTATGACCTGACGCAATGGGCGGAGTTTTACAGCCAGGGCGACAAGGTCAAGGTGATGCCGCTGCTGCTGGCCGACGGCGTGGTGCGGGTGGAAATTGCGCGCCTGGGAACGGAGCCGCTGCTGGTGGAAGTGGCGCCGGAGCGCGATTTCAACGAGTACGGCAACATGATGAGCGCGGCATTGATCGGCGAGGAATACCGCGCCGCCAAGTTGACGGTGGCCGAGCAGGCAGCCCGGGACATCGCCCGCACCGCTTACGGCGATGTCACCCTGGACGAGGCCGAGTCGCTGTTGCGCAAGAACGCGCGGCCGTTTCAGCACTTTAACGATGGCCAGGGCATCGTTTCACATTCGCACCTGGGACAAGGCGATCTGCCCGAGCGCGTGCTGCCGAAAGCGAGGGATCTGGCGCTGCGCGCCGCGGATACCGAGCAAAAACGCTGGAATCATGCGCGGATGGCAGGCTGGCTGCGGGACAGGATGAAGGACGAATGGGACCCGGCGATTACTGCCGACTTGCAAAAGCGGTGGCCGGAAGGGGCGACGGAAACGGAAATGGAACAGATTTTGGCCGACCTGCAGTCGGGCCGCTCGGTGGACGGGCGGGCCAGGTTGAAGGCGGTTTAACCCGAGCATCTTGCCGATATCGGCAAGATGGTCATGACGGAGGAAACAACCATGAACAGAGAACACATCATTGAAAACTACACCAACCCAAAACTGAACGGCAGCCTGAAGCGGCGCCTGGCCGGTATGAACACCTTTTCAATTAACGCAGGGGGACAGATGGACGGAAGCGATAGACGAAAACTGATGAAGGCGGGGTTTCGCATCCTGCGCGTTAACGGGACGCAAATCAGAGAAATGACGAGTTCAGGCGGCTGGCGTCTGGTGTCAAGACACGCCAGCCATACCGCCACCATACGCGCGCTGATACTGCTCAGGCAGGATGACAAGACCATCGTGGAATACGATGTCAGCGACGAAATCGGGGTATTACATGTTGACTAAAGCAGAACAGCAAACGGGTCCATTGCCGGCCCGCTCGATCAACGCGTCGGAGCTGATTTTCAGGCTGATGAACGATGACGATCATTTCCGGCGGCTGCCGCTGTCGCACGCGGCCGAGCTGGGTTATATCGCCGAACTGCTGAATTCGTACCGGTTTGTGGCCGGACGGCTGCTGGCCGATAACCCGGAGATGATCGACCGCCTGCGCACCTTTGCGCCGGATCACCTGGCCACGGTGCAGGGGGATTTGTGAAGATCGAGATCATTGACGACATAGAAAGGCGGACAGATGCCGAACACCGTCAAGGCCAAAAAAAACGCAGTCAAACCACCATTAATATAGAGAGAGGATGTATGCACGAGGATAGACACGAGTTAACGACAGAGGAACAGATTGACCGGCTGCTGGAAAAGGAGCGGGAGCTGTTTGAACACTACCAGGTGCTGGCGCAGGCGGCGCTGCGGCAAGCCGGGCTGTATCCGCTGCTGGCGGAGTTGACCGCGATGGAGTCGGAAGGGATCGTCTTTAACGTGATCGGCATGCGCACGTTTCTGGCGCAAACCTATACCGAAATGGCGCAGACCCCATGCTGGCGTTGAAACGCGTATTGCTGCGGCACGGCATCCGCCAGGCGGCATTGGCGCGGGCGGTCGGGATAAGCCCGGCGGCGATATCGCTCTTATTAAATAAGGAAATATGGCCGGCCAACCCGCCCAAGGATGCGTTGCAGGCATCCCTGGCGGCGGAGCTGGCGGCGCGTGGCATCGAAGTGAAATCCTCTATTTTTGAATCCGCCGAGGCCGCCCCTGCGGCCGCGGCGGATGACTCAACCGGGCGAATGAATCCGCCCCTACTGGAGACTGATATGTTACTACGAAAGCAATCGCTGGCGCCACAAACGCGCAAGCACTTCAATTTGTTTCGCGACCCGTTCGATAACGACGTGGCCGCCGCGGAGGATGTGTTCACGACGCCGGCAATCCGCTATGTGCGGGAGTATTTGTGGACGGCCGCGAAGTTCGGCGGCAGTTTTGTGGCGATCGTCAGCGAATCGGGCGCCGGCAAATCGACGCTGCGCCGCGATCTGAATGACCGCATCGTCCGCGAGGATGCGCCGGTCAAGGTGATCGAGCCCTACGTGCTGGGCATGGAGGATAACGATAAAAAGGGCAAGACGCTGAAGGCGTCAAACATTGCCGATGCGATCATCGGCGCATTGGCGCCGCTGGAAACGCCCAGGGCCGGCATGGAAGCGAAAAGCCGGCAGCTGCATCGATTACTCAAGGACAGCAGCCGCTCGGGCTGGAGCCATTGCGTGATTATCGAGGAGGCGCATGCGTTGAGCATCCCCACATTGAAGCATCTTAAGCGCTTCCTGGAACTGGAAGACGGCTTCAAGAAGTTGCTGTCGATCGTGCTGATCGCGCAATCGGAATTGCAGCTGAAACTGGCGGCGGGCAACGCCAATGTGCGCGAAGTGGCGCAGCGCTGCGAACTAATTGAACTGGCGCCGCTGGATGCGCACCTGGATGACTACATGCGATTTAAGTTTAAACGGGTTGGCGTGGAACTGGGCGATATATTCGAGCCGAATGCGCTGGACGGAATTCGCTCGCGGCTGATTTTTGCCAGGCAGGGCCAGGCCGAAACCCATAGCCTGATATACCCGTTGATGGTCAATAATCTGGTGGTGGCGTCGATGAACAATGCGGCGGCGCTGGGTTTCGCTAAGGTGTCGGCGGATGTGATCAGGGAGGCAAGATGAGCAAATTTATTAGCGCCGATGAAATTCGGGAGCTGGCAGGCAGCCGCAACCGCAATTTTGTCAATGAGATGATGACGAAATGGGGCATGCCGAGGCCGGTGATGACCACGGCCGCCGCAAAAACCTCTAACAGATTATGGAACCGCCTGGAGATCGAGCGATGGCTGGCCGGGAAACGCGAAACTCAGCACCGGGATAAACCGGCGCCGGCGCTCGGATTGGATCTTGGTTTGGCGCTCTTTTTTATTCAGGGCCGCTTCGACCGGCGGGCCCTGCAGACGGAGCACCTGAAACGGATGCGGCGGGCCAGGCAAAACGGGGCCAGGCCGATGTATGCCATCAGAACACAAGGAGACTTGGGATGATTTATTCAGACGAGGACATCGACTATTGGGCCGCGATGTATAACTGGCTGGAGGCTGTGTACGGCATTGGCAGCGAACACCAGGTATCGTTCGAGCTGTTTATGATGAATCCCGATGACAACGAGCGTTGGGTGCATGTGTATTTCGCCAATCCGGCGCTGTTTGTCAACCGGGGGCGGCGCGGATCGATTCTGTTGCCGGTGTTTCTGGAAAACGGGCCGCAATACGTGCTGGCCGGGGCGCTGGAAATGGAGCGCCGCGCGGCGATGGCCAGGGAAGACGCGAACCCGCTGCCGTTGACGCCGAAACAAAGCCTGGTGCGCGACCTGCTGGATTATCTGGCGCGCTACCGCGATCAGGAGGATCACGACGCGCGCATCGGCCGCGAGGAGCTGGTGATGGTGCATGACAACCGTTATGTGCAGCCGATCAAGCAGTATCAGCCGATCAGCAAGTGGCGCATCAACGGCGAGGGCAAGCGATGAGCGCCATGCAGTTTTTGTTGCTGGCCGTTGTCGGCGGCGTGGCTGTCGAGCTGGGCCTCGCGCTCGGAGCAATTCTTTTTTTAATCATTCATCCTGAGGAAACCCATGAAAAAAGCTAAAACGCGCATCAAGCAGGCGGCCCTGATCGCTCCGCCGCAAACTCGCGACGAATGCGCCGCGGATATCAACAAGATCGGCGTGTTACACCGTGAAATCGCGGTGCAGACGGCGGCGATGAACGATCTGATTGCCGGTATCACCGACCGTTACACCTCCGTTTTTACACCGCTGCAGGAGGAAATCAAGGCGCTGCAAACCGGCGTGCAAAGCTGGTGCGAGGCGAACCGGGACGAGCTGACCAACGGCGGCAAGTCTAAATCCGGGCAGTTTGTGACCGGCACGGTGCAATGGCGGCAGAAACCGCCGTCCGTCGCTGTGCGGGGCATCGAATCCGTGCTGGACACGCTGAAACGCCTGGGCTTGTCTCGATTTGTCAGGGTCAAGGAGGAACTGAACAAGGAGGCCGTGCTGAATGAGCCGGAGGCGGTCAAGGGCGTTGCCGGGCTGTCGATCAAGACCGGCGTCGAGGATTTTGTCATTCAACCGTTCGAGCAGGATCAGGTGTAATGGCTGCCGAGCCGCAAACGCCCGAGCAGTTGCGCGCCCTGGCCGCGAAAATGCGCGAGGTTGCTCTGCGCGCCCCACGCACTCG
>CAZMRW010000013.1:0-60421 GCA_964568805.1 uncultured Methylococcaceae bacterium | reverse complement strand
TTTCCGTCAGGGCATAGCTTAAACTACTGTCCGGATTTCGGGGTCCACTTTAGGTGGAGTTCAAGTTCATGTCCGATCAATAAAACAAGGCCGATAAAGACCAATACTGTCGACAACTTCCTGGTAAGACTTGTGTTTTGTAATTGCATGGCAGATTTATCCTTTCAAATTTTATTAAAACGATAAAATATGCGTTTCGCTGCTTCGGCCGTCGCGATATACAGAATAACAATACACCCTAATAAAACCAGTATTTTTAACGGAAGCGGCTGAAAGCCAATGAATGATGCAAATGGCAAATAGGGTAAGGCTAAAGTCAAAGCGACAATCGTTAAGGTGGCGCTTACCAGATAATTGCCGGGCCGGCTTCTGAATACAGACTTGTTGCTGCGAACGACAAAGACGATCAAGGCCGCCGACACCACCGATTCCAGAAACCAGCCGGTGCGAAATTGCTCGACGGGTACTTTTAGCCATAACAGCAAACCGAAGGTGAGATAGTCGAATAGTGAACTGACGATACCGAAGGTGAACATGAATTTGCGAATGAATTGAATGTCCCAGCGCCGGGGTTGGATCACCATTTCAGCGTCCACATTATCGGATGCGATGGTCATTTCCGGAAAATCGGTCAGCAGGTTGGTCAACAGAATTTGCTTGGGCAATAACGGCAAAAAAGGCAGGAACAACGAGGCGCCGGCCATGCTGAACATATTTCCGAAATTGGCGCTGGTGGCCATAAAAACATATTTCAACGTGTTGGCAAAGGTGACGCGGCCCTCCTTGACGCCTTTGACCAGCACGTCCAGATTTTTTTCCAGCAGGACTATTTGGGCGGTTTCCTTGGCGACATCGGCCGCGCTATCGACCGAAATGCCGACATCGGCCGCATGCAGCGCGGAAACATCGTTAATGCCGTCGCCCATATAACCGACCACAAAACCGGCTTTCTTCAGGGCGATGATAATCCGCTCCTTCTGGTTGGGCTCGACTTCGGCGAATACATTCACCTCGGCAACCTGATTCATCAGTGCGTTTCCGCTCATTTTCTCGATTTCCGGACCGGTCAGGATTTTGTATCCCGACAGCCCCAATTGCTGGCTGACATTTCCGGCAACCAAACGGTTATCGCCGGTGATGATTTTAAGCGTGACGCCCAGCTGACTGAGTTGCTCGATGGTTTGAGCGCAGTTGGCTTTAGGCGGATCGAACAGGGTCAGAAAACCTAGAAACCGCATGTTCTTTTCTTCATCCTTAACCGGTCCTTGTTCTTCAGTCAGGGGTTTATAGGCAACGCCCAAGGTGCGGAGGCCCTGAGCGCTGAAGGCTTCATAGCGTTGTTGAATCGACTGTCGTACCTCATCGATATCGGTCAGGGTACCGTCGCTGTTCTCAACATGCGTGCAGACGGCCAGCACATTAATTAACGCGCCTTTGGTAATCAGAACGCTCGCGCCTGAATCCGAAATCAGCATGCTCAAGCGCTTACGATGAAAATCGTAGGGAATTTCGGCTAATTTGCGGCAATCCCGGATATCGAATAGGCGAAAGTTCCGGATCGATTCGTCGATAGGATTATTGAAACCGGTTTCATAAAAGGAATTCAGATAAGCATATCGCGAGACTTTGTCGCTAGGGTTGCCGTTTGCATCCAGGGCGCCCTTCAGATGAATCTTGCCTTCGGTTAAGGTCCCGGTTTTATCGGAACACAAGACGTTCATGCTGCCGAAGTTCTCGATGGAAGCCAGTTGTTTGACGATGACTTTTTCCGCGGCCATGCGTTTGGCGCCATGCGCCAGATTGATGCTGATCACCGCGGGCAACAATTGCGGCGTCAAGCCCACGGCCAGCGCCAGCGCAAACAGGAAGGAATCGATCACCGGTTTATGCAGATAAACGTTCACGGCGAAAATGAGGATGACCAGGATTAACGTGACTTCCATCAGCAAATAGCCGAAACGTCTGACGCCGTGTTCAAAATCGGTTTCAGGCGCTTTGAGCTTGATGCGCCCGGACAGTTTGCCGAATTCGGTACGTTGTCCGGTCGCAATAACTAGCGCTTTCGCCTCGCCGCTTTGCACATGCGTTCCCATCCATAGGGCATTGCTGCGCTGGCCGAGCGGCGCATCGGCGGCGGCGAGGCCCGGAGATTTTTCGACCGGATAACTCTCGCCGGTCAGCATGGCTTCATCGATGAAAAGATGATCGGCCGCAACTAACAGACAATCGGCCGGAATGATGTCTCCGGCTTTCAACACGACGATATCGCCCGGAACCAATTCATCAACCGAAACTTCTGATATGGTATTGCCGCGAAGTACCGTGACCTTGATCTGCACCAGCGCGAGTAGTTTTTCCACGGCATCGGTCGCGCCTTTTTCCTGCCAGAATCCCAGGACGCCGCTGATCAAGACAATGGTCAGAATAATGACGGCATCGACTTTATCATGCAGGAAAAAAGATAATCCCGTGGCAAACAGTAAAATCAGGATTATGGAACTTTTGAACTGGGCAAAAAACAGACGCCAGTATCCCGTTTTTTTCCTGCCGTTCAACCGGTTGGCGCCTAAGCGCTTTAAGCGTTCCCCCGCTTCCTCATAGCTCAAACCCTGCGCCGTGCTTTGCAGATGCTCCAGATGTCGTTCAACGGTAAAAGCCCAAAAAGCTGAATCGTTATTTGTCGTCGCGGACAGGTGCGCCCTTGGCATGGTATTCTCCGTTATGATGACTGACATGCAGTCATGACTTTCGAGATAGCGGATTATTCCCTCTTTTCGTGACAAGATTAAAGAGGTTTTTCCATCATTTTTGAAAGAGTCTTGTTTTATTCAAATTGTATACAAGGCAATCTACATGCCAAATTATGTCTTCATTTATAGCCGGTAGCAAAGATGGGTCAGTCCATTAGCGCCAAAGCCGGTATAGTGATCGCCCCCACGGGGGAAATTCATTCTTTGTTTTTATCAATCAGATAAAATATTAAATTCCATGAAACGTTTAGCATTGGTTGAAACAACTTGCAGATTTGGTTGTTTTCAACCAATGCGCTCTTGTATGGTTTTTATGAATGCTGTTATAGGCGGAAAATAGTTCCTAAACGGGGAAAATTCGATGCGGGCTTAATGTTGCAACACAAGGTCATGCCGTACAATACCTCTACCGTGTGCTTAACCTCCGCCGTTTGAGTGATGGGACGTTTGGCAATGATTATTCATGCCGTTTAAAGCCTTACGCCACGAATAAATGTGATAAAAACCGATTAACCACTCGCCAACAAACGACCCAGTCAATGTACGCCTATCCTGATTGCATTTTAATGATTTTCTGTAAGGCGCCGGTTCCAGGGCAGGTAAAAACCCGTTTAATGCCGGACTTAACCGCCTATCAGGCGGCAGACTTACATCGCGAACTCAGCACCAGAACGCTGGAATTGGCGACTGCCGGTCAATTATGCCCGGTTCAGCTGTGGTGTGCGCCGGACACCGACCATCCTTTTTTTACAGCGGCGACCGCGGATTATCCCGTAAGCCTGAAACAGCAGCAAGGCCGGGATCTGGGAGAACGCATGCAAAATGCGTTCAGTTCGGCATTAGCCGACCACTCGGGCGCCTTGCTTGTGGGATGCGATTGTCCGTCATTGACGGAAACGGATTTGGAGGATGCATTGACCGCGTTAGCAGTCAACGACGTCGTGTTGTCGCCTGCCGAAGATGGCGGTTATGTGTTGATCGGCTTATCACGCCTCTGCCCTGAACTTTTTGCAGGCCTGGCCTGGGGCACGTCGGACATTCTCATGCAAACCCGAAACCGTATCGGCCGAAGCCGCCTTCGATACCGTGAACTGAAAGAGCAATGGGACCTGGATACGCCTGAGGATTTGTTGCGCTATAGAAAGCTGATTGTCCGCGCCGGGGCCTTTCTGAATAGGGTTAAGGTTTAACCGGTTTTGAGAAACTTGTCGCTCAGCGTATTGCCGACCAAATCCGCTACCGCCCTGTCAGCGACGCCGATGACCTTGATATTGTTGCGTATGGTGCCCATATAATTTTCGTGCAAATGGCCGTGAAAAATATGCTTGACACCCATCGCCGCCCCCAATTCGCTTATTGCCGCAAATCCGTGCCGGTGTGATCCCGGCGCTTCATGGGTGACCAGAATATCGGCTTTCAGATTTTTCAAGCTCTCAAATTCATCATGCCAGATTGCCGACCGGTATTTTAGAGATAAGCCGGGCATTCTGGCATTCCCCGTTTGCGTATTGAGATAATGTTGTTTATTGATCCATTTGGGTTTCTGAGGCGGATACCAGACACGGCCTAAAAAAATGCCGCCCAAACCGGCAATTCTGACGCCGGCGATGTCCCGGACCTTTAAATGCAGACCTCGGTCTGCCAACGATGAATGAAACAGATTGTGATATTTGCCCGGCGTTTGAAAATCATGATTACCGGCGATCCACCAGATCTGGGTCAAACCGATAATATCCTGCAGATAGTTTTCCAGAGGCATTTCCAGATCATAATCCCCCAGTAAGACCACCGCCTCTGGTCGGTATTCCCGAACCGCGGCAATCAGCGGCTGAAAATTCCCGTGCGGATCGCCGGCAAATAAGATTCTGTGATTGTGATTCATGTCTATCCGGATTTAATTGATTGCAGTCAAACCGTCATGCCGTATTCGGGTAATCTCTAACAATATCCTCAACGATGGGACAATGGCGTTAAGTTAAGGTTTAACCGTTCGCCCTGAGCCTGTCGAAGTGCGAATGGTTAAACCGTTCATGGTTCGACACACTCACCACGAACGGCTTGACCTAATGGCATTGCCTATAGCGAGCTATGTCCAGGTTAATTTTTTGAAACCCTCTTTCGAGCCTTATCCCGTAAGCAAAGGCGATTCTTCAATTTTTAGAGTTTTTTTAAATAGTACCATTAAATGGTTAACTTTAAACATTTTATAACGAGTTCTATCGTTTGGCTTCAGAGTCCAAGCCAAATCAACAGAAACCCGGCACCATCCAACGCCCAAAGTTAATCAACATCGCCGATCGGCGCGGCATACGCATCTGATACCAGTTCCGGTACATTATTTCCGGTCAGTGCCGATAAAAAAGCCGTTACCGCGTCTATCTCGTCCGTTGTCAAATGTAACGGCTTCATCAACGGATCCAGATTTTCGTTAGAGATGCCGCCGCGATTATAAAATTCGACAACTTCCTTCAACGTGGTCAGGCTGCCATTGTGCATATAGGGCGCGGTCAAGGCGATATTGCGCAACGACGGCGTTTTATATTTCCACCGGTCGTCAGGTTTTTGCGTTACTTCATAGCGGCCGAGATCATTGACTTTTGATTCTGAAACGGACTGTATAATGCTAGCGGCAACATCGACATATACGCCGGGCGCCACCTGGACCCGCTGCGTCGGTTCGGAACCGCCCCCCATCGCTTCGGCATAGCCGATACCGGTATTGTGCACATCATTATCGGTAAACAAGGCATATTTGGCAGTGACGGTGTGACACTGCGAGCACTGCGCCTTGCCGGTAAACAGTTTAAACCCCTGTTGCGCCTGCTTATCCAGCGCTTTTTTGTCATTACCATAGTACCATCGGTCAAATTGCGAATTGGCCGAATTTAGCGTGCGTTCATAGCTGGCAATCGCCATGCCGATTGTCTCCATGCCGGGGCCTTGGCCGAATACCCGCTGAAACTGTTTAGCGTAACCGGCACTCCTTCTGATTTTCTCGATGACATAGCCGATAGAGGGATTGGCCATTTCATTATGCGCCAGCAAAGGCGACCAGACTTGCTGTTCCAGCGTCGTTTCACGGCTATCGTGAAACAATGATTCTAAATAGGCGACATTGTACAAAGTGGGCGAATTACGCCTGACCGTGCGCCCTTCGATTCCCACGGCTGTCGCCATTTCATTGCTGGTAAAGCCTTGCTCGGGAATATGGCACATGGCGCAGGAAAAAGTATTATTGAGCGACAAACGGCGATCGTAAAACAGTTGGCGGCCAAGATTTATTTTATCTCTGGTCAAGGGATTGTTGGCCGGAACCCGCACTTTAGGGAGTCCCAAGGGCGGTTTTTCGGCCAACTTGAGCAGATTGGCCGGCTTGCCCTTGCGTTTGCCTATCGCCATTGAATGAGTTTCATAATCCCTGTTTTCATAGTTTGCTTTGTTGTCGCCCGCTGAATACACGGATACTGGCGCACCGTCTTCATGTTGTTCGGATAGTTGCCTGGACGATCCTTGCATTACTGTCTTGATATCGTTGATCAAGGTATCCGGATGCAAAAATGAAACACTGTAAATATTTCGTAGTTGTTTATTCTGATCGATCAGATAAACGCGCAGATTATGGGAGAATGTTCCGGTATCCTGTCCTTCGGCATCGTAAACTTTCTGGACGGTTTGCTTGTAGCTGGCCAATATGGGCGATAATTCCCGTTGCGAGCGCGTCGTGAGAAAATGCCATTCGACGCCTTGGTCCTGAAAGCCCGATCCATATTGTTTCATCATCCCGGGCGTATCGTGTTCAGGATTAAAACTAAGCGTGATCAGCCGTAAACGATCCGCCAGCTCGGGCTCTTTTTTCAGGCGATTTTTTATTTTGTGTAAAACCGCTGTCGACAGCGGACAGCCATTGATATCACTGCAGGTTGAATAAATAAAACTGAGCAAAACGATCTTATCGCCCATTAAACTGTGAAGCGATAACGATCTGCCCTCGGTATCGACCACCTCTCCGTCAGCAGCCTTACCCAACGGTGGAAGATCGTAAGTGCCTGGCTCGGGTGGAGAAAATTGCAGGCTGCCATAGCCCGGCGCCAGCACCTGGGACGAAGCGGGATTCGGGTTTTCGGCATATGCCTGGCTGCCAGCTACAAAGCAGAGCAACGCCAGGAGAAATGTTTGCGAGTCTGACAGCTTCATAGCCTGATGCCGATAGTGAAAGAAAAACCGGAAATCCGGCGAAAAACAGACGCATCAGGATTCTGTCTAACGACGCAAAAATTCTGAATCCTAGCGAGCGGCCGCTTTTACATCAAATGTTCCAAAAGATGCGGTTCTTTGACATATGATAAAGAACCGCACTGCCCTCAGCGGCAAAATC
The DNA here is from genome assembly GCA_964568805.1 of uncultured Methylococcaceae bacterium. GTDB lineage: Bacteria > Pseudomonadota > Gammaproteobacteria > Methylococcales > Methylomonadaceae > CAZMRW01. The sequence continues at coordinate 53,296 of CAZMRW010000013.1, read as the reverse complement.
GGATTGACGTTAACCGTTTATACTACGGCGTTGGCTGCCGCCAGCATTTTAGCCAATTCACCCTTTTGGTACAAATCGGTAACGATATCACAGCCGCCAACCAACTCACCTGAAATGTAAAGTTGCGGATAAGTAGGCCAGTTCGAAAAACTTTTTAACGCTTCGCGCAATTCCGGATCTTCAAAAATGTTGACATAGGCGTACCTGGCGCCACACGCATCCAATATTTGCACGGTTTGTCCGGAAAAGCCGCATTGCGGAAATTCCGGCGAGCCTTTCATATAAAGCACGACCGCATTGTTTTCAATCTGATCTTTAATTCTTTCGATGACATTCATTGTTTTGTAAACCCACAAAAATAAATACTGACTGATTTTATCAAGTTTTAGCTGGTTAAAAAAGTAAAAGTTCCAAACCAGCTCTTGCCTGAGACAGGATACAAACATATAATCGAACATTTTTCTACTGGGCGGCAGATTGCCGCCTTTTCTTGTTTACAGGCAAAAATAATGAGTAGCCATATTATGCAAACCTATGGGCGCTTACCGGTAACGTTTGAACGAGGTTCAGGAGCATGGTTATGGGATAGCGACAATAACCGCTATCTTGATGCCGTGGCCGGCATCGCCGTTTGCAATCTCGGACATGCTCACCCTGCAATACATAAAGCAGTCTGCAAACAAAGCGAAACGCTGATCCATACATCCAATCTCTATGGCATTGCCGTTCAGGAACGCCTGGCTGACAAGCTGACAGAAAAATGCGGTATGGACAACGTATTTTTCTGCAATTCAGGCGCAGAAGCCAATGAAGCTGCGATCAAACTGGCTCGCAAATATGGTCACGAACAGGGCGTGGAAAAGCCGGCGATCATCGTCATGGAAAAAAGTTTCCACGGCCGCACCCTGGCAACGTTAAGCGCTACCGGAAATGCCAAAATTCAGCAGGGCTTTGCCCCGCTGGTTGAGGGTTTCATACGGGTGCCTTATAACGACATCGATGCCATTAAACAGGCGCTGACGCAGCACAGCAATATTGTCGCCGTTTTGGTTGAACCGGTTCAGGGAGAAGGTGGCGTCAATATCCCTGCCCCCGATTACCTCAATCAGATACGTGAATTATGCGACCGGCATCAACTGTTAATGATGCTGGACGAAATACAAACCGGCATAGGCCGCACCGGAAAGTTCCTGGCTTTCCAGCATAACAGCATCACTCCCGATGTCTGCACATTGGCCAAAGCACTAGGCAACGGTGTTCCTATCGGCGCCTGTCTTGCGCACGGTAAAGCCGCCGGCATTATGACCCCCGGCGCTCACGGTTCCACCTTTGGCGGCAATCTGTTGGCCTGCAGCGCGGCTTTGGCCGTCCTGGAAACGATCGATGACGAACATCTGATAGAACAAGTCGAGCAAAAGGGCCGAGCGATCCTATCGGGATTTCGCGATAAACTGCATGGCAACGGTCATATCGTTGATATTCGCAACAAGGGCTTGATGATTGGCATTGAACTTGACCAGCCTTGTGCCGGATTAGTAATTATGGCGCTCAGGAAAGGTTTATTAATTAATGTCACCAATGAAAGGACCATTCGTCTGCTGCCGCCTCTGATCATTGATGACGATCAGATCAATCAGCTTATCGTAACCTTGTCGGCTCTAATCCAAGAGTTTACCCACGCGTTGTAACACTATGAAACCCAGACACTTCATCAGCCTGCTGGATTTGACCGGCGAAGAATTCCGTAACCTGATCAGCCGGGCCACCGAATTAAAATTTAATCGTCAACCCGATTACCAACCGTTAAAAGGCCGGGTTTTAGCGATGATTTTTGAAAAATCATCGACGCGCACCCGCGTTTCCTTTGAATCGGGGATGAGCCACTTTGGCGGCAGCGCAATTTTTTTATCGCCCCGCGATACGCAATTGGGACGAGGCGAACCGTTGCAAGACAGCGCCAAAGTCATCTCCAGCATGGTCGACTGCATCATGTTAAGAACCGACAAACACGAAACGGTGACGACATTTTCCGAATTTTCGAGAGTTCCGGTCATTAACGGATTAACAGACCGGGAACATCCCTGTCAACTGCTTGCGGATATGCAGACTTTTTTTGAACTGCGCGGGGATATTAAAGGCAAAACAGTCGCCTGGATCGGCGATGGCAACAACATGTGCCATTCCTATATCCATGCGGCAATGGTGCTGGAGTTTAACTTGAATATCGCCTGCCCGCCGGGCTATCAACCTGATCCGGCCATTGTTACCGCCGCAGGCGACCGCATCAAACTCTTTGACACCGCCTTGGCGGCAGCAGCCGATACCGATTTATGCGTCACCGATGTATGGGCCAGTATGGGGCAGGAACAGGAACAAAGGCAGCGCGAAATCGCTTTTAAAGACTATCAAATCAACCAAAATATTTTGAATGCGGCAAACCATGACGCATTATTCATGCATTGTTTACCTGCACATCGGGGAGAGGAAGTGAGCGCCGAAGTCATCGACGGACCGCAAAGTGTTGTTTTCGAAGAAGCTGAAAATCGACTGCATGCGCAAAAAGCGTTGCTTGAATTTCTCATGTGTAGAAAATAACGTTAGAATTGATTCATCAATTCGCCCTATAGCAGAGATTCACGTGAAAAAATTACTCAATCCGTTTTTTATCATGCTGTTAGTTTTCGGTTCGGCAGAAGCCAAGACAGTTTATGTCACTGACAATTTAAATCTGTCACTACGCAGCGAAGAAAGTGAAAAAGGTAAAGTGATTCAGCTTCTTCCCACAGGAACCCCGCTAACGATCATCTCGGAAAACAAAAAAACCGGTTTTTCCCGTGTCCGCCTGCAAAACGGACAAGAGGGCTATTTCCCGACCCGCAGCACGATGAAAGAACCGCCCAGCCGCTTTCAACTGGAAACCGCGAATAAAAACCTGGGATCATTACAACGAGAAAATGCCAGTCTGAAAGCCGAATTAGCGGAGTTAAAAAACTCCCTGACGCCGGGGACATCGCTTGAACAATCATTGGCGGCAGAGCGCGACCAGTTAATTCGCGAACTTGCCGAACTGAAAAAAACGGCCGCCAACGCCATTCAACTGAAAGAAGAGCGCGACGAACTTCAGGAGCATGTCGTCAATATTGAACGCGAACTCGAACAATATAAACTTGATAACAAAGCCCTCAAAGACAACACCGAGCAGGACTGGTTCCTGTACGGCGGCACCATCGCTTTCATCGGCGTTCTGTTAGGCTTTATCCTGCCCAGAATCGGATGGAGCCGTAAAAGCAAGGGTTGGGATACGTTTTAGGCTAAAGGCGCAAGATAAAAGGTAAAAAAAGCCGTAGCTTGGAGTCATGTAGCACCCAACACATTGAGGTGGCAAATATGGTTGCGCTAGCTGGCTCAACCAACTCACTATTAGCCTTTAGCCTTATTAATCCATTTTTCAGAGAATCTTTTACAATGTCCAAAACAGGTAATAACAACACACGTTCTTTTTCCTCACTCGTCGTTGACGGCATGGAGCGCGCACCCAGCCGTGCCATGCTGCACGCCGTCGGCTTCACCAATGAAGACTTCAAAAAACCGCAAATCGGCATTGCGTCGACCTGGAGTATGGTGACGCCCTGCAACATGCACATCAACAGGCTGGCCGACGATGCCGCCCGCGGCGTTAACGAGTCTAACGGCAAAGCCGTCATATTCAACACCATTACCATTTCCGACGGCATTTCGATGGGCACCGAGGGTATGAAATACTCTCTGGTATCCAGGGAAGTCATCGCGGACTCGATCGAAACCGTAACCGGCTGTCAGGGTTTTGACGGCATCGTCGCGATCGGCGGCTGCGACAAGAACATGCCCGGCTGCATGATTGCGTTGTCAAGGCTTAATCGCCCGGCGATCTTTGTCTACGGCGGCACCATCATGCCAGGCTGTCACAAGGACAAAAAACTCGATGTCGTTTCGGTATTCGAAGCCGTTGGCGCCCGGGCCAACAATAAGATCGACGACGCCGAACTCGCCGAAATCGAAGCCAAGGCCATACCCGGCGCGGGCTCCTGCGGCGGCATGTACACCGCCAACACGATGGCTTCGGCGATCGAAGCGCTCGGCATGAGCCTGCCGAACAGTTCCGCCCAGGCCGCCATTTCAGATGACAAGCGTCTGGACTGCGAACGCGCCGGCGCCGCCGTCATGGAACTCTTGAAAAAAGACATCAAGCCCCGCGACATCATGACCAAGGAAGCGTTCGAAAACGCCATCACCGTGGTCATCGCCCTTGGGGGATCGACCAACGCGGTATTGCACCTGTTGGCGATGGCCAATGCGACCGGCGTCGATTTGACCCTGGACGATTTTACCCGTATCGGCAAGCATGTGCCGATGGTTGCCGACCTGAAGCCCAGCGGCCATTACCAGATGGCCGAACTGATCGAAATCGGCGGCATCCAGCCGTTGATGAAAGAACTGCTCGACCGGGGACTGCTGCATGGCGACTGCCTGACCGTGACCGGCCTTACCCTGGCCGAAAATTTGGCCGAGGTCAAACCCTATCCTGAGGGACAGGACATGATCCGTCCGCTGGATCATCCGATCAAAAAAGACAGCCATCTGGTTGTGCTCTACGGCAACCTGGCCTCCGAAGGCGCGGTCGCCAAGATCACCGGCAAGGAAGGCCTGGTGTTTACCGGCACGGCCAAGGTCTTCGAAGCGGAGGAACAGGCGCTGCAGGCGATTCTTAACGGCGACATCGTCAAGGGCGACGTCATCGTGATCCGCTACGAAGGCCCGAAAGGCGGCCCCGGCATGCGCGAAATGCTGTCTCCGACCTCGGCGGTCATGGGCAAGGGGCTCGGCAAGGACGTTGCGTTAATTACCGACGGCCGCTTCTCCGGCGGCACCCACGGCTTCGTGGTCGGCCATATTACTCCGGAAGCCTATGTCGGCGGCCCGTTGGCAGTTGTTGAAAACGGCGATCAAATCACCATCGACGCTGAAACCAACCAGCTTACTCTGCATGTGAATGAACACGAAATCGCCCGCCGCCTGGAAAAATGGCAGCAACCGGCGCCGCGTTATACGCGAGGGGTGCTGGCCAAGTATGCCAAGCTGGTGAGTTCGGCATCGCTGGGGGCTGTTACCGATAATTTGGATTGATGTAGGGTACGCGTTGCGTACCCTAGACGGCTATCAAAATTTAATAGGTAGAAATATCCATGAAAAAGGACCAAAATTTCAATGCTGGACTTAACAAAGTTCTCCATGAGATTCCAGACGATAAAAAGATTCAGTCTATGTCTTTTAATGAACTTGCTATTGAAATAAGCAATTGCAAAAAAGATGCACCTAGATTTTTTATCATCGAACGGGAGCTAAAGAAACGTCTTGCCCAAGATCAAGCTGCAATCTACCGACCCAATATGATTTTATCGGCGTGTATCGGGCTTGGTGGTGTTATCCTCGGTGCAATCCTTCACTATTTAGCCCGTAGATTTGGTTAGGCGGCAGCCGTAACCCAACACATCGAAGCAGCAATTTTGGGCTTTCTTCCTTCAATACCAATCAATAAAATACTCAACAGTCGAGATTTATCTCAAAATTGGAGGTGAATTATGAATATTGAAACCATTACCGAACAGGCATTAAAACTTGCACCGGCTGCAAGGGCTTATATTGCCGAAATATTGCTGGAAAGTTTGGATTATGAAGAAGACTTTCTTGTTTCAGAAGCCTGGCTGCAAGAAATACAAAAACGCTGTCAAGAAATAGACGCTAATCCTTCATTACTGATTGACGGCGAATAATTTATGGCCGATCTAAAACAGGGCCGTAGGTTGGGTTAGGCGCTAGCCGTAACCCAACACATCGAAGCCCAAAATGTTGGGTTATGCTATCGCTCGGCAATCGCTCTATGCGTTGCCCTATCTCCTGCATCCATGCAGTTGTAACCCAACCTAATAAGATAGGCAACATACGAGATTCACACTAATCGATTAGTTATGGACGCCCAAAAATCATTCGTCAGCTGGTTTAGAGATTCGTCTCCCTATATCCACGCCCACCGCAACAAGACCTTCGTCATTTCCTTTGGCGGCGAGGCGATGCTGGATGCCGATTTTGATCACCTGGTGCACGATTTCGCCTTGCTCAACAGTCTGGGCATCCGTCTGGTACTGGTGCACGGCATCCGTCCGCAAATCGACCAGCGACTGAAGAAACTGAACGCCCCCGCCCTGTTTCATAAAAACCTGCGGATAACCGACGATTTGGCTTTGCAATGCGTCAAGGAAGCCGCCGGCATGGTCAGGGTGGAAATCGAAGCGCTGTTGTCGATGGGGCTCGCCAATACGCCGATGGCGGGATCGGGACTTAAAGTCGCATCGGGCAATTTTGTCGTCGCCAAACCGATTGGCGTCATCGACGGCATCGATTACATCCATACCGGAGAAGTCCGCCGCATCGACGGCGCCGCCTTGCATCAACAACTGGACCAGAATACGGTCGTCCTGATCTCGCCCGTCGGTTATTCGCCCAGCGGTGAAGTCTTCAATCTGTCATCCGAACAGGTTGCCACCGCCGCCGCCATCGCTTTAAAGGCCGAAAAACTGATCCTGTTAACCGAACAAGGCTGCTGTCATCCGGACACCGGCGAACCAATACAGCAAATGACCGCCGCGGAAGCGGACGCTTTTCTGCAGCAACACCAGGAAGTTCCAGATTCCGTCCGGCTGCCGCTGAAAGCCGCCATCCAGAGCTGCCGCTCGGGGGTAAGCCGCGTGCATCTGATCGACAGAATGACCGATGGCGCCTTGTTGCTCGAACTGTTTACCCACAACGGCATCGGCACACTGATCAGTTCGGCGCCGTTTGAAGAACTGCGCCAGGCGACCCTGAACGATATCGGCGGCATTCTGGAGTTGATCAAACCGCTCGAACAGCAAGGGATTTTAGCCAAACGCTCTAGGGAAAAAATCGAAATGGAAATCGCCGATTACATTATCATAGAACGGGACGGCTTGATCATCGGCTGTACGGCCTTGCATGCCCATGAACGTGATCGCTTCGGGGCTATCGCCTGCCTAGCCGTCCATCCTGATTATCGGGGTGGAGCCCGGGGTAACCGCATGCTCGACCATGTCTTACGTAAAGCAAGACAAATAGCGCTTAAAAAACTGTTTGTTCTATCGACACAGACCATGCACTGGTTTATCGAACGCGGCTTCCGTTCTTCTGAATTCAGCCAGTTGCCCGACCCATTGAAAACCCTATACAATCCACAAAGAAATTCAAAAATTCTTGTCAGAGATATTGAATAGAAACCTGATGATTCAAACCGCGCCTGTCGTATCGATACTGCAAGTTACCGACATGCACATCTTGGCTCATGCGGGTGATAAATTACTGGGGATTGATACGGAATGGACGTTCCACGCCATACTTGATCAAGCGTGGGCTGAAAACAAAGTTATCGATGCGATGCTGGTAACCGGCGATCTTGCCGAGCATCCGTGTGAGTCAAGTTATCAAAGAATTCTGAAAAAACTGGAAACCTATGATGTCCCGAGTCTTTGCCTGCCCGGCAACCACGATGATTATGGGCTCATGCAGCAAATTTTGAATGCCGGCACCGTCAGTTGCCGAAAACAACTCATCCTGGAAAACTGGCAAATCATCTGCCTGAACAGTCAGATACCGGGGGCTCCCGGCGGACATTTATCTTCTCGGGAACTCGAATTTCTTGACGACTGCTTAAGAAAAAAACCGGACTCCCCCTCGCTGATAGCCGTTCACCATCATTGCCAAAAGACCCAAAGTATCTGGATGGATACGATGATGATCGATAACAGCCGGGAGTTTTTGTCGATCGTTGCCAGGCATCCGCAGGTAAAAACCGTTATCTGCGGCCATATTCATCAACTGATGGACACTCAGTCAGGGTCAGGGTCAGTGCGAATACTGGGCACGCCGTCCACCTGCTTTCAGTTTACACCGAGATGCAATGCATTCAGCGTCGACGAGGCCACTCCCGGCTACCGCATGATTGATCTGTATGCGGACGGACACATTGAAACCAGGGTTTCTTTCCTCAAGGAAAAAATAACCGGATTACAGATCAATACCGACAGTTACTGATTTTCCACATTTTTGACGAACTTTTTTTTACCTTTTAATCTGTCGGCGATTATCTTCTGTTTAGCCAGATAACCCGCGGCACTAACCGGAACCGAATCGAATGCCAAGAGCGCGCCTAACTCGGTCATCGCTCGTTGATAAACCTTGCGCTTAAAATAGACCACATTCTCAAGAGGCTCCCAATAGTCGACCCAGCGCCAGCTATCGAATTCCGGTTTGGAGCTGCGATCAAAACGCACATTGGATTCATGCGTCACCAACCGTAAAATAAACCATATCTGTTTTTGCCCTATGCACAAAGGCAAGGAATTTTTGCGTATATAGCGTTCAGGCAGTTTATACCTCAACCAGTATCGTGTTCGCCCAAGCACCTGAACATGCTGCTGTTGCAGCCCGGTTTCTTCCCACAATTCTCGATACATCGCTGTTTCAGGATCTTCATCATGATTAATTCCGCCCTGAGGAAACTGCCAAGCGTTCATCCCCATCCGTTTTGCCCAAAACACGCGACCCTCGTCATTGCAAAGGATGATCCCGACATTGGGCCGGTATCCTTTAGAGTCTATCATGTTTAAACCTGTATCTTTACCCGTCCTCGTCTTAATCCTGTCTGTGTTAAAATGATCAAAACAGGCCGGGTTGAAAATTAATGACTCATTGTTCCATAAATTTTCTATAGTTACCATAGAGTTTCTTCCTTTTTATTATTTTAGACAGGATAAATGTGAGTTTAGCAATTTTTGATTTGGACAATACATTGATAGCAGATGACAGCGACTTTCTGTGGGGACAATTCCTTGTCGACCACGGCATCGTCGACAAAAATCTATATGAGGCGGCCAACGCCAAATTTTATGAGGACTACAAGCAAGGGACATTAAATATTGTCGAATTTCTTCAGTTTTCATTGAAACCATTGGCAGACCATGATCCCGGTCAATTAATGACCTGGCGGGAGCAATTTATTTCCGAAGTCATCAAACCCTTGCTGTTAAAACCGGCACAGGAACTTATTGCCAAGCATAGGACCCGGGGCGATACCCTGCTGGTCATTACCGCCACCAATCGATTTGTTACCGAACCGATCGTCAAGCTCTATGGGATAGATAATTTATTGGCAACTACGCCGGAATTCATCGAGGGCGCTTATACCGGCAACTTTATAGGTATCCCCTGTTTTCAGGAAGGCAAAGTCAAATTACTGCAAGAATGGTTGGAGGGATCAAAAGAAACCCTGAAGGGCAGCTGGTTTTACAGCGATTCTCACAATGATCTGCCCTTGCTGAAAACAGTCGATCATCCGGTCGCCGTCGATCCTGATGAAACGCTAAAACAGTATGCAATGGCAAACGGCTGGCCGGTCGTCAGCCTCAGAAACGGGGTCTGTCCGACCGATCATTTCCATAAATAACCTTTTGCATCGTGTATTAACCAGCATTCTTTCACGCAGTGAGTACCATTTGCATCAAATCGGGTTTAATCCTGTCTTCACTGAGCAGCCATTCCAATGAATAAACCGGCAAGCCCCCAAAGTACGGAAGTTAACAAAACCCAGCCAGCTCCGAGGCGAAAAAAAACAAGCCCGGATGATCCAGATGCCGTCAAAGAGCCTGCCTCGCCACGACGTAAACCGGCAGCGCGCAAACCGGGAACAAGATCCCGAAAATCTAAAAAGAAGCTGACTTCGGCGCAGATCAGACGAAAAATCTTGATGATTACTGCCGAGGTGCTGGGACTTTCAATCACGGCGATATCGTTCATCATCGCGCTACTGGGCTATTCTGCCGGCCGCTTTTCCGGTACCAGTTTTTTCGGCAGCATACTGCCCTTTGCCATTGGCGTGTTGATATTGATTCTGGCAGCCGTTGTGTTTCTGGTCGGCTGGTGGAAACTTCGGAAATGGTTGCAAAGCCGGATCGAAGTGTTGACGCCGGCGATAGCCGTCTGCTTTGCCTTGCTAATCGGCTGGTTCGTTATTGACGATAAATTCGCCTTGGCTTACGGAAACTTCCGAACCCTGGTCGGCGGTAAAGAGGAAGCAGGCCGGGTCACTATTGCCCATCAGGTTTATGCCGCCTATCGACGCTATGGTTTGACACAATTGCAAAAGATGGCAGACCGTGCCTCCGCATATCAGCCGTTTATCGAAGAAGCGGCCGATGCCTTCGAGATCGATGTCAATCTGCTGCTCGGTATTGCCGCAACCGAATCGTCCTTTATGCCCAGAGACAGCAGCGATGGCGGACACGGATTATTCCAGATCACACGAGTGCCGAAAAAGGTTATGGCGGAAGCACTCGCACAGCTGAAAACAGACAAGCTCTCCCTGGAGAATTCGAGACACAATGCCTATGTCGCCGCCGCCACGTTTAAACACTATCTGGCTGAAATGAACAATGATCTATTTTTGGCCTTATTAGCCTATAATATCGGGCCCAAAAACGGCGGATTGCGCTTTATCATGCAGCAATACGGCGCATCCGATTTCACGACCATTCAACCTTATTTACAGACGCTGCCGCGCGACTATCCGATACGCGTACTATCTTATTCCCTGGCGTTCAGGCTCTTGCAAAAAGAAGGCAGATTACTGGCTTACGAAAAGGAAAAAAATGCCATCCATATTCAACGTATCGGCATCCCCGGACTTGAAACCGATTTGTAAGCAACAAGATTTTATCGGCAAAGGGGTTTATTTGATCGGTTGAATCGCGGTCTCCGTACTGCCGATATCGTGGACCATAAGCCGGATCAAGGCAGATCCTCTCCATCAACGCCGAATTCGATCAGACGATAAGAGCCGTCCTGTCCGCGCCCGAAATAGAACGCATAAGGACTGCAATACAGAACATGGCGATCCTCTTCGCGGTTGGGTTGCGCACCGGCCAGACAGGCGCTGACTTTATCATTGAAAAGTTCGGGAACAATGTTAATAAAGGCCGCGCGGTCGAGAGCATGATTTTCATACAAAAAAGGTAATTGGGTAAGATCGGCCACACTGCCCGCATCATGTTGTATCAACGACGAAAGGAAGCGTTGCAGGAAATCTTCAAATGCCGGTTTATGAGGTCCCGCCCCCGCGTAACCGGAGGCGAGCATCAGTACAAGGCACGGCATAATCAATCGGAACGGCTGCATTTTATCTCCAAAATAAGCGATAGTAATAATAAAACAGTTTTCATGCACTATGCCTTACAGATCAACCACGGAAATTACCGGGCAAATTCATTATGCTTTAAAATGCCATGATTTGGCCTTGCAACAAAATACAGCTTAGCGCTTATCCAGATTAATACAAACCAAGAGGATTAAATGGCTTTATTGGAGATGTCAATAACCTTTGTTTTATGGTTTGGAATCGCTGTAATGTTGAAAATGATTGAACAATACACTGTGCCCCCATTTCCCTGGGATGTTTCCATATTAAGGTTTGCCCATGGCTTACGCAGTCTCTGTCTGGATCGCATTTTTAGACTCATCACCCTCTTGGGTTCTTTTTTTATTCTGACTCCTGTTACCGCCCTGATGGTCTGGATGCTGTCCGAAGCAGGTCGAACCGGCGATGCCTGTTTGCTGGCTTTGGACTTCACCGGAGCCAGTCTGATTGCGAACGGCATCAAGCATTTTTTCAAGCGAAAACGGCCGGCCATGTTTCCTTCGATCGGCGATTCACCATCGGATCCTTCATTTCCGAGCGCTCATAGTGCGCAGATTATTGCGTTCATTGTCCCGCTTTATTGGATATTCATGCCTGTCGGGACCTTGAATGTCATCCTGATTTGCACGGCGGCCGTTCTTGTCGTCATCTTGGTTGCATCCTCGCGTATTTATCTTCAGGTTCATTACCCTTCTGATGTTTTCGCGGGCATCATGCTGGCACTTTTGTGGGTTACAGGCGCAGATAATCTTTTATCTGCACTAAGCATAAGAGCGAGTAGTTGAATCAGTTGTTATTTTGTTATATTGACCTATCGATTGAGTCGATCGGAAAACCACGGTCTCAACGCATTTTTATCTGACCTTTCGTTTCGACCGATATCATTTAAATCGCTCCTGATCGGGGGCTTACATTAAAAGGAATAGCAATGCAAGAAATCAGCCATCTGTTAGAACGATTAAATGTCGCCGAAGATGAGGAGCAAAAAGCTGTTTTCAATGAAGCGATTGAAGAGCTGGAAAGTACCGAGTTGGCCTTATTACTGGAATCATTGCCTCTGAATGAACGCCTGAAATGCTGGCAGCAGGTGCCCTTTACAGATCAGATCGACGTGCTTGTGGCCATGCGCTCGGAACCCCGGCAAACTATTTTTAAAAGCCTGTCGAATACCGAGCTGAAAAATCTATTAAGCGGATTACATGCGGAAGATTTGATCGAATTGGAGGAATCGTTGCCGGAAGATTTGCTGGATACGGCGCTGCAAAGCATGGATGCCCGTCAGCGCCAACATTATGAGTTGTCGGATCAATATGAAGAGGATCAAATTGGGCGTTACGTCGATCATGAATTACTCATATTACCGAAATCCGCAACGGTTAAAATGGCTTTACGAAAGGCGAAAAGGAACTTGCCGGAATATACCGACTGCATTTTCCTGATTCAACGCAACGGCAGTTATGCCGGGACCGTGCCATTGCAGCGTATCTATCATGCCGATCCTGAATCAGCGCTGGCGGATTTGTGCATCAAAGATCCCATCACCGTATCAGCCGACAGCTATTTGAATGATGCGACCGAAAAAATGGAACATTCGGGCCTGGTCGTTCTACCGGTTGTCAATGCCCATCAATTGCTATTGGGCCGATTGACATTGCGGCTGGCGCTGGAAATCACCCGCGAATCGTACGAAAGCCAATTAATGGCTACCGCGGGTATGGATGAGGATGAAGACCTGTTCGCGCCGGTGATCCGAAGTTCCAAACGCCGGGCAACCTGGTTGGGGATCAATTTGATAACGGCATTTCTGGCATCCTGGGCCATTGGTTTATACGAAGGCACCCTCCAGGAAGTGGTCGCACTGGCTGTGTTAATGCCCATTGTCGCTTCCATGGGCGGAATTGCCGGCAGTCAGACGCTGACCTTGATTATCAGAGGCATTGCGTTAGGACAGATTTCTAAAGGGAACATTTTTCCGCTGTTACTCAAGGAAGTACAGGTGGGAGCATTTAACGGAGTGCTATGGGCATTTGTGATCGGCCTCATTGTCGCCTATTGGTTTGGCAGCTTCGGCATTGGCCTGGTCATCGCGATGGCGATAGTCATCAATATAATTACCGCAGCATTTTTCGGCGTCGTCATCCCGATTATTTTGGACAGGATCGACATTGATCCGGCGCTTTCCGGCTCGGTGATTCTGACGACCGTCACCGATGTCGTCGGCTTCGTCGTCTTCCTTGGTTTGGGAACCGCGTTTCTGCTGCCATAGGCCCAACTAACCAGCGGCGCCTATATCCGGGCGCTTATACCTTTAAGCGGCCAGGTTCACAACATCAGGAAGGAATGCATTCAGGGCGCTTGCTCATCCACCCTGTTTGCCAGCGCCTGCAGTTCTGCCGCGATGATCACCGGATAATCCGGCGTACCGTTTAAACCCAGCAAAGCAGCAGGTAATCCACTCAATTGCTCCCTCGTATATTTCCTGATTTCGTTCAGTTCCGGCCGCCGTGCGGAGAGTTTGCCGCCATGCATGACCGTTTGCAACAGCGGCCGGCCGTCGCAAGGGGCATCGGCGACGGTAACCGTGTCAAAGCTCATCTCGCCGTTAACTTTGTAATGCCGGTACACTTGCTTGCGGCCCGGCCAGGTAGCTTTACCTTCCGAGCGCTTGCGCCTGGCAATGCCGGCGTATTCCTGCAATTTATAGGCGCAGTCAAGGTAAGGCGCATCGGCTGAGGTATCCAGATGGGTGCCGATACCGAAACCGTCGATCGGAGCCTTTTGAGCGAGCAGGTCGTTCAGTTTGTACTCGTCAATATTGCCGCTGGCAAAAATAGTCGTATCCTGAAGACCGCCGGAATCGAGTATCTTTCTGACTTTTCTGGCATGGTCCGCCAAATCGCCGCTGTCAAGACGCACCCCCTTGATTTTTATACCCTGCGCCTGTAATTCGGGCGCAATCTCGACGACTTTTTGCGCCGCCTTTTCGGTATCGTAGGTGTCGATCAATAACACGACATTGTCGGGATTGGCCAGGGCAAAATGGATAAAGGCCCGGCTTTCCCGGCTATAGGTCTGGACAAAGGAATGCGCCATCGTGCCGTATATCGGGATGCCGAAATCCTTTCCGGCAGCAACCGTTGCCGTCCCGTCAAAACCGGCCAGATAACTGGCCCGCGCGGCCAACAATGCCGCTTCACCGCCGTGCGCCCGGCGCATGCCGAAATCAACCAGCAATTTATTTTCTCCGATTAATACCGAACGGGCGGCCTTCGATGCAATCATGGTCTGGAAATGCAATAGATTGATCAGCCTGCTTTCGATCAACTGCGCTTCGGGAAGCGGTGCGGTAATGCGTAAAATCGGTTCATTCGGAAAAAACACCGTGCCTTCGGGCATCGCATGAACATCGCCGGTAAAGGTTAAGGCAGCCAACCGGTCCAGCACTGCCGGCTTGAATCGATGTGTGCTTGCCAGCCATTCGATGTCTTCGGGCTCAAACCGTAGTTTCTCCAGATAGGCCAATACCTGCTCCAGACCCGCCGCGATCAGATAAGCGCGGTTTTCAGGAAGTTTGCGAACAAAAAACTCAAACACCGCCAATTCTTCCCTGCCTTGCTCATAATAGCCCTGGAGCATGGTCAGCTGATAAAGATCGGTAAGCAACGCACTATCGGCTGTCATCGAATCATCGCCAAGGTTATAGGTATTGCACCTTTTAGAGCCATCATATCGATTGCCTGCTCTCCATCTCCGCTGTTTACATTAACCGCGCGTATGGCATCGATCAGCAGCAGCACCTGATAGCCCAGATCCAGGGCATCGCAGACGGTATGAAAAACACAATAATCGGTCGCCAGACCACCGATAAACAGCCGCGTGATCCCCAACTTGTCCAACTGCATTTTCAGGTCAGAATTCTCAAAACCGGAATAGCCGTCATTCTCCACTTCGATTCCTGTGGAAAAAATATGGACCATGGCAGGAAGATGCAAGTCAGGAGCAAATTCTGCGCCCGTCGAACCGGCAACGCAGTGCTCGGGCCATGGTCCGCCCTGCTGAACAAAAGACCCGTGATTTTTGGGATGCCAGTCACGTGTTGCAAATACAGGCAATTGCCTCTGGATAAAGCGATCGATATAGTGATTCATGACCGGGATAACTCGATCGCCTTCCGTTACGGCCAAGCGGCCGCCGGGTAAAAAATCATTTTGTAAATCGATTGCCAATAAGGCATCGCCTGTGCCCAATTCAATGTTAACCGGGGCATATAAATTGTTACTCATGTTGCTCTCTCTTTTATAATCATGATTTTTCCCCTCTTTAGAACATTACGAACGGGAGTTTTACATGGTGGTTCAATTTATTTAAAAAACTGTCAATCTATAGCTGATCTTTCAAAAGTCGAATCACGCTGGAAAAGATCGCTGCTAAAATACGAAATAAATCCAGCATTGCAAGGATAATTGATTCGGACCGGTATATTTTTCGGCATTGTTCTGAACTTGGAATAATGTTAAACACCTGTAATTGCTTGACATGACCCGGCCGATCAAATTACAGTCCTATCACAAATATCAACGGTAAAACACAAGCATCCAACTTAACACCATCCGGATGCTCATTTACCTCTTAACTGTTTGAGAGTATTCTCGGCATTTCCGGCCGAATTGCCGGTTAGTTATTTTAACTGTTAAATCCGGTTTTTCTGATACTCCATCGTTGACAGAACCCTATGCGGAATAACAATAATGAAAAGAAGAGATTTCCTTAGAAAGGTTACCGGTGCCGTAACGGTTAGCGCAAGCAATGGAATCTTCCAACGACTTGCATTGGCTGATCCTAAAGCGATGGTTCCATCCGAAATGCCCCAGGGAGCGCTGGAATCAGCGGCAATGGAATCGCTGCCTGGTAAAAAACCGCTGATCAAAAGGACGTTGCGTCCGCCAAACATCGAGACCCCTCTAAGCTACTTCAATGAACTGTTCACACCGAACGAGGCGTTTTTCGTACGCTACCATCTGAGCAATATCCCGAAAGTCGATACTCAGGAATGGAAACTGAAAATTGGCGGTGATGCTATCGAAAGACCCATCGAATTCAGCTTGCAAGAACTGAGAAGAAATTTCGAGTCCGTCGAGATTGCCGCCGTCAACCAATGCGCCGGAAACCGGCGAGGACTGGTTCAACCCCATGTATCCGGTATCCAGTGGGGTTATGGTGCGATGGGTAATGCCCTGTGGCGGGGAATCAGGCTCAGAGATGTGCTCAACCGGGCGGGAATTAAAAAAAATGCGCTGGAAGTCGTGGCCGATGGCAGCGATAGCGGTCATATCCCCCGATTACCCGATTTCGTCAAGAGTTTGCCGCTGTGGAAAGCACTGGATGAAAACACCCTCATTGCCTTTGAAATGAATGGCGAACCGTTGCCCCATTGGCACGGTTACCCGGCAAGGCTGGTGGTGCCGGGGTGGACCGCGACTTACTGGATGAAGCATCTTCAGTCGATCGACGTGGCTTCCAAACCTTTCGACGGCTTCTGGATGAAAACGGCGTATCGGGTTCCCACGCAGGCATTTCCACTGCTGGAAAAATTTGCTTCGCAAGCTTCCGACGTCAACACGCCTGTCACTGAAATGCCGGTCAATTCACTCATCACCAATATCGAGGACGGTCAGACATTCAATTCCGGGCAATTACTTAACGTGAACGGGATCGCATGGGATGGAGGACATGGCATTGATCGGGTCGAAATATCAATCGATAATGGAAAATCCTGGCAGCAGGCCGAACTTAAGGAAGATCACGGACGCTTTTCCTGGCGGCAATGGCGTTTTCAGTTTACCCCACAGGAGCCAGGCGCCTTAAGCATTATGGCCAGGGCTACGAACCGCAAGGGTTCGGCGCAGCCCGATCAATTGGTTCAAAACCCTGCCGGTTATCATCATAACCGGATGCAAAAACTCAAGATCATCATCGCCTAAGAAGGAGGCCGCCCGTGAAATTGTGCTTAGTGTTGATGATCTTCCTGGTTACCGAATCCGCCTTGGCCGATGAGAGCGGAATTAAACTTAAGGATGGTCCCGGCAAAGATCTGGTGACAGCTAACTGTGTCATGTGCCACAGCCTCGACTATATCCCGATGAACTCGGCATTTCTCGACAGGCAGGGCTGGGAAAAGACAGTGGCTAAAATGATCAACGCGATGGGCGCGCCGATCGCCCCGGAAAACGTTGCCCCCATTGTCGATTACCTGACCAGGAATTATGGAAAGTAATATAGAGCATGTAAGCTATTGTTTTTTACTAAGCCTTCTCGAATAACGCAATCGACTCCACATGCGCCGTCTGCGGGAACATATCCATCACGCCGGCCTTGATTAATTTATAGCCCAGTTCGTTAACGAGTATGCCGGCATCGCGGGCAAGCGTTGACGGATTGCACGAGACATAGACAATCCGTTCGGGTTGCCATTTTTTAAAGTGCCGCAATACTTCCGAAGCGCCGGCCCGGGAGGGATCCAGCATAATTTTGTTGTATTTCCGGTTGGCCCAGGGTTGATCGCCGATGTCCTTGCTTAAATCGGCGGCGTAAAATTCGACATTGTCGATACCGTTATGCCTGGCATTTTCCCGGGCATGATTGACCAATGGCTGGTCACCTTCGATGCCGACGACTAAACCGGCAACTCTCGCCATCGGCAGGGTAAAGTTGCCGAGGCCGCAGAACAAATCCAGCACCGTATCGTTTTTATCCAATGCCAGCGTCTCCAGCACCCGGTTGATCATCTGCCGGTTGATTTCGTAATTGACTTGGGTAAACATCGCCGGTCTGAATTTAAATTCGATCGACTGATCCGGCAGCGCATAGGACGGTATGACTTCGGGCTCGCCGTCCAAGGGCACGATGGTATCCGGCCCTTTCGGCTGCAGACATAAACTGATGCCATGCAGCCGGCCGAAAGCGCGCAGCCGTTCAATATCGGCCAGGGTCGGCGGCTCCAAAACGCGGATAGCCAGCACACATTGCTCATCGCCAATGGCGACTTCAATTTGCGGAATTTTCTCCCTGATGCTCAATCCCGCGATCAGTTCGGACAAAGCCGTCAAGCGTGTGCCGACTGCCGGATGCATAACGAGGCAGCTATCGATTTCGGCCAAATACTGATGGCGTCTCTCTCTGAAACCGACCAGCGCCCGGTTCTTTTTGGCGACATATTTAACGCCCATGCGCGCTTTGCGGCGATAACCCCAGTGGGGTCCCGCCAGGGGTTCCCAAAGCTCGGGAATGTCGACCTTGCCGATGCGTTTAAACTGTTCAGCCAATAAGCCCTGCTTGATCCTGATCTGCGCCGAGGCCTCGACATGCTGAAAACTGCAGCCGCCGCAGACTCCGTAATAAGGACATTCCGCATCGACCCTTTCAGGAGCGCGAGTCAGCAAATTGACAACCTTGCCCTCGGCAAAATCGCGCCGGCTTTCGGTATAGACAAACTCAACCTCTTCACCCGGCAAGGCTTCGTCGATAAATATGACCTTGCCGTCGACATGAGCCACGCCGCGCCCGTCGTGGGCCAGCGATTCGATCGTGACCTTGACCGGCGTTTCCGGCAAGGGTTTTCTTCTGGGTCTTCTAATCGCCATACAATTATTTTTGCTTCCAGCTACCCGATGATTGATACCACCAGCCGGCCTGGGCATTGCTTACCCAGCGAGCGGCGAAGGTCGATTTAATTTGCGCAAACCACTCCGAATGGCCATTGGCATTGGCAATGGCCTGATAAAGACTTTGCCGGTCTTTATTTTCCGCGGCAACCAGTTTATTGACTCTGTTTTTGTCTTTAAGCGGCACACTGGCGGCATCCCTGACCGTCAGAAAACCGTCCGCCTGGATGCCGATAAAGCCCGCATCATAAAGCGGCTTTAATGATGGAAAACGGCTTTCCATGGATGCGCGTAACTTCCTGATTTCCGGGCTGTCGATAGACAAATCCGCTTCGGCCGCCGCCGCGGATGAAATAAACAGGCTTATGGCATTATCCAGCCACTGATAAACGGCCGCCTGACCTTCCGGCAGACCTGACTTGGGTTCTACTTGTTTCGGTGCAACATCCTGTATATCCTTGATGATTTCGTCAGCCGCTTTTTCAGCCGCGGCCGCAGGAAAATAAATATTAATGGTGACACATGCGGCCAACAATAACGTTCCCAATACCGTTAATTTTTTCATGACACTCTCCAGGTTATTCAATTATTACTTCATCCGATGTTGAAATACGCTTTAAGCGTTCCACCAATGTATCCCAGTCAATCTGGGGATTATATCCGATCACGTCGATACGGGGCAGACCGCCGCCCTTGATAATGGCATAGCCCGTTGGCGTGGCCTCCAGGCCCATCAACTGGCAAATGCCATTATGCAGATAGCAACCCATGCCAATTTTGTCATAGCCGAAGTTTTCAAACAGGCTCAAAACCGTTCTGGACAGAAAATCCGTTGCACCGCCGCCGCCGATGCTGGCGATATTTTTTACCGCTTTCTGGCTGATCCGGTGCCTGGAGTCATCATGATCCGGCGTCCCCAGCCAGGCATAAAAAGTAACCGGCTTCCAGTTTTCCAGCGTCATATTTTTTACGAAGCCCGATAACCTGCCAGTTATGCCGCCAAACTCGAACTTGCTGGTTAATTGATCCAGATCCAGATTGTCTATTTCTATTTCGCCGTCCAGCGTTGGAAAATCGGTAAATAATCCCGATAATGCGAGATCTTTGATTTTAACGATGCCATCAAACACCTGTATCATTAATTCGCCGCCCAATTTCAGCGTGTTATCGCGGTATTCAACGCCGGGAATTTTGCCGCTGATGGTGCCCGATAACGGCGTCCAGTCCAGCTCCCTGGACAATTGTTCCAGCGACACATTACTCAGATTGCCTTCAAAATAAACCTTGGGTTCCTGCTGTTCTTCCCACTGCCAGTTAAATTGATTAATGACGATTTGGCCTTCTAAAAAAGGCAGCCTGACCTTTTCCAGCAGGCTGACCGTGTTGGCTTTTGCCAAAAATGAAAGTCTGGCTGCGCCTATCGGCAAGGCTCGCAGCTTCAGTTTCCGCCACGCCAACTGAGACGATTGTTTAAATGCATCATCGTTAGACCAGTAGATCGAGCCGGCCCCGCCTGAAACCCCCAATCGACCCTCGGCATCCGTGATGTCCAGGTTATTGAATAAGACCGATAAAGATGTCACGGCGTGTTGTACTATCGAAAAATCGCTGTGCAATCGGCCAGCCAGCGTGACGCCGTCAAATGCCGTTTGCTCAAGAAACGGCTTCAGATAGGATGACGAAAAGCGTTGCAGGTCGTCACTGCTCAGTGACAGATCGGCTTTTTCAACGCTGACGCCCCCCTTGATTCGAATGACCGCGCTGCCCGTCAGATCCCCGGTGTCGGCATGGCGATAATGTACCGACTTGATTTCGGCAAGATTCATTTTGTCGTGCCAATCGCCAAAGGCATCCAGATCGATAGGGCGTTCTGCTGCGTCCAGATAGACCGGATCGATATAAAGGCCGCCGCCGATCAAACGGCTTTGGCTTTGCCAATGCCAAAGACCGCCATCGTTGCGGGCATTTAACGTCGTCGACAGAGCTAATGCCTCCGTAGCCAACAGGCCTCCTTTTGCCTGCAGCGTCAAGCCGTTCAGTTCCCCGGACAGATTAAAACTGTTAATCTCCGTCAAACTGCCGGCAGCCTTGAGATCAAGATTGATTGTGCCGTTTTTAAGATCGACGGCCTCCTTCCGCCACAACTTTTGCATGATCCGACCGTCCAGGGCTCGGGCCTGGATTTGCACCTGCCACTGATCGCCCCGCTCGACGGCATCCACAGCCAGCTTGCCGTCAAACAGGCGCAAATCCTTCAGCTTGAATGAGTTGCTGCGTTCACTGATATGAAAAACAAAATCGGTAGACGGCGACTGCCATTGCCTGCTGCGGATCGCCGCCCTGCCCTGTCTGCACCAGATTTCATTATTCTGCCAGCTAAAATCTAAACAGCGGATATCGGCCAGCTGCAGATCCTCAAATGGTTTCGGCAGGGTTAAGGTATTTATCGTCAAAACCAGTTTTTGACTGCTTTCGGACAATCCGGTCAATGCGATGTTCACGCCCTGCAGTTTCCAGCCTTGAGCGTTTATCGCAGCAATATCCAGCAACACACGATCCGCCGCATTGGCGGCAGGACTCAGGGAAACCACAAAAACAGCCAGAACAATCCTGATCATCCGCATTGCAGCAGCGCCGGCCGATAACCGTTGGCCACTCCCGGCGCTTCGACTTTCCGGAAATTAACCGGGAAAAACGCCTGTCGACAAATAGCGGTCGCCACGGTCGCAGACAATCACCACGATGATGGCATTTTCAACTTCTCCGGACAACTGTAACGCCGCATGAACTGCACCACCCGATGAAACACCGGCAAAGATCCCCTCTTTCGCCGCCAGCTCACGCGTGGTGTTTTCTGCCGATAACTGATCCACCTCGATTATTCTATCCACGCGATCTGCCTGGTAAATTTTCGGCAAATATTCCTCGGGCCAGCGCCTGATGCCGGGAATTTTGGAATCCCCTTCCGGCTGCACACCGACTATCTGAATGTCCGACTTTTGTTCTTTCAGAAATTTCGACGTGCCCATAATCGTTCCCGTCGTCCCCATGGAACTGACGAAATGCGTGACGGTCCCCTGCGTATCGCGCCAGATTTCAGGGCCGGTGCCTTCGTAATGCGCGCGGGGGTTATCGGGATTGGCGAACTGATCCAGAACCCGTCCCTTGCCTTCGGCCTCCATCGCCCTGGCCAGATCGATCGCCGCTTCCATGCTGCCGGCGGCCGGGGTCAGGATGATTTCAGCACCGTAGGCCTTCATCGATGCCCGGCGCTCTTCGCTCATGTTATCCGGCATGATCAGAGTCATCTTATACCCCTTAATGGCCGCCGCCATCGCCAGCGCGATGCCGGTATTGCCGCTGGTTGCTTCGATCAGTCTGTCGCCCGGCTTAATCTCGCCTCGTGCCTCCGCATGCTTGATCATGCCGAGCGCCGGACGGTCTTTGACCGATCCCGCCGGATTATTGCCCTCCAGTTTGACCAGAAGAGTATTGCTGGTCTCTCCGGGCAGCCGCTGCAGTCTGACCAACGGCGTGTTGCCGACAAACGATTCGATGGTTGGAAATTGCATGTGTTTTGATTGCAAACGTAACTAAAGAAGGTGACATTGTATACCGAATGGCCATATTTGTCGGAACAAATACCCGCCGGTGTACGGCAAAAGTGTACTATAGCCATTCAGGCTGTGCGGAAAGTACTTTGCCAACTGTTTGGCAGCGAACCGCCAATTGGTTGCCCATCCCCGCCGCCAGTACTTTTTCTCGTTGGAAAGGAATTTGAAATTATTGATACTCAATGAACTAAACCCCATTTTATAAACCTAACTTTTGGTATTCATCCGGTATCGATTTTTGATCCGGTGTTGTATCGTTATGATTCATTAAACCTATACCAACCTTTTGGAGATATGACGATGACCAAAGACGAACTGCTATCTAAAATTCAAACCTCCATTGATGAACAGCAGGCAAAATTGACTGAGCTAAAAAACAAGGCAATGGACGAATCCCAGGAAGCGATCGACGACATCCGTGCGGCAATCGATGAACTGGAACCCAAACTTGAGCAGGCCAAGGCAAAAGCGATGGAAATTGCCGACATTGCGGATGATAAATGGGACGACGTTAAAGATTCCCTGGAAGAAGGATGGGACGAGGTATCCGCCAAATTGGAAACAGGCTGGGACAAGTTTACGTCTTCCGTGAAATCACTTTTTTCTTGAAGATAGGGCACCATGTTAACTTAGGTCGGAACCGTCCTTGTTGTATTCCGACAAATGCCTGTATAAAAATTTTTTTATCAATCGGAATTTCACAAGGAGATCGCTATGAGTATTTTTTCAGAAATAGTCAAATCAGCCATCGGAGCGAATACTCCGGGACAAGCTGAAGCCCAATCCCAAAATTTAGTGACTGGCGCATTGGGAATGTTGGAGTCAATGGGCGGAATTAGTGGATTAGTTAACAAATTTCAACAATCCGGGTTGGGCGATGTTGCAGCATCATGGATTGGCACCGGAGGAAACAAGACCATACAGCCTGACCAATTGTCCAAAGTATTGGGCAAAGACCAGATTGCAGCCCTGGCCCAGCAAGCAGGCATACCTGAGTCCGAAGTTCCTTCGGTGCTTTCAAAGGTTTTACCGGCCATGGTCGATCAATTGACGCCGGAAGGCAAGGAACCCGAATCCAGCAATCTGGCGACTTTTGGCAAGGTTCTTCTGGGAGGCATTGGAGTCGCAGTGGCGGCAAAAGCGGCGGCATCCTATTTTGGCAATAAAGAAGATGCAGAACAATCATCCAAGATCGAACAACACACAACTACTTCAGGCCCTGTTTCTGCCACTGAACCTGCACCCGCAACATCGGCTGGCCGAACCTATACCGTCGTCAGCGGCGATACGCTTTCCAGGATTTCCAAACAGTTTTACAACGATGCCAATCAATGGCAACGCATTTTCGATGCGAATCGCGACATCTTGAGCAATCCGGATCGCATATCCCCCGGACAACATTTGCGTATTCCTTGACAATTAGCAATACATCCGCATTGAAAAACAAAACCGCTGAGATAGTCAGGTCATTTTTTGAAAAAAATGATAATTTATTATTTTTGGCCATTGGATTCAGCGGGTAGATAGTATGTTGTGGAAAAAAGGCAGACAAAGCGATAACGTCGAGGACCGTCGCGGCATGCGTACCGGCGGTCCAAGGATGAAACTGAGCGCCGGTATGCTGGCAGTCATTTTGCTGATAGGTTTCGCATTGGGAGAAAACCCGTTGGAACTGTTGGCATTGTTATCGCAAGGGGGCGGCAGTGATAGTTTGACAAGCGAGGTCTCCCCCGGACCCGCGCCCGGCAACGATGAATCCGCGCAATTTGTATCGGCCATTTTGGCGGATACCGAAGATACCTGGACTATGATTTTCCCGCGCATGGGCAAACGTTATCAGGAACCGAAGCTGGTGTTGTTTTCGGATCAGGTTTCATCTGCGTGCGGATTCAATTCTTCCGCCACCGGACCTTTTTATTGTCCCGGCGACAGAAAAGTCTACCTGGATCTGGTATTCTTCCGGGAATTAGACCGCTTGGGCGCCCCAGGCGACTTCGCCCAAGCCTATGTCATAGGACATGAAGTCGGCCATCATGTGCAAAATCTGTTGGGCATCTCCGGCAAAGTTCATCAGTTGCAAAGTCGTAGCGATTCCGCTCAAGCCAATGCGCTGTCCGTTCTGCTGGAATTACAGGCGGATTGTTTGGCGGGGGTATGGGCTCACCATGCCGATAAATACCGCCGCATGCTGGAGCCGGGAGATGTCGATGAAGGTCTTACTGCCGCTTCGGCTATCGGCGATGATCGTCTATTGCATAGTGCAGGAAGAACCATAAGCCCTGAATCATTTACTCACGGCACATCGGAGCAACGGTCTTTTTGGCTTCGAAAAGGACTGGAAAGCGGCGATATAGCCTCTTGCGACACTTTTTCGGCGGTGGCAAAAAAATAACCTTTTAGGTGCTTCTAAAATTTCACAAAATGCACGGGATTATCCCTTCACTCCTTTGCATTTACAGGGCCTATGTCCCTTGAAATAATCGACGCAGATGTGATCTGCCCCATATGCTTGGAGAGGTGCCGCAGATGAAAAAAATCAAATTTAGTGTTGAGAAAGAACTGGAACATCAGGGAATCTGTGATGCTTCAGGGGCTATTGCCCTGGATGAACAGCATTTTGTTGTGGCCAATGATGAAGACAATATCCTGAAAGTCTATCGTTCGGACAGTTCGGGTGGGCCCGTTTCCGGGTTATCCGGAAGGGATATTAACAACTATTTCGATAATAATCCCAAAAATAAGGAAGTCGATATCGAAGCTGCGGCCCAACTTGACGGCATGATCTACTGGATTACCTCTCATGGAAGAAACAAGGAAGGTAAATTGAGGCCGGAACGTCATCAATTTTTTGCCAATCAACTATCGATAGACGGTGGAGATATGGCCTTCAAACAAGTTGGGCATTCCTATACCTGGCTTATTGAGGATATGTTGAAGGATGAGCGGTTAAATCACTATCAACTCGAAGCGGCAGAAAAATTGCCTCCCAAGGCAGAGGGAGGGTTAAACATAGAAGGGCTTGCCGCAACACCTGATAAAGAGATATTGATTGGTTTCCGCAACCCGATTCCTCAAGGCAAAGCCATACTTTTGCCTCTGACAAATCCGAAAGCATTAGTCGAGAAGAAAAAAGAGCATGCAATTTTTGGCGAGCCTATAGACCTTGATTTAAACGGTCTCGGAATCCGCAGCATTGAATATTGGGAAAGTCAAAATCGATTTATCATCATTGCGGGCGCCTATGATGGCAGCGATCAGTTTTCTCTATTCCATTGGTCAGGACTCAAAGATGAAAATCCCGAACCCATTGAAGTAACAGGCTTGCAGTCCGATTTTCGCCCGGAAAGCGTTTTGTTTTATCCGAATCGGGACAATCAATTTCAACTTCTCAGCGATGATGGTTCGATCGAAAGAAAGGAAGGAATGCGTTGCAAGGACATCAAAGATAAAGAACACCCGCAGAAATATTTCAGGAGCGTTTGGATCAATGCGGTAACACGCAATCTGTAGCGCAGAATAAGACGATCACTGAATATATATCATTTGTATATAGGCCATATTTTAACCGGAAATGCTTCGGTTTAACGACTATATCAGAGGGACTTATGGAGATAATCAATGACAGACGTTTTCATCAGTTACGCCAGTGAAGATCGAGAGAACGCTGCCAAGTTGGCGAGTGCTCTGGAGACGCGCGGATGGTCTGTATGGTGGGATCGCAAAATCATCATCGGACAGAGCTTCGATCAGGCGATTGAGCACGAACTGGAGAATGCGAAAAGTATCGTCGTGCTGTGGTCGAAGCATTCGATTTCGTCTGAGTGGGTTAAAAACGAGGCCGCGTTAGCGGTGGAACGAGGCATGCTGGTGCCTGCGTTAATCGACAGCGTCATACTCCCGCTTGAGTTCCGCCGGAAGCAAACAGCCAATTTGGTCGGCTGGAACGGCAATTCCATGCACGAGGGATTTCAGTCGCTATGCGACGGCGTCGCCGCCAAAGCTGGCATCGCGGGCCAGGACCTGACAAAAACAAGCACACAAACCAGCAAGTTGAGAAGTGCCCCTGCCATTCTCTCAAGCAATCAGGTTGATGTTATGCTCGTCAAACAAGGCTTCTACGAAAAGAGAAGAAATGCGAGCGGAAAGGACGTCGCGCATCAATACGAACCTCAGGTTTCCGGTGGTGAGGTGGTGGTCGTTGACCACGCCACCGGGCTCATGTGGCTAAAAGGCGGGTTCGACGCGATGAATCTAACCGATGCCGCCAGCAACATCAACCGTCTGAATGCCGAGATATTTGCCGGCTTTAATGATTGGCGGCTGCCGACTCTGGAAGAAGCCATGTCACTGATGGAGCCACAAACTCATGATAACTTTCATATTGATCCGGTATTCCAGAAAGGCGTAAATTTTATATGGACTACGGATAGCACGCCGAACGGCCGCGGTTGGGTGGTTTATTTCCACGACGGCATTCTTGCCGCCGAGAACATTGAATTTAACGCGTGGACACGACCGGTCCGCAGATTCCAGGTTTAGTTATGAAATGGATGAAACCTTCGCACTGAGTCCGCAGGCTGTGTTGACGTTTTGCAGGAACCCGACTCCCTTTTCAAGATGCCGGGTTTCGTTCTGGAACCCGGCGCAATAACCGTCATCCCCAGGCATAAACCGGGGACGGCGGCTTCATTATCGATTACAGCTTCGCCAGAACGTCAGCCACCGTAGCCCCCATCGCCGCAGGCGTCGGACAGATGGTAACGCCGAGTTCCTTCAGCATCGCCACTTTTTCGGCGGCGCCTTCTCCGGCGGACGAAATAATCGCTCCGGCATGGCCCATGCGCCGGCCTTCGGGGGCGGTGAGTCCAGCGATATAGGCGACGACCGGTTTACTCATGTGTTTTTTGGCAAACAGACCGGCCTCAACTTCCTGCGGACCGCCGATTTCTCCGATCATCAGGACGATCTTTGTTTCCGGATCCTGTTCGAATTTTTCGAGAATATCGCGGTGCGAACTGCCGTTGATCGGGTCGCCTCCGATGCCGACAGAGGTTGACACGCCGATACCGAGGCGTTTCATCTGATCGGCGGCCTCATAGCCCAAGGTGCCGGAACGGCCGACAATGCCGACGTTACCCTGCATGTAAATATGCCCCGGCATGATGCCCAGCATCGCACGGCCCGGGCTGATGGTGCCCGCGCAATTAGGTCCGGTCAACATCATGCGTTTTTTTGGGTGAAAACGCAGCAGGAAGTTTTTGACTCGCATCATGTCCTGAGTCGGAATGCCGTCGGTGATGGACACGCAGTATTTGATGCCGGCGTCGGCCGCTTCCATGATCGAATCGGCGGCAAAAGCCGGCGGTACGAAGATGATGCTGGCTTCGGCGGCGGTATTTTGCACCGCTTCCTTGACCGTATTGAATACCGGCAAGCCCAAATGGGTTTGTCCGCCTTTGCCCGGAGTGACGCCGCCAACGACTTTCGAGCCGTAGTTGATCATGTCCTGTGCATGAAAAGAACCGATTTTTCCGGTAAAACCCTGAACGATGATGCGTGTGTTTTCGTTGATAAAAATTGCCATTTCGTTTCCTTAACAACCTGCTTTAGCGTGTGCTTCTTTTTCGACGACTTGGTTACGCGCCTGCACCGCTTTTTCGGCCGCTTCGGCCAAAGTGTCCGCGGTGATGATCGGCAGACCGCTTTCTTTGATGATGCGCTGGCCTTCTTCGACATTAGTGCCGGAAAGCCTGACTATCAACGGGATTTTCATATCGATTTTTTTAACCGCATGTACCACGCCTTCGGCAATCCAGTCGCAGCGGTTGATGCCGGCGAAAATATTGACGAGCATGGCCTTGACATTTTGGTCGGCCAATACCAGACGAAAGGCTTTTTCGGTACGTTCTGCCGAAGCACCGCCGCCGACGTCGAGAAAGTTCGCGGGTTCGCCGCCGGCCAGTTTGATCATGTCCATGGTCGCCATCGCCAGACCGGCTCCGTTGATCATGCAGCCGATATCGCCGTCGAGGCCGACATAACTTAATCCGCGGTCCGCCGCAGCCATTTCGCGCGGATCTTCCTGAGTCTTATCGCGCAATTCGGAAATCTTTTGCTGACGGAACAGGGCGTTATCGTCAAAGCCCATTTTGGCATCCAGGGCCATCAATTCGCCGCTGCGGGTAATGACCAACGGATTGATTTCGAGCATGCTGCCATCGAGGTCGCGCAAGGCGCGGTAGCAGCCTTTGATCGTTTTCACCGCATGGCTCATGATTTCGGAGTCCAGGCCCAGGGCAAAGGCCATTTCGCGCGCCTGGTAATCGAGCAGGCCGACGGCAGGCTCGATGTAAATCTTGGTGATCGCGTCGGGGTTGGTTTTTGCCAGTTCTTCAATTTCCATCCCGCCCTGAGCCGAACCGACCATGACGATGCGTTCCGCGCTGCGATCGACCAAATAACAAAAATACAATTCCTTGGCGATATCAGTGCCCGCTTCCACATACAAGCGGTTGCAGACTTTGCCGGCGGGGCCGGTCTGATGGGTGCGCAGTCTTTTACCCAATAATTCTTCCGCGGCGGAGGACACTTCATCGTGAGTCTTGCAGATTTTAATGCCGCCCGCCTTGCCGCGAGCGCCGGAATGAATCTGGGCCTTGACCACCCAGAGATGTCCGCCGATTTCCCGGGCGCGCTGCACCGCATCTTCCGGGCTATACGCCAAGCCGCCTTCGGCGATCCTGACGCCGTAGCCTTTTAAAAGTTCTTTAGCCTGATACTCATGAATATCCACAACATCTCCCTCTTTCGATATCTGTTGTTATTTAGTTTTCGCGGCAATCGCTTCGGCCGCCCTGACGACATTGTTCGCCATTTTTTCCGAAGCCGCATCGATTAAACGTCCGTCCAGCGCGGCCGCGCCTTTACCTTGAGCGGCAGCTTCCTGCAACGCCGCCAGTATGCGTTTGGCTTTTTCAACCTCTGCGTCAGGCGGGGTAAATACTTCATTCGCCAATTCTATTTGCGACGGATGGATGGCCCATTTGCCTTCGCAGCCTAAAGCCGCGGCGCGTCTTGCCGCCTGTTTATAGCCTTCAGGATCCTTAAAATCGCCGAATGGCCCGTCAATCGGGCGCAAGCCGAAAGCGCGGCAGGCGACGGTCATCCGGCTGATGGCCGCATGCCACTGGTCGCCGGGATAATCGGGGTTGAGACCGCCGATATTGACGGTTCGGGCGCGGTTGCTGGCGGCATAATCGGCGACGCCGAAATGCAGGGCTTCAAGCC
Source organism: uncultured Methylococcaceae bacterium (assembly GCA_964568805.1). Lineage (GTDB taxonomy): Bacteria > Pseudomonadota > Gammaproteobacteria > Methylococcales > Methylomonadaceae > CAZMRW01. Next base: position 23,438 of record CAZMRW010000013.1, on the reverse strand, counting down.
GGCCCGAAGCGCCTTTCCGCGCAATGTCCTCGACATTGGCCATACCCAGCGCGGTTTCGATCAAGGCTTCGATGCCGATCCTGTTTTTCAATCCCTGCTGCATTTCCAACTGGTTCAACATCGCCTCAACCATATAAACATCGCCATAAACGCCGACTTTTGGAATCAGAATCGTGTCGATTTTGGCTCCGGCCTGCTCGACCAGATCGACGACATCGCGTACCATATACTGGGTATCCAGACCGTTGATGCGCACGGACAGGGTGATACCATGGCCTTTCCAGTCGAGATCGTTGATGGCTTCGATAATGTTTTTGCGGGCGCGCAATTTGTCGTCAGGCGCCACCGCATCTTCAAGATCGAGAAAAATGAAGTCTACACCGCTTTTCAAGGCTTTTTCAAACATATCGGGATTCGACCCGGGAACCGCTAATTCACAGCGCTGAATGCGTTGTACTGACGCTGTGTATAAAGTGTGACTCATTTTTGACTTCCTGCTTATGGGTTCGTAAACGATTAATCCGGTCCCCAGCCACTCAGTTAAAATCTGAATATCCAGGCGGAAACAAATAAATCCCCCATTTTACTTTCAGGGGATACAAAGTCAATTGTTAACGCGCAAAATCAGTTTATGATAGAAAAACAGATATTGCTGATTACAGCTCAATATGTCATCATTGACGATTTTTGAGATTTGGCGTTTAAATAGCCAAAACCTTATTAAAAGCCACCCCTAAACTACTGCAAAAGAGGCAAATCGATGGCTGGTCGTAACCACCTATATATTCCTGGCCCTACCAACGTACCCCATGAAGTTTTAAGCGCGATGCATGCTCCGATGGAGGATCACCGTTCACCCAAATTTCCGACATTATTCAAGCCTCTGCTCGAAGATCTGAAAAAAGTCTTTAAAACCGAAACCGGGCAATGCTTTATCTTTCCAGCGACCGGCACGGCGGGTTGGGAAATTGCATTAACCAACACCTTGAATCCGGGCGATAAAGTCCTGATTTACCGCTTTGGCCAGTTCAGCCACTTATGGGCGGAGATGGCGAAACGCCTGGGTTTTGATGTCGAGATCCATCAGGAAACCTGGGGCAACGGCATTCCGCTGGACAAACTGCAGGCGCGATTAACAGAAGATGCCGGCCATAAAATCAAGGCGGTGCTAGCAACCCATAACGAAACTGCCACCGGCGTCACCAGCGATATCGCCGGCGTCCGTAAAGCCATGAATGCGGCAAACCACCCTGCCCTGCTGTTCGTTGACGGCGTCAGTTCGATCGCCAGCCTCGATTTCCGCATGGACGAATGGGGCGTCGACGGCGCCATCAGCGGTTCGCAAAAAGGCTTCATGCTGCCGGCCGGAGGCGCCTTTCTGTGCTTTAGCCAAAAAGCATTGAAAATGACCGAAACCTCGACCTATCCGCGCTGCTTCCTGGATCTTCGCGATCAAATGAACCAGAACAAGGATGGCTATACCCCCTATACGCCGGCCCTGCCTATTCTATATGGCTTGCGCAAAGCACTGGACCTGCTGCTCGAAGAAGGCATGGAAAACGTCTATGCGCGTCATCATCGCCTGGGCGAAGGCACCCGCAAGGCCATCGCCGCATGGGGAATGAAATTATGCGCCCAGCCCGGCTTCGAGTCCGATACCGTTTCTGCGGTCGTGGTTCCTGCCGATAAGGATGCCCGCGAGGTGATCAGCACCGCCTTCAAAAAATACAATCTGTCACTTGGCGCGGGGCTTACCGAATTGTCCGGCAAAGTGTTCCGTATCGGTCATGTCGGCGACATGAATGATGTCTCGATGCTCGGCGCGATTGCCGGCGTTGAGATGGCCATGCTGGACAGCGGTTTCGACATCAAACCCGGCAGCGGCGTGGCTGCGGCGATCGAATATTACCGTTCGACTGCGGAATAAGAAGCCCCAGGCAAGGTTGCCGCTATGCGAAAACCCGGCTTAATCTCCTCGGAGTGCCGGGTTTCGTTCCTCGACAATGGCTCCTGCATTAGCGATAAGGATATGCCTATGCAGATAGTGCAGGAGGAATATATCTGTCCATGCCGTCGTCAACTCAGTCTATGATCATTATCTCAACAGCCAGGAAACTGATTCATGAGCAAACCAAAAGTCGTCGTTACTCGCAAATGGCCCGCAGAAGTCGAAGCGAAACTCAAAGAACTGTATGACGTCAAGCTGAATGAAAATGACGTTCCGATGAGTGCAGACGAACTCAGGGAAGCAATGCAAAGCGCCGATGCCCTGCTGCCGACGGTGACCGATGTCATCACCGCCGACATTCTTCGCGTCGACAGCAAACGCGTAAAAATCATCGGTAATTTCGGCGTCGGTTATAACAACATCGACATCAAGACCGCCAGGGAAATGGGTCTGGTCGTCACCAATACCCCGGACGTTTTGACCGACTGCACCGCCGATATCGCGATGCTGCTGCTGTTAATGTCGGCCCGACGAGCTCCTGAAGGCAATCGCCTGGTGCGCAACCGGCAATGGACCGGCTGGTGTCCAACCCAAATGCTCGGACAAAAAGTAACCGGCAAAACGCTGGGTCTGGTCGGATTAGGCCGCATCGCCCAGGCGATGGCAAGGAAGGCCCATCACGGTTTCGGCATGAAAATCCTGTTCTATACGCCGCGTAACCCCCCTGCCCAGCAGATCATCGACGACCTGCAGGCGACCCGCTGCGAATCGATCGAGCAACTGCTGAAAGAATCGGATTTTGTGACCCTGCATTGTCCAGGAACCCCGGAAAACCGGCACTTGATCAACGAGCAGCGGCTAAAGCTGATGCGGCCATCGGCGCACCTGATCAATACTGCGCGCGGCGATGTCGTCGACAATAAAGCCCTGTGCAAGGCGCTTAAGGAAGGCTGGATTGCAGGGGCCGGGCTGGATGTATTCGAAGGCGAACCTGATGTTTATCCCGGCCTTCTGGAGCTGGATAATATCGCCCTGCTGCCGCACCTGGGCAGCGCCACCGAAGAAACCCGCATAGCGATGGGTAATCGTGTTCTGGAAAATATTGCGGCATTCTTTGCCGGCCGGGAACCCCGGGACAGAGTTGCCTGATCATCTTGACAGCAAAAAAAGGGCAATCGAATTGCCCTTTTTAGAACGCCCGAATCAAATCAGCCCTCTCACCGCGTCTCTTTCTTCCTTTAACTCGGCTTCCGTTTGCCGCATCCTTTGCATACTGAATTCGTTTATTTTTAAACCTTTGACGATGCTGACTTCGCCGTTTGCCACAATAACCGGATAGGAATAAACCAAGCCTTTTTCGATGCCGTAACTTCCGTCGGATAAAACGCCCATGCTGACCCAGTCGCCTTCGGGAGTGCCCAAAGCCCAGTTTTTCATCTGCTCTATTGCCGCATTGGCGGCCGAAGCGGCGCTGGACAGGCCGCGGGCCTTGATAACCGCGGCACCTCGTTGCTGTACCGTCGGGATAAATTCATTGGCAAACCAGCCATGATCCACCAACGATAAGGCATCCTGCCCTTTAACCTTGGCATGATGCAAATCGGGATACTGCGTCGTCGAGTGATTGCCCCAGATAATCATATTTTTGACATCGGTGGTCAGAACCCCGCATTTTTCAGCCAACAGACTGACTGCCCGGTTGTGATCCAGGCGAGTCATCGAAGAAAAATTTGTCGGATTTAAATCCGGTGCGTTTTTCAATGCAATCAGGGCATTCGTATTGGCCGGGTTTCCCGTTACCAAAACCTTGACATTACGGCTGGCCACCTCATTTAATGCCCTTCCCTGTACCGAGAAAATCTCCGCATTGATTTCCAGCAAATCCTTGCGCTCCATGCCCGGCCCTCTCGGACGAGCGCCTACCAGAAACGCATAATCGACATTTTTAAACGCAACTCGCGGATCGTCAGTGGTTACAATACGGTGCAATAAGGGATAGGCGCAATCCTTCAACTCCATGACCACGCCCTCCATAACCTGCATGGCTTGCGGTATTTCAAGCAAATGCAGGACTATCGGCTGGTCGGGTCCCAGCAGGGCGCCGGATGCCAGACGAAAAAGCAGGGAATAGCTGATTTGCCCGGCAGCGCCGGTAACCGCAATATGAACGGGTGTTTTCATCTGTTTTCCTTCTAGTTAATGTTTTTACCCGAAGATCAATAGATCAAGCTTAGCGGATCGAAAATCTTGCATGACGACACAATTTGAGATTCCCGATGACAACGATGAAGCAGTCTAATCTTTCCGCTTCTATCCGTTTGTTTACCATAACATACCCCTTTTGCTTTAACAATATCGAAAAATCACTGGACTGGGGCATCTTCATAGTATCATCAGCGGCAACCTCTCTGATCCGAACACTCAACATACTGAAGCAAGCCATGCGGTTTCTCGGGTATAATACGCCATTTGCAATGTTTAAAAGTTTAACTGTTACAAGTCCGGACTATCACAGATAACACATGAAAAAACTGCTTTTCCAATTCGATACAGACCCGCATCCATCCGTTTTCGATACAGTTGTGGGCTATGATGGCGGCGCGGATCATGTCATCGGTCACGGTGGTTTAACGCCCGACAACGTCGGCGCTTTGGTGGATGGCACGATTTTTACCCGGGCGCCTAAAGACAAAAAAAACACGGCCATCTTTATCGGCGGCAGCGACATGGTGGCCGGCCAGAATTTGTTTAGCGCCGTGCAAAAACATTTTTTCCCAGGCTTTCAGGTTTCCGTCATGCTGGACAGCAACGGCAGCAATACGACGGCTGCGGCAGCCGTTGCCAAACTGGCATCCAGCGGCGTGCTAGCCGGCAAAAAAGCCGTTGTTTTAGCCGGCACGGGCCCGGTCGGGCAACGTGCCGCAGCAATGCTTGCACTGGAAGGAGCCGAAGTCTCGTTGACCGGGCGCAAAATGGAACGCGCGGTCCAGGCTTGTCAGAACATGAAAGACCGCTTTGGCGTCGATATTATGCCCGTTGAAGCATTTGATAATCATGACCGGGCCGAAGCCATTGCAAACGCCAATATCGTTTTTGCGACCGGTGCGGCAGGCGTTGAATTGCTTACTGCGGATCAATGGCAGCACAACCGGAATATTGAAATGATGGCCGACGCCAATGCCACCCCCCCTATCGGCATCGGCGGCACCGATGTCATGGACAAAGGCAATGAACGGCACGGCAAGATTATCTGGGGCGCCCTCGGTTTCGGCGCATTAAAACTCACGTTACACAGAGCCTGCATCGCAAAATTATTTGACGACAACAAACAGATTTTCGATGCCGAAAACATTTTCGCCCTGGCTAAAGAAATGGCCTAATCGAGATCCTGCTGCAATCAATGAGCAACCCGAATGAAACCATTGAAACCATCAGAAGAAATGCCCTTTGCATTTTTCAAAGCGGCGTGACTGCCGCTGATCCGTATCTTGCCGTCAAGAACAGTCTTATCGTCAATGCCGATCATCTCGAAATCCGCCTGTCTGGCACCGAAAACAGCCGAAGGCGCACCGGTGCATGGCCAAAAATCCATCTGATCGCTTTTGGCAAAGCCGCCTGCGCCATGACCAAAGCGGCTCGGGAAATCATTCCTGAGCATTTATTGGCCGGCAACGGCATTGCCGTTACCAACTATGACAATGTCACACATCTGGACAACGTCAATGTCATCGGCGCAGGCCATCCATTGCCCGATGAGGCCGGATTCAAGGCTGCGCAGATGATTGCCGAGCAGCTAAGCCATGCGCAACAGGACGATCTGGTTCTGGTATTGGCCAGCGGCGGCGGTTCGGCGCTGATCCCCTACCCGGTTGAATCGGTCAGTCTGGAAGACAAATGCGCCGTGACCGGCTTGCTGCTTGCCAGCGGCGCCGATATCAATCAGATCAACTGCGTTCGCAAGCACCTCTCGCGTATAAAAGGTGGCGGTCTGGCCAGAATGGCCTATCCCGCCGACTGTCATGCGCTGATTCTGTCGGATGTGCTGGACGATGACTTAAGCTCCATCGCCAGCGGCCCGACGGTTCCGGACGGCTCGACATTTGCCGACGCCATCTCCGTTTTAGTCGATCGGCAACTCTGGCACAAGGTGCCTGCCAGTATCAGAGCTTATCTGGAGCAGGGAAAACAGGGCCTGACGCCGGAAACGCCCAAACCGGGCGATAAAATATTTGCAAAAACCGGATATACGTTGATCGGCAGCAATGCCATCAGCCTGAATGCAACGCTGAAAGCAGCTCAGAATCTCGGCTACGAAACAGTCATCTACAGCGACCGGCTCAGCGGAATCGCCAGAGAGACGGCTGAATTGTTGGCCGTCAACGCGAAAACCCATGTCGAAAAAACCCTGGCTTCGGGAACTCCATTCAACAAGCCCATTGCGCTGCTGGCGGGCGGCGAAACCACCGTCATCCTTAAAGGCAATGGCCGCGGCGGCCGTAATCAGGAAATGGCGCTGGCTTTTGCGCTGGCTGCCGAAAAACATAAACTGCCAGAGCCATGGGTATTTCTCAGCGGCGGCACCGACGGCCGCGACGGACCCACCGATGCCGCAGGCGGCATTGTCGATCAGGAGTCGCTAAAGCGCATGGTCAATGCAGGAATCAATCCGGTCGAAGCGCTGGACAACAACGATTCCAATACCGCGCTCGAAACATCAGAAGATTTGCTGGATACCGGCGCAACCGGGACTAACGTGGCCGACCTGCAAGTTTTGCTTATCCATCCCGAATTTTAAACTTTATCAGGAGACAACTATGTTTAACCACTCCATGACCATTGCCGGTTTTGACGATGAACTATTCCAGGCGCTGGAAGAAGAGCGTCAGCGCCAGGAAGATCATATCGAATTGATTGCGTCGGAAAACTACGCCAGCCCGAGGGTCCTTGAAGCGCAAGGCACGGTTCTGACCAACAAATATGCCGAGGGTTATCCCGGCAAACGCTATTATGGCGGCTGCGAATTTGTCGACAAGGCCGAACAGCTGGCGATCGATCGGGCCAAGGCTCTGTTCGGCGCCGATTATGCAAACGTACAAGCGCACTCCGGTTCACAAGCGAACATGGCGGTATTCATGGCATTGATTCAGCCCGGCGATACGATCCTGGGTCTGAGCCTCGCTGACGGAGGCCATTTGACACACGGCGCCAAACCCAATTTCTCCGGCAAAATATACAACGCCATTCAATACGGTTTGCATCCCGAAACCGGTGAGATCGACTACGATCAGGTTGAAAGGCTGGCGCTGGAACACAAACCGAAAATGATCATCGCCGGTTTCTCCGCTTATTCGCGCATTTGGGACTGGCAACGGTTCCGCGATATCGCCGATAAGGTTGGCGCTTATTTTGTCGTCGATATGGCGCATGTTGCGGGTTTGGTGGCGGCCGGTCTATATCCGAACCCGGTGCCGATTGCCGACGTCGTTACCAGCACGACGCACAAATCGTTACGCGGCCCCCGCGGCGGACTGATCTTGTGCAAAAGCAATCCGGAACTGGAAAAGAAATTCGATTCCAATATCTTCCCGGGTATCCAGGGCGGCCCTCTGATGCATGTCATCGCCGCCAAGGCGGTTGCTTTTAAGGAGGCCATGGAGCCCGAATTCAAAACCTATCAGCAACAGGTCATTAAAAATGCGCAGGCGATGGCAAAAGTTTTCATCGAGCGAGGTTTCGATGTCGTCTCCGGCGGCACCGACAACCATTTGATGCTGGTGTCGCTGATCCCCAAAGGGATCACCGGCAAAGCGGCCGATGCGGCCCTGGGCAAGGCACATATTACCGTCAACAAAAATGCGGTGCCCAATGACCCGCAATCGCCCTTCGTGACCAGCGGCATCCGGGTCGGTACGCCGGCACCCACCACACGCGGCTTTAAGGAAGAACAAATGATCGAGGTCGCGCATATGATGTGCGATGTCATGGAAAACATGGACGACGAAACGGTTTTGGCGGCGGTACGCAAAAAAGTCAGCAGTTTATGCGCGAGTTTTCCGGTTTATGGTTAAGTAACACTTGGTAGGGTATGTACCGCATACCAACTCAAAAATTATTGATGATTCTGGAAAGGGTATGCAATGCATACCCTACAGGGCTTACCGACTGCCCATAACAAAAAACAACACAAGATCAATTCAGGATAAACAATGTCTGATATAGAAATAGCCCAGCAAGCCAAGATGAAACCGATCATCGGCCTGGCCAAGGAGCATTTCGGCATTGGCGCCGAACATCTCGACCCTTACGGCCATTACAAAGCCAAGCTGTCACTGGAGTACGTCAACGGTTTGAGTCATAAAAATGACGGCAAACTGATTCTGGTAACCGCGATCAGCCCGACTCCGGCCGGTGAAGGCAAAACTACGACCACCGTCGGTTTGGGCGATGCGATGAACCGTATCGGCAAAAAAACCATCATGTGCCTTCGCGAGCCGTCATTAGGCCCCTGCTTCGGAGTTAAAGGCGGCGCCGCCGGCGGCGGTTATTCTCAGGTTGTGCCGATGGAAGACATCAACCTGCATTTTACCGGCGATTTCCATGCCATCGGCGTCGCTCACAACCTGTTATCGGCCATGATCGACAATCATATCAATCACGGCAATACCCTGGACATTGATCCGCGCCGTATTCAATGGAAACGCGTGGTCGATATGAACGACCGGGCGTTACGCAACATTGTGGTCGGCATGGGCGGCACGGCCAATGGCTACCTGCGCGAAGACGGTTATGACATCGTCGTCGCGTCGGAAGTCATGGCGATATTGTGTCTGGCCACCAGCCGATCCGACCTCAAGGAGCGCCTGGGCCGTATCGTCATCGGTTATAAGTCCGACAACAAAACGCCGGTTTATGCCCGAGACCTCAACGCTCACGGGGCCATGGCCGCACTGCTGAAAGACGCGATCAAACCGAATCTGGTGCAAACACTGGAAAACAACATCGCCATCATTCATGGCGGTCCCTTCGCCAATATCGCCCATGGCTGCAACACGGTGACCGCCACAAAAACCGCCTTAAAACTGGCTGATTATGTTGTGACCGAAGCCGGTTTCGGAGCCGATCTGGGGGCGGAAAAATTTGTCGACATCAAATGCCGCATATCGGGTTTAAAACCGTCGGCGGCAGTCCTGGTCGCTACCATCAGGGCACTCAAATTTCATGGCGGCGTCGCCAGGGAAGATCTCAATAAAGAAAACTTGTCGGCACTGGAGACTGGTTTTGCAAATCTCGAGCGTCACTACCGCAATATTACCGAACATTACAGCCTGCCCTGCGTCGTCTGCATCAACCATTTTACCTTCGATACCGATGCCGAAATCGCTTTGCTGCAGGGAAAATGCAGGACTTTGGGAGCCGCCTGCGTGGTTTCCAAACATTGGGCCGAAGGCGGCAAGGGTGCGGAAACCCTGGCCAGAGAGATTATCGGCATAGTCGATAACCGTGAACCCGGATGCAGTTATGTGTATGATGAAAACATCAGTTTATGGAATAAAATCGAGTCCATAGCCGTGAAGTTGTATGGAGCCGCCAACGTGACCGCCAGCGCCAAAGTCAAGGCGCAACTGTCTGCCTGGGATGAAGATTTTCGCAAGTTCCCTGTTTGCATCGCCAAAACCCAGATGTCATTTACCACCAATCCGGCCATAAAGGGCGCACCATCGGGACACACGGTTGAAATCAGAGAAGTCAGACTGGCTAACGGCGCAGGTTTCATCGTCGCCATCGCCGGTGATATCATGACCATGCCCGGACTTCCGAAAACACCTGCAGCGGAAAGAATCGATATCGATGATAAAGGAAGAATTACGGGATTGTTTTAATCAGAGTTGACGCATCATTACCGTCTTTTGCCATGAGGGAGAACAAAAGCCGGTAATGATGCAGCAAAATAACTCTATTGCTATCGATTGCCGTTAAGTTAATCCTTCATAGCAGCAATCCTGCCCCGGTGATGGTACCGGGCCAGTGCATTAATACAACTTGCCTTGATGGCTCAGGAGCCTCCTGCCCCGGGTTCCCCCGGTTTCGGCATCCTGCCGGAACCGGGGGGATCTCTTTGCTTAACTTAAAGATAGTAACTCGTTCACAAGGGCATTAAGCTTTATCGACCACAGTCACACAAAGATTGGTCGGTTTCTTGTTGGCATCAAGAACCGGTTTCAGGGTAAAGGAAACGACGGCTTCTACGCCAGCATCGCTCAGGTCTTTAACAGGCACTTTTTCGACTGAAATCTTATTGTTGCTGACATTCCATTTGTAATCAGCGTCGAAAGCCGTATTCTTGCCTGAATTTTCTAAATCCACTTCAAAGGTGGCCCCTGAACAGGCATCGGTCGGACTTTTCAAATCCAGAACGTGCGCATGAAAACCAGTTTCAGGGTCTTCATGAGAACTGTCGTCTATGGGCAAATGGGTGACTAAAACCAGCAGATTGTTGCCGTTTTCCGTCAAAGCGGCGTATCCGAAGGCTCCGGATTTGCCATCGACCGGAATCGCTTTGTTGGTCCAGATATCCATACTCAGTGTTTTGCTGTCGCCTTTTCCTTCCAGGCCCACTTTGACGCGTCCTATGGATAGATAGCCTGCTGGCTCGGCGACAACTGAGGCGCTCGCCAGCATCAAGGTAATGGCAGAAGTAATTATTGATATTTTCTTGATTTTTTTCATAGCATTTCTCCGATAAGTTAATTGTATCGAATCGATATTATAATGATTTCTTTGGGTAATGCAACTGGTTACTGAAAATAAAATCAACTAAGCGGTTAGAGTTTGCCAGTTCCATCAGGCCAAGATTTTCTGATTCATCAGCAGGTCGGGTTAGCCGAAGAACAACCTGACCTATTGACTTTGATTTGTCGGGTTACGCCCGATGGGCTAAGCCGACCTACAGTTCTGCTCTAGCAAGCGAGAGGTTTGATATGTCGAATTTAAGCGGATGAGTATGGTTGGATCGAGGGCCATTAATGGAGCCGTCATTCCGGCAGGATTTTAGGAATCAAGGCCACAGGAATCTGACCTGCGCAAGTTATGCCTGTCCGCCCGGCAACTGACCTGTCCATAGACTATCCTTGTGGTGGCGTTGCTCTGCCTCCTGTATCCATACATAAGTCGTGGATTTCGACAAACGAGTTTTCTTGCCCCAAGAAATGACAGGCATAATAAAGCCCTGGATTGTCATCCAGGGCTTTATCTTATGTCCCGCGTAAAGGAGCGGACTATGCTGATCCCAAGCCAATATAGATGGGCTACCCAGATAAATGCGGCGACGCCGATACGCCAAGATAGCTGGACACCGTATTCAGGCAGGTTGTTACCTGTCAAAACAAGGTTAGTGGTAACGCCGGTCTGAGGCATCATTTTCAGAAAAACAGCGATCGGCCTTATTTTTATCAAGGGATCAAATGGCCTGAATAAAACCGCATTTTCATCGATACCCAGTCGGATCAATTAACACGGCAGAATTTATATTTTTGTCAGTCTGTTGTTAACAGGCTTTCTAAAAACACGCTTTAAGTATGGTTGAGATTAAAAATAAAAAATCGAATTCCCCTGAAAACCGCAATAGCATGTATCCCGGAAGAAAGAAGGTAGAATATGGAATAACCAAAGCTACCTTTGCGCCGGATTCCGCGATGCTTAATCCGGGCTAATCTTGGCGGCCTAAGATTCACAGATTCCAAAGAAGTTTAATCTGTGAATCTGTGAATCTGTGGCGATTGTAGTAATGTAGGTGGCAGAAAAGAATTGCCTAAACGGCTAATAATGCGGCGGCACTTCCGGAGCAGACTCTGCACTGCCAATTTCGGACGATAGACTTTTTATTTTTTCGTTAAGCAAGCGGCAGGTCGCTTCCAGACGATCGATCTGTTGCTGCTGCCGGGTTACAATTGTATTTAATGCCTGCAACAAATCGTCCTGATATGCAGCCTTTATTTCCAGTTCCATGATGCGTTCTTCTGTCATCGGCTTGCTTTCGTTCCCGTTAGATTACTTTTGAAAACTGCTGCTGATTTTTTTGGGCCAGATAGCGGTCGAAAATCATGCAGATATTGCGGATCAATAAACGCCCTGCCGGCAGAACATGGATACCGTTCGCAGAAACCGTCAGCAGACCGTCGGCCTGCATCGACGCCAGGGCTTCGAGTTCCCGGGCAAAATAATCGTCAAATCGGATCGAAAATTGTTGCTCGATACGGTCAAAGTTCAAATCGAAATGACAGATCAGTTGTGTAATCACGCCACGGCGCAGTTTGTCATCTTCATCCAGATCGACCCCTTTGAATACCGGCAGTTTATGAAGGCTGATCAGTCTGCCATAAGCATCCAGTTCCTTGACATTCTGGATATAGGCATCCCCGACCCTGCCGATCGACGTGATGCCGAATCCGATCAGGTCGCAGTCCGAATGCGTCGAATAGCCCTGGAAATTCCGGTACAGTTTGCCTTCGCGCTGAGCGATGGCAAGTTCATCGTCAGGCCTTGCGAAATGGTCCATGCCGATATAAACATAGCCGGCTTCGGTTAGCCTTAATCCGACCAGTTGCAGTATCGCCAGCTTGATATCCGGCGCAGGTAGATCGCTGTCATTGATCTGGCGCTGGGTTTTAAATCGCGCCGGCATGTGGGCATAATTGAACACCGAAATACGGTCGGGTTCCGCCGCCAGGATTTTATCAAGGGTAACGGCAAAGCTGGCCACCGTTTGCAATGGCAAGCCGTAGATCAGATCGATATTGGTCGAGCGAAATCCCTCGGCGCGGGCCGCCGCCAGAACGGCAAATGTTTCGTCTTCGCCTTGAATGCGATTGACCGCTTTTTGCACCGCCGGATCGAAATCCTGCACACCCAGGCTGATTCGGTTGAAACCCAGTTCCCGGAGCAATTTGATCGTACTCGAATGAGTTTCCCGCGGATCGACCTCGATCGAGTATTCACCGGCGTCGTCATTCCTTAACGTAAAATGCTCGCGCGTCACCGCCATCAGTCTTTGCATTTGCCCGTCATTCAAAAACGTCGGAGTGCCCCCGCCCCAATGCAATTGATTGACTACCCGGCTGGAATCGAACAGCGCGCCCTGCATCGCAATTTCCTTACACAGGTTGTCCAGATAGGGCTCGGCATGCTTGCGGTTACTGGTGACGATCTTGTTACAGGCGCAATAAAAACAGACGGTATCGCAAAAAGGAATATGAAAATACAGCGACAGCGGCCCGCCCGCGGCATTGGATTTTGCGATATGCCAGCGGTAATCGGTATCGGTAAAGCCCTCGTGCAATTCCAGCGCAGTCGGGTAGGAGGTGTAGCGAGGCCCGGCCTTATCGTAGCGGTTGATAAGCGCCAGGTCGAATTTAATTGATTGATCCATGATGCGTGGTGAAGTAGGACTCTACGATTTAGGGTTTTTTAAAAAATTCTTCCCTTATTTTTTTATATTTTCTTTTAAAGCCCTCTTTATTCACTAAATAATAAATGAACAATAATAAAACAGGCCAAAGCATTAAAAGCATTAATTTGATAAAGAAGCCAATAGTCATAATACATTCCTCATATAAGCCGCATGGGGTGTGGTAAATGCAGCAAAATTGGAAGGGAGACACTTTTCTACCTGCCGTTTTATCTGACAACCATTTTGCGCGGGCATGAAAAGCATGCGCCCACCCTGCCTACTTTACAGTGTTGTTAATGACTATCGTATGATTATTTTTATCGGATAAGGCAACCCGTTCGATCACCCCGATCAAATCGCCCGGCTTCGTAATCGCTTCACCCGATTTGGAGATACGCGCCATTAATCTGACTTCGCTGAAATTGGATAATTTCATCGCCGGCATCATCGCCATCGTATCATCGAGGCTGACTTTCAACGGTAAATCCGCAACCTGTTTGCGTACGATCGCCAGCGGCATTTTCGGACCGGACAGGGCCTGGGCATAGATAAATACAGTATCCTCAGGGTTGGCCAGTTTTTGCAGCTCGGAAGCCAAGGCAACCTGTACGTCTATTGATACAGCCTGAGTTTTATCCGGCTGCCCGGCATCTGCCTGCTCATCAACTCGCGGCGTCTTGCCTTCGACCTCGGCAATGATCACCTGCATTTCGCGCCGTTGATCCGAATCCTGAGGCAGTAACGATTCAAGCTTGCGCCATAATTTTACCGCAGCGGCGCCATCGCTCTGCTGCACCCTGGCCAGCCCGCCCAGCCACAAGCCGTTCAGATTATCGGGTTCCAGCTCAAGGGCTTTGAAGATCAGTTCGGAAGGCTTTCCAGCCAGATTCTTGTTGGCGGTATAGGCCAGAGCGTCGGCATAGAGCAGCATGACCTCAGGCTGATCGCCTAATAAGCGGTAAGCGTTGGCAAAGGCCTGCACGGCTTTTGGGTATTGTTCGAGGTATTTATAAGAACGGCCCAACATCAACCAGCCCTGAGCATCGTTCGGGTTGGTTTTCAAACGTTCCGCCAAACCGGCAACCATGGTATTGATTTCATCGGAAGTGGGGTTGGCCGGTGCGGCTGCCGCCATTTCCGCGCTATGGCTGACGGCCTGAAAATTGCCCAATGACCCATAAAGCCCAAACGACAGCAATGGAACGGCAACCACCAGGGCATAGACCATCCACCGGCCCTGCAAGGGCAATGCATGAACCGGGCTTTTGATAGACAGATCGTCAAGCAGTGTCTGTTCCAATTCTGCAACCTGCTCATCATATTGAGCCAGGCTGATTCCTCCCGACAACCAATTGGCTTTCAACTCGGCCAGCCTGTTCCTGGCAATCAGTATGTTGCGGTTATCCATATCGTCATCCACTACTGAATAGCCTCTCCATAACGGCGGCAGGATCAGCGCAAATGCAATCAGTATCAGGATAGCAACCAACAATAGAAATAGCGTATTCAAGTGCGGTCACCTTCTTCTAACAGGTTGCGAATCTTTTCATGTTGTTCAGCACTGAGGACTGAACTGGTCTGGTTCTTTTTCTTTCGAACGACCACAAATACGATAAACAATCCAGTCAGCAGGAATAGCAGCGGGCCCAGCCAAAGCAATCCGGTGATTGCCTTAAACGGCGGATTATACAAGACAAAATCTCCGTAACGATCGGTCATAAACCGGACGATTTCCTCTCTGCTTTTGCCTTGCTGCAGCATTTCATAGACTTGTCTGCGCAAATCGCTTGCCAGATCAGCATTGGAGTCGGCGATGGTCTGGTTTTGACAAACCAGACAACGCAATTCCGACGTTAACGATTCATAGGCCTCCTGTTGTTCCGGATTGGCAAATTCCCGGTATTCGACACCGGCAAACGCGCTGCCCGCCAGAACCAGAAAACAAAGAGTGGATAATATTTTCATAAATTCTCGGCTTGTAATTTGGCGATCAAAGGCAGCAAAATTTGCTCAATATCTTCAGCCGTCACCGGACCGGTATGCTTGTAGCGTATCACCCCTTTTTTATCGATAACAAACGTTTCAGGTACCCCGTAAACTCCCCAATCAATGCCGATACGGCCATCCTGATCGATAATGCTGACCGTGTAAGGATTGCCCAGTTGTGTCAGCCAGGCTCTGGCATTATCCGGTTCATCCTTATAATTCAAACCAACAATGTCGGCCAGCTGATGCTTCGCCAACTCATTGAGTACAGGATGTTCGGCACGGCAGGATACACACCAGGAAGCCCAGACATTGAAGAGCCACACTTTGCCATTGAAATCGGCCGGAGCCAATTTTTTCTCAGGCGCATCGAGTTGGGGCGCAAAAAATGCCGGCGCCGGCTTATTGATAAACGGCGAAGGAATTTCACTAGGCTTGAGTTTTAAACCCAATCCTAAAAATACCGCCATGATGATAAATAAAACCAGAGGGATGATGTATTTAAGCATTTAAAAAACCTGTGCCTGAACAATTACCATAGGATTTGCACGTTATATAGCGATAAAGCTTCGTCTTTGCTCACCAATATCATGTTTTCATTCATTGCTTGCGCGACTAATAATCGATCAAACGGATCTCTATGGTAAAAAGGCAGTTGACTGACGAATAAAGCGTCTTCGATGGTAATCGGCAAAATCTCTATGCCATTTTCCCAGATTAACTGCTTTAGCTGTAGTATAGGCATTTGCATTTCAAGTTTATTAAGGCTGATCTTTATCGCAATCTCCCAAAATGTTGCCACACTCACAAAATTGGTATTGGCAGGATTTTCAATCTGTTCTGTTGCCGTCGAACTCAAATTGTTATCGCCTTCCAGTAACCAGATCAGCGTATGTGTATCCAGCAACAAATTCATGGCATATAATCCTTAAAATCATCCAGAGGCTCGTCAAAATCGTCCGCCATTTTAAATGTCCCTTTGGCACAGCCAAACTGGGGAGTTCTTTTAACAACTTTTTCATCACTAAATTGTTTGGCCAGTAAGTAATCCAAAAAAAACAACAGTTCCTGTTTTAGGTTTTCTGAATTAATTTGCTGAATTTTTGAATTAATAAGTTGTTCATTCATTTTTTTACTTCTTTAAAGAATCTTTAAATCGAATATAAGTATTCGAACCACTCTCAATATTTTTTTGTTGTACTTCGACATAATCAAGCGACCTGATTAACTTGCCAAGTTTGGCAAAACCATAATTTCTCGGATCAAATGAACTATCTACGCGGGGAATATAAGAACCTACCCCACCTAAATTTGCCCACCCGTCATCTTCAGATGCCGACTCAATCGCCTCTTTAATCAACTTTTTTAAATTCTCATCTTTCGATGGTTCTAAAGTTTTGGCTGATTGCGCATTTTTTTCATTTTCGGATGTAGATGAAATACTTAGCTTATTATTTTGTGAAACAGCAGTGTCTGCTTCTGTAGATTTTGGGTTTTTCTTGGTTTCGTCAGTAAAGTTCCCATCATCCATAATGGTTTCGGTAAATATAAACTTATTACACGCCTGACGAAACGCTTCTGGAGTTGTCCGCTTACCAATTCCAATAACTTCAAGTCCGGCTTCTCTGAGACGCTGTGCCAGTTTGGTAAAGTCGCTGTCGCTAGAAACCAGAAAAAAACCGTTAAATTTACCGGTATAAAGCAAATCCATGGCATCAATAATTAAAGCTGAATCGGTGGCATTTTTACCGGCGGTATAGGCAAACTGCTGTATAGGCTGGATGGCATGTTTGTTTAAAACATCTTTCCAACTTTTACTATGTGGGTTTGTCCAATCGCCATAACAACGCCGGGAGGTTGCATCTCCGTATCTGGCCGCCTCGATTAATATGGCGTCTATCGCTTTAGCCTGTGCGTTATCCGCATCAATCAATAAAGCAAATCTTTTGTTTACATTAATGCTCATTGTCCACCAGATGGCATCCTGGCAATTCGATAACGCCGGTCAAAGGCAGAACATAAGCCTCCCGCCGCCATGAATACCGCGCCCAGCCAGATCCAGCGAATGAACGATTTATAGTAAATCCTGAGACTCCAGGCTCCCTTGTCGCCCAATGGCTCGCCAATAGCGACAAACAAATCCCTGAACAGACCAGCCTCGATCGCCGCTTCCGTCATCGGCATTTTTCGCACCTGATAAATCCGTTTTTGTGGTTCAAGTTCGGCCACCGTTTTTCCTTGATGACTGACCGTAACAAACGCCTGATCGGCCACATAGTTGGGCCCTTGTGTTTCTTTGACGCCATGAAACTGAAAGATATAGCCCGACATATCCAGCGTGTCTCCAGGCGACATGCGCACGTCTTTTTCGATACTGTACGTCGATGTCAAGGTGATACCGGTAACGAACACCGAGATACCCAAATGGGCCAGCGTCATGCCGTAGAAACCCGCAGGGATGGTGGCAAGCCGCTGCCATGAAACGCCTTTCGTACCGAGCCTATCGAGGAAAGACAAGACGCCGATGGCAAAGGTCCACAGGGCAAGGGTCAAACCCAATACCGCCGCCCAGGAATAAAACGGCATCAATAAAGGCAACAGTAAACCGCCGGTGACACAGCCTAATCCGATCCATCGAATCCGCATTGCAAACTGGCTTAGGCTATCCCTTTTCCAGCGCAACAGAATTCCTGCTCCCACAGCAATAGCCAGCGGCGCCATGATCGGAATGAATATGGCATTGAAATAGGGTGGCCCGACTGAAATCTTGCCCAGTCCCAACGCATCGATCACCAAAGGATACAAGGTGCCGAGCAGGATGCTGGCCGCGGTAACGACGAGCAATACGTTGTTCAATAATATGACCGACTCTCTGGACACCAGTTCGAAGGTTGCGCTGCTCTTGACCGTCGGGGCTCTCACCGCGTAAAGCAATAAGGAGCCGCCCACCACGATGGCCAAAAAAATCAGTATGAACAGGCCCCGTGCGGGATCGCTGGCGAATGCGTGCACCGACGTCAGCACGCCGGAACGAACCAGAAAAGTCCCTAATAAACTCAACGAAAATGCGAAAATGGCCAGCAATACTGTCCAGGTCTTAAAGACGCCTCGTTTTTCGGTCGCGGCCAACGAATGGATCAGCGCCGTGCCGACCAGCCACGGCATGAACGACGCGTTTTCAACCGGATCCCAAAACCACCAGCCGCCCCAGCCCAGTTCATAATAAGCCCACCAGCTGCCCAGGGCGATGCCTATCGTTAAAAACATCCAGGCAATATTGGTCCAGGGTCTGGACCAGCGCGCCCAGGCCGTATCCAGGCGTCCTTCAAGCAAAGCGGCGATGGCAAAGGCGAATGCCACGGAAAATCCGACATAACCCATATAAAGCATCGGCGGATGAATCGCCAGGCCCGGATCCTGCAACAAGGGATTCAAGTCCTGGCCTTCCGATGGCGCCGGAAAAAGCCGCTCAAACGGATTGGACGTCAATAATAAAAACAGCAGAAAACCGATCGCCACCAGGCCCATAACGCCTAGAACGCGGGCGATCGTAGCATCTGGAATATTTTTGCTGTAGCGCGCGACCAGACCGGTCCAGCATGCCAGCACCAGTGCCCATAGCAACAAAGAACCTTCATGCGCGCCCCAGACGCCCGACACCAGATACAGAACCGGCAAGGCGGTATTGGAATTGGCGGCGACATAAGCCACCGTGAAGTCATGAACCAAAAAGCTGTAGGTCAGGCAACCGTACGATACGGCGATAAAAAGGAATAGCGCGAACGCGGCAGGCCTGGCGACAGCAATCCATCCCGAAATCCCGCGCGCAGAACCCGCTATCGGCAAGATCGCCAGCACGCAAGCCATCGCCAAGGCCAGAATCAGTGAAAAATGCCCTAATTCCGGTATCATTATTTTAAACCTGCGATGGCTGCCGGTTTTGTTTTTAAACTGCCTTTCACTTCCGGCGGCATGTAATTTTCATCGTGCTTGGCCAAGACTTCTTCGGCAATAAACACACCTTGGGAATTCAATTTGCCATGGGCGACGATACCCTGCCCTTCCCTGAATAAGTCCGGCAGAATACCGGTGTATTCGACGGTGACGTCTTTATTAAAGTCGGTCAATTTAAAACGAACCAGCATGCCGTCGTCTGGCCTTGACACCGAACCATTGACTACCATGCCTCCTAATCTGAACAAGGCGGCATCAGGGGCCTTGCCTTCTACCACATCGGTCGTCGAAAAAAAGTACATCAAATTATCGTTAAATGACTTGAGTGCGAAGGCTGTGGCTAAACCAGCGCCGATCACCATCAGGCCAATCAGCATTAAACGCTGTTTTCTAGCGGGTTTCATCATGTTATCGTTTCTGCTTTAAAAATTGCTGACGTAAAAACTGTTTGCGCTGCACAACCGGAATAATAATGTTGGCGAGCAGAACAATCAAAGTGATGCCGTAAGATGACCAGACATAAAAGGCATAGCCGCCCATCGCAAAGAATTCTTGCACGCTCATCGTACCGTCTCGAAAAATTTTGTTTTGACCCATTGCGCCGTGCGCTCGCGCATCAGCAATTCAACACGCGCCCGTTGTATCAAGGCAATCAGATAATAAACCTTGAACGCTAACGCCATCAGCAACAGCGGAATCAGCATGCTGACATGGATGGACGGCTTGTCCATCTTGCTCACCGTCGGCCCCTGATGCAAGGTATTCCACCACTCGACGGAATAATGAATGATCGGGATATTGACGACGCCGACCAGGGCCAGGATCGCCACGGCTCTGGAGGCGGTCCGCTTGTCGTCGATCGCGCCGTAGAGGCCGATGACGCCCAGATATAAAAACAGCAATATCAGTTCCGACGTCAGGCGCGCATCCCAGACCCACCAGGTGCCCCACATCGGCTTGCCCCAGAGCGAACCGGTTACCAAGGCAATAAAGGTGAAACTGGCACCCACCGGCGCGCTGCTGATAGCGACCACTTCCGCCAGCTTGATTCGCCAGACCAGACCTATCGCCCCGGCCAAGGCCATAACGACATAGATAAATAACGACATCCAGGCGCTGGGCACATGGATATAAATAATGCGATAGCTATCACCCTGCTGGTAATCAGGGGGGGCCAAATACAAGCCGCCGTAAAGGCCTGCCGCGGTCAACGACACAAAAATAAATACCAGCCACGGCATTAATCGCTCGGTTAACGCATAAAAATGCGGCGGTGAAGCCATCCGATGAAAAAATCGAACTACAAAATCAGGAATTAGGAACATAACAAATGCAAAAGGTTCATGGCCAAAAGTTCAAAGCCAGATCGCAAGCAGATATTTCGGCTTGCCTGTTATGGTTTGCTATTTTACGAGATATTATCAATTTATACTCATTTTTAATGCGGCTGCGGTGGGCCATGGCGCAAGCACCAGCGCCAATAACAAGATCGAAATCAGAATACTGATCTGTGCATCCGTCGGCAAACCGCTGCTGGCCATTTCCACGGCGTTGCCGGCAAAAATCAGCACGGGCACGTACAAGGGCAGGACCAGCAGCGACAAAATCATGCCGCCACGCCTAAGGCCTACGGTCAGAGCCACGCCGATGGCTCCGATTAAACTTAATACTGGCGTACCTAACAACAGAGTTAACAACAAAACACCCAGCGCATGATCCGGCAATCCCAGAAAAACAGCTAATATGGGCGCCACCATCAACAGTGGCAGTCCGGTCACCAACCAGTGAGCAATGACCTTGGCCAATACCAGAACAGAGGCAGGATGCGGGCTTAATAACAGTTGTTCCAGGGATCCGTCGTCAAAATCGGAGCGGAACAGGCTGTCCAAAGACAACATGGCGGCCAATAGAGCCGAAACCCAGATGATGCCGGGAGCAATAGCCTGCAATAAATTCGGCTGCGCGCCGATGCCCAGAGGAAACAAGGTAATCACCAGGATGAAAAACAGCAGAGGATTGATCATTTCCGAGCGCCGGCGCAAGGCCAAAACCAGATCCCGCCGTACGATGGCAAAAAAAGCGTGGGATAAAGACATCAGGACAAATTAATACGCTGCACCGAGACGCCGTGCAAATCGATATCATGGTGTGAAGTTAAAACAATCATGCCGCCGTTTGAGCAATGTTGGATCATTAAGGTTTCGATCAGGGCTATTCCCTGTTTATCAAGCGATGTAAAAGGTTCATCCAGAATCCACAAATGATTCCGGGTGATCAAAAGGCGCGCTAACGAGAGCCGGCGTTTCTGGCCGGCAGACAGGGTCTGGACCAGCGTATCATCATATCCCGTCAAATGCACCCTGGTTAAAGCCTGATCTATCGTGTAATGCCCTGACCGGCTTAATGCCAATGATACCGATAAATTCTCAAGTACGGTCAACTCCTTTTTAATGCCGTCCAGATGGCCGACATAAGCCATATCGGCATAATAGTCACTTCGGTCAACTGATTGTCCGCACCACAGCACCTGCCCCGCATCGGCTTCGCGAAAGCCGCAGAGAATACGTAACAAGGATGTTTTACCGCTGCCGTTCCTGCCCTCCAGCAGTAAAACCTGTCCGGCGGCCAGCTCAAAATTCAGATCTGAAAATAATACGCGGTCATCTCGTATGCAGCATAAGCCAATACCCTGGAGCATCCAGTTTTCGTTCGATTTCATTTATTTAACCGCTGCCGAACTACTTCATACAACAGTACGCCCGTCGCTACCGACAAATTAAGACTTTCCACCCGTCCCTGCATCGGCAAGGCAACCAGCATATCGCAGTTCTCACTGGTCAGTCGTCTTAAGCCTTTGCCTTCAGCACCCACCACCAGCGCCAACGGTACGGTAAAATCGGTCTGGTAAGCTGTTTGTTTGGTGTCTCCTGCGGCGCCTACGACCCAAATCCCGTGATCTTTCAACCATCTCAATGTCCGTGATAGATTGGTTACCTGATAAACCGGCACGGTTTCAGCCGCACCACTGGCGACTTTGCACACCGTAGGCGTAATGCCTGTGGCATTGTCTTTGGTAATTATAACACCATGCACCCCTGTTGCATCGGCCGTCCTTAGGCAGGCTCCCAGATTATGCGGATCCTGAACGTTATCCAGCACCAGAAGCAAAGCCGTATCCGACAAATTTTCAATAGCCTTTTTCAACTCACTTTCTGACAACTCGCCAGGCATTTCCACTTCGATGACAACACCCTGGTGATTGTTGCCTTCGGATAAACGATCCAGTGTTTTTCTATCGACTCTTTCAGGCTCGATGCCGAGCGCCAATAATTGGTCTCTCACCTTCGACAACCGCTGATCATGCCGTTGATTATCTATCCAGACCTTGTTGATTGTTTTCGGAGAATAGTTCAAAGCGGCCTGGACTGAATGGAGGCCAAATAATTTGCTGGATTTCATTTTTACAGAGTTCTCACTTACCTTTCGTTGCATCGCTTACCTTGAACAAGACAACATTCTATCATTTATTAAGATGAGCCAGGCGTGATTTGTCGACACGCTGTTTTAGCTCCTTTCCGGGTTTGAAATGGACGGAATAGGTTGACGGTAAATTTAAGTCTTCGCCCGAAAAAGGATTCCGCCCTCGACGCGGGCCAAGTTGGCGCAGCGAAAAAGTGCCAAACCCTCGGATTTCTATGCGCTGGTTCGCAATTAATGCCTGGCTCATCTGTTCAAAAATGCAATCCACCGCCAGATCGATATCTGTCTTATTCAAATGTTGCTGTTTTTTTGTCAACGTTTCTATGAGTTCAGCTTTAGTCATGTTAACTCTCCCCGGTTGGTAGGCCTGTTTAATCACAAAACGTGGAGGAAAGGGTTATGCCCTATATCGATGCGACAAATGCCCCAATTATTACCGATAAAAATCCGGTAATACCGCGGAATTGTGAGTTTATGGTGTTTTCAATGCACAAACATAATAAGTAAGCATTATTTATGCCAAAAGCAGAGACATATTGCCGCGCGTCAATGTGTCACATTTTCAATCCATAGAGGAACTTGCAAAACTAAATAAAGCGAGCGGAATTAGAGCTATGGAGGTCA
>CAZMRW010000012.1:0-62476 GCA_964568805.1 uncultured Methylococcaceae bacterium | reverse complement strand
TTGACCTCCATAGCTCTAATTCCGCTCGCTTTATTTAGTTTTGCAAGTTCCTCTAAGGATTATACTCAGCGATACGCTCAGGTTGCCGGTACTCCCCGGTTGATTTAATGTTTGTGAAATATTCTGGAGGGTCTCCGGGTCTGAACCAGAGGAGAACGCCAAGGCGGCCACTAGGGCCAAAATTATGGTGATCAGGATTGTCAACAGCCAACGTGAAAAACGACTTGGCTTGTCCGGTGGGTCGCTCGCGGCGCCCTGAAACGCGCTTCGCAATAATTCAGCCTGGCGATCGTCGATCAATCCTTCCGACTGCATGCGGCTAATCTGTTCTTCATGATTCATCATTCGTCTCCCGAATCATTCATGTCATGAAGATTAGAATAATTAGAAATAAATACAATCCAAATTAATCAAGGTTATTCTTCGGGTTCATAGCGTTTGGCACCGGCAGGTAACTTTTCGAAGACAGTATGCTTGTTTATGCCATAGCGTTCGGGATAGAAAACTCCCGCAAAATACAATCCGTCAGGCGGGGCTGTGATGCCGCCCAGTTTACGGCTTTTCACTTTCAGAAGTTCTTGCGTCCAGGTCACCGGCTGTTTTCCAGCACCGATAGCTATCAATACGCCGGCAATGTTTCTGACCATATGATGCAGAAAGGCATTGGCGGACAGATCGATGAAAACTTGATCGCCAGCCCGGATGACATCGATAAAATAAACCACACGGAACGGACTTTTGGATTGACAGCCCTGGGCTCTGAATGATGAAAAATCATGATTGCCTAACAGATATTGGGCCGCGCAGTGCATTTTATCCGCATCCAGAGCGGGATAACACCAAGTCGTCTGCCTGGGCGACAATGCCGATTTAACCGGCCGATTGAGAATGATGTAGCGGTAATACCGTGCGATGGCGCTGTATCTTGCATGAAAATCGTCCTGCGCCGGTTTGGCCCAGAGTATTCTGACATCATCAGGCAGATAACTGTTGCCGCCCAGCACCCAGGAATGGAGTTCTCGCGGCGCCTCGGTATCGAAATGCACAACCTGCTCGAAAGCATGCACGCCGGCATCGGTCCTTCCTGCGCAGATGACGGTCACCGGGTGATCTGCAATTTTAGATAGCGCCGCCTCAAGCACCGACTGAACGCTGCGACGGTTGGCTTGCCATTGCCATCCGGAAAATACGCTGCCGTCGTACTCTATGCCAAGAACGATACGCGCCATTTAAACCTCGATGAGCAAACAGCCGATCGATACATCTGTAGGGAGTGACAGCAAATATCTGTATGCACGGCATCGTTCTGCCAAATGCCATATAGACCATATCGGCGACCAAAGCCGCCGCAGAATACAGGCACGAAATTATTCATGAATATAAACCTTGACCCCGGCAGTAACCCGCTCAAACAAGTCCAGCACATCGGCATTGCGCATACGGATACAGCCGTGCGACTCAGGTTTTCCCTGCAAGCATTCATCCGGACAGCCGTGTATGTAGATATAGCGCCAGGCCGTATCGACCTTACCATAGCGGTTTTTACCGGGCTCCAGCCCACCCAGCCAGAGAATCCGCGTTAGAATCCAGTCCCGTTGCGGAAAAAGGCTGGCCAGCTCGGGAGTATATATTTCCCCGGTCGGACGTCTTCCGACAAAAACGCCGAATAACGGCTGCCCGGCGCCTATTTTGGCTCTGATGACATGCCATCCCCGAGGCGTACGTTCGCTGCCCATTTGTTCGCCGACGCCTTTTCTGGCGGTAGAAACGGGATACGTTCGCAACGTCTCTCCGTTATTTTTAATGGTCAGCGTCTGCTCACCGATTGAAATATCCAAAAAATAGCGATTATCGTCGAGGTAAATCAGATTCTGCTTATCCTGTTTTTGTTTGATCGTGTGCATTGTAAATATCGCGTTTCCCTTCAACCGCCCCTTGACAGCTGCCACATCGCTCCGATTATCAGCCCTCTAAACGAGCAGACACCTGCATAATTTTAGCAATTAAGCTCGATGAAGTGTAACGATATTTAGGATTATCAAGCCGTCGAAAGGATCGATCCGGAAACTACGGCGCAATCATGCCATTGTGAATATAGCCTTCGCGATGATCGCATTTTTTATTATCGTGTTTTTTTGACATGGCAGATTGTCTTTTAAAGAAAATTTAAACCTTGCACATCGAAAATGTGTCTTGTTCTGAACTGTCTCTAAAATTTCATCATTATCGATCCGGTCCGATAACGATTGAAACCGTTCGAGTCGAGACTGTCAAAGTCCCGTGGACTTTCGACTTGCTCAAGATGAACGGAGTGACTATGTCACACGACCGGATCGATAATTACTTATAGCCGGTAACTTAATTCCAGCCAGTTTATTCGGCAATATTAACCAGCCAGCCGGTACTGCCCTGACACTTGTCAATGCCCTCAGCTTTGATGGCGATTCTGGCGTAGGTGCCTTTCAACGATTCGGGCAGCGTTCCCTTTACCTGATAACCCTGATGGACCGGCGTCACCGTAACGTCAACCGGCTGGCCCTTTACGTTGACATCAATTCGGTCGGGATTAATTTTGAGTGATGCTTTAAAGGAAAATTCTGACCCTGCGCTAACGCTTGACTTATCGGCAGGGGTAAACTCGGTAAACTCCGAATTATCGCAGATTTTCCTGCTACTGCTGCTGGAACTTCCATAGGCCCAAACATTATGGGTAAAAACCATTAATCCGATTACCCAGAAAACTTTATTTATGTTCATGGTCATGCCTCGTCTGTCTATCTATTATTTGAGTGAGCATTCAGGTATGAAACAGCATATCCAGAAGCCCGTTATCGTTCTGCAGCTGTTCAATTCTTTTGTTGGCGACGGCACCGAATTGCGTATCCGGCTCTTCCCCGCTGATTTGCTGCAGCACCGGAAGGCTTTTTTTATCAAGTAATTCTATCGCACGACAACGCACTGACGGATAGTGCGCCCGTAAGGCCGCAAGTTCCTTTAGGTAGGCATTCGCTTCATTCAATTGCCTGAGTATGACCCTTTCAGGATCGTCGGTAAAAAGGTCGCGCACCAGATTACCGTAATGTTCCTGTTCCCTTATCAGTTCCCTTGGGTCGATTTTACGTGGTTCAGTAGGATCGTCGCAGCAACTGCCCATGGTCTTTTCTCCTATTATTCAATATCAAGACCATCATACGCCGAAAAAAATTCATTGATTGAAAAAATTCAGATGGCATTGATTGGATCAGCGCTAGCCAGGAAGCTCCTCTTGACAGTTCCCAAGGAGACGGAGGCTTTTATTGCGACAAAGGCATCGCTAGCGTAAAGCGTCATACCTGGTTTCTACAATTTTAAAGCAGTATGATGTTTCTGTTACAATACATAAAACAGAATGAACAGCATCATTTTTGGCGAACGAGCCATCAGCTGATTCATGCCTGAAATATTTGCCAAAAAATATCAAACTACAGGGCTAAGGAATTTTTAGAGTGCATCCATGCCAAAAAAACTGTTATGCCTTTATCCGAAACCCTGCGAAAATTCAACCCTAAAAGGTTTATATCTTGCCCATAATATACATAAACTGGGCACTGCGGAAACGCCATTTGTTTATGCCAATTTCCTGTCCAGCCTGGACGGACGAATTGCTGTGGAAGATATCGGAATCGATGAACCCTTCATCCCAAAGCATTTAACAACCGAGTCAGACTTCGCGTTATTCATGGAATTGCATGCCCAGTCCGATTGTCTTATAACCCATGGGGGGTATTTGCGGGCGCTGCATGAAGGGAGACTCGGCAACATATTGCAGATTAAAAACAGCGATCTAATCGAATGGCGACGTAGCAACGGATTGAACCCTCAACCCGCCGTAGTGATTGCCAGTGCCAGCCTGAATTTTCAAATGCACCCCAGTCTGCATGAGCATGGGCAAGCCGTCTATATTGCCACAGGAAAAAATGCCAATCCGGATCGCATACAGTACTGGCAAGACTTGGGCTATCCCCTCCTGTTTGCAGGCGAACATGAAAAAGTTCACGGTGCGCCTTTGATTGATCAACTCAGCAAACTAGGCTACAAAAGCATTTATCTGATCGCCGGTCCGCAAATGCTTGATACCGTCGTCAGGGACAAGCAGTTATCCAGATTTTACCTGACCCTGACTCACCAATTAATCGGCGGCAAAGACTTTCGTTCGCTGCTTACCGGCGCTTTGCTTGGACCTGAAGGCAATCTGAATCTTAAATCACTGTATTACGAGGACAATTCACCTCCCGGATCCGGCCAGTTTTTTCTTCAATTCGACCTGGGACAGCGCGTCATCGAGCAAGATTCCAACCCGGCGTGACTGTCAATCGCCTCATCAAAGGCGAACCGATCAAACAATGAATCGGGCTGCATGCTCATATAATAAGCCTTTACTCATTCGCATGTTATGGGTCCTCAATCCTGGCCCAAAACTGACTGTTCGTTTTTGAATGGGCCCATCAACCGCCGCCTTTTAAAACTTCGCTATTTTACGAGTTCGTCTGTTTGTGGAGAACTTTGAAGAATTATCAATTGCAAGTTATTTTTTATAAAATTTTCAGCTTATGCACATTGGTAAAATCAAAAAAGTCAATGACTGACAAAAGAAAAAAAAGCCTCTGCACGCTATCCGCTATAGGCATTAAGTATTTGATATATCAAGATAAGAATATTCTGAATTAAAACAATACAATTTAACTCAACTGCAATAAATACAAAGAGTAAACCCACTTATCTTGATCTTTTCCACAGAGTTATCCACAACTTTTGTGGGTAACTCAATGACTCGAATGAGTTTGAAGTCAGTGATGTTAAAGATTGTAGTAGAATCAAACACTGGGAAAATGCATAGGGTAATGCCCATTATAGGGCGTTGCATTTCCATGAAATGCATGCAATACCCAGCTCATGCAAATCCTGTAAATTTACAATCCGCTTAAGGTGATATGAATCAAAAACAACGACTCGCCCTATTCGACCGACTGGCGGCGGCGATCCCCGAGCCATCAACAGAATTGTGTTATAGCTCGCCATTTGAATTATTGATCGCCGTGGTTTTGTCGGCGCAGGCAACCGATAAAGGAGTCAACAAAGCCACCGCGCGCTTGTTCGCCGTCGCCAATACACCTGACGAAATTTTGGCGCTGGGTCTGGATGGATTGAAAGACTATATCAAGACTATCGGCTTGTATAACAACAAGGCCGCCAACATCATGACGCTATGCCGGCAACTGCTGGACAGGCATGGCGGCGAAGTGCCAAAAACACGGGAACAACTGGAAGCCTTGGCGGGCGTCGGCAGGAAAACCGCCAATGTCATACTCAACACCGCTTTTGGCATGCACACCATCGCCGTCGACACCCATATTTTCCGGGTAGCCAACCGGATCGGACTGGCGCCCGGTAAAAATGTGCTTGAAGTTGAACGCAAACTGGAAAAATGGGTGCCTGCCTGTCACAAGAAAGACGCCCACCATTTACTCATTCTGCACGGACGATATACCTGCATTGCCAGAAAACCCAAATGCCCGAGCTGTGTGATTGAAGACCTTTGCGAATACAAGGACAAAACGAAATAAAGCTCCAGGATTTTCATTAAACAGCTTTGGAACAGATTTTTGTTGAATGGCTGACGTAGCATAAACTTCTGAAAATCTGTATAGTCTTATCTGTTGTAACATGCCAAACAGATGAATATTCATTCATTATTCAGTTGGGTTTGGTAACATATTATTAATTCGATGAATCTGAGTTATCGAAGGGTTATATAAATCACATTGGAGTCAAAATGAAAAAAATAATTAAATCGCCTTTAGCCGTTGCAATGAGCGCCGCTTTTATTTCAACAATGACAGCAACAACTGCAAATGCTGAAGCCAATCCATTCGGTATGACCGAAATGACCAATGGCTACATGCAGATCGCCGAGGCCGGAAAATCCGGCGAAATGGCTTGCGGCGCCAATATGGGCGGCATGACCAAGCCTAAAACCCCGGAAGGTGCCTGCGCCGGTCAAAAATCAACACCTGCCGCACCAGCGGCAACAAAGAGCGGTGAAGGCAAGTGCGGCAACATGATGGAAGGCGACAAAATGAAAAAAGGCATGGAAAATGTCTGCGGCGCCCAGATGAAGGGCAAGGAAGGCGCTTGCGGCGAAATGATGAAGGGCGAGAAAATGAAAATGCCGGAAACCCCGGCAAAATAAGGCTCTCCTCGTGACCGGCAAATAGCCGTCCTGGCGACAAAAATCCGGAGGGTGCGATGATTATCCCTCCGGCTATCCCCA
Source organism: uncultured Methylococcaceae bacterium (assembly GCA_964568805.1). GTDB lineage: Bacteria > Pseudomonadota > Gammaproteobacteria > Methylococcales > Methylomonadaceae > CAZMRW01. The sequence continues at coordinate 56,166 of CAZMRW010000012.1, read as the reverse complement.
TTATGAGTTTTAGAGTTTCTATGGATACAAACCGGAATCTCGTCCACGGCGCCGGCTTGGGTTTACGCCGCTCGTTTTTGAACAGCATTATTGAACTCCCTCCGCAAGAAGTCGACTTTTATGAAGTTGCTCCCGAAAACTGGATTCCGCTGGGCGGAAAATTAGGCAAACAGTTTCACACGCTGACCGAACGCCATGACTTTATTTGTCATGGCTTATCGTTGTCTATCGGCAGTACCGATCCCTTGGACGAAAAGCTGGTGCTGGCTGTCAAACGGTTCATGGCCGAACATCAAATCAAATTTTACAGCGAGCACCTGAGTTATTGCAGCAAGGAAGGTCATCTTTACGATCTGATGCCGATTCCGTTTACAGCCGAGGCCGTCAAGCATGTAGCAGGCCGTATCAGGCAAGTCCAGGACATGATGGAGCGAAAGATCGCGATCGAAAATGTGTCCTATTATGCGGCCCCCGGCAAGGAAATGGATGAAATAACATTCTTCAATGCCGTTGTCGAGGAAGCCGATTGCGACGTCTTGCTGGACATCAACAATATTTACGTTAACAGCATCAATCACGGGTACGATGCCGAAGCTTTCTTACGAGCCATTCCCGCACATCGTATTGCGTACGCGCATATTGCAGGGCACTACCGCGAAGCCGACGATTTTCTGGTCGATACGCATGGCGCCGAAGTTATTGATCCGGTATGGAAATTGCTCGGTAAAGCATATCAACTCTATGGTGCCTTCCCGACCCTGCTGGAGAGAGATTTTAACATTCCTCCGCTGGATGAGCTCATCAGGGAAGTCGGCATCATCAGGACCATACAGAATGACTGGAAGAATCACCATGCACAACGGTCGGCATGAATCCTATGGCAGTTGATTTCAAAGCCAGGCAGCGGGAATTTGCAGCCTTCATCAGAGATCCTGAAAACAATCCGGCGCCAGTGGATGTCAGCAGCCGGCGCATGGCGATGTACAGGGAATTGTTTTTTAATAACATCGAAGGTTTTCTGGCCGGTAACTTTCCGGTGTTAAGAACGTTACTGGATGACCGTCAATGGCTGGCATTGTGTCAGGATTTTTTTGCCGGGCACGACTGTAAAACGCCTTATTTTTCTGAAATTGCCGAAGAGTTTTTGGCATATTTGCAAAACGAACGGGACAATCCCGACGACTTGCCCTTTATGCTGGAATTGGCCCACTACGAATGGGTAGAAATGGCACTGGCCAACTCTAAGGAAGAGCTTGTTGTGAATAAGCCGGACCTTGGCAACTTGCTCGAAAAAAACCTGGTTCTGTCATCGTTGGCATGGCCGCTGATTTATCACTATCCGGTGCATAGACTCTCCCCTTCCTTTATGCCGCTGACGCCGCCGGAGCAGCCGACATGCCTGATTGCCTATCGAAATCAGGAGGATCATGTCCATTTCATCGAGATTACGTTGAGCACCTTCCGCTTGCTGCAAATTCTGGAGGAAAGTGGCCGGCAGCGGGCGGAAACCTGTCTGAATCAGATGATCAGCGAATTGCATTCGTCTGAGCCGGGGCCCATTATGCAGGGCGGCTTACAAATTATCCAAGGGCTTGCCGAAAAAAACATCATTACTGTCATCGATTGAAAACAGCGAAGACCAACCCTGCTTCTGGCACCTTGCAAGGAAAGCAAAGTGCCGGACATCCACATATGAATTATGGTTTGCCGAATAACTTCGGTCCTTTGGGCTCGGCCTTGGCCTGAAGGCAATGATACGCGGCGCTTTCATACTTGATCACCAAAGACTGGGTATTTTTGTGCTCACTGAGAAACTTGCCCGCTTCCTCCGCCGTTAAGTCTTTCATCAGATAAGTCGCAATGCACATGCAAGGTTTTCTCCAACGTTCTTCATCCGCGGCTTTATCGGTCGAATTTTCCAATTCTCTTAGAACGCACTGCTGGGCAAAATCATGCTCAAATTTATGTTTTTGCACATCCGTCACTTCGATGTCGTGAGTATGATCGAAGGGATTATGTTCAACTTTCGCGGCGGCGTTTTTTTTGCCTTCATCATCCGAGCAACCGGCGACGGACAAGGAGATAACGATGCCTGTTAAAATGGCTAAAAAAAGATTGTAATTGGCTAGGCTTTTCATAAATGTTATTCGTAAAAAATGGACGATTCTATCATTGTCTTGTTTATCAATCCACCATCTTCGGCGGCAGTCCTGATGCCACCAGGGATTTAACTGCTTGTTTTTCATGGATTGTCAAAACAGCATACGATGCCGGCATTGCCGTGACAAAGTGACAAACCCTGCTTATCTTTCCCAGATTTTCTCGGGTCTGATGACCACTCTGCTCCCATACCAAGCGAAGATCGCCTTATTTTCTTGACATTTTCGCATTAGCCTGTTAAGAATGGACGGATTAAAAAATAATAACAATAACAATTTAATATAAACCGCAACGGGGGAATGGGATGGAGTCGTTTAATGCAAACAATAACAGCGAATTATTAACAAGATTAAATCGTCTGGAAGATCAGGTTTCAATGTTATCTTCACAGTTGGAGTCAAGTAAAATAACCATCAGCCAATTGAATCAGTCATTGTCTGATCGTGATTTGCAAATCAGCGAACTGGAACAGAGACTGACCACCGCTCATAACTCATTACAGAAGACAACAATCAATAAGATTTATCAATGCAGGGAACAAATTAAAAAAGGGATAGATGCAACCATAGTGAATCCTGTTTTAACGCAAATACAAAAATATATCGACATGACTGAGGGCCTTATCGCTGAAGCCCGGGATTTCATCAATAAAAAGCGAGCGTTCCTGCATGAAAATCTCAATGCGACCACTAATCTGATGTCCCAAAGCCCCGACCAGGCCATCAGATATTTTGAAAAAACTGTTGTTGAGCCGGCTCATACCCTAATAAAAAATATTTTGGTCGCAGTGGATAGCAACAACAAAGCCGGCAAAGTTTGGCTAGAACAAGAGCTTGTCGGCCCGGGCAAGGTGCTGATTGATCGAATCGTTTTTACGGTGCGGGAATTGCCGTTAGATACCCGGATCATCATTCAAACGAGAGTGATCGACCCCGCATTGGCTCTTGTTGGGCATCTGCCGTCAATCATCAATAACCTGGGCGAAAACAGTGTTGTCCGGTTCAAGTCGCTGTTAATCCGCTTAAGTCAGCTGATTCAACAATGTCTCGATTTCATTGAGGATCAAATTAAAAAATCGTCCTTCTGGGATGGCAAGACTCGAATGCAAGCCGCATAGTGTTAATGCCGACCGGCCCAATCTATAAAAAGACCGCCTGGACGTTACTTGAGTTTTGTCCAGGCAGCCTTAATCTCCCTAACGCTGTAGCCAGGGTAGCTATTTATTCGGAAATGGAGTCAATCTGCTTGACGACTTCGCTTGAAGAAAGCTCAAGACCTGCTTTATAACATTCGCAGGCTTTGTCTTTATCGCCTTGAGCAAACAGTAAATCACCTAATAATTGATAGGCCTGGACAGTCGGCTCTATAGCGATACTTTGCGACAAATAGTTTGCTGCTTTAATGACGTCATTACAGTTCTTGCTCAATTTTCCCAGCATTGATAGCAACACGGCGTCATCCCGGTGCAAACCAAGCCATTTCTGCTCCGCTATTTCAAGCAGCCTTAAAGGATCATGAGTCTGCACACTTCCATATAATACCAGCAAGGTTTCATCCCAGGTTACAGAAAGAATATTGACCAATTTGTCGACAATTTCCGCTCCGGAGCCGGCATTAATCATCGCCGCAAAATAAATTGCCGGAATACCTTGCATGTTTTTGATATGATCCGGAATTTCCGACCAAAGTTGTTGAATTTCTTCGGCATTGCCTTTTTCGGCAGCCTGCCTTAACAAACGACTGTAGGTCTCGGTTTCCAGAAGTTTCACCTCGGCTTCCATGAGCACCTTATTGGTGTTCAATGAAGGCAATAGCTTTCTGACACCTTCCCAATCGCCTATATGCCGGTAGGTCTGGTGCAATAACTTGAGAACGCTGGCATGCGTCGGATCGATGGATTGCAACTTTGTTAATGTTTCCAGCGCTTGTTCGAACTGGTTCCCGGATAAATGCAACTCCGCCTGGGTCAAGCCGATTGCTACATCGGAACCAGGTGCCTGAGCAGCGGCTTTTTGCAAATACTCATCGCGCTTGTCGAATGCGCCGCGGGATTGCGCCGCTCTTGCGGCAGTTAGATAATGGATTAAGGGTGCGCCGCTATGAGAGGCATGCTTGATCAGAATTTTTTCCGCTTTTTCCCAGTTTCCTTCAGCAGAATCCACTAAACCCGCAATCAAGGCAGCCTGGGACCGGTTAAACTTGATGTTTTTACCTCTATTTTTAATCTGCCCCGGTAACCGGATCAGCCAACCCAGCAGCCTGAAGAAGAAATAAAGAATAAAAAAACCGATAATAAGGAAAACTGAAAATGCGACCAAGGATGTTTCCATGGACCAGCGTCCGATACCAATAAGGACATAGCCTGGGTTATCGTATTCGTTCAACCAGTATTGCACCAAGAAAGCAGCGGCAATGGCAAAACAGAGTGAAACGAAAAAATAGAGGGTATTTTTCATCATTTTGCTCTGTTATTTCTTTACGGGGACGGGAGCAGGAGAAGTCACAGGAGCAGGCGCTGGCGCAGATGCCGGTGCGGCCGCCGGACCTGGCACGGCTTCCACTGCTTCAGACGCCGGCTCAGCCGCTTTGTCTGTTTCTATCCTTAATTTGGTAATGTCTTTGAGCATTTTCAGAGATGAACTGATATCGGGAAAATTGCTACGAATTTGAATCGAATTAATACGGTCCAGTTCGCCAATAAACTTTTTGGCATCGGCGTTCAGCGTAAAATTCTGCTGGACCCATTCTTTTGCATCGAGCAAACTGGATTGAAAAATCGCTTCATTTTGCTGCACCAATGCAATTTTTACCATTTCCAGTTTGACTCTTAACTGCTCGCGTATAAACTGAGCCTGCTGAGGCGTCAGGATTTCCTGGATCGGCTGATCCGTGTGCCGGATGGTCACGATGCCTTCCAGTTCGTTTAACGCTGAATCAAGTAAATCATGGCTTTCCTCAGTCTTATCGGCGTGATTGTGAATTTCGGTCGACGGAGTTAATGCCTTGCCTGAATAAGGTAAGATCAAGGCCAGTTTCTGGACCTGGTCTTCCAGCGTCTGAATTGACGCATAGAGTCCCACGGTGTCAGCAACGGTGACGTTTTTAAGCGCCGCAATTTCTTTGGCAATCTGTTCGCGTACTTTGAATACCGCCGCGTCGCCGCTTTCGCGCAGCCGTTGATCGGCCGCTTCGAGCGCTTCCCGCGTGGTGTTGACATCGCCGATAAGATGCAGCCTTTCATTGGCAACGCTTAACAGGTATTCTGCATCGGCAATCAGCCAGTCCCCGCGCGTTTTGCCGAGCTGGCGCTGCAGGCGCTGTATGGACTCAGTCAATTCCTTACGGGTGCTTTCGAGCTTTTCATTATGAAGCGCTGAAAAATCAGCGAGGGTTTTCGTATAGTGAGTATCTTTACCGGCAATAGTGGCTTCTATGGTCGACAATTGCGATTGAATCGCTGAAAGCTGTGCCTGATAGTCAGCAACCTTTTTTGATAACTCGCCTTTGACCTCTCCTCCCAGATTGGTTTGCCGATCCCTGAGCTGCATCAACAGGTAATAACCGGCTCCGGCAATACTGATGACGACAAGGATAATAATGATGCCAAACCAGAATCCGCTACGCGACCGCTGGGATTTTTTGCTGACTGCTGAATCCTGTTCTATTTGTTCACTCACTTCGGCCACTCTATTCACCTGTAGTACACGTTGTTACTGTCTCAAGAATTGATGCATCTGTAGGATGTTCAGTTACCAAAATCCGTTTAAATCCCATCTCGGTAGCAATCCCTGCAATTCTGTCGCTAACCACTACCAAAGGTAGAGCCTTCAATTGTTTATGATGGTTTTCGCCAAGCATCGCCAATAAGTTAAGCAATGCCTCGCCACTGGTTACCGTGATGACATCGAGCCCATTACGCATCAGCAAGGCAATGACCGGCGTGCAATCAATATTGGGGATTATCCGTCGATAAACGTCCAGATATTCAATTTCTGCGCCTCTGCGGCGCAGTGTATCCGCCAATTCTTCGCGGCCGCCAACGCCCCGCACGATTAAAAACCGTTGCCCGCAAACCGACTGCATTTGCGGCGTCGCCAGCAACGCTTCACTGTTAAAACCTTGTTCGGGCAGCAAATCCACGGAAAAACCGGCCGTTTCCAACGCTTTTGCCGTCGCTCTTCCGATAGCGGCGATCCGCACATTGCCTAATCGCGCTATTTTGCCACTAATCGCCCCGGGCGTAAAATTTACTGCATTAACACTAATAAAAACAAGCCACTGGAAATTATCGAGACTTTTCAGCACCATGTTATTTTGGGATACATCGTTCGTTGCAACTATATCAATCGTTGGCAACCGGATGGCTGTTCCTCCCAGATTCTCGATCAAGCGGCACAAATTTTCCGCCTGATGCGCAGGACGCGTGACCAGGATATGCGTATCGTTCAACTCATTCATCCATGAAACAACGCTTGCAGGATTTTATCGGCGCCCTGGGCCAATAAATCTTCCGCAACCAACCGGCCGATGTTCTCCGCCTGATCAAGACTACCGGCGCGTTCGCTGCGATATAACACACTGCCATCAGGATCGCCAACCAATCCGCGGACGAAGAGTTGCCCATCGATTATTTGTGCATAGCCGGCAATCGGCACCTGACAGCCGCCGTTCAAGCACCTGTTCAGCGCTCTTTCGGCAATAACGCAGAGTCCGGTGTTTTGATCGTGCAAAACACTCAGTATCTCATTGATTTCAGCGTCATCGGCCCGGCATTCGATCCCTATGGCGCCTTGTCCGATAGCCGGAAGACTGATGGAGACATCCAGATGCTGCCTGATACGATCCGCCATTCCCAATCTGATTAATCCGGCCGAGGCGAGAATGATCGCATCATAATCGCCTGCATCCAGCTTGCTCAGCCGGGTATTGACATTGCCTCTTAATGACAGGATTTCCGCATTGGGAAAACGTTCCTTTATCTGGCATTGCCTGCGCAAACTGGACGTCCCTATCCTCGCGTCAGTTGGCAAATCATCCAATGAGGCGTAACGGTTTGAAACGAAAGCATCGGTCGGATCTTCACGGCTTAAAATGGCCGCCAAATGCAGTCCTCCCGGAAACTCCACCGGCACATCCTTCATGGAATGCACTGCAATATCCGCTGTCCCTTCCAGCATGCCCTGTTCAAGCTCCTTAACAAACAGACCTTTGCCACCGACTTTGGCTAATGGCGCATCGAGAATTTTATCGCCCCGAGTCACCATTTTAACCAGTTCCGTCCTGATTTCAGGAAACGCTTGCTGCAACCTCGCCGCGACGTATTCGGCCTGCCAAAGCGCCAGAGGGCTTTGGCGGGTCGCAATTCGAATAATTTTCTGGACCAAAAGAAACCCTTCTATTTAATAGTTACAACATTGGAATATTAATAATCAATTAAGTTCTGTCAGCAACCGCTGATAGATTCCGCCAAAACTGCCGTTGCTCATCAAAACAAAATGACCGCCGTAACGAGCCTCCAACTTAAGTTTGCCGATGATATCGTCCAACGACTGGCAAATTTCGATATTTCGGGCATATTTTTTTAAATCGCTCAAATCCCAGGCCAAATTTTGCGGTTGATAAATGATAGCATGATCGGCCTTGCTTAGGGATTTTGCCAGTGTCTCCGTATGCACGCCTAGCCGCATCGTATTCGAACGCGGTTCCACTATGGCGATAATACGTTCCTGACCGACCTGTTTGCGCAATCCATCCAGCGTGGTCTCGATCGCCGTCGGGTGATGGGCGAAATCATCGTATAGGGTGACGCCATTGATCGTGGCAAGTACTTCCATGCGGCGTTTAACATTTTTGAACTGAGCCAGGGCGATAATCGCGTCCCCGGGCAGTATGCCGACATGTCTGGCTGCCGCAATGGCCGACAGGGCATTATAAACATTATGCTCGCCGGTTAGTGGCCAATTGACGGTTCCCTGTGATTCATCGCGATAAACAATCGAGAACCGGCTGCCGTCAGCTTTTAGCAATTCGGCATTCCACAAGGCAGTGCCGTTGATCGAGGTTTGCTCGACAGGCGTCCAGCAACCCATGTCCAATACGTCCTGAATATTGCTGTCGCACTCGGGCCCGATAATCAGGCCCTGCCCCGGAACGGTTCTGACCAGGTGATGAAATTGCCGCTTGATGGCATCCAGATCGGGAAAGATATCGGCATGGTCGAATTCGAGATTATTCAGGATGGCAGTGCGGGGGCGATAGTGGACAAATTTGGAGCGTTTGTCAAAAAAGGCAGAATCGTATTCATCGGCCTCAACAACAAAAAACGACGATTCGCCAAGCCTGGCTGATACGCCGAAATTCAATGGGATGCCGCCTATCAGGAAGCCCGGTTTAAACCCCTGATGTTCCAGAATCCAGCTCAGCATGCTGGAGGTTGTGGTTTTTCCATGCGTGCCGGCTACGCCCAGCACCCGCCTGCCCTGCAGCACGTTTTCCGACAACCACTGGGGGCCGGAAACATAACGCAAGCCTTTGTTGAGCACTGCTTCAACTTCCGGGTTGCCGCGCGACAATGCGTTGCCGATGATGACCAGATCGGGGTTGCCGTCGAGATTTTCGGCGCGGTAACCTTCCATAAGCTGTATGCCCTGTTGCTCCAATTGCGTGCTCATCGGCGGATACACATTTTGATCCGAGCCACTGACCTGATGCCCCATTTGCCTTGCAATGACGGCAAGCCCGCCCATGAAGGTTCCGCAAATACCTAAGATGTGAATATGCAATGTTTTATCCTGATGTTCGTTAAGTTGATTAATAATTTCCCTTGCAGACAAAATGCACCAGCATTGATTTTGTTAACCGCGATCAATATGTTGACAGAACTTGGCGGCGGTCGACTAATGCAAAGCAGGTTCAATTAGACATTCGCTAAATTGTTTATGGATGCTATTGTTTCATTTTGACTTTCCGATCTTCTGCAAATCACTCGCCCGCTTCTTGCAAATAACCTAACCTGCAACAAGTAAATTCCGCTTGAACGACATCGATTGCGCTCTATCGGCAATACGTGCTTGCGTTTATCGGGAAGTTACGATGAAATATCCTTATATTGTCTATTATGATCCAATAATGAGTGAAAAAAACAAAATATTAGTTGAAGCCACACCGCATTTCATCCCAGGTCAATCGGCGCCGGATCAGGGTCGCTACGTGTTTGCCTATACGATCACCATCACGAATGCCGGCGCTGTTCCGGCCAAGTTATTAACGCGTCACTGGCTCATTACCGATGCCAACGGTAAAACCCAGGAAGTGAGAGGCGATGGCGTGATCGGCGAACAACCCCATCTTAAACCGGGAGAAACATTTCGTTATACCAGCGGCGCCATGATTGAAACTCCCGTCGGCACGATGCAGGGCGAATATACGATGCGTTCGGATGACGGCGATAATTTTAGCGCCCTGATTCCGAGATTTACCCTATCGATTCCAAGAACCTTGCACTAGCCTAATGTCTATTTATGCCATCGGTGACATACAGGGTTGTTTTGATGAATTATTGAGGCTTCTGGATGCCATCTCATTCGATCAACGGAACGATCAGCTCTGGTTTGCAGGAGATCTGGTCAATCGAGGACCCAAATCATTAGAAACCTTGCGTTTTGTCAAGTCGCTGGGCGAATCGGCGATAGCCGTTCTTGGCAACCATGATTTGCATTTACTGGCCGCTGCCTGTGACCCGAAAACAGCCACTAAAAAGAGTTCGCTTAATCAGGTCCTTGAAGCGCCCGATCGGGATGAATTGCTTGACTGGCTCAGACGCCGGCCATTGCTTCACTACAATGATGAATTTTGTCTGATCCATGCCGGTTTGCCGCCGCAGTGGGATCTCAAAACAGCGCGAAAAATGGCTTTGCTGGCAGAACAGGCCTTAAGAGCCCCGGATTACCCGGTTTTTTTAAGGCAGATGTACGGCAATACGCCCAACCTCTGGTCGCCAGACCTGAAAGGCGTTGCCAGACTACGCTTTATCATCAACTGTTTTACCCGTATGCGTTACTGCGATAGTGAGGGCCGCCTGGATTTTGAACATGCCGGCCCACCCGGAACGCAACCGAACCATCTGCTACCCTGGTTTGAGGTACCTAACCGGAAAAATTCAGATAGCCGGATTGTTTGCGGCCACTGGTCTTCATTGGGTTATTACGAGGGGCAAAACTGCTATGCGATTGATACGGGTTGTCTTTGGGGAGGACAGTTGACGGCCTTGAAGCTGGGCGATCCCGTACAGCGTTTCAGCATTGACTGTCCCGAATTCAAAAAGCCCGATAACATCGTCGCATAGACCGCAAGCCGGGTGATAACCGTACAGCCAAAGGTATAGATTGATCGGAGAATCCGGGCATTTTCGGATGATCGCCGGATTTACCCATACAGCTGGGCTAATCCTCGTCGAAAGCAGATGCTGGCGATTGAATGCAATTTAACCGGTCAAATACCGTTTAATTCACTGAGCGGCCAGCGCGGTCTGGCTAAAACCTCCAGGCCTTGCCTCTGCCCCGCCAACAAACGCTGACACCCCGCGTAAGCAATCATGGCTCCGTTATCAGTGCAAAACTCGGTTCTCGGGAAATAGATACGGGCTTTTTCCTTGTTTGCCATGGCGGCCAAGGCGGCGCGGATTTGTTTATTGGCGCTGACGCCACCGGCAACCACCAGACTTTTCAGTCCGGTTTGCTGTAAAGCCCTTCGGCATTTAATGGTCAATGTGTCAGCCACCGCATCTTGAAATGCGGCGGCAATATCGGCTTTATCCTGTTCATTTTGACGACCGGCATGAAACGCATTTAATGCATGCGTTTTTAACCCGCTAAAACTGAAGTCCAGGCCGGGTCGATCGGTCATAGGCCTCGGAAATTGGGTTTGCGCCTTGCCTGTTTCGGCCAGGGCCGATAATCTGGGACCGCCCGGATAGCCTAACCCCAGCATTTTTGCCGTTTTATCAAACGCTTCACCGGCCGCATCATCAAGCGACTCGCCCAGCAGCCGATAATAACCGATTCCTTCAACCTGAACCAGTTGAGTATGTCCTCCGGAAATGAGCAGCGCGACAAACGGAAATTCAGGCGGATTTGATTCCAGCATCGGCGCCAAAAGATGCCCTTCCATGTGATGAACGGCAACGGCAGGGACTTGCCATGCCCAGGCCAGACTGCTGGCGGTTGCCGCGCCGACCAGCAAGGCACCCATCAGTCCGGGACCGGCCGTATAAGCAATACCGTTGATATCATGACTTTGCAGATGGCTTTGCCGCAGGGATTGCCTGATCAGCGGGGCTAATTTGCGGATGTGGTCGCGTGATGCGAGTTCAGGTACGACGCCCCCATAGTCGCTGTGCATATCGACCTGGCTGTATAAAAAATGATTGACCAATCCTTTGGTATCATGATAAATAGCGACTCCGGTTTCGTCACAGGATGTTTCTATGCCTAAAACATACATTGAGTTTTTGAAAATTCGATAATAAAGGTTATAATTGAATGTTACGTACATTATCAGGGCAATACCCTTTTACTTTATAAATACTATCATATTTGGATCTATATAATGCCGTCAGTAAAAATTAAAGAAAACGAACCTTTCGATATCGCTATTCGCCGCTTCAAACGTGCTTGTGAAAAAGCGGGCGTGTTGGCGGAAGTCCGTCGCCGTGAGTTTTATGAAAAGCCGACTTCGGAGCGTAAACGTAAAGGCGCTGCGGCTGTTAAGCGTCACCTGAAAAAACTGGCAAGAGAGCGCTATGCGTTAAAAAATCTGCGTCGCGGCCGCCCCGCCGTTTGATTTTAAGGTTAACGTGATGGATTTATTAACGGATCGCATCAAGGACGATATGAAAGCCGCCATGAAAGGCGGCGACAAGTTCAGACTGGGAGTGATTCGCTTAATCCTGGCAGCAATCAAGCAGGTTGAGGTCGACGAGCGCATTGCGCTTGATAATGACCGTGTCATTCTTGTGCTTGACAAGATGCTGAAGCAGCGTCGTGAGTCTATCAGACAGTTTGCCGATGCCGGCCGGAATGATTTGGTTGAGACGGAAGAGGCTGAAATCCGGGTCATCCAGGATTTTTTACCTCAGGCTCTGACCGAAGCGGAAATTGACGACATGGTCAAGGATGCTATCACCCAGTCGGGCGCCGAATCGGTCAAGGATATGGGCAAAGTCATGGGCTTGCTAAAAGCAAAAATGCAGGGTCGTGCCGATATGTCGGTGGTGAGCAATAAAATTAAGGCGGCATTAGCCGGATAGTTGATTTCGATCCGCTAAAAGCAATGTCCGGCGGTAGAATTCCTCGTGCCTTTATTGACGACCTCTTGGTTCGGGTTGATATCGTTGATCTGATCGATACGCATGTCCCTCTAAAAAAAACGGGCTCAAATTATGTAGCCCGTTGCCCTTTTCATACTGAAAAAACCCCCAGTTTCTCTGTAAACCGCAACAAGCAGTTTTATTATTGCTTCGGCTGCGGCGCCAGCGGAAATGCCATCAGCTTCCTGATGGATTTTAATCATCTCGATTTTGTCGAAGCTGTTGAAGATCTGGCGGCCTTTGCCGGTCTGGACGTGCCAAAAGAGTCGACCGAACAGTCGACTGGACAAAAAAAGAATGATTTACCGGGCCTCTTTCAGTTGATGGAGCGGGTTGCCGCCTATTATGCGGAGCAACTGCGCAATCACCCTGATGGCCAAAATGCCGTGGAGTATCTAAAATCCAGAGGCGTTTCCGGCGTCGTTGCAAAAGATTATCTGCTGGGTTATGCACCCCATAAATGGCAGAATCTAAGGGAACGGTTCGACCCGAATTTATTGCAGGAGGGCGGCTTGCTTGGCAGGAATGATGACGGTGAACTTTACGGACGTTTTCGGGGTCGGATCATGTTCCCGATCCGCGACAAACGCGGACGAATAATCGGGTTTGGCGGACGGGTGCTCGATGATTCTTTGCCTAAATATTTGAATTCTCCGGAAACGCCCATATTTCATAAAGGCAAAGAAGTCTATGGTTTGTACGAACTGCTGCAAAAGCAGGCCAAGCCGCAAAGAATCCTGATCGTTGAAGGCTATATGGATGTCATCGCACTGGCGCAGTTTGGCATCCATTATGCCGTAGCCACGTTAGGAACGGCGGCATCACAGCCCCATCTGGAATTATTGTTCCGGTTTACAACGGAACTGGTATTTTGTTTCGATGGCGATAAAGCAGGCCGAGATGCCGCATGGCGAGCGATGGAACCGGTATTTCCCTGCTTAAGGGATGGGCGGCAAGTTCGCATTATGTTATTGCCGCAAAATGACGACCCGGATTCGCTGGTTCGGAAGGAAGGCGTCACTGGTTTTGCCGAGCGATTGCAAACAGCCGAAACCCTGTCGGATTATTTTTTTGCACAACTTGCCGGCGATCTGAATCTAACTACACTGGAAGGACGGGCGCAATTGGTTAACAAAGCCAAGCCCTATCTGGAAAAATTGCCCGACGGCGTGTTCAGGGAAATGATGTTTGCCAGGCTTAAAGAGTTATCCGGATACATTGTTCTGGATGTTTTAGAGAATGAAACTAAACTTAGCCAGACGTACGAACGAAAAGTCCGAAAGGATAAAAGCAGGATGTCCTCGGCAAAAATGGCTATCGCTTTATTGGTGCAGAATCCAGAGTTGGCTGAACTGGTCGAACAGAAGGAAATCAATTGGGATAACCTGGACTTTCCGGGTGTTGAGCTGTTTAAAAATATCCTGCGGGCCATCCTGGTCAATAAACCTGCAAATGCCGGGGTTTTGCTCGAAATGTTTCGCGATAGCGCGGAAGAAAAGCCGGTCAAGGCTTTAGCTTTTTTGCATTTGCTGGTACCCCCTGATGGCATTGAAGTAGAATTTGCCGATGCCCTGGAGAGATTGCTTGCACAGGCCAGATCAGCCAGTCTGGACAAATTGTTGGCCAAGGAGAAATCTGCAGGGCTGACTCCGCCAGAGAAAGACATGTTGCGAAAGTTATTGGTTGACAATAAATATGGCGCCAAAAATTAATATTATGAAGTATAATTATCTGTTCAGTTTAGTTCAGCTGAATTGACTATCCGGTGAGTGAATGATGAATCAAGAACAACAGCAGTCCCAACTTAAACAATTGATTGCCAAAGGCAAAATTCAGGGTTTTCTGACTTACGCCGAGGTCAATGATCACTTGCCTAGTGATATCGTTGACCCTGAACAAATCGAAGATTTTATTGCCATGATCAACGATATGGGTATTCAGGTTTATGAGGTTGCACCTGATGAAGATTCACTGATCACCGACTCGGCTGCGGTCACTACCGATGACGAAGATGCGGAAGAAGTAGCGGCACTGGCTTCAGTAGACAGTGAATTTGGCAGAACGACAGACCCTGTTCGTATGTATATGCGCGAAATGGGTTCAGTCGAATTATTGACGCGCGCCGATGAATTAAAAATCGCCAAGCGGATAGAAGAAGGCCAACAACAGCTCGTTAAAGCAATTTCAAGATCCTGCGTTGTAGTAGAGGATTTTTTGCAATCCTATGACGCCATTTCCGGTGATGAAGGCGGTATCCGACTGACCGATTTGATCACGGGCTTTTCCGATTTGAGCGAGCCGGAAGATTTTGCCGCAGTCGTCAGCAATGATGTTGTCGAAGAAGCAGGCGCGGACGAAGAATTGAAGGGACTTAACTATGAAGAGGTCAATGACAAGGTTGAAGGCCTTAGAAAACAGCTGAAGACGGCATCGGCAGCCATCAAAAAATACGGCTATGCCAGCGAAGAAACTGAAAAAGCATTTGATGCTTTAGCTGATTTATTCATGGAATTCAAATGGACGCCCCAATACTTGAAAAAAATGACGTCGATTATTCCAAATGGAATCGCTACGGTTCGTGAGCAGGAAAGACTGATCATGGATATTTGCATTAAACATGCAAAGATGCCGCGCCAGGAATTTATCGCCATGTTCACAGAGAACGAAGCCAGTTCGGTCTGGCTGGATCGTTATTTGAGTGACGGACATAATAAATATGCCGAAACTTTGCGTGCACATGAAAAGGAAATTAGAAAGGCGCAAAAAATATTGACTGACATTGAGGCGGAATACGGCCTGACGATAAGCGGCCTAAAAGACATAAACAGGCGCATGTCGATCGGCGAAGCAAAAGCCAGACGCGCCAAAAAAGAGATGATCGAAGCCAATTTAAGGCTGGTAATCTCGATTGCCAAAAAATATACCAACCGTGGCTTGCAGTTCCTTGATTTGATTCAGGAAGGCAATATCGGTTTGATGAAAGCAGTGGATAAATTTGAATACCGCCGCGGCTATAAATTTTCCACCTATGCAACCTGGTGGATCCGGCAAGCGATCACCCGCTCGATTGCCGATCAGGCCCGAACGATTCGTATCCCAGTGCATATGATCGAAACCATCAATAAATTGAACCGGATTTCCAGGCAGATCCTTCAGGAATTGGGCCGGGAAGCAACACCGGAAGAGTTGGCGGTAAGAATGGAAATGCCCGAAGACAAGGTTCGCAAGGTTTTAAAAATCGCCAAAGAACCGATTTCCATGGAAACACCGATCGGAGATGACGAAGATTCACATTTAGGTGATTTTATTGAAGATGCCAGGGTGTTATCTCCTGTCGAATCTGCTACAATTGCCGGATTGCGCGAATCGACGCAAAACGTGTTGTCCGGATTGACGGCGAGAGAGGCAAAAGTGTTGCGCATGCGTTTTGGCATCAACATGAATACCGATCATACGCTGGAAGAAGTAGGCAAACAATTTGATGTGACCCGTGAGCGGATTCGCCAGATTGAAGCCAAAGCCCTGAGAAAACTCAGGCATCCGTCGAGATCCGAACAGCTTCGGTGCTTTCTGGATGGCGAATAAATAATAGCAAGGGCCCTTAGCTCAGTTGGTTAGAGCGTCCGACTCATAATCGGCAGGTCGTAGGTTCAAGTCCTACAGGGCCCACCACCACTCATAATAAGGCTGCCTTAGCAGCCTTTTGCATGTTCGGGTTTTTTTATCTTTTAAAAGGCAGTGTAATGAGCAATAATTTCATTTTTACCTCAGAATCAGTTTCGGAAGGGCATCCTGATAAAGTTGCCGACCAAATTTCAGATGCTGTGCTGGATGCTTTATTGGCTCAGGATCCAAGATCGAGAGTTGCGTGCGAGACCCTGGTAAAAACCGGAATGGTCATCCTGGCGGGCGAAATAACCACGAATGCCTGGGTTGATACCGAGGAACTGGTTCGAAAAGTCGTTTGCGATATCGGCTATGATCACGGCGACATCGGCTTTGACGGCCAGAGTTGCGCAGTATTAAACGCCATCGGCAAGCAATCTTCCGATATCGCAATGGGTGTCGATGAAGCGGAAAACCATGAACAAGGCGCCGGCGACCAAGGCTTGATGTTCGGTTATGCCAGTAATGAAACCGATGTTCTGATGCCTGCGCCGATTACCTATGCTCATCTCCTGATGAAACGCCAGTCAGAAGTACGGAAAAATAAAACCTTGCCATGGCTGCGCCCGGATGCCAAAAGCCAGATTACTTTCCGCTATGAAAATTTCAAGCCGGTAGCTATCGATGCTGTCGTGCTGTCCACCCAGCATTCTCCCGAGATCAGCGCCATGGCTATTCATGAAGCGGTGATGGACGAAATCATTTTGCCCGTCCTGCCCAAGGAATGGCTGCATAAGGACACCAAATATTTTATCAATCCAACCGGACAGTTTGTTATCGGCGGACCTGTCGGCGATTGCGGGCTGACCGGACGGAAAATTATCGTCGACAGCTACGGCGGCATGGCAAGACATGGCGGCGGCGCATTTTCGGGCAAGGATCCGTCAAAAGTCGACCGGTCGGCTGCCTATATGGCCCGTTATGTCGCTAAAAATATTGTTGCGGCAAATCTGGCGGAGCGCTGTGAAATTCAGGTTTCTTATGCGATTGGCGTCGCCGAACCGACTTCAATCAGCATTGATACCTTTGGCACCGGCAAGATCAGCGAAGACCGGCTGGTGGAGATTATCAGGGATATTTTTGATCTTAGACCCAAAGGACTGATTGCCATGCTCGGTCTGTTAAAGCCGATCTATCAAGCCACCGCGGCCTATGGTCATTTTGGACGTAACGAAGAATCATTCTCGTGGGAAAAAACCGACAAAGTTGACGCGTTAGTCGATGCCGCCGGTATTTAAAACAGTATTCGCAATACGCATCTAATTTTCTCTAATCATCAGCAAGGCATGCAAAGCATGCCTTGCTGAAAATTCAATAGCAATGAGACACCCATCATGAGTCAAGCTGATTATAAAGTTGCCGATATCGCATTAGCGGCTTGGGGCCGTAAAGAAATCAATATTGCCGAAACCGAAATGCCCGGCTTGATGGCTTTGCGGGCCGAATACGGCGCCCAACAACCTTTAAAAGGCGCGCGTATTGCCGGTTGTCTGCATATGACCATTCAGACGGCGGTGTTGATAGAAACCCTGATTGCATTAGGCGCAGAAGTGCGCTGGTCGTCATGCAACATTTTCTCAACCCAGGATCATGCCGCCGCCGCCATTGCGGCTGCCGGCATTCCGGTTTTTGCCTGGAAAGGCGAAACCGAAGCGGAAGCCGAATGGTGTATTGCACAAACCATCGAAGGACCCAACGGCTGGCGTCCCAATATGCTTCTCGATGATGGCGGCGATTTGACATTGATGATGCATGAACAATACCCGGAGTTAATGTCGAATGTTAAGGGCCTGTCCGAAGAAACCACTACCGGCGTGTTGCGCCTTTATGAAAGGGTAGCGAATGGCACGTTAAAAGTTCCTTCATTCAATGTTAATGATTCGGTAACCAAGTCGAAATTCGACAATCTTTATGGCTGCCGCGAATCCCTGGTCGACGGGATCAAGCGCGCGACCGATGTTATGGTGGCCGGTAAAATAGCGGTGGTCTGCGGTTACGGTGATGTCGGCAAAGGTTGCGCACAATCGCTGCGCGGTCTTGGCGCCACCGTCTGGATCACCGAAATTGACCCGATTTGCGCTCTGCAAGCCGCCATGGAAGGTTACCGTGTCGTCACCATGGAAGAAGCCGCGCCTGCCGCAAACATTTTTGTTACTGCGACGGGCAATGTCAATGTCATTACCCATAAACATATGCTTGTCATGAAAAATCAGGCAATCGTATGCAACATAGGCCATTTCGATGCGGAGATTGACATTGCATCGTTGCGCCAATATCAATGGGAAAATATTAAACCGCAAGTTGACCATGTGATTTTTCCAGATGGAAAACGGCTGATCGTGTTGGCGGAAGGCCGCTTAGTCAATCTGGGTTGCGCGACCGGCCACCCAAGTTTCGTCATGTCCAATTCATTCTGCAATCAGGTTTTGGCGCAAATGGAACTGTGGGCTAACTCGGCCCAGTATGAGAATAAAGTCTATCTCCTGCCCAAGAAACTGGATGAAAAAGTGGCTGCATTGCACCTGAAACAACTGGGTGTCAATTTGACCCGATTAACTGAAGAACAGGCGAAATACATTAATGTTCCTGTTGACGGTCCGTTTAAAGTCGATTATTACCGTTATTGATCGACTTGGCAATATGCAAGTTAAGTTCGGCGTGACTCAACCGTTTCCCGCAAACATTCGCGGCTTTCGGTTGAGTTATGCCGAGCGGATTCACACTATACGCACCTGAATGTTATCACAAAAAACACATCCGAAACTTTTCAGTTTTGAATTTTATCCTCCGAAAACAGAAGAGGGTGCAGTCAATTTGCAAGTTGTCCATGACAAACTGGCAAATCTTCAACCGGATTTTTTCTCGGTAACGTTTGGCGCCGGCGGTTCAACCCGCGACAAAACCTACGAGACAGTCGTCGAAATTCAGTCCAAAGGTATCTCGGCGGCGCCGCATTTATCCTGTGTTGCCTCCACTAAAGAAAACATTCGCGCCATACTCAAACAGTATCAGAATAAGGGTATTTCTAAAATCGTCGCATTACGGGGCGACTTGCCATCCGGCATGATGTCGGCGGGCGAATTCAGATATGCTAATGAGCTGGTAGACTTTATCCGCCAGGAAACCGGAGATTACTTTCAGATCCATGTTGCCGCCTACCCTGAAGTGCATCCTCAGGCAATGAATGCCGATGCCGATTTCATGAACTTCAAACGCAAGGTTGAAGCCGGCGCCGATACCGCAATCACCCAATATTTTTATAATGCCGAAGCGTATTTTTATTTCGTTGACAGGTGCGAAAAAAGCGGCATTGCTATACCTATCGTTCCCGGTATCATGCCGATAACTCAATATTCACAGTTGTCCCGTTTCTCTGAAATGTGCGGCGCCGATATACCACGATGGCTGAGGAAACGACTGGAATGTTTCGGCGATGACCGCAAATCGATCCAGGCGTTCGGCCAGGATGTTGTGACCAGACTGTGCCAACAGTTACTGGATCAAGGCGCTCCGGGCATACATTTTTACACAATGAATCAATCAGCGCCGACATTGGCCATCCTAAGCAATTTACACACCGGACAGCAGGCCTAAGATCAAAAGCAAGCGGGGCATGAAGAAGGCACTGATTATTCATTCCGGCTGCTTTCAACGAGTTTAGAGCAAACTGTTTGAACCCATATCAATGAAGCTGACTGCCATTTCGGCATACTCCTTTAACGCGGGTCATCTGCCCTCCTTCATAAACTGCGGAGCACTATCGGACTTCAATGACTGGTAACACACCATGCTGACTTATTATCGGGTAACTGGATAAATGCGAATTTCCAGATTATATGTGCCACAACGATTCTCAATCGGTCAAAAAATCGATCTGGATGGTGACAATGCGCATTATGTCAGAACAGTCCTGCGCCTGAAAAAAGATGCCGAAATCATTGTCTTCAACGGTGAAGGCGGAGAATTTTTATCCGTACTGCTCGAAGTCAGCCGAAACAGGGTGATGATTAATATCAACCAATGGCTTGACCGCAGCGTAGAGTCGCCCCTGACCGTTTTTCTGGGTCTTGGCATTTCACGCGGAGACAGAATGGATCTATCGGTACAGAAGGCCGTAGAACTCGGAGTTAATCGTATTACGCCGATACAAACGGAGCGATGTCTGGTGCAATTTAAAGGAGAAAAAAAACCGCAACGCTTGCTACACTGGCAAAAAATAGTGCAACATGCTGCCGAACAAAGCGGCAGGACGTCGATACCGGAGTTGCTTCCGATAGAACCTATCCATGACTGGCTGAGCCGGCAGCAGGGCCTGAAAGTGTTTCTGGATCCCTATGCGGACATCTCATTGGCCGATTTGCGCCCCGATAACATGACTGTAACAATGCTGACCGGACCGGAAGGCGGCTTCACCGACCATGAACGGCAGAGCGCCAAATCGACGGGCTTTATCCCGGTACGCCTCGGCAGCAGAATATTGCGCACGGAAACCGCAGCGCTTGCGGCCCTGTCGGCCGTACAGATGTTGTGGGGAGATTTTGGCGGAGGGGTCAAACCATGCTGAAATCAATAGGCATTGCCCTGATCCCGTTGGCGGTTCTGCTGGCTGCCGCATCGCTGGCCTGCGTCCTGGGTTACTTTATCATGCCGGGATTGGGAGATCAGTTTCCTTTCCGCAAAGTGATCTTTAAAACGGGTCAGCTTTTACTGGTGCTCAGCATTTTTCCCGCGATGGCCTGGTTGAAATTAAACAAGGAAGACCTGGGATTTGCTGCCAAAAGGCTATTTTTCAAGCAGTTATTGCAAGGATTCGGGCTCGGTTTTCTGACCTTGCTGCCGGTGTTCGTTATCGAGTATCTCTTGGGCATTCATGTCCTCGACCAGTCGAAAAACTGGACACTGGTTTATGCGGCGGAAAAAATCGGCGTTTCGCTGGCCCTCGCTTTATTGATCTCGTTGGTCGAAGAGTCGCTGTTTCGAGGCTTGCTGTTGACGGGCTTAAGAAAAAGATTGCCGACCATCGCAGCCATCTTGATTTGTTCAGGCTATTATGCGGGGCTGCATTTTTTAAACAGCCATACCGAAATCCCCCTGCAGGAACTGAATGTTTTCAGCGGTTTCACCTTGCTCAAGGAAGCCTTTGCCAACCTGTTGAATCCCATCATACGCTCCGCCATGGTGGCTTTGCTGATGGTCGGGATTTTTTTGTCCCTGCTCAGAACTCATGTCAACGCCACTCTCGGCCTGTGCATCGGCTGCCATACGGCCTGGGTATGGCAAATCAAAATGAGCAAAAGCCTCTTTGATTTCAATTATAAAACGGACTATCTGTTTCTGGTCAGTCCTTACGACGGCGTCATCGGACCCCTGGTGACCGCTTGGCTGATGCTGGCCATCATCGCCTATCTTGCCTATCGAAGGTTTACAAGGCGGAGCCTAGGTTAAAATTGCGCCATTGAATGCGCTATCAACACAAAAGATTAGGCGTTACATTCATTCTGCCCAGATTAAACCTCTACTCAAGCACTTGGAAAAAAGTCTCGTCCTCTTTGATCATGCCCAATTCATCCCGGGCTCTTTCCTCGATCGCTTCCTGCCCTTTTCTTAAATCCAGGACTTCGGCATAGAGCGCTTCATTACGCTGCCTCTTTTCTTCACTCAGTTTCTTCAGGTCGTCGAGGCGTTGCTGATAGTCTCTTATCTCGGCGATGCTGCCGTCTCCATACCACAAGCGGTATTGCAGATGGATAATCAGCAGAATGATGACCGTAATCAGGATTTTCATAGGATCAGGATAAAGACCAAAGGCGCAAGGCTAACGTTTAAAAGAATGTTTTCGTGATTTCTTCCGCCTTGCACCTTGCGCCCTTTGGCTTGTTAAACTTAAAGCATTCTAAATGCGCTGCGCCCTGCATACTTGGCCAAACCGCCTAATTCCTCTTCGATTTTCATCAGGCGATTATACTTGGCGACACGGTCCGAACGGCTCAGTGAGCCGGTCTTGATCTGACCGGTGCCGGTCGCCACTGCCAGATCGGCAATCGTAGTGTCTTCGGTCTCACCGGAACGATGTGAAACGACCGCGGAATAAGAGGCTTTGTGCGCCATGTCGATAGCGGCCAGAGTTTCGGTCAGGGTACCGATCTGATTGACCTTGATCAGAATGGAGTTGGCGATTTGTTGCTCGATGCCGCGTTTCAGAATCGCAGGGTTGGTCACGAACAGATCGTCGCCGACCAGCTGCACGCGTCCGCCCAGTTTTTCGGTCATCAGTTTCCAGCCGTCCCAGTCATTTTCGTCGAAGCCGTCTTCGATGCTGATGATCGGATATTTATTGACCCAGTCGACGAAGAAATCGGCCATTTGTGCGGACGTATATTGCTTGTTCTCCGAAGCCAGATCGTAGACGCCATCTGTATAGTATTCAGACGCGGCCGCATCGAGGCCCAGATAAATATCGACGCCCGGCTTGAACCCGGCTTGCTCGATCGCCTGCAGGATGACGCTGATCGCTTCTTCATTGGAAGACAGGTTAGGTGCGAAACCGCCTTCGTCGCCGACGGTGGTTGCCAAACCTTTGGACTTCAGGACCTTGCTCAGATTGTGGAAGACCTCGGCACCGTAGCGGATCGCTTCGCGGAAGGTCGGCGCTCCGACCGGCAAGATCATGAATTCCTGCAAGTCAACACTGTTGTCGGCATGCGAACCGCCATTGATGATGTTCATCATCGGCACCGGCATGACGAATTCGCCGGATTTGTTCAGATAACGGTACAGCGGCTGCTTGCTTTCTTTAGCCGACGCATGCGCCGCCGCCATCGATACCGCCAGCATGGCGTTTGCGCCCAGACGTGCCTTGGTTTCGGTGCCGTCCAGCGCGATCATTTTGTTGTCGATGCCTTCCTGATCGGCGGCATCCATGCCGACGATCGCGGAGCGAATTTCGGTCTTGACGTTGTTAACCGCATTCAGGACGCCTTTGCCGAGGTAACGGGATTTATCGCCGTCGCGCAGTTCTATCGCTTCGCGCTCGCCGGTTGAGGCGCCGGACGGCACCATCGCGCTGCCGACAACGCCGGAAGCCAATACCACGTCGGCTTCGAGCGTGGGATTGCCGCGCGAATCCAGGATTTCTCTTGCACGAATATCTACTATTGCTGCCATTTGGGTTCCTTAGAGGGTTGTTTCTATCAGGCCTTGGGCTTTGATCGCCTGATCGATGGTTAATAAAACTTCGAGTAATTCTTTAATGCGGTGGATCGGCCATGAATTGGGGCCGTCGCTCATGGCCTCGGCGGGATTCGGGTGCGTTTCCATAAACAAACCGGCAATTCCGACGGCGACGGCGGCGCGGGCCAGCACCGGCACGAATTCGCGCTGGCCGCCTGAACAGCTGCCCTGCCCCCCCGGCAATTGCACCGAATGGGTCGCATCGAAAACGACCGGGCAGCCGGTGTCGCGCATGACCGCGAGCGACCGCATATCGGACACCAGATTGTTATAGCCGAAAGACACGCCGCGCTCGCAGACCATGATCTGCTGATTGCCGGTCGCCTTGGCCTTATTGGCGACATTCGCCATATCCCACGGCGCCAGAAACTGGCCTTTCTTGATGTTGACAGGAATGCCGCAGGCTGCGACATTCTGGATAAAATTGGTTTGCCGGCATAAAAAGGCTGGCGTCTGCATGACGTCGACGACTGAAGCCACTTCAGTCAGCGGCGTATCTTCATGCACATCGGTCAGCACGGGAACCTGGATTTGTTTTTTGACCTTGGCGAGTATTTCCAGCCCCCGATCGACACCCAGTCCGCGGAAACTCTCGTGAGACGAGCGATTGGCCTTGTCGAAAGATGACTTGTAAATGAACGGAATATTTAACGCCGTCGTCACTTCCTTAAGATAGCCGGCCGTATCCAGTGCCAGTTGTTCGCTCTCGATGACGCAGGGTCCGGCTATTAAAAACAACGGCTGGTCGAGGCCAGCTTCAAAACCACATAATTGCATGAATGTTCTCTAGTTTTTTAAATTCTTAAGGTTCCGCGGCTGGCAGGCAAATCTTGAGACGAAAAATCTTTCGCCTTTACTGTGTAAAGGCACAACTTACACGATTACACGACTTACACTTGTCAAGCCACCACTTTCTTATGCTCAGCCGCCGCAATCACAAATCCCGAAAACAAGGGATGGCCTTTGCGCGGTGTTGACGTAAATTCAGGATGGAACTGGCACGCCAGAAACCAGGGGTGATCCGCGATTTCAACGACTTCAACCAGCCGGCCATCAATTGACTTCCCGGAAAAGCGCATACCGGCCTTTTCCAGTTTATCCAAATACCCATTATTAAATTCGTAGCGGTGGCGATGTCGTTCGGTAATCACATCTTTTTGATAAAGCTGAAACGCCAGCGAATACGGCTGTAATCGGCATTGCTGTCCACCCAGACGCATCGAGCCGCCCAAATCGGAATTTTCGTCGCGAACCTCAATGCGGCCGCTTTCTGCCATCCATTCGGTAATCAAACCGATCACCGGGTGCGGTGATTGAGGCAGAAACTCGGTGCTGTGCGCGCCTTCAAGCCCCGCTACATCACGGGCGAATTCAATGACAGCGACCTGCATACCCAAACAGATGCCCAGATACGGAATTTTGTTTTCGCGTGCATATTTGACGGTGGCGATTTTGCCTTCGATGCCTCGTTCGCCGAAACCACCCGGCACGAGTATCGCGTCGACAGACTTCAGCCTGCCGATGCCTTCATCTTCGATGATTTCCGAATCAATATAGTGAATTCTAACCTTGTTATGGGTGCGTATGCCGGCATGAATCAATGCTTCATTGAGCGATTTGTAGGCATCGGAATGATCGACATACTTGCCAACGATTGCGATATTGACCTCGTTGACCGAATCAGCCAGCGCTTTGACGACATTTTCCCATTCCGCTAAATCCGCAGGCGGTGCATTCAGTCTTAATTTATTGACGACGATATCATCCAGTCCTTGTTCATGCAGCAGCAAAGGGATGCGATATATCGAATCTGCATCCACTGCCGAGATAACTGCCTTTTCCTCGACATTGGTAAACAAAGCGATTTTTCGTCGTTCGGTCAACGGAATCGGCTGTTCTGATCGGCAGATCAGGATATCGGGCTGTATCCCGATCGTGCGAAGTTCCTTGACCGAATGCTGGGTCGGCTTGGTTTTTAATTCGCCTGCAGAGCGGATATAGGGGACGAGAGTCAAGTGGATAAACAGCGACCTATCCGCTCCGAGATCGACGCGCATCTGTCTGATGGCTTCCAGAAACGGCAATGACTCAATATCGCCGACCGTGCCGCCGACTTCAATCAGGGCGACATCCATACCCTCGGCGCTTTGATAGATACGGTTTTTTATTTCATCGGTGATATGAGGAATCACCTGTACCGTAGCACCGAGATATTCCCCTTTCCGCTCCCGGCGCAGCACGCTGTCATAGACCTGGCCGGTAGTGAAATTATTCTTTTTGGTCATCGTGGTTTTCAGAAACCGTTCATAATGACCTAAATCCAGGTCGGTCTCCGCGCCATCCTCGGTAACAAATACCTCTCCATGCTGAAAAGGGCTCATGGTGCCGGGATCGACGTTGATGTAGGGATCCAGCTTGGTCAATGTCACCTTGAGACCGCGTGCTTCGAGTATGGCAGCGAGCGACGATGCGGCGATACCCTTGCCGAGTGATGAAACGACACCGCCGGTAATGAAAATGTATTTTGTCATGTGGATGTGATGGACTTCAGATTGGTTCTGATGACAAGTATGTAGTTAAACTTGGCTATTTTAATCGACAATGCGCATTTCGTCATGGTCTTTTCAGTATTATTCGACTTGTTGTATCGATAGCTTGATACAGGCATCGGTTTTTTGTTCCAGGAATTCAGCGCTGATCCACTTGTCGCCGATGGCGGCCAGTTCGTTATCAAGATAAATCAACGGAATCCATTGCCGTTCCCAAGGCGGCAGTCCCGTTTCCTGAAACAGATTCTTCAGCGAATGATGCCCCGTTCGTCCGGATAAACTGATTTTTTCACCGCCCTGGCGAAACCTGATAACGATTGAAGACTGCCGCCATTGTTCAAGGGAGATGCCCGCGGAAGAGACAGACCAGGACAGTGTCAGAGAGTTACCGATACTAACGGTGCTTAGCTCTGGAGGCCACACGATGTCCTGCTGAGTTTCAGGCGCGGTCGCTTTTAGAAAATAAAGCTTATCCCGGTAGCGGCGTATCTGGTATCCCTGACTGAACAATACCGGCTGACTGTTTTTATCCGCACCGGCAATCTGATTCAACAAACTTAAAACAAAGGCATGTGACGGCATTTTCAGGCTTTTGATCAGAAACCAATGCCGAATGGCAAGCTGCTGTCTTGCGCTGTTGAAGGTTCGCAAGCGGCTTATGCTTAGGGTATCGTCGGGTAGATGGTAGACCTGCTTGAACACCTCGTCGGCAAGCTCCGAAACAAGCACTTCGGCTTCCGCACAATGCCGGGCGGCGCGGGCGACGGTAATGGCGCAAACCGGCCAACGCTGTTTTATTAACGGGATCACATCATTGCGCAGGAAATTCCGGTCATAATCATTGCATCGATTACTGGGATCTTCCACCCACTTAAGCTGTTGATCAACTGCATAGTCCAAAATAGCCTGTTTCGTCATATTCAACAGCGGCCTGAGCATGAACCCTTGTCCGAAGGCCATGGACTCCGGCATTCCCGAGAGCCCTCGCAAACCGCCCCCTCGTAATAACTGCAGCATCACCGTTTCAAGCTGATCTTCAAGGTGTTGTGCAACCAGCAGAATATCATTGACGCCGATCAGCTCTTTTAAGGCGGCATAACGCGCATTTCTGGCGGCTTCTTCGGGACTTTCGCCTTTTTCAGCAAAGGCATTCACCCGCAGCAAAATAAAGTCGACCTCCAAATCGTTTGCCGTCTCGGCAGAGTGCCGAGCCCAAACCTCTGCGTCCGCCTGCAAGCCATGATGGACATAGACGGCGGTGATTTTCTCGCGGAGCTTGTCTACGCTGGCCGCTAAATGAAGTAAAACATGAGAGTCTATGCCGCCGCTGTAGGCAATATAAATCCGCCGGAGTGGCTCAAATGGGACTATTGCGGATTCAATAAGGTCTGATGTCAGCGGCACTAACCTGGTTACTCTAATGAAATACGGAATAAAGGAAAGGACAGGTCAACCCGTTATAAAGCAAAAAAGCGGCTAATCCCAACGCTGCCTGCACCTTGTACCTTGTACCTTGTACCTAATACTATTTCACCGCTTCCTCGGAATAGACGCCGAAACCCATAATACGCTGGTACCGTTTTACAAGCAGAGTATCCATGTTCTGCTGTTTTAACTCTTGCAAATGACGTATCAAGGTTTCTTTCAAATTTGCGGCTATGGCATGAAAATTTCGATGGCCACCGCCCAACGGCTCTCTAACCACTTCATCCAGAAAACCCTGTTCACGGATACGATCGGAGGTAATGCCCATGGCCTCGGCCGCCAATTGTGACTTATCAGCGCTTTTCCATAGTATGGAGGCGCAGCCTTCAGGAGAAATTACTGAATAAGTACTGTATTCCAGCATAATCAAACGATCCCCCACGCCAATGGCCAACGCTCCGCCGGAACCGCCTTCTCCGGTAATGGTGCAAATGATCGGGGTTTTCAGTCTGGCCATTTCAAACAGATTCCGGGCAATGGCCTCACTCTGGCCGCGTTCTTCCGCGCCAATGCCGGGATAGGCTCCCGGCGTATCAATCAGACAAATCAGAGGCAGTTTAAAGCGCTCCGCCATTTTCATCACCCGCAAGGCTTTACGATAACCTTCCGGACGCGGCATACCGAAGTTTCGATAAATTTTTTCCTTGGTGTCACGTCCTTTTTGATGGCCGATCACGACGACCGGCTGATCATCAAGGCGCGCCAATCCGCAAACGATCGCCGGATCATCCGCATAAGCGCGATCTCCATGCAGTTCATGGAAATCGGTAAACATATGCTCAATATAATCGAGGGTATAGGGACGCCCCGGATGTCTGGATAATTGTGAAATCTGCCAGTCGGTAAGATTCGAGAAAATTGCCTCGGTTAAGGCCAGGCTTCTGTCCTCCAATTGCTTGATGGCATCAGAGATATTGATGTCGTTGTCATACTCGACATTCCGGAGTTCTTTAATTTTCGCTTCCAGTTCAGCGATGGGTTGTTCGAAATCGAGAAATTTTAAATCCATGGAGACTTAGTTGATTGAGATTATTTTGAACGGGAGTACTGCTCGGGATAAATAACGAGAAACAGGCAATGGCATCAATTATACCCGAATCTGGATTTTCGCTGCCAATAAATACCGCAATAGCAATAAAATGATAGCTTTAGGCGAAACAAGTATGCCATGATGGCACTGTCAATCGATACGAGCTGAGCTGAGCGCCCTTGAAGCAAATAATGTTGTGAAAAACCGGCAATAGCCGGTAACGTTAGACCACTCGGCGGGACTTGTCTTCTAATATTTTTCAGTCCGTCAATAACTCTTCACCTGTTTATGGATCGCCGCCGGTTTCTACACTGTCTTGGCCTGTCGCCTGCACTGGTTTCCGCCTGCGCCCCCCAGAGCAATGTCTATTCCGCCTTGCCGAATTTCGGTAATGTGACTTTATTGCATTTTACCGATTGTCATGCCCAGTTGCTGCCGGTGTATTACCGTGAGCCTTCCGTCAATACCGGCCTAGCCGGAAACAAGGGACTGCCGACCCATTTGACAGGCCGGCATTTTCTGGATTTTTTCGGCATCAAGGCAAATAGCCGGGACGCTTATGCCTTTACCCATCTGGATTTTGCCGAAGCGGCCAGGGTTTATGGCAGGATGGGCGGTTTTGCGCACCTGGCGACCTTGATCAAACAGATCAGGGAAACTCGCGGATACGAAAATACCTTGCTGCTCGATGGCGGCGACAGCTGGCAGGGATCGGCGACCGCCTTATGGACCCGGGGCAAGGATATGATTGCGGCCAGCAATCTCCTGGGCGTCGATGTGATGACCGGTCACTGGGAGTTTACCTATGGCGGTAACGAGGTGTTGGAAAGCAGCAAGCTATTCGATGGCGAATTTATAGCCCAAAACATCGCATACACCGAGGAAGCCTTATTTGCATCGGATCGTGACTCGGCTGCGGTGTTCAAGCCTTATGTCATCAAGAAAATCAACAATGCCCATGTTGCCGTGATCGGACAGGCCTTTCCCTATACCCCGATTGCCAATCCGCAGCGCTTTACCTCGGACTGGCGATTCGGCATTCAGGAACAAAATCTGCAAACGGTTATTGATCGGATCATCAAGTCTCATGAGGCCGATGTTATTATCCTGTTGTCACACAACGGCCTCGAGGTCGATTTAAAGCTGGCTTCCAGGGTAACCGGACTCGATGTGATTTTAGGCGGACATAGCCATGACGCCATTCCCCGGCCTATTCCGGTTGATAACGGGAAAGGCAGAACCTGGGTAAGCAATGCAGGCAGCCACGGCAAATTTCTGGCGATACTGGATTTGGATATCTCCCGGGGCCGCCTGCGGGATCTTCGATACCGCTTATTACCGGTCTTCGCCAATCTCATTGCACCCGATCCTGACATGCAAAGTCTGATTAGCCGCAGCAGAGCGCCCTATCTCGCCAAACTTGGTCAGCCTCTGGCGGTAGCTGATCGACTGTTATACCGGCGGGATACCTACTGCGGCACCTTCGATTCGCTGATACTGGCCGCCTTGCGCGCCGTCAATGACGCGCCGATTGCCCTGTCCCCCGGCTTCCGCTGGGGAACCGCATTATTGCCGGGCCAGCCGATCACGTATGAGGAGATCATGAATCATACCGCCATCACTTATCCTGAAACCTATGTTAAAACGCTGTCCGGTAACCAAATAAAGAATCTGTTGGAAGACATTGCCGATAATTTATTCAACAAAGACCCTTATTATCGGCAAGGCGGTGATATGATCAGGACCGGCGGCATGAGTTTTCACTGCAGCCCGGATGCCGAATACGGTCGGCGCATCAGCCGATTAAGGCAGTCAGACGGTACAATGATGGAAGCAGGAAAGCACTATAAAGTGACCGGCTGGGCCACAACAGGCAGCGTCTCTACGGGTAAGCCGGTCGATGCTGTAATCGTCGAGTATTTATTAACCCGGAATTAAAACCGCTGCTTACTGCATCTAAATACTCGGGTAAAATATTAAAATTGGCTCTTCATTTATTATTTCTCACGTATGTCCTGCAACCGCGATAGATCGGCTACATTTTTATGAATTTTCATGACGACTGACACGGCCACAAATGCCGAAGCCCTCCCCTTGCTGGACATCGTTGAACGGGACGGGAAACCCTATTGCATAAAATTGTCGGGGCAGTGGAATCTGCGCAATCTTTCAACGGTTCCAGGCTTGCGCCATGACATCAGCCGCTACGCCAGAAACAAAACGCTGCAATGGGATCTGGAGGCTATAGACGTGCTGGATAATGCCGCGGCATTGATGATCTGGCTTGCCTGGAAAAAACAACTCCCGGCCGAGCTGAAAACCAGGCCGGAACATCTGCGCCTTTTTGAGCAATGGCAAGACCAGCAACTTCCGGACGGCGAACCGGCTATTTCGCCGTTAAACCTGATCGTCACTTATTTTCATCGGCTGATCAGCGGTTTTTGGGGACAGCTTGTCGACTGGATCGCTTTGCTGGGCCAACTGGTACTGGATATGCTCCACTTGTTATGGCATCCGGGCGAAATACCGTGGGCGGAGTTTTCGATTACCATTTATGAGTCAGGCGTCAGGGCTTTGGGCATCACGGCGCTGGTCGGTTTCCTGATCGGCATTGTGCTAAGTTATTTGTCGGCCCTGCAATTGCAAATGTTCGGCGCGGAAATCTATATTATCGATATTCTGGGATTAAGCATTATCCGTGAATTGGGACCGCTACTGGCCGCTATTCTGGTTGCCGGCCGATCAGGTTCTGCAATGACTGCCCAGATCGGCATCATGCGCGTAACCGAGGAACTCGATGCGCTTTCTGCGATGGGCATCGCTCATTCATTGCGTCTGGTCTTGCCCAAAGTAACCGCATTGACCGTAGTCTTGCCCTTGCTAACCATTTGGACCGATGGCGCCGCGTTATTAGGGGGGATGTTTTCGGCACAAAATACGCTCGATATCAGCTACCAGCAGTTTTTTCAAAAACTGCCCGATACGGTACCCTTAATGAATGTGTTTATCGGCCTGCTCAAGAGTACAGTCTTCGGTCTGATGATTGCGCTGATTGCCTGTCACTTTGGCTTTCGTATTCAACCCAATACCGAAAGTTTGGGCAGCGAGACGACCAACTCCGTGGTGGCGGCGATTACCGTCGTGATTATGGTCGACGCCCTATTCGCGATTCTCTTTATGGATATCGGCATGCCATGACAGCAAACGATGCAATACGGTTTGAACATGTATGGACCCGTTTCGGGGAAAAAACGGTTCATCAGGATATCAATCTTGCCATAAAGCAAGGGGAAATACTGGGCCTGGTCGGCGCGTCCGGCTGCGGCAAAACGACCTTGCTGCGCGAAATTATCGGTCTGCAACTGCCCAGTCAGGGAGAAATTTTCGTCATGGGGCAATCGTTAAAAAATGTTTTAGCTGACCACGGCCAGCGGCTGAAAAACAATTGCGGCGTTTTATTTCAGAAAGGCGCATTATTCAGCGTTCTCAATGTCTATGACAATATTGCATTTCCATTAAGGGAAGTTGGAATCGATGATGAAGAATTGATTAAACGCCTGGTCTTTATGAAATTGGCAAGAGTGGGACTGGCAGCCCAGGATGCCTGGTTAAAACCGGCGGATTTGTCCGGAGGCATGATCAAACGGGTGGCCCTGGCCCGCACATTGATCCTGGAACCGGAACTCTTGTTGCTCGATGAACCGACCTCGGGCCTCGATCCCATTTCCAGCGAGGATTTTGTTAGCCTTTTATCGGAACTGCACCGTGACCTCAACTTTACTGTGGTCATGGTCACCCATGATTTGGATATACTTAGGGATCTATGCACCCAGGTTGCCGTGCTGGCAGATAATCAGTTGGTCGCTTTTGGATCGCTGGCGTCGGTATTAAACTGTCAGCATCCTTTTGTTAAACAATTTTTTCATAATAATCGGGCAGAGCGGGTTTTTCAATATCACAAGGAGCCACATGGGCAGAAATAAACACGCACTCATTACCGGTCTGTTTTTGATTTGTTTAGTAGCCGCAACCACGGCAGTCATCTACTGGATCGGTCATTTCGAGCGTGAACGCAATCTTTATATCGTGTCAACGAATGAATCCGTGACTGGTCTTAATCTCGAGTCGACGGTTTTCTATCGGGGCATCGCCGTAGGAAAAGTACTCAGCATCCAGTTCGATCCGTCTAACTCCAGCATTATTCTGGTCGCCATCGAAGTGGACAAAGACATCGTTTTGACCAGAGGGGTATACGCCACCTTACAATTGAAAGGGGTCACCGGCTTGACCCAGCTGCAACTGGAGGATTCGGGCAACATACCGGAACGATTGCGGCCCGGCGACAATCCAAAGACCCGTATTCCTTTGAGACAGTCCCTAGCCGAAAAACTGATGGATTCCGGAGAGGAACTTTTAAAAAAAGCCGATTATTTAATGATGAGACTCACCTCTTTATTGAATGATGAAAATTCAAAAAATATCGGCGATATCCTGGGAAATCTGAAAAGCTTGTCCGATAAACTGACCCAACTGCAAGAAAGCGTCAACAAGGCCCTTGCCGGCATTCCCAAGTTGACCGCTGACGCGGGAAAAACCCTGTCGCATATCGACTCACTGTCTGCCGACTTGCAAATGTTAAGCAGGCAGGTGCAAACCCTAAGTATCAAAGCCGAAGAACTCGCCGACACCGGCAAAACGGCCGGTGATGTCATGGTGCAAACCACCTTGCCGAAAGTCAACGAACTGATGACTGATATGCAAGCCGCCGCTCATGAAGTGAAACGGGTCGCCGCCATGCTGGAAAACAATCCGCAATCATTGCTGCTGGGACCGGATCGATCAGAACCGGGACCCGGCGAACCCGGTTACAAGGAACCCAAATGAGCTATCCGATCAATTTATTATTGCTCCCTATGATCCTGTTTTTTGCCGGGTGCAGTATCACCCCCAGACAGCCTGCGATGCATGATTTTGGCATAAATCAGGCGAACCCTGTTCATAAGCCATTGACACAAGAGGATATTACCATCGATGCTCCTATATGGCTCCGGGATAATCGGATCCGTTATCGTTTGCTGTATGCTAATCCGACTCAGGTCAGGTTTTACAACCTCGATCGCTGGATAGCGCCGCCTGCCGAAATCCTCGAACAACAACTGAAGTTCCTCGGAAAAGCGCTGAATAGACCCATGATTATTAAATTGCTGGAGTTTGAGCAACAGTTCGAATCCCCTCGCCAGTCAAAAGTTCTGATGCATTTGTCAGTTGAGGCCTATTCCGCTGACCATAAAATAAAACTTGGCACTGAGCAGTTTCGTTTTGAACGATGGACTGATACGCCGGATGCCCTTGGCGCTGTGACTGCATTTTCTGAATTGACGCGGCAGGCTGCTGATCGGATTCAGACCTGGCTCTCAGAGTTATCTGATCAATGAACTTGAATTTGTATTTTCCCGGCACGGAGAAAAAACATCAGGCAAAAAAATACTCCCAGTGCCGAAGGCAAAGGGAGACAAGGGGATACAGAATTCCTATTAATTCCGTATTTTCACACTTCGAGGAGGTGTATGAAACTGTTGATCAAAGCAATTATTCGTGCTTACGCATAGCGATGCGATTTCATTAGCTTTTCAATTGCTGAAAATTATATTTTATATTCATTTTGTTAACAAGATGCGTTATTATTAATGAATTGTTTCCTAATTATTGACAATTCATGCCTGTCCCTACCCGGTTTTCCCAATGAATTTGAGCATCATCTCCTTTACCCAACAGGAAAAATTATGGCTAAGCTTTCTTTGATAACAATTATTGTCGGCACATTAATAAGCTCCGCCGCCGTTGCCGATACCTATACAATCGATTCCAGACATACCTTTCCGAGCTTCGAGATCAACCATTTAGGTTTTTCCATTCAGCGCGGCCGTTTTAATCAAACAAGCGGCAAAGTGACGATCGATCCGAAGTCGGCAACCGGCACCATCGATGTCATCATCGAGACGGCATCCATCAGTACGGGCCTTGCGGAATTGGAAAAGCATCTGCGCGGCAAGGATTTTCTGGATGCCGAGAGATATCCGGAAATCCGGTTTCAAGCCGATAAGTTAAGCTTTGACCAGGACCGGCTCATAGCCGCAGATGGCAAACTGACCCTGCACGGCATCACCAAACCCGTGAAACTAACATTAGACCATTTTCATTGCGGAATAAACCTGATATCCATGAAAAATACCTGCGGGGCCAATGCCATGACCATGATCAAGCGATCTGATTTTGGCGTGGACAAGTACGCGCCCGCCTTAGCCGATGACGTTAAAATTTTAATTCAGGTTGAGGCGATCAGGGACTGATGTGCAACCACTCTGATACAGCGCAGACACTGCCTGTAAATTCTTCCATAACTGACAAGTTGGGATTGGCAAGGCTTTTTCCGGATGCTAACAGAAATACAGACAGCACCGTAAACGATAACCCTATAACTCAGTGTCCGAAACCGTTAAATCGCAAACTTTGCTCAGGATTTCGCTTGCTGCTTGAGTTCATAGGCGGCCAGTTGTTCGGGGGTCGCTTCTTTTTGAAATTTATCGCGCCATTCCCGATAAGGCATTCCGTAGACAATTTCCCTTGCCTGATCATAATCCATCGCCACGCCCTGCTCTTCAGCCGCAGCCATATACCATTTCGCGAGACAATTCCTGCAAAAATCGGCCAATATCATCAGATCGATATTTTGAGCCTCGGTATGCTTTTGTAAATGATTGATCAATCTCCTGAATGTCGCCGCCTCCAATTCAGTCCGGATTTGTTTATCCATAGATACGCCCCTAAAAAAGTTTTTTAACATTCTAACAGAAACAACTATTGAATCATGTACATTCATTGAATAAAAACTTACAATACAAAGTTTGAAGATTATTCAAAACAAACAATAAGGCACATTAATTTAATTTGATTGTTCATGGATTCGGGAACCGTTAAGTCTCAAAGCCAATCCTTGAGAAGGATATTAATAATCATGGAAGACCAAGCGCTAACCGGGATATCCCCAACAAAATTTATTGAACACACTTTTACACAAACACCCTAGCCGTCAACAGATTATATCGGTTAAGCCCTGACCTATCGGTTTAAGCCAGCTCAAGTCAGATATCACTAACAGAAGGACCCCATGCGTACGTTCAGGAAATCGATCGCCTTTGCACAGTCCCTTCCGTTTTTTAATGTGGAAATATTACTCATCTCCCGATAACCTTCCTGGAACCAATGAACCAGCTAAGCGAATTTATTCCTATTATTTTATTTTTTATTGCCTATAAGTTTTACAACATTTATGTGGCAACGGCAGTGGTTATTGCAGCGACTATTGTTCAAGTGGCCTATGGCTGGTTCAAACACAGGAAGGTTGGAACCATGCAATGGATTACCCTGGTTTTGATTATTGTCATGGGTGGTGCGACGATTTATTTACATGATGAGCAATTCATCAAATGGAAACTGTCGATCATAGAATGGTTATTTGGCCTGGTCTTTTTGGGCAGCCAATTTATCGGTGAAAAACCGATCGTTGAACGCATGATGTCCGGAAGCTTAACCCTCCCATCCGCGATCTGGAAACGTTTGAATTTGATGTGGTCAAGCTTTTTTCTTATCGTAGGTTTTATCAATGTCTATGTGATGTTTAACTATGACACCGATGATTGGGTAACCTTTAAAACCTTTGGTGTACCGGGTCTAATGGTTGTTTTTATCGTAGTGCAAATGGCGATCATCTATAAACACATTCCGGAAACCAAGGAATGACCGGTTCCAGCCGTCTTGTCCTTTGCAGTCGCATAGCCTGCGTATGCTGTTTCGTAAGCATTGCTAAATAAAACCGATAATATAATTTATTAGAAACTCATCATTATGACTAGCGAAAATAGGTGCTGCACACGTGTTATATGCAATTATCAGTGAAGACATAGATGATAGCCTTGCGAAAAGAATGTCGGTTCGTCCGAAACATCTTGAGAGGCTGAAGCAGATGCAGGATGCAGGGAGACTGATCATTGCAGGCCCCCACCCTGCTGTTGATTGTGAGAATCCGGGGGAAGCCGGATTTACCGGCAGCCTCGTTGTAGCAGAATTTGACAGCCTGGAGGCTGCCCAGCAGTGGGCTGCAGCCGATCCTTATGTAGAGGCGGGCGTTTACGCAAAGGTGACTATTAAACCATTTAAAAAGGTCCTTCCATAATGACAACCCAATTAATCAGACAATTACTAACCGAAGCGCTCAAGCCGGAGGTGCTGGAAATTATCGATAACAGCACGGCCCATGCCGGACATGCCGGCGCAAGAAGCGGCGGCGGCCATTACCATATCACTATCGTCGCGGAAGCGTTTGAAGGAAGATCATTGGTGCAAAGACACCAGTTGATTTACCAGGCGCTTGGAGACCTGATGAAACAACAAATTCATGCCCTAGGCATTAACGCCCTTTCACCCTCAGAAGAAACCAAAGGAACACATCAATGAAGAATATAGTAATCCCCTTGCTTGTTGCCGGTACCGTGTTAGTTTCAGGTTGCCAACAACAAACTCCCGAAACCCAAAGCGCCGCCCCGGTCACGCCGGTCATCAAAAAAGAGGATGCAGTCGCCGAAGTCAATGGACAATTCATCAGCAAAGCCACACTCTCCGACCTGGAAAAAGAAATTGGCGAGCGAAGCCATGGCCAGTCTTTCCCTAAAGAAAAACTCATCGAAGAACTGATTCAACGTGAATTGCTGGTGCAGGATGCCTTGCAAAAGCATTTGGATAAATCGCCCGAATATATTCAACAGCTTGAAGCGACTAAAAAATCGCTATTGACGCAGACCAGCCTGCAAAATTTCCTGAAAGCCAACCCTGTAACCGATGCTGAAATCAAAGCGGAATATGACAGCAAAATAGCCGCAGAAACCGGTACGGAATATAAAGCGCGCCACATTTTAGTTAAAACTGAAGATGAGGCGAAAAAACTGATCGCTGAACTCGATAAGGGCGGAGATTTTGCCGCGTTGGCTAACAAGCACTCACTGGACGCCAAAGAATCACAAAATGGCGGTGATTTAGGCTGGTTTGTCGCCAGCCAGATGGTTGCTCCTTTCTCCGATGCTGTTACCAAGCTCGAAAAAGGCAAATACACGAAAACGCCCGTACAAACCCAGTTTGGCTGGCATGTGATTTTAAGGGAAGATTCCCGCGCCCAAGTGCCGCCTCCGTTGGACGCGGTAAAAGATCAGCTGATGCCTTATTTGCAACGCAAAAAAGTTCAAGACATGATCGAAGCCTTGCGTAAACAGGCGAAAGTCGAAATTTTGGTGCCTCTGGTAGAAGAAAAACCGAAAGCCGATGCTCCGGCGCCTGCCGTTGCAACCGAAAAAGCGACATCAGATGCAAAATCTGAAAGCGCCGCTGAAGCAGAGAAAGCAAAAGCATCGGAGGAAGCGAAAAAAGAAGAACCTGCAAAAACCGAAGAAACTGCCAAACAGGAACCCGCCAAGAAATAACATTTCTTTACGGAATAGCCAGGGACGGCTATTTTAAGAAATACCCAAGGGCATCAACTAATCACAATTCAAAACGAGATACGCGTTAAGTCTTCTTTCAAGCCTTGCAAAGCTAACCCTTACACTTTTTATCCAAAACCCGGCTTTCCTAAGTAATTATCGAGCGGCTTTCTGACGCTGTGTCGTTTTAGCATCAGAGTTTGGCGGTAATTTATTAGCTGTATTATCGGCACGCTTCAGTTTTTGAAATAGCGGTCGGTTTCTTCCTTGACGACCCTGGACAGTAACAGTAAACCAATCAAATTGGGCAGGGCCATCATGCCGTTCATCAAGTCGGAAAAATTCCAGACGAACTCCAGATTCATCATCGCTCCGATGATCACTGTGGCGATAAAAAGAATCCGATAAATCCGTATGGAGCGCGGCCCGAGCAGATATTCTATGGCTTTCTCGCCATAGTAGTTCCAGCCGATGAGGGTCGAATAGGCAAACAGGGCCGTAGCCAACGCAACGATAATCTCGCCGGTACTGCCCAGAGTTTCGCCGAAGCTGGCGCTGGTCAGTTGTCCGGCGCTGACCCCCAAGGTCCAGGAGCGTGCCGTCAGAATAACCAGGGCAGTCATCGTGCAGACGACCAGCGTATCGATAAAAGTCTGGGTCATGCTGACCAGCGCCTGCTTGACCGGGTCATGTGTGCGGGCGGCTGCGGCGGCTATCGGCGCCGAACCCAGGCCCGATTCGTTGGAAAACACGCCGCGGGCCACACCAAAGCGCATTGCCGCAGCGATGGTCGCGCCGGCGAAGCCTCCCGTAGCCGCCGCCGGCGCAAAAGCGTGTTTAAAAATCAGCCCGAAAGCATGCGGAATCTCGGTTGCATTGAGCGCCAGCACCATCAACGAAGCGCCAACATAGCCGATAATCATGAACGGCACCAGAATGGACGTGAATTTGCCGATGGAACGAATCCCCCCGAGAATGACCAGCGCGGTCAACACCATCAGCACGACGCCGGTAACCCAGGGCTCGATATGAAACGATGCCTCGAAAATTTTGGCGGTCGCGTTAGCCTGCGTCATATTGCCGATACCGAACGTCGCCAACGCAGTAAACAATGCGAACAGCCAGCCCAGCCAGGGCAGGCCGGCGCCGTTAGCCAGGTAGTACATCGGGCCGCCGCGCATGCCGTACTCGCCTTTTTCACGATACTTGACCGCCAGCACCGCTTCCGAATACTTGGTCACCATGCCGACCAGGCCGGTCATCCACATCCAGAACACGGCCCCCGGCCCGCCCAGGCTGATCGCTGTGGCGACGCCGACGATATTGCCGATGCCGACGGTAGCCGCCAGTGCCGTCATCAAGGCGGCAAAATGGCTAATGTCGCCTTCATGGCTGTGATCCTTATGGAAGATTAGGCGAAACGCCAGCGGCAAAACGCGAAACTGCAAGCCTTTTAGCAGCACGGTCAAATACAGGCCTGTTCCCACCAGCAAGGTCAGCATGGGCGGGCCCCATACCCAGCCCGACAGCGTTGCAATCAGTGTTTCGATGGCTTTCATATCTTTTACTCCTTTAATTAAATATAGTTGAACAGAAACTTGCATCAGTTGCTGCAAAACCATCGACAGCAGTCGATCGCGATTAGCGATGATTAACTTTCTTCAATGACAGGAATCTTGCCGATTTTTTTCTGCCAGATTTTCGGAGCAGTTTCATGTATCGATGAACCTAGTGCATCAACCGCAACGGTAACCGGCATGTCTTCGACGATAAACTCATGGATGGCTTCCATGCCAAGATCTTCAAAGGCGATGATACGGGACTTGCGAATGGCTTTTGAGACCAGATAAGCCGCTCCGCCGACGGCGACAAGATACACCGACTTGTGCTTTTTAATCGCCTCAATCGCCAAAGCCCCCCGCTCTGCCTTGCCGATCATGCCCAGCAAGCCGGTTTTTGCCAGTATCGTTTCGGTAAACTTATCCATTCGAGTTGCTGTCGTGGGACCTGCAGGCCCCACGACTTCATCGCGAACCGGATCGACCGGACCGACGTAATAAATGAATTTTCCGGCAAAATCGATATTGGCAGGCAGCGGCTCACCCCGTTCGAACAAGTCGACTAGGCGCTTGTGCGCCGCATCGCGACCGGTCAGCAACGTGCCGCTAAGCAATAGAGTTTCACCCGGTTTCCAGACCGCGACCTCGGCTTGTGTCACGGTGTCTAGATTAACCTTTCGAGCCGGAAAACCTGAATCCCGGCTGATGTTCGGCCAGTCTTCCAGGCGCGGCGGTTTAAATTCGGCGGGACCGGAACCATCCAGTTCAAAATGGACATGGCGGGTCGCGGCACAGTTGGGTATCATCGCCACCGGTTTGTTGGCCGCATGGGTGGGATAATCCTTGATTTTAATATCCAGAACCGTGGTCAATCCCCCTAAACCCTGGGCGCCGATGCCCAGCGCGTTCACTTGCTCATAGAGATCGAGACGCAACTCTTCGAGGGCATTGCCGGGACCGCGGGCAATCAGGTCCTGAATATCGATAGTTTCCATACAGGCCTGCTTCGCCAACAGCATTGCCTTTTCCGCGGTGCCGCCGATGCCGATGCCGAGAATGCCCGGCGGACACCAGCCGGCACCCATCGTAGGCACCGTTTTCAACACCCAGTCGACGATGTTGTCGGCAGGATTGAGCATGGCAAATTTTGCCTTGGCTTCAGAGCCGCCGCCCTTGGCCGCCACTTCCACAGCGACCGTATCGCCAGGCACAACGTCCATATGCACCACCGCTGGGGTATTATCCCGGGTATTGATACGTTTTCCGGCGGGGTCATCCAGAATTGAAGCCCGTAACACATTGTCACTATTCAAGTAGGCGCGCCGGACTCCCTCGTTGACCATGTCAGTGATGCTCATGTCCGCATCCCAGGTCACGCTCATACCGATTGTCAGGAAGACGGTAACGATACCGGTGTCCTGGCAAATCGGTCGGCGTCCTTCGGCACACATTCTGGAGTTTATCAGGATTTGCGCCATCGCATCCTTGGCGGCCGGGCTTTGTTCTTTTTGATAAGCCGTGTTTAAGGCTTTGATAAAGTCGAGGGGATGATAGTAAGAGATAAATTGTAACGAATCAGAAATACTTTGAATAAAATCGTCTTGTTGTATTACGCTCATGATATCGCGAGCTCACCTGTCCGGATTAACTGTGGATGATAATTGATGATGGCGGTGCAAAGGCATTGCGCCGCCACCATTTCATAAGGTACTAAGTTTTGTCTGGGGACGCGCTTATATCATCCATCTCTTCGAAAGAAACAGCTGAGTTTTTAAGATAGCTCGGCGCAATACTGATTAACGCCGTAATAAGAGCGGCAACATAAGGAACCGATTGAACACATAATACGGCCATCCATAAGCGGCCGCTCAAGTTATCGAAATGCTCTATTAAATACATGCCGGCAATTCCGCAAGCTAACAAAATCAGCAAGAAAATTTCCTGCCTGATGGTCATCAAGCCGGTCACCAACATGCCCAGTTTTTCATACTTCGGCGTACGCATGAAAGGCTTGCCCGGAATAAACATCCCTTGCCATACGCCTTTAGCTACCGTATGGGTCAAGGACAGCCCGGATAACGAGGCGCCCAGCGATTGCCAGAACGTACACGGGACACGGGCCTGATACAACCATAAACTGCGCAGGATTTTAAAACTGAACAGGCCTATCGTCGGCAATAAAAACGCATTGACCGGTATCTCAAAATGGTACGGATCGGCCAGCATTAACCCGGTTAAAATCAGGCTCGCGGTGGTGAACACTAATGCCAACGCATCGGAAAACCACGGCAACCACCCCGCCACAAAATAATATTTTTGAGCGGACGTGAGCGGCGATTTTTTAGTCGGCAAAAAGCTGCGCCAATGCCCTTTTATAATTTGCATTGCTCCATAAACCCAGCGATAGCGTTGAGTCATGTAACCGGACATCGTATCCGGCATCAATCCTTTTCCGAAAGATTCCTTGCAATAAACCGAGTCATACCCGGCTTCGTATAGACGCAAGCCCAGTTCGCTGTCTTCACAAATGCACCATTCCGCCCATTTGCCGACTTCCAGCAATGCCGACTTTCTGATCATCGTCATCGTGCCGTGCTGAATGATCGCATTGTATTCGTTTCTCTGCACCATCCCGATATTGAAAAAACCGGCGTATTCCCAGTAACAGTTGGATTTAAAGGTGCTGACATGCAAATCGCGGTAATCTTGCGGCGACTGTACAAAACCGACATTCTCATTATCAAAATAAGGGACCATGCATTTTAGCCAGTCCGGAGACAGGACATAATCGCTGTCGATCACGGCGATGATTTCGGCATCGGGAGCAGTTTGTTCGAGTGCGTGATTGATTGCACCGGCCTTGAAACCGGGCCAGTTTTCCAGATGGAAAAACCTGAATCGGGACCCAAGCCGTTCGCAATCTTCACGTACCGGTTCCCAGACCGCCGGATCCTTGGTGTTATTGTCCATCACCAGTACTTCCATATTGGGATAATCCACCTTTGCCAAAGCTTCCAGCGTTTTGCGCACCATCATCGGCGGTTCGTTATGAATGGGCAGGTGCAATGAAACCTTGGGGTATTTAAAATCGGGACCGGGAGTTAACGGCTTGAACGTTCGGGCGGTATTTCGATGCCAGATAATTTCGGCGATTTCAAGCGCTTCAATCAACAGAATAAATACCGCGATCACCTGCATCAAAACCAGCAAGACCCAAAATGCGATCGTCAGATGAGTCTGATACTGCTGCGCGCCGATCGATACCGTCCAGAAAATCGTCGATGCCGCCAGGTTGGCGATCACGCCGAAAAAAAGAACACCCGGCAATTCCAGACTTCGGCGGGTAAACAGGAACAATCCCATCAATACCACACTGAATATCGCAGCGCCGGTCGCCCAGTGTTTCCAGCCCGGCAAGGCCAAAACCGCACCTTCCATCGGATATTTCGGCTGCCGGTCGGCATTGAATATTCCCCAATAGGCGCCGGCTGAGCCTTCAATGCTCATTTTCCAGGGTTGATCGAAGGCCTCGACGATATAGTAGGCCAGTTTCTGCTCCGCTGCCCGGTTCAGGAATTCACGCAGAAATATTGCCTGATTGGTCCTGGAGGCCGTCGCATGTCTGAAGGGTTGCCCGTCCGACGGCCAGCCGACCTCGGTAATGACGATCGGTTTTTTAGGATAGGCCTTTTGCAACTCATAGAGCTTTTCAAAGACAAAATCAACCGCATCTTCAACGGCTATGCCGTTCCAGTAAGGCAGGATATGGGCGCCGATAAAATCGACTTCCGCCACCAATTCTGGGTGGGCAAGCCAGATATCAAATGATTCTGACGTACTGACGGGTCGCCACGTGCGTTTTTTGACCTCGCGGATATAGTCAATCAGTTGCGGTACAGAAATTTCATTGCGGAACAACACTTCGTTGCCGACCATGACTCTGACAATTTTGGGATTATTCTGATTGCTGATTTGCAGTAAGGTCTCGATTTCCTGCCGGTTCCTTTCAAAATCACTGCCAATCCATGCCCCCAGGGTTACATTCAGATTGTGTTTGGCGGCCAGTTCAGGAACCTTGTGCAAGTTATTCAACACGCTATAGGTGCGGACGGCATGAACTTTGTTTTCAAGTAACGCCAAATCCTGGTCGATTTCAGCTTCGGTTGGAAATATTTTATTTTGTTGCGTGTAATTTTTACGGCGGGGATCAAAGGTAACCCCCATGGTGGTTTTGGTCCACGATTTTAACTGGAGGGGGTTATTGATATAACTCCAGATGCTAAAATTTATAAAAACGAGCAGGAAGATCGTAAGTAATATGAATATAATTTTTCTCATTGGAATACTTAAGATTTATCCTTTTTTAATGTAAAGATCAGTAATGGTTCCGGTAATCATTTCGGCCGCGAAGCCGAATGTTTCAGATAAAGTCGGGTGCGGGTGGATGGTTAGGGCGATATCCTCGGCTTCGGAACCCATTTCCAGAGCCAGCACCGCTTCGGCTATTAATTCACCGGCATTGGGACCCACCATGCCGGCGCCAAGAATTCTACCGGTTTCCTTATCACAAAGGATTTTAGTCAGGCCTTCCTTGCGCCCGATACTTAAGGAACGGCCGCTTGCCGCCCAAGGAAATACGGCCTTGTCGTATTCCGTCCCCTGCTCTTTCGCCTGATTTTCAGTCAAGCCCATCCAGGCGATTTCCGGATCGGTATACGCCACCGACGGTATGGTCAGCGCATCGAAACCGGCTTTCAAGCCTGATATCACTTCCGCGGCAACCTTGCCTTCATGAACGGCCTTGTGAGCGAGCATCGGATTGCCGACGATATCGCCTATCGCGAAAATATGAGGAATATTGGTGCGCTGCTGTTTATCGACCGCGATGAATCCCTGGTCATTGACTTTAATGCCGGCCTGCTCAGCGCCGATCAGTTTGCCATTGGGCCGCCGGCCTACTGCCACCAGCACCGCGTCAAATATCTCCGACACCGGGGCACCCTTGCCGTCGAAGAATACTTTCAATCCGTCCTCGTGCGTTTCGATCGAGCTTACCTTGGTTTCCAGCCAGATATTTTTGTATTGTTTCTTGATCCGGCGGAATAACGGCGTCACCAGGTCCTTGTCGCAACCGGGAATGATTTGATCCATCAATTCGACTACGCTGATTTCCGATCCGAAC
Organism: uncultured Methylococcaceae bacterium; assembly: GCA_964568805.1. Taxonomy (GTDB): domain Bacteria; phylum Pseudomonadota; class Gammaproteobacteria; order Methylococcales; family Methylomonadaceae; genus CAZMRW01. The sequence continues at coordinate 11,409 of CAZMRW010000012.1, read as the reverse complement.
GCATGATAAACCGTCGCCATTTCCAGCCCGATTATACCGCCGCCGACGATCAACAATTTTTTCGGAACGGTTTTCAACTCCAAGGCATCGGTCGAATCCCACAAACGCGGATCGTCGTTCGGAAAAACCGGAATTTCAGCCGGATGGGAGCCAGCGGCGATAATCGCCTGTTCGAAACGGATGGTTTTGACGCCGGCCACAGTCTCTACCTCGACCGTATTGGCCGAACTGAACTTGCCGGTTCCCTGGACCACAGTGACTTTACGCTGTTTGGCAAGCCCGGCCAGACCGTCATTCAATGATTTACTGACGCTCTGCTTCCAGGACCTGATCTTATCGAGATCGAGCGAGGGCTTGCTGAAGCTGAGTCCGTGCGGCTCAAATTCCTCCGCCTCATGAATTACCAGCGCCATATGCAGCAGTGCTTTCGACGGAATGCAACCGACATTGAGACAGACGCCTCCCAGGACCGGATAACGTTCTATCAAGGTCACCTTCTTGCCCAGATCTGCGGCTCGAAATGCAGCGCTATAGCCGCCGGGCCCGCCGCCTAATACCAAAACTTCCGCGTTTAGTTCAGATTCACTCATTTCCGGAGCCTCCATAACATCATCCTGTCAAAGTAAAAGTCGGCGGATATCGCCCAGATAAATTTTTACGGCAGCCATGAAACGGGCGCCTTCGGCGCCATCGATCACACGATGGTCGTAAGTCAGATCCAGCGGCAGCATCAAACGGGGTTCAAATTCCTTGCCGTTCCAGACCGGCTGCATTTTGGCGCGGGTCACTCCAAGTATCGCCACTTCAGGCGCATTGACAATCGGGGTAAACGCAGTGCCGCCTATGCCTCCCAGGCTGGAAATGGTCATGCAGCCGCCTTGCATATCCGACGGCAACAACTTCCCCTGGCGCGCTTTTTCGCTTTTTTCCGCCAATTCTGCAGTCAGTTGGTTGATGCTTTTCTTTTCGACATCCCGCAATACCGGCACCACCAGACCGTTTGGCGTATCCACGGCGATGCCGACATTAAAATATTTTTTCATGATCAAGCTTTCGCCATCGCTGGACAGCGACGCATTAAAGCTTGGAAACTGCTGCATTGCTGCAACAAGCGCCTTGATAATGAACATCAAGCCGGTGATTTTTATTTCTCCATTGGCTTTTTCAGCATTCAACTGATTACGAAATGCCTCCAGCTCGGTAATATCGGCCTCGTCATGATAGGTCACCATCGGCAAATTGAGCCAGACACGGCTCAGATTTTGCCCGGTCAGCCGCTTGATTTTGCTTAGCTTGATGGTTTCGGTTTCGCCGAACGGCGTGAAGTCGACAGCCGGTATGGCCGGAATGCCGGCGCCGTTGGCGACAACGCCTTCAGCCATCACTTTCTTGACAAAGTTTTTGACATCTTCTTTTATAATCCGCCCATTTCGCCCGCTGCCAGAGGAAATCCGGGTGACATCGACGCCCAGTTCCCGCGCGAAAAGCCGGACCGAAGGAGAGGCATGGGCTGCGCGGACGGGACCGGCTGCCAGTGCCTTTTCCGGCAGCGGAGCTGCGGGTAGTGACGCCGGTTCAGGCGCTTTGTCAATTTTCGGAGCCTCAACAGGCTTCGCTTCCACGGGAGCGGACGGCTGTGCGGGTTCTTCAGTTTTGGCGGCAACGGACTCTCCGGTGCTTGCCAGCACGGTGGCAATCAGCGTCCCTTCCGAAACCTTGTCTCCAGGCTTGATGAACACCTGCTGTACCGTGCCGGCGGCGCTGGACGGCAAGTCCATGCTGGCCTTATCCGTTTCCAGGGTAGCGACAGTCTGTTCGAGCGCAACGCTATCGCCTTGTTTAATCAAGACCTCTACGACATCGATATCCGCAACATTCCCGACATCAGGGACTTTAATTTCAAGCAAATTAGTCATGTTAATTTCTTCCGATTACACTAACCAAGGGGCATTAACATCGGCATTGATGCCGTACTTGGCAATTGCCACCTCCACTTTAGCCGGATCGAATTGCCCGATATCCGCCAGACTCTTGAGTGAGGCGATGGTGACATGGAATCGATCCACTTCAAAAAACCGCCTGAGGTTCTCACGGGTGTCGGAGCGGCCGAAACCATCGGTTCCCAGCACGGTATAAGGCGAGGAAATATAGGGACGAATTTGCTCGGCAAAGGCGCGGCAGTAATCGGTGGCCGCGATCACCGGGCCCTGCGCACTGGCAAGACAGCTGGCAACATGCGGCAGTCTGGCTTTTTCGGCCGGATGCAGACGATTCCAGCGCTCACAGGACTGACCATCCCTTGCCAGTTCGGTAAAACTTGGACAACTCCATAAATCCGACTCCACACCCCAATCGTTGCGCAGCAGCTCGGCGGCGAACTCCACTTCACGGAATATCGTACCAGAGCCCAATAACTGTACTCTAGGAGCTTTCTTTTTAGGACCCTGGCGAAAACAATACATCCCTTTCAAGATGTCCAGTTCTATCCCTTTCGGCATCGCCGGGTGGGCATAATTTTCATTCATGACGGTGATGTAATAGAAAATATCTTCCTGTTCGACATACATGCGCCGCAAACCATTCTGAATGATCACAGCCAGTTCATACGAGTAGGTTGGATCGTAAGACACACAATTCGGCACAGTAGACGCCATCAAATGACTATGCCCGTCTTCATGCTGGAGACCTTCGCCATTCAGCGTCGTCCTGCCGGCGGTGCCGCCCATCAGGAATCCTCGGGTTCGTTGATCTGCCGCCGCCCAGATTAAATCTCCGACACGCTGAAAGCCGAACATCGAATAATAAATGAAAAACGGAATCATCGGCACGTTATGGGTGGAATAAGACGTCCCTGCCGCAATCCAGTCGCATAAACCGCCGGCTTCGTTGATGCCTTCCTGCAGCACCTGACCATGTTTGTCTTCCTTGTAGAACATCAACTGATCGGCATCCTGTGGCGTATAAAGCTGCCCCACCTGGGACCAGATGCCGAGTTGCCTGAACATGCCTTCCATGCCGAAAGTTCTTGATTCGTCGGGAACGATCGGCACGATGCGTTTGCCGATGTTTTTGTCTTTCGTCAGAATATTCAGCAGTCGGACAAAAGCCATTGTCGTAGAAAATTCGCGGCCTTCGCCACTAGCTTCGAGCAGGGCTTTGAAATCGTTCAGCACGGGTACGTCGAGCGCATAGGATTTGCTTCTTCTGGCCGGCAAGTGTCCGCCCAGCTCCTCCCTCCGCTGCATCATATAAGCAAGCTCCCGAGAACCCTCCGGAAAAGTGATATATGGCAAATCATGGAGTTGTTCATCCGTTACCGGTAAATCATAGGTGTCACGGAAATGGCCGAGCGAGCTTTCGCTCATTTTCTTTTGCTGGTGGGTAATATTTTGCGCCTGCCCGGACTCACCCATGCCGTAACCCTTGATCGTTTTGGCGAGAATGACCGTCGGTTGGCCTTTGTGATTGACTGCGGCATGGAACGCCGCATACACCTTGGCGGGATCATGTCCCCCGCGGTTCAGTTCCCAGATATCGCGGTCGGACCAGTCTTCAACCATCGCTTTTAATTCCGGGGTATTAAAAAAATGTTCACGGACATAAGCGCCGTCTTTGGCCTTGAAGGTCTGATAATCGCCATCGACGCAGGCCATCATTCGTGCCGCCAAAAGACCTTCGGTATCTCTGGCCAACAAGGCATCCCAGCGTTGACCCCAGACCACTTTTATCACATTCCAGCCGGCGCCGCGGAATTCGCTTTCCAGTTCCTGGATGATTTTGCCGTTGCCTCGCACCGGCCCGTCCAGCCGTTGTAAATTACAGTTGACAACAAAAATCAGGTTATCCAGTTTTTCCCGTCCGGCCAAACCAATAGCACCCAAAGACTCGGGTTCATCGGTTTCACCATCGCCCAGGAAACTCCAGACTTTTCGGTCAGAGGTATCGGCAAAGCCGCGATCCTGCAGATAACGCATGAAACGCGCCTGATAGATTGCCATGATCGGGCCAAGTCCCATCGAAACTGTCGGAAACTGCCAGAAGTCCGGCATCAGCCAGGGGTGCGGATAGGACGATAAGCCATTGCCGTGCACTTCCTGACGGAAGTTGTCCATCTGTTCCTGGGTAAATCGCCCCAGCAGAAAGGCCCTGGCGTAATCGCCGGGGGTCAAATGACCCTGGGTAAAAATCAGGTCGCCGTCATGTTGATCGGACGGCGCTCGCCAAAAATGGTTATAGCCGACATCATATAACGTCGCTGCCGACGCAAAACTGGCGATGTGTCCGCCGACATTGGTATGTTTATTCGCCCTTAACACCATCATCATGGCATTCCAGCGTACATAAGAACGTATCTTCTGTTCAATGACCTGATCGCCGGGATATTTTGCCTGGTTGGCAACGGGAATGGTATTGAGATAGGCGGTGTTGGCGCTGAAAGGAATATCAAATCCCGAATGCCGGGTTACTGCAACCAATTGCTCAATCAGATAATGTGCGCGTTCGCTTCCGTCATTCTCTAAAACGGCTTGCAAAGCTTCGATCCATTCCCTGGTTTCTGCCGGATCTATATCATTCTGTCCGGTAATTTCTGAAATTAAACTCTTGATCATCATTTTATCCTGTTGGGGCGGCTTGGGTATGACTTCATAATTTATGATTGGTGATAAAGTTCAACTATGGTTTCCCTGATTTTACCCGAATTTGCAAATCGCCTGCATATTGCAATTGCCGAGCACGCCAGAGAACACAGAAAATGCCATAGTATATACAATTGAACGAGCGCATTGAACCAGTTTTAATAAAACTTGATCGCTTTATTGGATTGCCTGCCGGTAATTTTACTGATTCGGCCTGATATAGGCAGACGGCGCACGCTATTCCGACAGATTCACCGCAGGTTTCAAGATCGGTTGAAGTAAAAAGAGGGGGCTATAATTAATGACCTGGCGGGATTTTGCAAAACATTCCATCCGAGTAGAGCGTGAACATCCTGTCCACTATCAGTGACTGTGGGACATTGACAATGAAGATTTACAGAGCTGAATAACCTGAATGGATATTTTTTCAACATCCTGCAATTATAGTGTTTGCACATCAAAATTCGGTTTTTCAAATCTCCTCTCCCTAACCCTCTCCAGCAAGAGAGGGAATAAAGGTGCCGAATTTTGAAGTACGATGAGTATAATTAGATTTATGCCTTTTTACCGGTACGCGCACAATTGAATGGTGGCATGTAAATCCGGCTTATCGATTGCCTGGCATGCCTTTGAGCAGCCATGAAATAAAGTTTTCACGATTACGGGAACAGATGATGACTTTGCCCTTGCCTGAAAACTTGAGCACCATCCCTTCACCGCTGGTGACGCTGTTCACCAGTTGCCCCAGAAAACCGCCGCCGTTTTGGGTCGTGACCGAAATTTCATGGTGTAATTGGCTATCCCAGGCGACCACATGAGCATTGTCGATAATGATGTCCTTGCCGGGTTCGACATCCAGAACGAAACTGGTCCCGAAGCCCGATACCGCCAGTTTGCCGAGCCCTGTAGCCTCGCAGATAAAAAATCCGCCGGTCTGGCCAAACACCGCCGTACCGAGGCTTTGCGTGCGCACATTCAGATTAACTCCGCTGTCGGCAGCGACGAAGGCGCCATCGGTAATCATATATCCATTAGGTCCGACTTCCAGCACTTCAATCGCGCCAGGCAACGTCGGCGACAGTAAACAATCGCCGCTGCCCCGGACTGCCTCGATATGCTGCTGAAAAAACGATTCGCCATTCGCCAGGCGCCGCATCAGCGCACTGCCCAAGCCCCCGGTCATTTTACCTTTCAGATCCAGGGTGGCTTCCATCATCACCATGGCATTCGATTCGCAATAAATCTTTTCTCCGCTTTGCAGGCTGACATGTAAAAACGGGTCTATATCGCCTGTTACTGTAAAATGCGCCATTAGCTTTTACCTTATCCGATCAACTGTCCAACTCGCTGCTTGGCCATAGCGATAACTGTGTTATTTTTTAGCGATGGAAGCCCACGCCGTGAGCCATGTTTGCGACTGATAGGCATCGGCATTCTTGTCCAAAACACCGGTCAAGACCAACCGCAGGGTCGTATTGACAATACCGAAAAAGTAAGCAAAGCAGAGCTGCGGCGAAACATTGCGAATCTCGCCCGCTTTGGTGCCCGCCTGGATGATTTTGATGATTTTCACAAAAGGCGCGGTTTCCATCAGGGGTTTCTCGTCCGGCAAAATTTCGTTGATGTTCAGAATCAGTAAAAACTGCATCACATCAGGAGCATCTTCAGTCAGTCTGAAAAACAAATCGACGATCAACCGCAACTGCTCGGACGGTTTTGGGTTCCTGCGCCTGATATCGTCTACAGAAATATTCAGACTGTCGAAAATATTGGCATACAGGGCGGAGGCGATCGTCTGTTTATTCTTAAAATGCTGATAGAGGGCGCTGGTCGTTTTCAGACCCGCCGCTTCGGCAATATCGGTTAATGAGGTGTTGAAATAACCTTTTTCGGCAAAAAGTTTCAAAGCCGCCAGCAATATCTCATCTTGCGCTTCGGCTTTGGTCTGAGTATCTTCTTTTTCCTTGTCCATTATTATTCTTTCACAGCCAATTCAATAGGCTGTATCTTATAGTTAATAGATATCCCGGCAATCAAAAAGCATCAACCCGGATTTTAATCTTAGCTTTCCTTTATTGCCGTTAATGCCGCGCTCAGGTAATTAACCATCGACCATAACGTCAATATCGCGGCAATATACAACAAAGCGAAACCGATCGCATTAATCGGCAGGCCGAACAGATCCTCACGGTACAGCAGCATGCCGATGGCGACCATCTGCGCCGTTGTTTTCCATTTACCCAGTCTGGACACTTTCACCTTGGCCCGCTGGCCGATTTCAGCCATCCATTCCCGCAAGGATGCAATCGTGATTTCCCGGCCGATAATGATCGCGGAAGGTACCGCCAAGTACGGATTGGCTTGCTGCTGCACGATTAAAACCAGGACGAAGGCGACCATCAATTTATCGGCGACCGGATCCAGAAAAGCGCCGAACGGCGTTTCCTGCTGCATCTTTCTGGCAAGATAGCCATCCAGCCAATCGGTAATCCCCGCGCTGATAAAAATTACCGTGCAGGCGATATTAGCGTATTCCCAAGGTAAATAGAACACAACCATTAATAAAGGAATTAAGGCGATCCTTAACAAGGTGAGATTCGTCGGTATGTTAAATTGAATAGTCATCTTGATGATGAAAACTGTCGTAAATTCGTTGCGCCAATTGACGGCTGATCCCGTCTATGCTGGAAAGCGCATCCACACCCGCTTGTGTAACGCCTTGCAGCCCCCCAAATTGTTTTAGTAATAGTTGTCGCCTCTTGGGACCCAATCCTTCAATCGACTCCAGTACCGAATGTTTCTTGACCTTGCCCAGTCGCTGACGATGCCCCGTAATCGCAAAGCGATGCGCTTCATCGCGAATATGCTGGATCAGCAGCAAACCGCCGGCACCCGGATTAACCGCTATCGGCTGATCCTGATCGACCAGAATCAGCTTTTCCATGCCGGGTTTCCGGTCCGGTCCTTTGGAAACGCCGACTATCATAACATTGTTTATGTCTAATTCCGCTAATGCCTTTTGTGCTTCGTGCACCTGACCTTTACCGCCATCGATAAAGAGGATGTCCGGAGCCTCATGTTCGCCTTGTTTCAGGCGCTTGAAACGCCGGAAAACGGCCTGATGAATCGCCGCATAATCGTCGCCGCCGGTGATGCCTTCGATGTTGAATCGGCGATAAGCCGATTTAACCGGCCCTTCCCTATCGAACACAACACAGGACGCCACGGTCTGGTCGCCCTGATGATGGCTGATGTCAAAACATTCCAGGCGTTTTGGGAGCTCTGCACAGCCTAATTCATCCTGAAGACTCAGAAAACGCGCATAAATACCCTGTTTATCGGCCAGTTTATTCAGCAAGGATGTTTCCGCATTGGCGGCGGCCATTTGCAGCCATTTCAGTCTTTCTCCCCTGACCTGGGTGGATATCGCTACCGCATGTTTTGCCTGGTGCGCCAGTACATCGGTGATCAATCCGGCTTCCTCCGGTTCATGACTGACGATCAATTCATAAGGCGGTTCCCGGTCCAGATAATATTGCGGAATAAACGCCTGCAGTATGGCGGCGGGATCATACTCGCCGGTCATTTTGGGAAAAAACTGCTTATTGCCCAGATGCTGGCCATTGCGAATGAAAAACACCTGAATACAGGCGATATTGGCTTTCACCGCGCAGGCGATGATATCGACATCGCCTCGCTCGCCGTGCACAAAGTTCTTTTCCAGCACCGCGCGCAATTTGCCTATCTGATCCCGATAGGTTGCAGCCCGTTCGAATTGCAGCGCGGACGATGCCTGTTCCATTTTGCTGATCAACTGCTCAATCAGCAGGCCGCCTTTGCCTTCGAGAAACAGGATGGTTCCCTCCACATCCTGCGCATAGCCGGCTTTGTCGACCAGACCGACACAAGGCGCGGTGCAGCGTTCAATCTGATATTGCAAACACGGCCGGGTCCGATTTTGATATACCGAATCCTCGCACTGCCTGACCGGAAATATTTTCTGGAGCAGTTTCAGGCTTTCCCTGACCGCACCAACGCTGGGATAGGGGCCGAAATACTTGCCCTGTTTGTTTTTCGCGCCGCGATGAAAGGTGACTCGCGGAAAATCCTGGGTGCTGGACAGGTATATATAAGGATAGGACTTGTCGTCCCGCAGGCAGATGTTATAGCGGGGTTTATGGCGTTTGATCAACTGGGATTCCAGCAATAGCGCCTCTCCTTCGGTATGAGTCACCGTCACTTCAATCGTCGCAACCTTGGCCACCATGGTCTGCTGCTTGACCGACGCCGTCTGATTTTTAAAGTAAGTCGAGACGCGGTTTTTGAGATTTTTGGCCTTGCCTATATAGATGATCTCGCCGTGCTCATCCAACATTTTGTAAATGCCGGGACGCGTCGTAAGGTTTTTGATAAAACCCTTGATATCAAATGAATTTTCTGAAATATCCTTGCTTACCATGAATCTAAAGTTTCTGAAAAACGGCCATCCGCATGCGCCTGCACTATCACCGAAATATTGCTTTGATCGTCATTTCCAACCTTTTTCAAGAGCGCCTCGACGGTTCTGAAAACATCATAAAACATGTCTTTGGTCAGTCTTTTGGTCTGCACGTTGTATCGGCTAGTATGAAACGAATCAACCAGTTTTCGTCCATCGGGCAACGTATGATGAACATTATGAGCGAATTTGGCGCTATTTAGTTTCAGCCCGTACGCTTTTAATACCGCTTGATGAGCAATCGACCCCAACGCCAGGATAACCGACTGTTCCGGCAGGGATTTTAATTCGGCAGCCAGATAACGGTTACATTGGCCAATTTCGTCCGGTGTCGGTTTGTTTTGCGGCGGCAGGCATTTGACGGCATTGGTAATTCGGCAACCATTCAGTTCCAGACCATCCGCCAGCGCTACCGACATCGGCTGATTGCTGTAACCAAATTCATATAGCGCTTGATACAATAGGAGCCCGGCATAATCGCCGGTAAACGGCCGACCGGTAGCATTGGCGCCGTGCATGCCGGGAGCCAGCCCTACAATTAAAAACTTCGCATTGGAATCGCCGAACGGAGCCACAGGCCGCGCATGGTACTCGGGATGCTTTGCCTTAACCGCACATAAAAAATCGCCAAGTCGCCCGCATTGCCGGCAATCCTGATCGAAGATCTCATTTGAAAACATAAACACCTGCCCGATAATGCGGAAAGAAAAAGGATGTAACCCACCCCGGCTATTTTAATCACTCAACTGTAACCGATCGCAAGTTGAATGCTTAAAAGAACGCCGGATATGAACTGATATTTTTAAAATTCAGCAGCAACAAAACCGAAAATCGGCTCAAACCAAACCTGTCACATTTGCTGACAAATTTTGTCAGCTACTTCTGTTTATTTCAATCCAATTGCGCTTAAATTAAGGCCTGTCCTATTGGCATAAAAATTGACATCTCTTAAATAGCCGCGGACATATTGTCCTCGAACTATCGATCACCGTCATTGGAGAAATATCATGTTGGACCTGGATTTGAACGATTTTGATGATTTTGATTATGAAGATATGGATGACCTGCCTTTGTTGGACCATATTGAATGGAACCACCACATGGCTGACAATGAAGTTCCTCAAGATCCCAGCCAGATGTATTGGCAGGACGATTATTAGCCAACTCGTTCTGCGCGATTGTATGACAATTACTTCGGTAACCGGCATCATTAAATTGTACCTTATGAAACAAGTTTGCGGTTTATCCCGCGGGCGTGAGGAACTCATTCAAGGTGCTGGCTTTAATACAGCGGAAGATTTCTGAAGGTACATCATCAACCGATCTGGCCTTTTTCGATAAAGACCACGAAGACGCGTTCTTTCATGGCAATGGGTTTGAGCGGAGGCAGCATGACGGATTTCCTTTTCAGTTTTTTGGGTTGGCAGCAAGCTGCTGTCTAACCTTGATAATGAAATCGATCAAAAAATAATAGGACCGATCGGCCAGTAATAAATGCAACAAATCGCTGTCAATCATTGGGTAGTCGCGCACCAAGGCGTCCCGCAGACCGATGAATTTATACCATTGCTTAAGTTCATCCGATGAAATTTTTTGCAGTTCGGCCAGTTGGGCAATACTGTCGCTAGCATCCAGCGGCAACGTTTTATGCTCGGCTTTTAGCCAGAATTTTGCCGCGCCAATGCAGGATTCTAGCAGCACTTGCAAAACGCGCTCGGCTGCCCGCCGCTCAATTCGGCTAAGCGGCCTAAGACCTGCGATCTCTGATAAGGCATCGAGGTCTTCCCTGCACTCCCGGCTATGCTGTTCGATTGAATCAAGATAAGTATCAGGCATAATCCAATTCCTCGGTGGTATGAATGGGTAATGTTTGCCGCCAGCGCCGGTTTCCATCACGGCACAATAGTATCGTAACCGCCTTAAATATTTCCCACGCTAAAAAGACCGGTAACTGATTTTTGTCACACAGCACAACAGGTTTATCTGCAATTGTTTCATAAATAATACGATTTGGTTTTTTCTATAGCCCGCTTATACCGACGAATCCCCAATCCCGACAATTCCTTGGAAATATTCTGCCCCGATCAGGACATTCGGCTAATTATTCATAACGGTTTCCAAACCATTAATGATGTTATATGCAACTCGATCATTGACTTCGCATAGTTATTCATTGGTATCCAGCAAATCAGCCGACGCTGTTTTAGAAAGTTAATCGGTTGAGCCACTTGCAAAATTATCGACCGGCAAGCGGTGTAAGTTAATAAAGACTCC
>CAZMRW010000011.1:0-68276 GCA_964568805.1 uncultured Methylococcaceae bacterium | reverse complement strand
ATAACTACCATGAAGGAAAATTTTCTCGTCCGCCATCCTGCCGAATTGACAGTTGACTGGGCTCAACGCATCGTTGAAAAACATTCTGATGGCACCAAAGTTTCCGGAATCGATATCGTTTCCGTCGAAATCGGAACAACAACGCGTGTTCGCGTCTGTGTTGATCACGATGGCCCAGCAAACCTGCCACGGCGCTGGTTCGTTAAACTTCCTTCCCTGAATTGGCGTGCCAGATCGATTACTGCCTTGCCACGATTACTCCATATGGAAGTGCGTTTCTATAATGAAGTGTCGCCGTTTATACCGGTCAGCCAACCCACTATTTTGGCAGCCTATAGCCGGTTTGGATGGAACACGACGCTGGTTCTGACCGATGTAACAGAATTTGGCGCAAGTCCTGGGTGTTCCGGTGACGCCTTGACTGCTGCACAGGCTTCCTTGGTTATCAAGCAACTTGCTCATCTGCATGCCCATTTTTGGAATAAAGCGCATCTTGATCCTCAATATAACTGGCTATCCGGCCCGGTCCGGCGTCTGGAAGACAACCTTGGCACAGCTTTAGCGGTTCCCTTGATTAAACGTGGCCTGGCCAAGGCGGAAAGCCTCGTCCCCAAGGCCCTTCACGCCCCCGCAATGCGCTATGCCCGCAACCGCAGGCTCGTTATGCGCCATCTGTCCTCCGGACCGCAAACGCTCGTTCATCATGATTGCCACCCTGGTAATTTATTCTGGAACCAATCCCATCCCGGCTTCCTCGATTGGCAGTTAGTCCGCCTTGGCGAAGGCATCAGCGATGTCGCTTACTTTTTAGCGACCGCGCTTACTCCCGAAACCCGCCGGCTCCACGAGCCTGAGTTTCTCGCCAGTTATTTCCAGACTCTCTTCGATAAGGGCATCACCGGCATCGACTTGTCCAGCCTGCTGCAAAGATACCGTGCTCATATCGTCTATCCCTTCGAAGCCATGCTGGCCACACTTGCAGTCGGGAAAATGATGGATTTGGAGAGCAATCTCGAACTGTTGCGTCGAACAGCCGCTGCCGTCGAAGACCTTGATGCATTTTCTTCCTTGCCCATCTGAAGCTAAACGGACAAAATACGGGCTAAAGATTCAGAGGTGGCTTGTAATTCAGGCCGCCCAAAACGCATGGAACTAACCGGCTCCGGTTTGGGGTTCAAATCCTGAATGAGGAAATCAGCCTGGATAGTTGTCGCAAGTTTTCCCGGGTCGGATCCCTGCCGTAGCGGAGCTTGATAAACACGGCGGTAATCCGGTCTATCTCAGTCCGATGCTCAGGCAGACTGGTTTTGGCTCTTTCTGCAAAATCCTTTGCCCCTTCGCCGGCATTTCTGTTGAGTCCTTTCTTTGCAAGCTTTTTGCAAAATCTGCTATAGACCACTAGCGCCTTGTCCGTCGGTTTCGATATTTGTAAAAATAAAAACGCGCTGAGCAAGGCTGTCACCACGGCTGTTATTGCGGTCATCCAATAAACCATCGCTCTAACATCATTGATTCCAAATGACGACAGGAATCTGAATTGGTTAATGCTGTTGTAATTAATTACCCAGCGTTGCCAGTTGTAATCAGCGCTGTCCCATAGCTGTCTGGCCTGCCTTAACAAATTGAATGCCGCTCTTGCATGGGCTCCGGCGGCTTCAAACTTAACCTCTCCACCCAGCACAAGCCGGTCAATATCGACATTCTGTTCGATTCTTTCGGGGGCGATGGCCGCCGTCGGATCAAACCGCACCCAACCTTTGTTTTTCAACCATACTTCAGCCCAGGCGTGGGCATCTTTTTGCCTTATTTCCAAAAAACGGCCGACATCGTTTATTTCTCCGCCCTGATAACCGGTAACGACTCGCGCTGGAATGTCCATCACGCGCATCAAATAGACGAAGGCGGAAGCATAATGACTGCAATATCCGGAGCGGGTTTTCAATAAAAAATTCTCAATCGGGTCGTTTCCCAGGAATGGCGGGCTCAATGTGTAGCGGAAATTTTCCGTCCTGAAATGTTTAAAAACATTTCTTATAAACTCTTCGGGCGGCATATCAAAACCGTGCAGTTGCTTGACCAGCCGGTTAATGCCCGATGAGGGTTTAGCCGGCAGTTGGGTCGCCTCTCGATAGCCGTCCGGAGTAATGACGCCTGTATTGAAATCGGGATAAGAGGTGATTTTGTATTCAGCCCGTTTTTCCGGATTTTCGGTAGTAATCAATTGATAATTGGCATTTTGGCTTAAATGCAGGGAATACTCTGTCGGCATATCCATCGCAAACACCCAATTCTTGGCCTGCGGCTCCAATAACAGCCTATAGTGATAGGGCCGGCCGCTGACCTCAGGTCGGGATGTGAGTTTCTTATCGAAATGGCTTTTTATCTGCGTCCATCGCTTGCCGTCGGTATAAGACATCACCGGTCCGCGCCAATATCGAAGATGAGGCGGCGGAACCGCACCTGAAAATTTTACCCTGAAAACCAGCTGATCAGACATGCCCAAGTTGCTGATCGAACCTGGCTCCATATAATCGCTTAAACCTGATCTGACATCGTTTTTATAATTAAACAACAACCATTTAGGCGCTTCTACCCTGGGAAACAGGAAAAATATTATGACGGCTATCGGAATGGCCTGAACAATGATCATTCCGGCCATTTTGAACGCCTGCAACATTTTTGCATCTTGGCTGTTGATAAGTGCCAGCGTCGCTAACAGCACACAACTGACTAACAATATATAAGCCGCCATCAGTATGCTTTGTTCATATAAAAACAGGGATGCGGCGACGATGAAGGCCAAGTAGGCGATCAGATAAAGATCACGCTCCTTTTTGATCTCCATTAATTTCAGCGCCAGGGCGATCATAATCAGATTGGTTCCGGCGTCCCGGCCCAGTATGCCCTGATGTTGGTTATATAGCAGAACCAAACCCAATAAGGTCAGCGCAAATGTCGCAAGTGAATTGGGCAGCCAGTTACGCTTCCAAATCCCTAAAAATCGCCAGAGCAATATCAGGTAAAAAAAGCACAAAATCGCATAGGGGAGATGATTCATATGCGGCAATGCGATAAGCCCGAGTGAAGACAGCAAAAAAATCAAAATGTTTTTATGGGAGTCAAGGAGCATTATCTTTGAGCCTGAAAAATCAATCGAAACCTGCCGGCCGACCAGCCGGGCAACGTCTCTTAATTATAGATTGCGATGATCATCAGATCATCGCAGCCGCACAGCCATTTTAGCAGGGATGATGGGCAGAGGGAGAAAGGGCGCCAACATTCGATTAACTGCTCCGTCGATCATAAGCTTATCGATGGATTGATTCAGCGCTTGTTAAGCGTAAAAAGAAAAACTGACGGGATTTGGCCCCGTCAGTGTGAAGGTATGCGGCCAGGGAAAGGTATGGTTTAATGGGCAGCCCCTGGCGCTGCATGAATTCCTATTTCAATGACAATGTTTCAGCACGACCGACCATGTCAATTGACAACTTGTCTTCTTTAAGCAGCCAGCCAATGGCGCGCTGAATATCGTTCTTGTTAATTCCGGTTTCATTGGTAATTTTTGTTACGCTGGCGGGTCCGTTTTTATCCAGATACATCCAGATTTGACCAGCAGCTTCACCGATAGTATGAGCCATATAAGTTTCCTTTAAGTTGTTGTTTAAGAAAGTTAAGAGGTCTTTGGATGATGTTCCGGCAAGACGATATTGAGTTCCAGTGTTTCCTGATTATCATCCTGTTCAAAATTAAACGATATCGCGTCCTGCTCGACATTGACATATTTCCGTATCACCTCCAGCAATTCTTTTTGCAATTGCGGAAGGTAAGAAGGCTGATTCCGCGAAGACCTTTCATGGGCAACCAGAATTTGCAGCCGCTCCTTCGCTACCGATGCCGAACTTGCTTTTGAAGTTCTAAAATAATCCAATAAGCTCATTATTTGCCCCCGAAAAGTTTCCCAAAGAATCCTTTCTTCTCATCAATGAATCGATGGGGCTTGTTTTCGCCTAAATAGCGGGCGACGATATCGGCATAGGCTTGGCCGGCATCGCTTTTATCATCTAGGATGACTGGGATGCCCGAGTTGGAGGCATTTAATACCGATTTTGATTCCGGAATAACGCCCAGCAAATGCATCGATAAAATTTCCTGAACGTCGTCAACGCCCAACATTTCGCCCAACTTGACGCGTTCAGGCGAATAGCGCGTCAACAACAGATATTCTTTAATGGGTTCAAGGTTCTGCTCGGCCCGGCGCGATTTACTCGACAAAATACCTAACATGCGATCCGAGTCTCTAACCGATGATACTTCCGGATTGGTTACCACAAAAGCATCGTCCGCAAAGTACATGGCAAGGTGAGCACCCTTTTCGATTCCAGCAGGGGAATCGCAGACGATATATTTAAAATCTTTGGATAATTCTTCCAGTATCTTGCCGATTCCGTCCTTATTGAGTGAATCCTTGTCACGCGTTTGCGAAGCAGGCAAAATATATAATTGATTACAATGCTTATCGCGAATCAGTGCCTGGTTAAGCGTTGCTTCGCCATTAATGACGTTGATTATGTCATAAACAACCCGGCGCTCGCAGCCCATGATCAAATCCAGATTACGCAGGCCAACGTCAAAATCGATGACGGCTGTTTTATGACCTTTTTTTGCAAGCCCCATCGCAATGGCGGCACTTGTTGTGGTTTTGCCAACACCGCCTTTACCGGATGTGACGACTATAATTCTTGCCAATTGCTTTTCCTCCAAAAAAACGGAACAAATTAAATATCTTTAACGATCAAGTTATTGTCTTGCAGATAAACCTGTACCGGTTTATTTCGCATATTGTCGTTCAAATCTTCGCTGATTTTATAGATTCCGGCAATTGAAATCAGCTCTGCCTGTAAATCGGAACAAAAAATTCGCGCGTTGGTATTGCCTTGAACTCCGGCCAAAGCACGTCCTCTTAATGTTGAATAAACATGGATATTGCCTTCGGCCATAATTTCAGTACCCGAACTGACTTGAGCCAATATAATCAGGTCGCCATGAGCATACACCCGTTGACCGGATCGAATCGGCTGGGTAATCAGCGTGGTTGCCGAAACATCGTCTTTACTTGCCGGCTCGGGCGCGGTCGCAATCGTCTTGGTCTTATTTGCCTCGGCTGTGGAACTGCCGCCATGGATCGAGTGCACAGGAATGCCCAGGGTAATTGCCTGTTGATTTTGCCTGGCATCCCCTCCGCGAATACCGATCGGCAACAAACCTAGTTCCCTGACGAGTGTTATCAGTCCCGGTATATCGATGTCGAGCGACTGCTTATTCAGTTCCTGCACATCCAGCACCAGGGGCGAATGCTTAAAAAACTCCGGCGCCAAACTGATTTTTTCCTGAAGCTGCTGTTCGATAATCAATAGATCATTGCTGGATATTACTAAAACCGGTACGGAAAAAGTACTGCTCTTGAATTCCAGTGCGGGCGGGTGATAAGGGGCTTTCTGTGTGTCTGTAGCCATCCGTTCATTCTGCTAAATCAGTCGGTGATTTGATTCTATCATTGATAATAAAAAAAATCATTTTTTGAGCGCTAATTCTTTCATTATTTGGTAAGGAATTTGGGACCTTAGCGTCAAAAGCAATCAAACTTTGTCTTGAAAGTCCCCTACCCGATTTGTTCTCTGCTACGCTTGACCGACCTCGCCTAACAGGAATTAGTTTCTTTAAATCGGACAACTGTAAAGCCATTTTTGCATGTGAATGCATCGAAACAGGAACCTGAAATCAGATACCGAATATATCATACGGATGCAGCCAATCGGTTTTATGATGACAGTCCCGATTTAACACTCTTTAATCCGTCAAAACTCTTGAAAGCATAAGGATTCGGTGCGCAATAAATCGCTTCATTATCTTGCAATCTGAATTAAATTCCTTTAACTTAGTTAAAATCCGTAAGGCTAGGGGTGCCCATTGTTAAACAAGAGGCTGAGAGAAACCCTTTGAACCTGATTCCGGTTAATACCGGCGTAGGAAAGCCCGACTTCCCCGCGCCTTGTTTTTGTTGTTTCTGGAGAAAAGCATGAGCGCTGTTCTTAAAGATGTTACTGCAAGCGCTGTCAGTAGCGTAAAAATCGACTCCTATCCCGCCTCGGAAAAAATATATGTACAAGGCAGCCGGCCTGACATACGGGTCCCCATGCGCAAAATTACCTTGTCCGATACGCCCGCGCACTTTGGCGCCGAAAAAAATCCCCCTCTTTATGTCTATGATACGTCCGGCGTTTACACCGATCCGAATGTTGCAGTCGATTTAAAAAAAGGCCTGCATTCGATTCGCTCAACCTGGATAGCCGAAAGGAACGACACCGAAGCATTGCCGGGACCGAGCTCCGAATACGGCCGTCAGCGTCTGCACGATCCCGCCACCGCAAACCTGCGTTTCGAGCATATACGCCCCCCTCGCCGAGCCATTGCAGGAGCGAACGTCACCCAGATGCATTATGCCCGCAAGGGCATCATCACTCCGGAAATGGAATTTATCGCGATTCGCGAAAACCAAAAAATGGAAGAAATGCGCGAGTTATGGAAAGATCAGCATCCCGGCCAGTCTTTCGGAGCGGACATTCCGGCCGTCATCACCCCGGAGTTTGTACGCAGTGAAGTTGCGAGAGGCCGCGCGATCATCCCGGCCAACATCAATCATCCTGAACTGGAACCCATGATTATCGGCCGTAACTTTCTGGTCAAAATCAACGGCAACCTGGGCAACTCGGCGGTCACCTCATCAATTGACGAAGAAGTCGAAAAAATGCTCTGGGGCATACGCTGGGGCGGCGACACCATTATGGATTTGTCCACCGGCAAAAATATCCACGAGACCCGTGAATGGATTTTGCGTAATTCACCGGTGCCCATCGGTACGGTGCCGATCTATCAGGCCCTGGAAAAAGTGAACGGCAAGGCCGAGGAACTGACCTGGGAAATTTACCGCGACACCTTGATTGAACAGGCCGAACAGGGCGTCGATTACTTCACGATCCATGCCGGCGTCCGCCTCCATCATGTCCCTCTGACGGCTAAACGCATGACCGGCATCGTCTCCCGCGGCGGCTCGATTATGGCGAAATGGTGCCTGGCGCATCATACCGAAAGCTTTTTATACACGCATTTTGAAGAAATTTGCGAAATCATGAAAGCCTATGACGTGTCTTTCTCCCTAGGCGACGGCCTGCGTCCGGGTTCGATCTACGACGCCAACGATGCGGCGCAATTCGGCGAACTGGAAACCCTGGGCGAGCTCACCAAAATTGCCTGGAAGCACGACGTGCAAACGATGATCGAAGGCCCGGGCCATGTACCTTTGCACATGATCAAGGTCAATATGGAAAAACAGCTGGAAGAGTGCGGCGAAGCGCCCTTTTATACGCTGGGCCCTCTGACGACCGATATCGCCCCCGGTTACGACCATATTACGTCAGCCATCGGCGCCGCCAATATCGGCTGGTACGGCTGCGCGATGCTCTGTTACGTTACTCAGAAAGAGCATCTGGGTCTGCCCAACAAGCAGGATGTCCGTGAAGGCATTGTCACCTATAAAATCGCCGCCCATGCGGCCGATCTGGCCAAAGGCCATCCCGGCGCCCAGGCGCGCGACAACGCAATGTCCAAGGCGCGTTTCGAATTCCGCTGGGAAGATCAGTTCAATATCGGCCTCGATCCCGAGAAAGCGCGCGAGTTTCACGACGAAACTTTGCCGAAAGAGTCGGCAAAAATCGCCCATTTCTGCTCAATGTGCGGCCCCCATTTCTGCTCGATGAAAATCAGCCAGGATGTGCGCGATTATGCGGCGGCAAAAGGCATCAAGGAAGAAGAAGCCCTGTTAAAAGGCATGGATGAAAAATCCAGACAATTTCTTGAAGAAGGCGCCGATATTTACCATAAAGTTTAATTAAAGTCCCTGAATTAAAAACCGGCTGCTTTTTTCATCGATTCAGCCGGTTTTTCTGCATCGGTTTGTTTTAAGCGAATAAACCGGGCCACAGCAGGAAGCCCCTTCCAAATTCTCTTTTTTCTCGATCTCATGCTGAACAAGTCCGATGAGCCCGCCCGATTTTTTCAAGAATTGACCATTCAACTGAAAACGGCACAGTTTAAAATCGACTCGACACCAGTTTTTGGATCTTTTAATTAAGCAAAGGGTCGTAAACTGTAATAAGATAATCCAATACGTTTTCTACAGGAAAAATAATGCGCCGTTTTATCGTTTTGTGTGCTCTCGCCTTCCCGGCCTATGCGATAGATGACAAACCGCCCAGGCTGGATCCGGTGCCCGAGGCTCCGGAACCGCCCTTACCGGTCGAGAGCGGAGAAAATCTTGAGCCTGATATTACTATTATCCGTAAGGGTAAAAGCACGATACAGGAATATCGCAGAAGCGGCAAACTCTATATGGTTAAAGTCATACCCGATATCGGCCCTCCCTATTATTTCATCGATACCGATGGCGACGGCAGCATGGATGTGCGCGGAAGCGATCTCGAGCGAGGCAGCAATATCAATATGTGGAAAATTCTGGAATGGGATTAAATTTGCCGATTCCTATCGGTGAACAGCCACTTAATCATTCTTTTTATTTCTCAAGGTAAGCAATGTTAATATCGTTACAAATGGGACATTATCAAAGTTTTAACTCTTATTTTACTTTTCGAGGCCAACTTAAATGACCGTAGCTCCAGCCGTCCTTGAAAAGGTAGTCCGCGATGCCGGAGCGATTGCCCTTTCCTATTTTAAAAATATCAAAAATATTGAAGTCAGCAAAAAAAGCGCCAGAGACTTTGTCACCGAAGCCGATGTCGCCGTTGAGGCCTTTTTAAAAGACACGCTCACCAAACTCTATCCGCAATACGGATTCTGGGGTGAAGAAAGCGGCCAAAGCGCAAATCAGTCCAGTCGCTGGATTGTCGATCCTATCGATGGCACCCATTCATTTTCCAAAGGCCAGTATTATTGGGCTCTCAGCGTTGCGTTGGAAATAGATCAGGAACTCGTCATGGGCGCGGTCTATGCGCCGGCGCTGAACGATTATTATTCGGCCGAAAAAGGCAAGGGCGCGCGCAAGAACGGTCTCCCGATCACCGTGTCGTCTGAAACCCGGCTTGCGGATGCGATGGTTTGCACCGGTTTCGCCTGTCTGCGCAATTATCTGACAGAAAACAATCTGGAGCGTTTCGCAAGAATCGCACAGAACACCACCGGCCAACGCCGATTGGGCTCCGCCGCGCTGGATTTGTGTCTCGTTGCCGATGGTCAGCTCGATGCATTCTGGGAACAGGAATTGAATCTGTACGACATAGCCGCCGGCGCCCTGATCGCAAAGGAAGCCGGCGCCACCCTTACCGACTTTCAAGGCAATGATGGAATTTTTCCCAAACAGATCCTGGCGACAAACGGCAGGATACTGGACCAAATTTTACCGCTGATGTAGGTTTCCTCTCATCCCGGTATCGATGCCGCTCTCGGTTCGCCATTCATTATCAGACTCATAATGAATACGGCCCGCATATAGGTTACAATATTCGGTTTTAAAATTTCTTTTGGCATCAGGGTTAAAGCTGTATACACCCTATGTTCGATAACCTTGGTTTAATGACTTCACATGCAAGAAATAAATCCTATTAAAAACAAGATTGCCGACCTGAAAGAGCGCGGTAATGCCCTTAGGGGGTATCTTTGACTTCGAGGGCAAAAGCGAACGTCTGGTTGAAGTATTAAGAGAACTGGAGAACCCCAAAATCTGGGATAAACCGGAGCAAGCTCAGGCTTTGGGCAAAGAGCGCGGTCAGCTCGAAGCGGTCGTCAATACCATCCGTGGACTTGATCAGGGATTAACGGATGCCGAAGAACTGCTGACCATGGCGGTTGAAGAAGGCGATGAGGAAACGGTTGATACCGTCGCCGAGGATCTGGCACAGTTGGAAAAAAATGTTGCCGATCTTGAATTCAGGCGCATGTTTTCCGGTGAAATGGATGCCAATAATGCCTTTTTGGATATTCAATCCGGCTCCGGCGGCACCGAGGCGCAGGACTGGGCGTCCATGATCGAACGCATGTATTTGCGCTGGGGAGAAAGCAAGGGCTTCAAGACCGAATTAATCGAAGAATCGCCCGGCGACGTGGCCGGCATCAAGAGTGCCACGATCAAATTCGAAGGCGACTATGCATTCGGCTGGCTGCGTACCGAAACCGGCGTGCACCGGCTGGTGCGGAAATCCCCTTTCGATTCGGGCAACCGCCGCCATACTTCTTTTGCCTCAGTTTTCGTGTCACCTGAAGTTGACGACGATATCGCCATCGACATCAACCCCGCCGATTTGCGCATCGATGTCTATCGCGCCAGCGGCGCCGGAGGACAGCACGTCAACCGGACCGAATCGGCGGTGCGTATTACCCACAATCCCAGCGGCATTGTCGTTCAGTGCCAAAGCGACCGCTCGCAGCATAAGAACAAGGACACCGCGATGAAGCAGTTGAAAGCCAAGCTGTATGAACTGGAAATGATGAAACGCAGCGAAACCCAGCAGGCTCTGGAAGACACCAAATCCGACATCGGCTGGGGCAGCCAGATCCGTTCTTACGTTCTGGACCAGTCCCGAATCAAGGATTTGCGCACCGGCGTCGAAACCGGCAACACCCAGGCCGTGCTCGACGGCGCGCTGGACCAGTTTATCGAGGCGAGTTTAAAGAGCGGGTTGTGATTTTTGATTTATCTGGAAAAAACCGCCTCGCCAGCCTGCAAGCTCGTTGCCTAAAAAGATTATCACGTTAGGGTTAAAGTAAACATGTCAGAAATCGAACAAGACGAACAGGAACAAATCAGGCAGCGCCGCCTTAAATTGAATGGGTTGCGCGAAAGCGGCGTCGCCTTTCCTACGGATTTTCGGCGCAATGTCGTCGCCGGCGAAGTGCTGGCCGAATACGGCGAAAAATCGAAGGAAGAACTCGAAGCGGAACCGGTACGTGTCAAGGTGGCCGGCCGCATCATGACCCGCCGTGTGATGGGCAAGGCCAGTTTCTGCCATATCCAGGACATGTCCGGCAAGATACAGCTGTACGTCACCCGCGACGCCCTGCCCGGCGATGTCTATAACGAACATTTCAAAAAGTGGGACATCGGCGATATTATCGGCGCGGAAGGCGTTATTTTTAAAACCAACATGGGCGAACTCAGCATCAAGGTCGATGACATCCGCCTGCTGACCAAGGCCTTGCGCCCGTTGCCGGAGAAATTTCACGGCATTGCCGATCAGGAAATTAAATACCGGCAGCGTTACCTGGATTTGATTATGAGCGATCAGTCCCGCTCCACTTTTTTGATGCGCTCCAGGATTATTGCCTATATCCGCCAGTTCCTGATCGAACGCGACTTTCTGGAAGTGGAAACACCGATGATGCAGGCGATTCCTGGCGGCGCGACGGCACGGCCTTTCTCGACCCATCATAACGCGCTGGACATGCAGCTCTTTCTGCGTATCGCGCCCGAACTGTATTTAAAACGGCTGGTCGTCGGTGGTTTTGAGCGGGTATTCGAAATCAACCGCAACTTCCGCAACGAAGGTCTTTCGACTCGCCACAACCCCGAATTTACCATGCTGGAATTCTATCAGGCCTATGCCGAATATCATGATCTGATGGATTTGACCGAAGCCATGCTGCGAGGTCTGGCGGAAGAAGTGGCCGGGCAAACGGTGATAACCTATCAGGGCGAGCAGTACGATTTCGGCAAGCCGTTTGACCGGATGACGGTGTTCGATTCGATTCTGCATTTTAATCCCGACCTGACCGCAGCAGATATCGACAACCGCGGTGCCGCCGTCAAAGTCGCGAACCGGCTCGGCCTGCCGGTCAAGGACAGTTATGGCCTGGGCAAAATCCAGATAGAAATTTTTGAAAAGACCGTCGAAAACCGTTTGATGAACCCGACTTTTATTACCGCTTATCCGGTTGAAGTGTCACCGCTGGCCAGGCGCAACGATCACGATCCGCATATCACTGACCGCTTTGAGTTTTTTGTCGGCGGCAGAGAGATTGCCAATGGTTTTACCGAGCTCAATGACGCCGAAGACCAGGCGGCGCGCTTTCAAAAACAGGTTGAGGAAAAAGAGGCAGGAGACGATGAAGCCATGCATTACGACGCCGATTACATCATCGCTCTGGAACACGGCATGCCGCCGACAGCAGGCGAAGGGATCGGCATTGATCGCCTGGTCATGCTGTTCGCCGATGCACCGTCGATCCGCGATGTCTTGCTGTTCCCGCATATGCGGGCGAAGATCAGTAGGGATTAGAGGCCTCGGTAGGGTATGCGGTGCGTTACCCTACACGGACATAAAAAAGGAGCCTTTCGGCTCCTTTTTTATTTCGTTGAAATTCAGGATTCGGAGGAAACCTTCTTCATTTCGGTTTCATAAACCAGAAGCGGCTCCGATTCACCCAGAATGACGCTTTCGTCGACAACAACCTTGCTGATGTTATCGGCCGAAGGCAGTTCATACATGGTATTGAGCAGGACATTTTCAACAATGGTCCTGAGCCCCCTGGCACCGGTTTTTCTTTCCATCGATTTACGGGCAATGGCGTGTAAAGAATCGCCTCTGAATTCCAGTTCGGCGCCTTCCATTTCAAACAAATGCCGGTATTGCTTAATCAATGCGTTTTTGGGCTCGGTTAAAATCTGCACCAACGCCTCTTCATCAAGCTCATCAAGAGTTGCAACGACCGGCAGCCTGCCGACAAACTCAGGTATCAGCCCGTATTTAATCAGATCTTCAGCCTCGACTTCGGCAAATAGTTGTCCGACATTCTTGGCGTCATCCTTGCTTTTAACCTCGGCAGAAAAGCCGATCCCGCCTTTTTCGGAGCGCGCCTTGATGACCCGATCCAGACCGGCAAAAGCACCGCCGACGATGAAGAGAATATTGGCGGTATTGACCTGTAAAAATTCCTGCTGAGGGTGTTTGCGCCCACCTTGAGGAGGAACCGAAGCAACCGTGCCTTCAATCAATTTAAGCAGAGCCTGCTGAACGCCCTCACCGGAGACATCGCGGGTGATTGACGGGTTGTCCGATTTTCTGGAAATTTTATCGATCTCATCGATATAAACAATGCCGGTTTCGGCTTTCTCGACATCGTAGTCGCATTTCTGCAAAATTTTCTGAATGATATTTTCCACATCTTCGCCAACATAACCGGCTTCGGTCAATGTTGTGGCATCGGCTATGGTGAACGGCACATCCAGCAAACGCGCCAGGGTTTCAGCCAGCAGGGTTTTGCCGGAACCGGTAGGTCCGATCAGCAGAATATTGCTTTTGGATAACTCGACACCGTCTTTTTTGGTCTTGCTGCGCAATCGCTTGTAGTGGTTATAAACCGCTACCGCCAGAATTTTTTTGGCGCGTTCCTGACCGATGACGTATTCATCGAGTTCTTCCTTGATCTCTTTCGGTTTAGGCAGTCTGCCCCCACCGAACGAGGATGATTCATCCTGCAACTCGTCTTTGATAATGTCATTACAGAGTTCTACGCATTCATCACACACATAGACCGCCGGCCCTGCGATAAGCTTACGAACTTCATGCTGGCTTTTGCCGCAAAATGAACAATAAAGAAGCTTATCTTCGTCTTTGCTCTTACTCATAGTAGATTCCCGCTAAATATCCAGAGGAGATGATTTTGCCTTTGATAATGAGAAGAATACCCTGCACCTCCAAAAATTACCAATCGATCTTTACCTGGCGTTATGAACGACCTGTCAATACTTTATCGATCAGACCGTAGTTTACCGCATCGTTAGCGCTTAAAAAATTATCCCGATCCGTATCCAGCCGAATTTTTTCAATCGGTTGGCCGGTATGGCTTGCCAGAATCTTGTTCAGTTTTTCTCTGATAGCCAGTATTTCCCTGGCGTGGATGTCGATATCGGAGGCCTGTCCCTGAAAACCGCCCAGCGGCTGGTGTATCATCATTCTCGAATGAGGCAAACAATAACGCTTGCCTTTGGTGCCGCCGGTCAGCAGCAAGGCGCCCATACTGGCGGCTTGTCCGATGCACATGGTGCTGACATCCGGCTTGATGAACTGCATGGTGTCATAGATTGACATGCCCGCCGTAACTGATCCGCCTGGAGAATTGATGTATAAATGAATATCCTTATCAGGATTTTCCGATTCCAGAAAAAGCAGCTGGGCTACGACCAGATTAGCCATGTAATCTTCAACCTGACCCACCAAAAATATGACTCGCTCTTTTAACAGTCTTGAATATATATCAAAAGAACGTTCTCCGCGAGCGGTTTGTTCAATGACGATGGGAACTAAACCGCCGGCAGCTTGAGGCTCCATAGCCTCATTGATTAAATTGTGTCTATACATTACGAAACCTTTGCATGGCTAATTTTTATCCATGACATCACTGAAATTCATCGATTGATCCGTTACTTTAGCTTGCGCAAGCAGCCAATCTACCGCCTGGTCTTCCAATACCATTTGCTGAACATCATTTAAACGCTTTTCATCAGCGTAATACCAATCAATGACATCCTGTGGGCGCTCATAGCTTTTTGACATATCCTCAATCACGGAACGTACTTTGCTGTCATCCAATTTGATGCTGTTCTGCTGGATAACTTCACCCAAAATTAATCCCAATGCCACCCGGCGCTTTGCTTGCTCTTCGAAAATATCTCTGGGCAATTGTAAATCTTCCAGCTTGATTTTCTTTTTTTTCGCATTTTCCTTATACGGCTTCATCAGATTTTCGACTTCCTCGTCGACCAAACTATTCGGGATCGTCACCTGAATGGTTTGATACAGGGCATCCATCACGGCATTTTTTAATTTATCCCGCAATGCCTGCTCCAATTCCCTTTCCATCGTGTTTCTGACATCACTACGGAAAGCGTCAAGCGTTCCATCTTCAATGCCGTAGGCTTTGATGAACGCCTCATCAATTTCCGGCAGCGTTGGCTCCTCAACCTTGACGACATCGACATCAAACTCCGCCGCCTTCCCGGCCAGCTTGGCATTGCCGTAGTTTTCCGGAAATGACACGGTAAAGATTTTGTTGCTACCGGGGGCAAGGCCGATCAGATTGTCCTCGAAACCCGAAATCATTTGATTGGACCCGATTTCTACCGAATAATTCTCCACTTTACCATCGGTAAAGTTTTCGCCCTCGGCACTGCCTGAAAAAGTGATGGTAATGCGATCATGTTCCTGAGCAGCACGTTCGACTTCATTCCACTTTTTATGTTGCGACCTGAGTTTTTCTATCATGGCGTCAACATCGGAATCATTAACCGACGCGAGAGGGCGCTGCACTTCAAGCTGATTCACGTCTTGCAATGAAATGTCGGGATAGACTTCAAAGATGGCGGTATATTTAAAACCTTCGGCTTCGTCGGATGGGTGGATATGGGGATAGCCCGCAGGCTTCAAATCCTGATCCTGCAACGCTTGATAGTAAGTGGACTGAATCAGATCGCCGGCAATTTCGCTGCGCACCCGCTCGCCATATAATTTTTTTACAACATGAGGAGGCACTTTCCCCGGACGAAAGCCATCAATTTTAACTTCGCGAGCCAACGATTTTAAACGTGCCGCCATTTTTTCCTGAACGACCTCTTCAGGCACGCTAACCGTCATTTTTCTGCTTAATTCTGATGTCTTCTCGACAGAAACTTGCATTTATTTACCTCAAATAAGTTTGGAATCGATCTTTCTGGATATCAGTAACGGTTCGAAAGAGCTGAAAAGTTAGCTATGAATCGATAACTTTTACCATGACCAAGTGGTGCGAATGGAGAGACTCGAACTCTCACAGGCTGCCCTACTGGAACCTAAATCCAGCGCGTCTACCAGTTTCGCCACATTCGCACATTGAAAGAACCTCATATTGTAATCGAAATATGGCAATAAACCAAACAATTATAGACGGCAGCTACCGTGGATTCTGTTTTGCAGCCGGCCGGGTATACCGTTTTTCGGCAGATTGATTGTGAATCGAAAATCTCGCTCTTCTCGGATATCCGTCAAAAACTCACTGACACGTCAAACCCTAACATCCTGATTTCTTCAGCAAACGCCTGCATGATTGGCAACGGCATTGTGCTCAGGCGAACCGATTCCGGTTGCAGGGAGGGCCTTGCTATCGTGTACAGCATCACCTGGTGAACGGAAGATTGGTTCCTGATTTCGCTTAACGCACTCAGCATTGCCAGCCGCTCCCGCTCGGGAAACCCTTGTCGATCAATATCCACCAGACAGGTTTGGATTTTAGTCTGGCACAGACTAGCCGAAAGCAATAAATTATCCAGACTAGACCGGACGCTTTGTCCGGCATTGTTAAGCAATCGCCTACCCGCTTCTGTCGCGCTATCCAGTTTGTACCAGACTTCTCCGCCGTATCGGCTTAATTTCAGCAACCCGTCCTGAACCCTGGCCTGATGCATCAGGCTGCCATTGGTAATCAGGACATATCGGCTGCCGGGTAAAACGCCTGCCTCTGTGGCTATCTTGCCTATCAGGTCCACCGCTCCGGCGAAGTCCGCTATACTCGTCGGCTCGCCATTACCGGAGATAGCAATGTCTTTAATGATCCGCATGTTTTCCGGGACCTGGAAACGATCATAAAAATCGCCGCTGCCAACGGTATCGAAAAAGTACCTCAACTCCGCTTCCAATAGCTTAAAATCCATTGGCGGCGCGGCGCCTTTTTTCAAATCAGGTACCTGGCAGTAAATGCAACGCCAATTACAGGCATTATTGGTATTGAAATTGATCCCTATCGACAAACCGCCGGAGCGCCTGGACAACACCGGGTAAACATACGTTAAACCGGCTATTTCCCTGCTATGATCGACGGTTGTTAATACAGACGTCATCCAGCAGACCTGGAGGCCGCTGTCTTGCCGGATTGCGAAAACTGAAACTCTGTAACCATCATCGCAACAGCGCTCGAAAGGTTATATAAAATATGTCCGAAACGCATGAAAAATTAAAAGGCGACTCTATTGAGATAAAAACCTGGGTTAGATAGCAGAAAATGCAATAAAATTCCCGTGATGGCGGTTTGGCGGCATGATTTAAAGCAAGTAAACGGCTAGACCCCTTCCCAACATCGCCAGCAAGACCAGTGCGCTTAAAACGTGAGCTTTTACTGCTATAAAAGCTTTTCATGGATGGCCCGCAGGGCGATTTTCAGCACCCTGCCAGGACCAACCTGAATGGTTACTGCGGTTTGAGCAAGACCTTAAAGCCAGCTTCAAATACGAAAGAATGCCGTGTTGTGCCTTTCTATCGCCAAACCAGCCTGCAGCGTCTATTAATTTTTAGTCTTGTCAACAATCTGATTGGCTTTAATCCACGGCATCATGCTGCGCAGTTTCTCGCCAACGATTTCAATCGGATGCTCGGCCATCAATCGGCGCCTGGCGGTCATTTCAGGATAATTCGTCACGCCTTCCAGAATGAATTTTTTGGCATATTCGCCGTTTCTGATGTTCTGCAAGGCTTCTCTCATCGCCCAGCGGCTTTCTTCGTTGATGACTTTAGGCCCGGTAACGTATTCACCATACTCCGCATTATTGGAGATGGAGTAGTTCATGTTGGCGATGCCGCCTTCGTACATCAAATCGACAATCAATTTCAGTTCATGCAGACATTCGAAATAGGCCATTTCAGGCGCATAGCCGGCTTCAACCAGAGTTTCAAATCCGGCCTTGACCAACTCTACCGCACCGCCGCACAAGACCGCCTGTTCGCCGAACAGGTCGGTTTCGGCTTCGTCTCGGAACGTCGTTTCAATGATACCGGAGCGGCCACCGCCGATTGCCGATGCATAAGACAGACAGATCGCCTTGGCTAAACCCGAAGCGTCTTTATGGATGGCAATCAGATCGGGAATTCCGCCGCCGCGGACAAATTCGGAACGCACCGTGTGGCCAGGCGCTTTCGGGGCAATCATGATGACATCGAGGTCGGCACGCGGAACAACCTGGTTATACAGGATAGAAAAACCGTGGGCGAAAGCCAATGCCGCCCCCTGTTTAATATTCGGCTCAATTTCTTCTTTATAAAGACGCGATTGAAATTCATCCGGCGTCAGGATCATCACCACATCGGCGCCCGCCACAGCGGCCGGCACATCTTTGACTGCCAGGCCGCAGGCCTGTGCTTTCGCTACAGAAGGCGAGTTCGGGCGCAACCCGACAACCACATCAACGCCGGTATCTTTTAAGTTGTTGGCATGAGCGTGCCCTTGTGAGCCGTAACCTATGATAGCTACTTTTTTAGCTTTAATAATCGAGAGGTCTGCATCTTTGTCGTAATACACTTGCATGAGTTTTCCTGTATTTCAGTTTTTTAAATTTTATAACGTCATCAAAACCCTGACCCGGGAGGCCGGGATTTGAGAACGTGATATATGCGGGTCTTATCTTATAAATGCAAACCCTTTTCGCCCCGTAAAATGCCGGTCGGCCCGGAACGGACGACTTCGATGATGGAGGCCGGGTCGATCGCAGCAATAAATGCGTCCAGTTTATCTGAAGGCCCGGTCATCTCGACAACATAGGAAGCCGATGTCACATCGATAATCTTGCCGCGGAATATATCCGCCATGCTTCTGATTTCCGCCCGGCCGTGTTCTGTCGTCCTGACCTTGACCAGCATCAGTTCGCGCTCGATATGCGAGGACTCCGCCAGATCGATCAATTTAACAACATCGATCAGTTTATTCAGCTGCTTGGTGATCTGCTCGATGATGTCATCGCTGCCGCGCGTAACGATCGTCATTCTCGACAGCGTGTCATCTTCCGTCGGGGCTACGGTCAGCGATTCGATATTGTAACCGCGCGCAGAAAACAGACCCGCAACGCGTGACAAGGCCCCTGATTCATTTTCCATCAGAATTGAAATAATGTGCCTCATTATGCCAGTTCCCTGTCTGTCGAAGCTCCCAAAGCGACTCTGAGCTTCATGTCATGATGGCCTTTGCCTGCTTCTATCATCGGGTACACATTTTCGGTCCGGTCGGTAATGATGTCTAAAAAGACGGTGCGGTCTTTTAGTGCAAAAGCCTCTTCCAGTGCCGGCCTGACTTCTTCGGGCTTGTCGATGCGCATGCCGACATGACCGTAAGCCTCGGCCAGTTTAACGAATTCAGGAATCGTATCCATGTAGGAATGGGAGTATCGGCTTTCATAAGAAAACTCCTGCCATTGACGCACCATCCCCATGTATCGGTTGTTCAGGTTAATAATTTTCACCGGCGTTTTGTACTGCAGGGCCGTCGATAATTCCTGGATGCACATCTGGATACTGGCTTCACCGGTCACGCAGGCGACATCGGCGTCCGGAAACGCGAGTTTGACGCCGATAGCCGCGGGCAAACCGAATCCCATGGTGCCAAGTCCGCCGGAATTGATCCATCGGCGAGGCTTGTCGAAACGGTAGTACTGGGCCGCCCACATCTGATGCTGGCCAACATCCGAGGTGATATAGGCATCGCCTTTGGTCACTTCATACAATTGCTCGATGACATATTGCGGCTTGATCAAGCGGCTTTCGCGATCATAATCCAGGCAGTTGACCGCTCTCCATTGGTTGATCTGATGCCACCAGGCATCCAGCGCTTTTTTATGCGGTTTCTTTTTGCTTTCCTTGATGAGTTCTATCATCTGCTCCAGTACCGGCTTGACCTCACCGACGATGGGAATATCGACCTTAACGGTTTTCGAAATCGAAGCCGGGTCCACATCGATATGGATGATCTTGGCATAGGGACAAAACATATCGAGCTTGCCGGTAACGCGATCAT
The DNA here is from genome assembly GCA_964568805.1 of uncultured Methylococcaceae bacterium. Lineage (GTDB taxonomy): Bacteria > Pseudomonadota > Gammaproteobacteria > Methylococcales > Methylomonadaceae > CAZMRW01. Next base: position 48,407 of record CAZMRW010000011.1, on the reverse strand, counting down.
CAAAGCGTGCGCCGATAGCAATAATCAAATCGCTTTCATGCATCGCCATGTTGGCTTCATACGTCCCGTGCATACCCAGCATGCCGACGAATTGTTTGTCGGTCGCCGGATAAGCCCCCAAACCCATCAGGGTATTGGTCACCGGATATTCCAGCAACTGACTGAATTCGGTCAACTCCTGGCTGGCCTCGCCTAAAATGACCCCGCCGCCGGAATAAATGATCGGCCGCTCCGCCGTCAATAACAGATCGACCGCTTTTTTTATTTGCCCTTTATGTCCGGTGACAACCGGATTGTATGATCGCAAAGACACTTTTTTCGGGTATTTATAAGGGACCTTGATTCTTGGGTCGGTGATGTCTTTGGGCACATCGATAACCACAGGCCCTGGACGGCCGGTGGTCGCCACATAAAAAGCCTTTTTAATGGTTTCCGCGAGTTTGTTGACATCCTTGACCAGAAAGTTATGTTTCACGCACGGACGACTGATGCCGATCATGTCGACTTCCTGGAAAGCATCGCTGCCGATGACAGGCAGCGATACCTGACCGGAGATCACAACCAGAGGGATGGAATCCAGGTAAGCGGTGGCAATGCCGGTGATTGCATTGGTGGCGCCGGGGCCGGAAGTCACCAGGACGACGCCGGGTTTTCCGGTGGCGCGCGCATATCCGTCAGCCGCATGGGTAGCGCCCTGTTCATGCCGGACCAGGATGTGCTTGATATTTTCCTGCTGAAAGAGCGCATCGTACAGATGCAGGACCGCTCCGCCGGGATAGCCGAAAATATACTCCACGCCTTCGTCTTTAAGACTCTGCACCAAAATTTGTGCGCCGCTTAGCTCCACGCCATTACCTCAATATTTATGATGATTTCATTAATTCCGTTCATACGCTCTATAACTCAGATGAAATCACTAGGTTTTATTTTAACAACACCCGGTTAAACTACAACTTATTACTGTCTTTATTGACAACATAACAGAATATTGTACTAGGTTCTCGTTAAAATTGTAACGATCATATGTTGCCGATTGAACTTTTTTTAACCTCCAGAAGCCCCCCAGCCCCAGCCGGACATAGATGCTTAAAGTCCTTGATGCCGGCCTATTCAGACTCGTGTTAAGATGGAAAAAAATCATCTGTTAATTCCGGCTATTCGTTTCTTGCCATCGCGAGGCGCTGAACAAAACAGATCATGATTCAATTAATCCGGAACGATTATGGCGTGGCGAAATACAGAAAAATGGTGTTAAGCGCCAGGCTTGACCGTCCACAGCCAGCTTAATGCTAAACCGACCATTTTCAAACCGGCAAAAGGACGAAACAGAAGTCACAAACTGGTAAAGCCGGTTATCAGCCTGCAGAACGATTCTCAAGGCTGGTAAAGCCGGTTTTATATTGTTTCCAAGCTGAATGTTTTGTTTAAACATAGTAAAATTGTCAACATTAAAATTAATAAACATTGCCAGGTAAAAAAATCATGCCGAATAGACGTTTCAAAAAGAGTCAACCCAAAGCTTCTATTACAACCCTTCCTGAATTAGGAATGGAAAAAATACATCTGGAAGAGGATTTCAAACGTTATTATGGACATAGGCTTGGAAGGGACGAAAATTGCTGCTCGCTCAATTATGCCTATGAAGCTTTATCATTAGCGATAAGCGATCGGATGATAGAGCGCTGGAAAAAAACATACAACGCTTACAAGGAGACGGACTGCAAAAGAGCATACTATTTGTCGATGGAATTTTTGATGGGACGCACCTTGACAAATGCCATGCTTAATTTGGGCATCGAAGATGTTGTTGAGACTGCAATGTATGAACTTGGGCTGGATATTGAAGAGCTCATTGAAAACGAACCGGACGCAGGACTCGGCAACGGCGGCCTGGGTCGATTGGCGGCCTGTTTTATCGACAGCTGCGCCACCTTGCAGTTGCCGGTATCAGGTTATGGCTTGCGCTATGAATACGGAATGTTTTCCCAGGTTATCATTAATGGCGAGCAGGTAGAAAAACCCGACCATTGGCTTCGTAACGGCAATATCTGGGAAATAGAACGTCTTGAGTACAAACAAAAAATCAAATTTGGCGGGCGTACGGAAGTCCATATTGATGAAAAAGGTAATAAAAGGGTCTGCTGGGTCGACACTCATGATGTGCTTGCCGTTCCTTTTGACACGCCGATACCCGGCTACCAGAACGGAACGGTCAATACCTTGCGTTTATGGAAAGCCACTGCGACCGAGGAGTTCGACCTGGATAACTTTAATGCCGGGGACTATGCCGAATCGGTTGCGGCAAAAAATACCGCAGAAAACATTACCATGGTTTTATATCCGAATGATGCCAATGAAAACGGCAAGGCCTTGCGTCTTAAGCAGCAATATGTACTGGCTTCGGCCAGTTTGCAGGATGTTATCGAAACCTGGGTCGGCCGGCACGGCGCTGACTTTACCGATTTTGCAGCAAAAAACTGTTTTCAGCTCAACGATACCCATCCCAGCATAGCGGTTGCAGAACTGATGCGTTTGTTGATGGATATCCATGGCTTTACCTGGGACGAAGCCTGGGCTATTACCCGCAGCACAATGGCATATACCAACCATACACTGCTTCCTGAAGCGCTGGAGAGATGGTCGGTCAATTTGTTCAGACAGATGTTGCCCAGAATTCTGGAAATCATTTTCGAAATCAACGCCCACTTTCTTGCCGAAGTCTCTGCACACTGGCCGGGTGACAAGGACCGCCAGGCTCGCATGTCGCTGATTGAAGAAGGCCATGAACAGCACGTCAGAATGGCCTATCTGGCTATCGTCGGGAGTTACTCGGTTAACGGCGTTGCCGAACTGCATTCAAAACTGCTGCAGCAGGGCCTGTTTCGCGATTTTTATGAGTTGTGGCCGGAAAAGTTCAACAACAAAACCAACGGCGTCACGCCTCGCCGCTGGCTGGCCGCGTGCAACCCCGAACTGGCCGAACTGATTACCGAAACCATTGGTGACGGCTGGCTGACCGATTTAACATTGCTGAAAAAACTTGAGAAACATGCCGACGATCAACAGTTCCGTAAGCGCTGGCACGAAGTCCAGCAAAAAGCGAAACAAAGGCTTATTGATTTCAAGAAACAGGAACATGATGTCCATTTAAATGTCAATGCCTTATTTGATGTACAGGTGAAACGCATTCATGAATACAAGCGCCAGTTATTAAACGTATTGCATGTCATTCATCTATATGACCGAATCAAACGCGGCGATACTACCAACTGGACCGATCGCTGCGTATTGATCGGCGGTAAAGCGGCGCCTGGTTATTACATGGCTAAAAAGATCATCAAGCTGATCAATAACGTCTCCCACGTCGTGAACAACGATCCCGATGTCGGCGATAGGTTAAAGCTGGTTTTTCTGCCCAATTACCGGGTGTCTGCCATGGAAAAAATCTGTCCGGGCGCCGATCTTTCCGAACAGATTTCAACAGCCGGGAAAGAAGCCTCGGGTACCGGCAATATGAAATTCATGATGAACGGCGCCCTGACTATCGGGACGCTGGATGGAGCCAATATTGAAATCCGCGAAGAAGTCGGCGATGACAATTTCTTTTTGTTCGGGTTGACCGAGCAACAGGTTGAAGAAATGAGACATCATTATGATCCGGTTGGCATCATCAAATCCGATGATGACCTCAAGAGAGTGATGACATTGCTTGAGTGTGGTCATTTTAATCAATTCGAACCCCAGATATTCGACCCCATTCTGGCATCGTTGAAAAGTCCGCACGACCCCTGGTTGACGATTGCTGATTTCCGCAGTTACATTGATGCGCAAAGACATGTAGAAGAAGCTTATCGGGATAAGGATCGCTGGACGCGTATGAGTATTCTGAATTGCGCCGCCAGCGGCAAGTTTTCTACCGACAGAACCATCACCGAATACAATGACGAAATCTGGAAACTGACCCCGATAAGCATTGATAATAGTTAACGCTCAATGTTTCATATCGTTTTGTATGAGCCGGAAATTCCGGCTAATACGGGGAATATTATCCGGCTGTGCGCCAATGCCGGAGCGCAGTTGCATTTAATCCAGCCTTTGGGATTTCAATTGGATGATAAAAAATTACGCAGAGCGGGGCTGGATTATCATGAATGGGTTGATGTCAAAGAGCATCCTTCGCTGGATGCTTTTATTGAATCCGTTAAACCCGAAAGAATTTTTGGGCTGAGCACAAAAGCTAAAAAGCGAGTCAGTGACGTGGTTTTTCAGCCTCAGGACGCTTTTTTGTTTGGCCCCGAAACACGGGGCTTGCCGGAAAAAATATTGACCGGACTGGGCAGCCAAAATTGTCTGTATCTGCCGATGCGTTCCGAAAGCCGCAGTTTGAATTTGTCAAATACTGTCGCCATCGTCTTGTATGAGGCCTGGCGACAACTCTCCTTCGAAGGCGCGCTAAGCAAATAGCAGGGTATTGCTTGTGAATTGAGTTTTCTTTGATTCTGAAAAGAGTAAACTCATTCAGAAAAGTCACCTAAGGAAGCGAAGCGGCACGCCTTCATCGAACGGAATCAATCACCTGCCGATGCCGTTTCCTTAACCTCCCTGAGGATATCACCATGAAAGTACTTATTACAGGCGGCACTGGTTTCATTGGCAGTGCGCTGGTCAAAAGCCTGATCCAACAAGGTCATGATGTCACTGTCTTGAGCCGTAATCCAAACAGCATAGCCAAGCGCTGTGGTGCGGGAGTTAATGCCCTCGGCAGTTTACAGCTCATTCAGCCGGATGACAGCTATCACATCATTGTGAATTTGGCTGGCGCCCCGATTTTTGATGCGCTATGGAGCGATGCTCGAAAAAAAATAATCCGTGACAGCCGGATCGCCCTGACCGAGCAATTGATTGAGAGCATTGCCCGCATGACGGTCAAACCGGAATTGTTGATCAGCGGTTCCGCCGTCGGTTATTACGGCGATCAGGGCGATACCGTGTTAACAGAACAATCAGCGCCTCGGATGGATTTCTCGCATCAGCTCTGTGCCGACTGGGAAGCAGCCGCAAAAAAAGCGGAAAAATTCGGCGTCAGGGTTTGCCTGATCAGGACCGGACTGGTCATCGCCAGCGGCGGCGGCTTGTTGCAGCGCATGGTGCTGCCATTCCGTTTATGTCTCGGCGGGCGACTGGGGAACGGCAAACAATGGATGTCCTGGATTCACCGCCAGGACTGGATCAATATTGCTCACGCCATGATTGCCGATACCTCGATGAAGGGCGCTTATAACGCCACCGCGCCCCATCCGGTCACCAATGGCGAATTCACTCGCACGCTGGCCGACTGCTTAAAGCGCCCGGCATTCTTTCCGGTACCCGCCTTGTTGTTGAAAACGCTGCTGGGTGAAATGTCCCAGCTGCTGTTAGGCAGTCAGCGGGTAATGCCGGAACGCCTGCTGGCAAGCGGCTTCCGTTTCCAATACCCGGACCTTGCCTCGGCTTTAAATCAGGCGCTATCGGAAAATAAGGAGCAGACGGATTCAAATCAATCCGGATAAACCGCTATCGGACCGAAGACGACCGAAAACAACCTTACAGCATAGTCGGCGCTTTATGCCGGCTTCGTCCGCAAGCGAAGCCAGACCTGATGCGCCAAAGGCATCAATGAAAGTGCAATGATGCTCAAAATCACCAGTTCGAAGTTCTTTTTCACGATGTCGAGATTGCCGAACTGGTAACCCAGCGTGGTGAGCCCCCCCACCCATAATAGAGCGCCGGTCAAACAAAACAGGATATACCGTGGATAATGCATATTGCCGGCGCCGGCCACAAACGGGGCCATAGTTCGTATCAGAGGGATAAAACGGGCAATAATCACCGTTCTGCCGCCATATTTTTTATAATAGTCTTCCGTTCTGTCGATATACTCACGCTTGAAAAAGCCGATTTTTTCCCGTGATTTAATTCGAATTCCCAAAAAACGGCCAATAACATAATTGACGTTATCGCCGATTAAGGCGGCGCCTATCAACAGCGCGATCAATAGAAAAATATCCAATTGACCAGTGCTTGCCGTTAATGCGCCGGCAGCGAATAACAACGAATCGCCGGGGAGCCAGGGCATCACGACCAGCCCCGTTTCACAAAAAATAATGAGGAACAAAATTGTGTAGGTTAATGTGCCATACTGGGCAAAAATATCGGCGAGATGGGCATTAATGTGTAAAAAGAAATCGAAAAGCTGAGTCAAAAGATCCATAGATTAAAGAAGTTGGGCTTGAAAGTTAGGAAAATTGTAACATCCACCAGCATTTTAATGCGGACTATCGCAAGATCTGTTGCTTCGGGAACTGACGTTCGTCTATTTGATAGTTTGTGGCGATTTTTGTTCAAAAACCTGGAATTTCACCTATTAGATCAACAGTTCACATGGAGGATATTCCACCTTAGATTTCAAAATACAGTTTGAATCCACGAACCAAGTATAATGCACTTTTTGAGTTTGTTTCTCCTTTGGTCATCCTTCTACGGTACAAAACCATGTTAAAAGAAATCAAAGACAACCCTAAACTAGCCCAGTTCAAGGCGCGCCATCCAAACGGCAATGCCATAGTCATCATATTGGCAATTATCATGCTATGGCGTGGCGCCTGGGGATTGCTCGATACCTATTTGTTCCCCGGCTCGCCGACCCTCAGCTATATCGCATCGATTGCCCTGGGTGGCCTGATACTGTACTTGGATGATTTTAGTATCGAAAACTTAAAAAAATAAACTCAAGCCGGATCGACTGCTTTCATGATTTATCCCATTCATGCCAGCAGTAACATCTCAATTCGTTTTCATTAAACCGTCCAGCGTCAATCCGCAACTGGGGACAAAAGTCTGCATGAAAAACACGACCTCAGGTTGTTGATAGGCGCTGATCGTTTTGGTCAACTGTTCCGCCGCTATCTCAAATTCGGTATTGCCTGCCTTTAACTCGGCCTGACATTTCAAATAGGCCGATATTTTGTCTGCCGCCTTAATAATTTGCACATGTGCTTCCGGCATCAGCTCATGACGAATAAGCTCCTGAAAATCCGGCCGCAATGCTGCAGGGAGAAGATTCAGCAACTCATATTCCGCCTGTTTTTCAATTTGTTTATAGGCGACATTGATTTCCTCGGAATGGTACTTGATCGGCGTCGGCAAATCACCGGTAATCACTTCGGTGATATCATGATACAACGCCGCCGTGGCAACCGCATTGGCATCGATAGTGCCTCCGTAATAGCGGTTTTTAATCAATGCCAGGGTATGGGCAATAACTGACACTTCCCAGCTGTGTTCCATGACGTTTTCTTCATGGGCGTTGCGCTTCAATCCCCAGCGTTTTATCCATCTCAGCCTGGATAAATAGGCGTAGAAACTGCTTGTTGCCGAAACTGGTTTCATTGTTTGTATATTTATCGATATGGATTCAGTTTTGATGTTTAAATATACCACTTTGACTATGACTTAACATCATGCTTATTCAGTGGTACCCCGGCCATATGCACAAGGCCGGCAAAGAGCTTAAGGCCATCCTGCCGGAAATCGATATCATTATCGAAATACTGGACGCCCGCATACCATTTAGCAGTGAAAATCCGATGCTGGCGCGTCTTTGCGCAAACAAGCCCCGCATCAAGGTGCTTAATAAAAGCGACCTTGCCGACCCTGCGATTAACTTGCAATGGCAAAACTATTTCGATCGCGAGACGAACGTAAGAACACTGGCGCTGACGATCGAACAGCCTGAAAAAATGCGGCAAATACAGGAGTTATGCCACGCCATGATGCCCGCCAAGTCGCAGTCAGACCGACTTATCCTCGCCTTGATCATGGGCATTCCCAATGTGGGTAAATCCACCCTGATCAATATACTGGCAGGAAGAATCATTGCCAAAACCGGCAATGAACCGGCGATCACCAAAACCCGGCAACGGATCGATATCGGCAACCAGGTCATCCTGTTTGACACGCCCGGCATGCTGTGGCCCAATATCGAAAACAAAAATAGCGGTTACCGCCTGGCTGTTACCGGCGCCATCAAGGATACGGCATTACAGCATGAGCAGGTAGCCGACTTCGCGGCCGACTATCTGTTACAAAACTACCCCGATCTTTTGAAAGCCCGCTTTCAACTGGAGCAACTTCCTCCCAGTTCAGAGGCGCTTCTGGCTGCCATAGGCAGAAAACGAGGCTGTTTACGGTCCGGCGGGCGAGTCGATACCGACAAAGCCGCCAAAATTCTGTTGACGGAATTGCGTGCGGGCACCCTGGGCAGAATCAGCCTGGAAACCCCCGCCATGATGGCCAGTGAATTAGCCGAACTGGATATACTCCGCAAACTGAAGCTGGAAAAGAAAGCCGCCAGAAAACAGCAGTGGCAAAGCTCGACAAAATGAAGCTGACCTCTGGCTGGCTACCGGGAATCAGGAACTGCAGGACAGCATCGAACAGCCAGCACGGCTGCGCGCCCAATCCGGGCGTTTTACGGCAAATTCCTCCTTGCCGACTTGTTCATCATAGGGGTGGCGCAACAACTCCAGCAAGTCATTCACCATCCTGAAATCACCCTGCTCGGCTTTGTCTATGGCCAGCTGCGCCAGGTAATTGCGCAGCACGTACTTGGGATTGACGGCATTCATATTCCTGCGCCTGGTTTCATCCAAAGTTCCGTCTCTCCGCAAACGCTGTCTATACCGCTGAAGCCAATCGCGCAGCCGCGTTTTGTACTCAGGGGTTAATTGCTCCGGCACATAATAAGCCTCCCTGAAAGGCATTAACATCGTATCGCCGTTCATCTCATTCGGGGATTCTTCGTCTTTCTTTATCAACGCAAGCCGCCGATAGAAAATCGTCATGTCCGTCTCCACCATCTGCAGCAGCATCAGCAATTCGCTAAATAACGCATCATCGCTATCCGATTGATACGCTTTCAGGCCCAGTTTGCCCGCCATCATCGCGTGCCAACCTTGTTCAAACGTACTGGTATAAATATTCATTGCCTGCTGCAAGGGGTCGACTTGTTCTATCAGCGGATAGATGGCGTTGGCCAATTGACCCAGATTCCAGAAAGCGATTTGCGGCTGATGGCCGAAACGGTAACGGCGTTCTTCTGCGTCCGTGGTATTCGGTGTCCAGTTGGGGTCGTAATTTTCCAGCCAGCCGTAAGGACCGTAGTCTATTGTCAGACCCAGTATCGACATGTTATCGGTGTTCATGACTCCGTGGACAAAGCCCACCCTTTGCCAGTGCACAATCATTTCTGCGGTCCTGCGGCAGACTTCTGTAAACCAGTCACAATAAACGGCCTTGGACGGTTCGCCTAGATGGGGAAAGTCAGTGCGAACGGTATAATCGGCTAATTGCCGCAGCAGGTCCAGTTCGCCGCGCGCCGCTAAAATCTGAAAGTTACCGAAGCGGGTAAACGACGGCGCAACCCGGCAGACGATAGCGCCCGGTTCGGCTTTCGGATGGCCGTTGTAAAACATATCCCGAATGACCGCGTCCCCGGTCAGCACCACACTCAATGCCCTTGTCGTCGGCACACCGAGGTGAAACATCGCCTCGCTGCATAAAAACTCACGAATAGAGGAACGCAGCACCGCCAAACCGTCTGCATTGCGCGAATAGGGCGTCGGCCCCGCGCCCTTTAGCTGCAAAGCCCAACGCTGTCCGCGCCGATTGATAATTTCGCCCAGATTGATAGCGCGTCCGTCGCCCAGCTGTCCAGCCCAGTAGCCGAATTGATGTCCGCCGTAACAGGTGGCATAGGGCTCCATACCGGACGACAGGCGATTGCCGGAAAAGACCTGGAGAAACTCTTCAGATCCGCACAGTTCATCACTCAAATCCAGCAGATCGGCAACTTCTCGTGAAAAAGCAACCAATTGCGGTCTGGAAACCTTGGTTGGTATTACCCGTGAATAGCAGGCGCCGGTAACTTGACGGCGGTGATTGGCCGTTTCGGGATCGGCAGGCAGTTCTCGAATAAAACGATTGTCGAAAATCAGATCATCGAGACGGGTAATTTTCATTTGGGGATTCATAGCAGGGATATTGACTTTAATCGATTACGATAACCGATTCTGCGGGCAGTTAGTGCTGGCTGTCAAGCTCTGACGGACACCTCCATGTCCGGATAGAGGGCAATCCTCGCTCCGGATGCCTATCTATTGATATAGATCCTGTAACGATTGGAACCGGAGGCCTGATCAGTAATTAACAACGCCACTTTTATTGATTCAGGTCTTCGGATAGTGACAAGAGTATCCATCTTCACAGTTTATCGCTCGGCATATCAGCGAACAATATGTCCTCGTTTGCCGGAATCATTAAGACATCCGGTGATGGCAATGCCCCCCATCTTCCCCCCAGGAAATGAGTCAGCACCGTGCACCAGTCAGCCGCTTAGACACCGGATGCTGCCGCATAGCTCTCGCGGGTCGATTTGCATAGACCTGCTTGATAATTTCCCGTTCCGCTTCCAGCCAATCGCAAAGATCATAACCGGGACAAAACCCGCGATTTTTTGCCTTGTAATAGGCTGCCTCGGCGATCATCTGTTGCACGCTCAAACCCGATGGAATTGTTGGCGATGACGTTGTTACCCTGCGCTTGAATCCGAACTTTACCAGACCTATAAAATCCTGCGGCGGATTATTTTTTATGCCTACGGCGGCGGGTTCGAGCTCCTCCAGTGTGCCGAAAAGGCGGTCCCAAATGGAGAAGACCGCGCCGTAATTGCGGTCGTGTTCGTTGCGGCACAAGGAATGATGGACCCGGTGCAGAGACGGAACGACAAAAATCCTGCCCAGGAGGCGTTCGCCCGGAAAGGACATATTGCTGTGATGGAACATGATAAAGAAGGTCATGAGCGTCTCATTGACCAGCACCACCGTCTTGTCTACACCCAGCGTTATGATATATACGGCTTTTATGGCATTGGTGAACAATAATTCCAGCACATGAATTCGAAAAGCCGTGGAAACGTTGACGTGCGGATCACTATGATGAACCTTGTGAAACATCCACAAGCACTCAAAACGGTGAATAACCCTATGCCAGATATAAAGCGTTAGATCGAACGCTAAAAACGCTATCAAGGCTTTTTCTGCCGGGTTTGAAATAGCGGCGATCAGCCCGCGGCCTGCATAACGTTCGGCCAGTAACAGCAGCGATGAAACCGACAATAGCGAAAGCACAGTACTGTTAAACAGGAACAGGCTAATGTTGGTTCCATAGGAAAGCCGCCATCTTTTCGCAGTCACATCCCTTTTGGGAAAATAGGTTTCCGCAATTGACAGCAGGACAAAAAACATCAGGAGCGCAAACGATGCCCAATTCCTCGATATCATCGACTGCCACGTGGCAACGGATTCAATAAATACATTAAAATTCGACATTGCCTTGTCCTCCGGAACATAGCAAATTACACATTAACTATCAAAATCAGGCGACGAGACCGCCTGTTTTTCAGCAGGGTCTGATGTCTCGGTAAATTGTTTTTATCGTCATTCCGGATATGCGGGCACGGCAGCCCCCACTACTTCCGGTAATTGTTGTCCCGAAAAAATATCAACATTGCCGCCTTCAACCAAATCGAATCCAGCCAGCTGTGTGAAAACATCCGATTCTCCCCGGTCAATTCGCATTATCGTTTGTGCGCCCACAGAATCCTTCACGCCTTTCAAATCGTTTAACGCTTGGGTCACACTTTGCTGAACCTGGAACTGCCTGGGGGCATGGACCCGAATGTAATCGGGCGCCGTTCTGGCGATTAAATCAAGCACCCAATTTGCCGAATAAAGGCTGCCGATATTAAGCGCTATCCGATAGCCTCGACGGCGGTAATTAGTCAATCCTGCAAGTAATTGCTCATGATGAGGCAGATACACACGATTAACATTCATCGAAATCACCACATTGTGATTCGCCAGACCGCACTTTGCGATAACGTCCTCAAAATAAGCGCCATGATCGCGCTTAATGCCAAGAATATGCCTCTGATCGACATCAAGGAAGAGTATGCCGTCAAAATGGACGATCGGCAGGTAATTCAGCATATGCACTGTGCGGCATAAACGATCCAAATTGATGATTGAATCGAAATCTGCCGGTTGTTCGTGATCATTATGCGAATTTTCAATTTCGACTTTTTGTGTATCATGAACATCATGCGTCATCACCGAACAGGCGACGGTGTGGCCTACTATCTCAGCCGGATTTGATCGGCGACGCACCGGGATAAATTCGCTGCCGACTTTGATCGGACCGAAAAGACCACATACTCTTCCAGACTGTAAAATCAATGGGTGAAAACTGGAGCGATGCTCCTGCTCGAATCTATGATTAAAATAGATGACTAACTGTTGTAATGGCATAAACCTTCCTTTTTTGTTCACACATCCCCAATCTTTTAAACCTGAATCTCATGCGCAACGGCTGAGTTGCCAGGTATTTTTTTGATTCAGCCAATGAGCGGCGGATTCCGGTCTGGATACCCCGTAACCTTGACTATATCTGGCCCCGGCCTGCTCTGCGATGTCTAGCTGCTGCTTTGTTTCGACACCCTGAATAACGACTTCGCTGCCCGATTCATGAATCAGGTCGACAAGCTTGGGAAGCACGCGACCGACTTTTTCATCGTAAACCGATGCATGCAGGATATCGCTATGTAATTTGACAAAATCCGGGCAAATTTGCCATAAGCGTTTCACATCGGTTCGTTCCCCGCAAAAATTCGAAATAGCAATTTTAAAACCGCGATCCCGATAACCCTTCAATGCCCTGTCCAAATTAAACGGGGCCTCCAGATAATTTTCCTCCAGTTCGATAACGACGCGATGAGCCGGCACTGACAGTGAATGCACAATGCTTTCAAATACTTTTCCGTGCGCATCGACATGGTTCAGTAATTCCGGATGAACATTGATAAACAGTAAATCCTGTTCGGTACTGAACGGCAGAAAATTCAGAAGATGAAGCGTTCTGCAAATCCGATCGAAAAGGACCAAGCCGCCCGTTTCCACGACATAACGGAAGACAAACCTCGTCTCTACCGGCAAGGCTCTGCCTATCGAAGGCCTCAGCAGCGCTTCGTAGCCTATTGTGAGGTTATTCTTGCTCCCAACAATGGGCTGAAATACACTCTCCAAATCAAAACCACGATAATTTCCGGTATATTGTCCGGGTTTTCCATCGAACAGGTATTCATTAAAATCATTAAGAAACGCATCCTGCATTTTTTCATTTAAAGTCGAAATAACAGTTTGATTCATTTTATTTACCTCTTCTTTTGGGCTGATCACGATTAAAAGTTAGTGTCAATGCAGTGGCTTCAACCGGTCTGGTTTGTTATCAGCCAGGCAACGCAAACGCGGATCTGTCTTTTCGTTTGATTTAAGACTGGCTTTACCCTTTTTTCAGTTGAGACAATTGAAATAAAGGATAAACTTCATTCCTGATAGCGGCTTTTCATTACCTAAAAAAGGCGGGCCGGAACCCGCCACGGGGTATCACTGGAATGAAGAACTTGAGGTTAATTCTTCCTATTGAAGAAAACCGTTGGCACAAAAACTAAATAAACGGTCTGCGCTTTTTTCATACACCTGTTTCTTTATGCTTGGGATCTATCTTAATGCTGTTGTTATTAACAATAAAACGATATTATTAGAATGTTATATCTAAAAATATGATACAATAGGGTTGTTTATAGATCATGTATAAAATACTAAACAACTATTAGATTAATAAACGGCAAGAAAATTCAAAAAAATAAACAAAGTTTCAGATCACCACAATTATATTCCCAGGGATAGGACAGGAGTATTACAACGTGGCTTAATGGCATCGATTTTGAATCGACATGGCGCCATAGTTTTCTTAATACCGATAAAAAAATTTTCATGTCATGAATTTAAGTCAGATCGAATTACTTCGCATTTTGCAGGAAACTCAGTTAAACCTCTCCAAAGCAGCCGATAAAATGCACGTGGTGCAATCGGCGGTCAGCAGGCAATTGCAGTTATTTGAGGAAGAATTGGGTTCCCCGCTATTTGAACGGAACGGTAAAAAATTGATTGCGTTAACGCCTCTCGGCCGGCGCGTGATGGAAGAAGTTTCTGCCATTCATCAGGCAAAACAAAACATTCAGGCGATCGCAGCGGATTTTCTCGACAGTAGCCAGGGTATCATCCATATCGCCACGACCCATACTCAGGCCAAATATTTTTTACCGGCGCCAATTCAGCGCTTCAGGGCAAAGTATCCGGGGGTCAGAATCTATATTGTTCAGGCATCGCCGGAACAGCTGATCGATCAACTGCATGCGCATAAAGCGGATATCGCAATCTGCACCGAGAAAGTCGCCGATGATGACGAACTTGTTTCCCGGCATTGCTATGAATGGCATCACGCGGCGATCATGCCAAAGGATCATCCGTTATGTGAAGGTGAATTATCCATCGAACGGATAACGTCCTTTCCGATACTCACGTATAGTTTTGGTTACACCGGTCGGTCAAATATTGAAAGCGCGTTGAAAGCTGCAGGGTTGGAACTGGATATTATTTTGGCGGCGGCCGATACCGACGTCATTAAAACTTACGTACGATTGGGTATGGGAGTCGGCCTGATTGCAGGGATGGCCTACGATTCCCTGACCGATCAGGATCTGGTCGCGAGGGATTTATCCCATCTAATCCCAAGTTCAATCACTAAAATTGCCTATCTAAAGCAGAACTACCTGCCGATGTATAGCCAACACTTTATCGAAGAGCTACTGCTGGCTGCAAAGAAAATGACCGATTGAATATAACGGCTGTTCCTTTTGCACTTTTATTTCGCCGTTTTCAGATTTTTCCTGAATGATTAACGCCTATCAGCTAACCAGCATCCGCTTTTATTATGGTGACAAACTCGCGTTGTCTTTACCCGATTTGGCGATTGCTTCCGGAAAAATTACCGCATTGATCGGCCCTAACGGATCGGGTAAAAGTACCTTGCTTGATATTTTGGCTTTCCTCCAGCCCCCTCATTACGGAAACATCCGTTTTTTTGGTGAACAGATCAATTACAAACAACTGCCAAGGTATAGACATGAAATCGGTTATCTGACACAAAAGCCCTATATGCTACGCGGGACGGTACAGGATAATCTCAAGCTGGCGCTGAAATTCCGGGGTACGGACAAAAGTCTATGGAGGCCAAAAATCCATAACGTACTTGAGTATCTGAATATCGGCCATTTACGAGATCAGGACGCTAAATGCCTGTCCGGCGGCGAGTTGCAAAAATCAGCCCTGGCCAGAATACTGGTAACCAGCCCCAAAGTGCTGCTGCTCGATGAACCGTTCAGCCATCTTGATCAAGCCGGCGTCCAATTGCTGGAACAGTTTATCGTAGCCTATCTTAAGGAAACGCGAGCGACGTTCATCCTCTGTACCCATGATCGCTTGCAGGGAGCCGCCCTGGCTGATGACGTCATCTCCCTGATCCAGGGAGAAAGCGTTAAATCGCCGCTGATCAACGTCTATGGCGGCAGTTGTCATCATCATGTCTTCAGCACCGGCAAGATAAATATTATTCTCACAGCGGACATCTCCGATTGCCAGCATGTCGCTATCGATCCGCACGAAATCGTGCTGTCCCGGGATGCCCTGGTTTCCAGCATTCGCAATCAGTTTCACGGCCGGGTCATCTCTATTTCGGACGAAATGGGTAAAGTCAGAATAACCGTTGCCGCGGGCGAAATCTTCCAGGTGCTCATCACCTATGAGGCGCTTACCGATTTGAGCCTTAATCTGGGCGATCCGATCTGGATTAACTTTAAATCAAATTCAGTCACGGCTTTCTAACAGGGGTCGATTCGGCTTATCATTAATATTTTTTCACCGGCAGGCCGCCTTATGAAACGCATTCAAATAACATTTTTATCGCTTATCTGTCTGTTCGTGACAGCATGCGGACAACCGGGACCGCTTTATCTGCCGAAAGATAAAGCGCCGGCGCAAGCACAACCCGAAGAGAAAACCGACAAATCGCAAGATCTGGCGGCTCCACCCGAAAAAGCTGATTCTGAAACTGCAACCCCAAAAGAGCCGAGCCAATAACCATGGATTATTTTAATTACCGGAATGATGAACTTTACGCCGAAGATATCCCCGTACAGGACATCGTCTATAAATACGGCAGTCCCTGTTACATTTATTCGAGAGCCACGCTGGAACGGCATTGGCATGCCTTTGATCGTGCATTCGGCGATCAACGTCATTTAGTCTGCTATGCCGTTAAAGCCAACTCCAACCTAGCCCTCCTTAACCTATTGGCGCGTCTGGGTTCTGGTTTCGATATCGTCTCCCTGGGCGAAATGAAACGGGTACTGAGGGCCGGCGGCGATCCCGGTAAAATCGTCTTTTCGGGCGTCGGCAAACGCGAAGATGAGATTCTGGCGGCGTTGAAAACCGGCATACGCTGTTTCAACATTGAAGTCAGTGGCGAGCTTGACCGTATTAATCAGCTTGCCGGGCAATTGGGTGTTGTCGCGCCGGTATCTTTTCGGGTCAATCCTGATGTCGATGCCAAAACGCACCCCTACATCTCAACCGGTTTGAAAGAAAACAAATTCGGCATCGACATCCGGCAGGCTCTAGCCGAATACAGGCGTGCCGCCGCGATGCCCCATATCAACATCATCGGCATTGACTGTCATATCGGTTCGCAACTCACCGAAACCCGGCCATTCCTCGATGCGCTGGATCGTGTTCTTGAACTGGTCGCGATACTCAAGGCAGAAGGCATCGAACTGCATCACCTGGATCTTGGCGGAGGACTGGGCATACGTTACCGGGATGAAGAGCCTCCCGAGCCCATCGATTATATCGGGGCCGTTCTGGAACGGCTGGGTGATACCGAATTTGAAATCATGATCGAACCGGGCCGCGCCATCGTCGGCAATGCCGGAATACTGGTCACTCAGGTGGAATATCTTAAACCGACCGCCGACAAAAACTTTGCGATTGTTGACGCGGCGATGAACGATCTGGTGCGCCCGTCCTTATACGGCGCCTGGCAGGACATTATTCCGGTCAAACGCGAAGCTGTGCCGCATCATGACCAACCACAAATCTGGGACATTGTCGGTCCCGTTTGCGAAACCGGGGATTTTTTAGGAAAAAATCGATCCCTATCGCTTGCTCAGGGCGACTTATTGGCCATTCGATCATCCGGCGCTTACGGCTTTAGCATGAGCTCCAATTATAATTCCAGGCCGCGAGTCGCAGAATTGCTGGTCGACGGCAGCCATGTGCATTTGATCAGGGCAAGAGAAACCATCGAACAGTTGTGGGCGGGGGAGCATTTGGTAGACTAGCGGCGTATCGGGTGCGTATTGACGATGAAGCAAGCAATGATATTCAAGATTATCGATGTAATGCTAAGATCAGAGCATCCTGTTTAAAAGGCACATTGAATGCGCCCGGTTTTCCGGTTGCGTTAAACAGTAATATTTGCCGGAACCATTTCAGTTATGAATTCTAGCCTATACTATCCTCTCAAATATTAAAAAGTTATATTTCACAACGCGAATCAATGATCAACTTTACTAAAATGCATGGCCTCGGCAATGACTTTGTCGTCATCGATGCTATCAATCAAACCGTTGAATTGACTCCTGAACAGATCCTGCGTCTTGCCGACCGTCACTTTGGCATAGGCTTTGACCAGCTGCTGCTGGTCGAAAAACCGCTTAGCGGCAATGCCGATTTTACCTATCGGATTTTTAACGCGGACGGAGGGGAAGTAGCGCAATGCGGCAATGGCGCACGTTGCTTTGCGCGCTTTGTACGCGATAAACACCTGTCCAATAAAAACGAATTACGGGTTGATACCGATTCAGGCCAGTTGCTGCTGCGTTTCGATGAAGATGATCTGATTACCGTCAATATGGGCATTCCCCGGCATGCGCCCGCCGAAATTCCTCTTCTTGCCGATCAGGAAGCCATGGTTTACAAGATAACGGTCAACGGCAGTGAACAGGCCTTCGGCGCCGTTTCCATGGGTAATCCGCATGCGGTCATTCAGGTCCCTGATGTCATGAATGCCCCCGTCGAAGAAATCGGCCGGCTATTGGAAAGCCATGCCATTTTTCCCGAACGGGCTAATATCGGTTTTATGCAGGTGATAGACCTCAAGCACATCAAACTCCGCGTGTATGAACGCGGCGCAGCCGAAACCTTGGCCTGCGGCAGCGGCGCTTGCGCCGCAGCGGTTATCGGCATTGAACAACACTTGCTCGATCACGATGTCTGGGTCGAATTGCCAGGCGGCAACCTGAAAATCAACTGGGCGGGTCGGGGCAACCCGGTGTTCATGACCGGTCCGGCCGTCCGAGTGTTTGATGGAACCCTCCCGTTATGAACAAAAACCGGTCAAACCTGACCTCGGAACAGGTTGAAAACTATCTTTTGCTGCACCCTGAATTCTTCAATGAGCACCTGCACTTGCTGGAAAAAATGATCATTCCTCATCCCAGCGGTAATGCGATATCGCTGATTTCAAAACAATTGGAAATCTTTAGGAGCAAGCATCATGAACTGGAAAATCAACTGACTGCGCTGATAGAAATCGCCAGAGACAACGACACGTCCTTCAACCGCATGCATAAACTTACGTTGGCTCTGCTTGAGGCATCGTCACCGGAAGAAGTTGTCGCCAAGCTCAATCAGATTCTGTCCGAATATTTTCTCACCGACTTTGTCGCCATTCGCATCATCAAACAGTCCACCGATTCCAATCCAGGCAATCTGTTCATCGAACCGGGCTGCGAGAGCCTTGAACCCTTCGCCAAAGAATTATCATCAAAAGAGCCCAAATGTGGACGCCCAACGCTGGCACAGGCAAAAGTACTGTTCGGGAAATCGGCTCTGGAAGTGAAATCGAGCGCTATCATTCCTTTAAACTTGGTGGACGAAAACGGTTTATTGGCGATAGGCAGCAAACAGGAAGGCCGGTTTCATTACAGCATGGGAAATTTGTTTTTAATCCAGATGGGTGAAATTGTCAGTGCCCGGCTTATGACCTTATTGCGAAATTGACATGGATAGCGCCGCAGGCCAGATGCTGGCCGATTTTTTCATGGAGCTTAAAATCGAAAAACGCGCATCGCCGCACACGTTAACAAGCTATCAGCACGATCTCGAACAGTTGCGTGCCTTTTGCCGGGACAAGGCTATCTGTCACTGGCACGATGTTGAACAAATTCACATTCGTACACACATTGCCAACAGACATCGGCAAGGCATCGGCAGCAAAAGCCTGCAGCGCGAACTTTCCTCGATACGCAGCTTTTACCGGTTTCTGCTAAAAAAACATCTTGCCGATGTTAACCCGGCGCAGCATATCAAAGCACCCAAACAGGCCAGAAAACTGCCCAAAACGCTGGATGTAGACCAAATCACCGGACTGCTGGAAGCCGGGACCAGTTCTGCGCTTGAAATTCGCGATCTGGCCATATTCGAGCTGTTTTATTCATCCGGACTTCGGCTTAGCGAATTGGCTGCGCTTAATCTGGCCGATCTGGATTTGCCCGATAACTCCCTGTTGGTCCGATCAGGCAAGGGCGGCAAATCCAGATTGCTGCCGATCGGCGCTAAAGCGGTTGAGGCGATTGAAAGTTGGCTTCAACACCGCAGGAAAATAGCTGCCCCCGGCGAATCGGCCGTTTTTTTATCCACAAGGGGAACCCAGCTAGGCTGTCGCAGCATTCAGCTTAGACTGGTTCGATGGTGCCGGAATAAAGGCATCACAACGCATGTCCATCCGCACATGCTAAGGCATTCATTCGCCAGTCATTTACTGGAATCCAGCCAGGATTTGAGAGCTGTTCAGGAACTGCTCGGACACAGCAATATCAGCACGACACAAATCTATACTCACCTGGACTTCCAGCATCTTGCCGATATTTATGATAAAGCCCACCCCAGAGCGAAATTTAAATCGAAATAACGCCTTGCTTACCAAGCAAAAAAATTAAAAATCTGCTACCATGAGAGCCATCTTTCTATAAGCCCAATCTGTTTTGGCACGCAGAGACATTTCATATACAGGATACCGAGAATGGCGGCAAACGAAACACTGCAGGACATAAAATCTAGAGGAGTTATTTGGGGATTTGGAGTTTTCATTGTTTTTATACTCACCATTTTACTCGTCCTGGGCGCATGGTGGGGCAGTGAACCGGATCAGTTCAATATTCAGGAAGAAGCATTGGAGCGGGCGAAAATAACGAAGACAACCGATATCCCTTTGGGCTACACATTTACCAATACCTTGGCTCATATTTCCGAGGTTCTTCTCCACAAGTCAGGCGGTTATATCACGAATGACGTTGCCCCCCCCGGCTTTTTCCTGGATAACATCTCCAATTTCGAATACGGCGCCCTGGTCATGTTGCGTGATGCCACATCGGCATTAAGAAATCACTTTGCGAGAGACCAGTCCCAATCGGACGAAGATCCCGATCTGAAAGTAGCCGAACCCTATTTCTACTACGAAAACGATTCATGGGCGTTGCCGTCGACGGAAGCAGAATACCAAAAAGGCGTCGATGCCCTGCATGAATATATGTCCCGGCTACAAAAATGGGGAGGCAAAGTCAAACGCGCGCAATTTTATGCCCGCGCCGACAATCTTTGGCAATACACCGAAGTGGTCATCAAACGGCTGGGCAATCTTTCGACAAGGCTGAGCGCCAGCACCAGCGGCGCCGCGATTATCCCGGGCATGACCGTTATCGAGCCCGATTCCAACATGCGCAACCCCAAGGCCGCAACCTTGACCCAGACCACCTGGCTGGAAATTGACGATATATTCTATGAAGCCAGAGGCTCCAGTTGGGCCTTGCTGCATATTCTAAAAGCGGTAAAGCATGATTTTCATGACATTTTGCTGGACAAACGGGCAATGAACACGGTCGATATCATGATTAAATCCCTGGAAAACGCCATGGCGCCGATCCTGAGTCCGATGATATTAAACGGCAGCGGCTATGGCCTGTTCGCCAATTATTCTTTAACGATGGCAACCTATATTGCTCGCGCCAACGCGTCCGCGCTTGATTTGCGCGACATCATGAACCGAGGCTAATGAGGAACTATGGACGAACAAATCAACTACAACTTGACCAACATCAACACCTGGAAAAGAATTTTCTTTATGCTGATTTTTGCCGCAATCGGCGGGTTAGTCAGAATGCTGCTTTGGGCAGTCATTTTATTGCAGGTAGCGAATACCTTATTGACCGGCAAAGCGAATAAACATATTCTCAATTTCGGGCGCAGCCTTTCAATCTACACCTACCATATCCTGTTGTTCCTGACTTTCAATACCGAAACGCTGCCTTTTCCTTTTTCCGAATGGAATCAGACCGCGGAACTCAAGCTGCCGGAAAAGTAATGAACCGGTGAGACGCAAGATTATTGTGTCTCGCCAATCAATTGTCCTGATAACGTAATCAGGATATACAGCGTAACGCCGCGTGTGGAGATACGCTATCGATTCAGCCAATTACAACGACTCTGGCTGTTCTGTCCCGTCGCCGTCTTCCGGTTCATCCGCAACGGCTTCGCCGCTTAACAGTTCTTTCAGATATCGATATAACATTCTTGCCGATTTCGGGGGTTTAGAAGCCTCCTGTTCCTTTTTCGCATTGCGAACCAGTTGTCTTAATTGCTGGACGTCCGCTCCAGGCTGCTCATAAAGAAACTCGGTCATGGCCTCGTTTCCCTCGTTGACCAATTTGTCGCGCCATCGCTCCGCCATGTGATGCTCTCTTACCGCATGGGCGCTTTTGTTTTTTATTTTCGCCATGGTTTCGAAAATCGGTTCTGCGTCAATTTTATGAAGCTGGCCGGCGATATATTTGAGCAAGCGCTTTCTTGCGCCTTTATGCGGCATTCCTGACACTTCAATCACTGCTTTTCGGATATTTTCCGGAAGTTCAAAACTGTTTAATTGTCCTTGTGACAATTCCGACATCTCTTCCCCCAGATCGAAAAGCGCCGCAATTTCCTTTTTAATCTGAGTTTTATTGGGCCTTACTGCATAATATTCTACTTCGTCGTCGTCTTCTTCGTAGCCGTGGTGTATGTATTCGTATTCTTCATTCATTTCTTTTCAATCCGGTATATTAATAATTAGCATCCCTGTTAAACAGCTGCCTACTTTATCACATACTGCTTGATCACCCGCCATGCCTCCAGTTTTTCTTTGAAGGTCAGGGATGCACAGGCAGGACTGGTGGAAGGTAATCTCCGGTACTCAAGAGTTCCGAACCGATCCGGCAGGGTTGGAAGAATATACTTTCTATAGACACTTTCCGCCATGCCACCATTAAAAAATACCCGGCCGATTCTCCTGTACTGTTCAAAAAAACTCGCAAAGTCATTCAACATTATCGAATCCATCGAGATATTGGCGTCCAGACTACCCTGCCTGTGACAGCTTTTAAGAACATCCCAAAGCGCGATGCCGTTATCAATCAGCATCTGTTTCCTCTGAAGATAATTGTGCTTGTAATCGGATCCGAGTAACTCAGCCATAATCGGCCAAAATGCATTTCTGGCATGTCCGTAATATTGCTGCTGCCGTAAAGACTCTTCGCTGGGCATGGAACCCAGTATCAGGATATTCGGCTCACCTGACGCGATCGGAGCAAAACCCTGGATCACGGATGTGACATTCTTCATAAATTACTTTAATTTGACTCGGTTAAATTTGCGATAATAGCAGGTCATTTTTTCTATTAGGATATCAGTTGAAGCATGTGGTTTAAAAATTTGACTATTTTTCGTCTTAGCGAAGCATTCACATTAACATCGGACGAACTTGAGCAAAAACTCGAAGCTCTTTCGTTTCGTCCCACCGGCCCTCATGAAGAATTCAGTTTCGGCTGGACGGCGCCTATAGGTAAAACTTCAGGTCAATTAGTGCATGGCAGTAATGGCTTCATGATGGTCTGCGGCAAAAAAGAAGAAAAAGTTCTGCCAAGCGCCGTCGTTAATGAAATGGTTCAGGATAAAATTCTTGAAGCAGAAGACCGGGAGGGTCGTAAATTATCCAAAAAGGAGCGCTCCGTCATTAAAGACGAGTTGATTTTTGAATTATTACCCAAAGCCTTCACATTTTCACGGAAAACCTATGCTTATATCGATCCTAAAGGCGGCTGGCTGATTGTCGATGCGGCGTCGGCCAAAAGTGCGGAGGATTTGCTTAGCAGCTTGCGTAAATGCCTGGGTACGCTGCCCGCCATTCCTCTTAACACTGTGGAAAAACCCAGCATGGCGATGACCGGTTGGCTGCTGAATAATCAGACGCCTGACGAGATCACCATTGAAGATGAATGCGAGCTGCGCTCCCCCGAAGAAGAAGGCGGTATTATACGCTGTAAACGGCACGATCTGGCTGTCCCTGAAATCAAAAATCATCTTGATTCCGGCAAGCTCGTCATTAAACTGGCTGTCAATTGGGCCGACCGCCTGTCATTCGTTATCGATGAACATCTTTCGATAAAGCGTCTGCGCTTTCTTGATTTGATTCAGGATCAGGTAGCCGATATTGAAGCCGGGAACGAAGCGGAACGCTTTGATGCCGACTTTTCCATCATGTCTCTGGAGTTATCAAACTTCCTGCCGCGTTTGCTGGAACTGTTCGGGGGAGTAAATACGGCAGCCTGAACGGAGAAAATTTTGGCAATCACTGACCGGTCGGCGATAGCCTAAGCCCATCTTAACGCTGCCATGATGGGCTTCACTTTGCGCTTTTAATCTTTTCTCTGCCGGCAATGTTGTCCGGAGTTAATGCCGAGTATAAACCGGACCAAACCGGCTCATTGTCCAAAATAATTGTTCCATAAACAAAAAAGCCCGATGAGGATAACCTCATCGGGCTTTTTATTGCATTAAAGCAATGATGATTTATTTCATCATTGATTTTTTGAACATGCTGTCCAATTTGCTGTTGGTGTCTTGAGCATATTGAGCAGCACGGTTTGCAGCGGCTTCCGCAGCAGCGGCTTTTGCAGATGCGTCAGCAGCAGCAGATTGCGCGCTAGCAGCATCTGAAGAAGCTTGTGCTACTGAAGTTTTCAAACCGTCAATTTGTGATTGTAAGTTGTCGATGTCGCTATTAGTGGCGCAACCAACTACCAGACTAGCAGCTAAAGCAATCATTGATATTTTAACTATTCTTTTCATTGCATTTTCCTTTTTGTTAACAGTATAAAAAACATTACATCCGGTACGCATTTTAACATATTTTTAACAAGTTTCCATATTATTTTATTTTTACTAGCGTTCCCGTCCCCAGCCAGTGGCTTAAATGATCGATCTGGCTATTGGTCATGGCGATACAGCCATGAGTCCAATTCATACTTTTATGGATTTTTAGATCGGCGCGACCTAGGCCATGAATGCCGATCTGACCGCCTAACGGCGTATTTTGCGGAGGCACTTGATGATAGCGATGGGCGTCAATTATCCGGTCATGGGTTTTCTGGTCAATAAGGCCTTTGCTGAATGCCAATTCGGCATCCTCGGCAGAGGGATAGGTCAACCCGTAAAACCGTCTAAAGGAACTTCTTTCGCCCACCCAGCCGATCCGGTAATCTCCATAAGGTGTAACATTATCGCCTCGATGGGTTTTGAATCCCGCGCCGGCACGGCCAATGGCGATATCATTGATAGTATCCAGGGTTTTTTCTCCCCTTTTTACTTCAATTTTAAGGCCTGTCGTATCTACCAATAGCCAAATATCATCATTCGCCGATACCGCGAGTGAAAAGCAAAAACAACACAGTAATAAATAAATGCGCAACATAAATGCTCTACACTAGAAAAGAGTTTTGGTGTATTTTAGACATTCCAGCTTATTGTCGAACTCAGGAAAAAATATGCAAATTGAAACCATCACAACTCACCCATACAACGACCAAAATCCTGGAACATCAGGACTTAGAAAAAAAGTTAATGTATTCCGTCAGTCCGGTTATCTGGAAAATTTTGTACAATCGATTTTCGACTCCCTGGAAGGCTATGCCGGCAAAACATTGGTACTTGGCGGCGATGGCCGCTATTTTAACCGGGAAGCCATACAAATCATTATTAAAATGGCCGCCGCCAATGGTTTCGGCAAACTTATTATAGGCCAGAGCGGACTTTTGTCCACCCCCGCGGCGTCACATATCATTCGAAAAAATAACGCCTTCGGCGGCCTGGTATTATCGGCCAGTCATAATCCGGGAGGTCCGGACGAAGACTTCGGCATTAAGTATAACGTCAGTAATGGCGGCCCGGCTCCGGAAAAGTATACCAACGCATTTTACCAACGCAGTCAAACCATTGACAATTATAAAATTGCCCGCTTCGAAGACGTAGACCTGGATCGAATCGGCTCCCAACAAATCGACGAATTCACCATTTCGATTATAGACCCCGTTACGGATTACGCCGAACTCATGCAGTCTATTTTTGATTTTAACCTGTTAAAACAAAGCGTCAGCTCCGGTTATATCACCCTACTCTTTGATGCCATGCATGCCATCACCGGCCCTTATGCAAAAAGAATTCTGGTCGATATGCTGGGCGCGTCGCCGGAATCAGTCATCAATGCCACACCGCTGGAGGATTTTGGCGGCCACCACCCCGATCCGAATCTGGCCCACGCTCAGGAACTGGCTGAACGGATGTTCAGCGCGTCGGCGCCCTGTTTCGGCGCCGCCTCGGATGGTGACGGCGATCGAAATATGATTACCGGCAGCAATATTTTTGTCACGCCCAGCGACAGCCTGGCAATTATGGCGGCAAATGCCCATTTGATCCCAGCCTACGCCAAAGGACTCAGCGGCGTCGCCCGTTCGATGCCGACCAGTCAGGCCGTGGACCGGGTTGCAGCCAATTACAAGATTCCCTGCTACGAGACGCCAACCGGATGGAAATTCTTTGGCAATCTCCTGGATGCCGGCAAAATCACTCTTTGCGGCGAAGAAAGTTTTGGCACCGGTTCAAATCATGTTCGCGAAAAAGACGGCTTGTGGGCCGTGTTGTTCTGGTTGAATCTAATCGCGAGAAGACGCCAGTCGGTCGCCGACATTGTCCATGAACACTGGCAGAAATTCGGCCGGGACATTTATTGCCGGCACGATTATGAAGCCGTGGAAACGTTGATCGCCAACGACATTGTCGATCATTTACGCCAACTGCTGCCGACGCTGCAGGGTCAGACCTTTGGCGATTATACCGTCAAATATGCCGATGAATTCAGCTATGAAGATCCGATAGACGGCAGTATCAGCAAAAATCAGGGCATACGCATCGGTTTTGAAGACGGCTCGCGTATCGTCTTTCGCTTGTCAGGGACCGGTACGGTGGGGGCCACGTTACGGATCTATCTGGAAAAGTTTGAAGCCGATGCCGCCAAACATAACCAGGATGCTCAGGAGGCATTGGCCGAATTAATCAACCTTGCCGAACAATTTTGCGAAATCAAAAAACGCACAGGCAAAGCCGGACCCGATGTGTTGACTTGAGTTGGTTACAAGTTTCAAGGCGAAAGGCGAAAGGCGAAAGGCGAAAAAATGCTTGAGTTTAATTACCATACATCAAGCTTTTTTGGACCTTGTACCCTTCGCCTTGTGTCTTATTCCTATCCTTCAAAACTATGGACGAAGTTATGCAACGAACAGATGAGCAAGACCCCGGCCGTTATCAGGACGATCTGTTCGACCGCAGCCTTCATATCGGTTTTTCTGTGCAAAGAAGGGATTAAATCGGCCACCGCAATATAAATAAAACTGGACGCCGCCAGCGCCAGAAAATACGGCAGACTGTCATGCAGATCTTCCAGGCTGAAATAGGCCAGAGTACCTCCTAAAACGGTTGCCAGACTGGACAGTATGTTATAAAAAAGCGCCTTGACCTTGCTGTAGCCGCTGTCCAGTAATATGGCAAAATCGCCTACTTCCTGCGGAATCTCGTGAGCCGCAACCGCGAGACTGGTGACTATGCCCAATTTGACATCGGTCAAAAACGCCGCGGCAATCAGGATGCCGTCAACAAAATTATGAATGCTGTCACCCAGAATGATTAACGCCCCGGCCGATTTAACCGGGTGATGATCATGACTGTGGCCATGTCCTGTTTCGTGTGTATGCACGTCGTCCCCGTGCGCTTCGCAACTGCCGTAATGACAATGCCGCCAGATAAGCAATTTTTCCAGGACAAAAAAGCCTAAAATGCCGGCTAAAATCGTACCGGACAAGGTTTGAAACTGCTCGGGTCTGACTTCTTCGAATGCATGGGGAATCAGGCCCCAGAAGGACACCGCCAGTAAGGCACCAATCGCAAAACTGATGCCGTGCGGTAAAACTTTATCCCTTTGCTGATCCTTCAACAACAAAAACACGCCCGCGGCCAATACGCTGAGGATGCCGCCGACCGCCGTAAAGAGGATGATGAGTATTAATAAATTCACCAGGTTATTTTCTCCAGATAAGTGTGGCCATTCGCCCTGTTGTTGTTTCCCGTCGATAAGAAAAAAAACGATCAGGGTCGGTAACGGTACATAGGCTGCCGCCATAAATGCGGGTGATGCCGAGATGCGACAATTCATTGCGCGCCAGTTGGTAAATATCGGCCAGCCATTTGCCGCTTTTTCCGGGTTTAAACGCATTGGCGGATTCTGCCGATTTTTTCATGAAAGCGTCGCGAACTTCCGAACCAATCTCAAAACAGTCCGGCCCGATTGCCGGCCCCAGCCAAACCATTAAATCCCGTTGACCGAATACCGAGGCGGTATTTCCGATCACCCCCGCCAGTAAACCCCGCCATCCGGCATGAATGGCGGCCACCTGGCTGCCGTCGACAGCACAGATCAGCAAAGGCAGACAGTCTGCCGTCATGACCGCGCAAACAACGCCGGATTGATCCGTATAACTGGCGTCAGCCTGATGCGCGGGCATATTTGGAACGGCTTTTATCACCCGGTCGCTATGAATCTGTTCCAGCCATACCGGCTCGGCCGGCAAGTCGAGACTGCTTTTGATGATTTGCCGGTTTTGCTTTACCCGGTCCAAATCATCGCCGACATGCATGGCAATATTGAGACTGGCATAAGGGCCGAGGCTTACTCCGCCGGTTCGCAAGGTGGTAGCCCCTATGATGTTGGCAGGGGCGGGCCAATCGGGAAAGATCAGATTCGAATTATTTGGATTCATTTTCCGCCAGCGCTTCCAGTAAACGGGACATATCTTCCGGCAACGGCTGCTCCCATTCGAGATAGTCACCGGTCACGGGGTGATGCAGACCCAGTTTCGCCGCATGCAATGCCTGCCGTTTAAAACGACGGAGCTCTTGTTCCAGATTTTCATGGCAGTCGGGCGGCATTTGAAAGCGGCCGCCATATACCGGATCACCCAGCAACGGATACCGGATATGCGCCATATGCACCCTGATCTGATGCGTCCGCCCTGTTTCCAGTTTAACCAGCACCAGGGTATGATGCTTGAACCGCTGCATGACCCGGTAATGGGTGACGGCGGGTTTACCCGACTCTTTCACCACATAACGTTTGCGATCGGTCGGATGCCGGCCGATAGGCTCATCGATTGTGCCGCCGGCGGTCATCCGACCTTTCGTGATCGCCAGATATTCCCGGGTAATGTCACGATCCTGCAATTGCTGAGTCAGACTGTTGTGCGCTTGTAAGGTTTTTGCGATCATCAAGATGCCGCTGGTTTCTTTGTCGATCCTATGCACGATCCCGGCTCTGGGCAAGGTCTCGAGATTGCCGTCATGGTTCAGCAGGGCATTGAGCAAGGTTCCATGCCAATTGCCGGCAGCCGGATGCACGACCAGTCCGGCCGGCTTATTGACAATCAAAAGGCTTTCATCTTCATACACGATGTCCAGCGGAATGTCTTCCGCTTCGGACGTCACCACGACCTCCGGCTCGGCATCGAGCGTTATCTCTTCGCCGCCGTCGAGCTTATCTTTTGCCTTGAGCGTCAATCCGTTGACCTTGACTCGCCCCGCTTTCAGCCAGGTTTGCAGCTTGGTGCGCGAATAATCGGCAAACAGTTCGGCGAGCGCCTGGTCCAGACGCATGCCCGCCATTTCAAAAGGCACTTCTGCCGTCAATCTTTCCATAACAAGTTCTTCTGGTTAACCCTTTGTTAAGTTATACTCGCCGATTAAATGCACATGGCATTCGCCGTTTTTTATCCGGCGAGAAAAACCTCTAATATTACAACGTGTCGTTAGCACTATGCGATTAATTTTAATAAAATTTTTATTTATCTGCTGCTTGGGCTTATCCCTGACGGGTTGTGAAACGTTGAAAAACTTTTCATTTAAAGATTCCGACACGGAAGATGAGTACATCGGATGGAATGCCGAAAAGTTCCGTACCGAAGCCAAAACGGCGGTTGACGCTGGCAATTACAAAAAAGCAGTGGAACTCTACGAAGCCCTCGAGTCCCGTTATCCCTATGGCGAATCGTCCGCTCAAAACCAGCTCGACCTTGCTTATGCCTATTTTAAAAATGAGGAAGCCGAGTCCGCCATTGCTACCGCTGACCGCTTTATCAAAACCAATCCACGAAATCCCAGTGTTGATTATGCCTACTATTTAAAAGGACTGGTTAATTACAACCGGGGCTTCGGATTTATTGACCGTTTCCTGCCCACCGATACCTCTCAACGTGACCCAGGTACGGCCCGCGATGCTTATAATAATTTCGAAGAACTGATCCGCCGGTTCCCGGAAAGCAAGTATGTTCCTGACGCCAGACAACGGATGATCGCACTAAAAAATAATCTGGCCATGCACGAGGTCCACGTTGCGCGTTATTATATGAAACGTAAGGCCTATGTCGCGGCGGCCAACAGAGCCACCGAAGTGATCGAAAAATACCAGCGCACGCCCGCCGTCCCTTTTGCCCTTGAAGTCCTTCAGGAGGCTTATAGCAAGCTTGAGTTGGCCGACCAGGCTAAAGATGTCGCCCGAATCTATGAACTCAACTTCCCGAACGGCCCGCCGGTTCCCGAATACAAAAACGCCACTGTCTCCCATCGGATATGGGATTTTATCGGCCTGGAAAAATAGAGTCTCTTATAAAGCCTGTGCCCATCACTTCCTGATTCTGACTCCCTTAACCCCGTGTCTTGTTTTTTCCGGCCGACTTTTGGATGGTTTCGTAGGCCTTGCTGATTTTTTGGGTCTTTTCCTTGGCCAGTTTCATCATTTCCTCCGGTAAGCCTTTGGCGACCAGCTTGTCCGGATGATTCTGGCTCATCAATCGCCGATAGGCTTTTTTGACTTCGGCCTCGCTTGCGGCAGGGGTTAACCCTAAAACGCCGTAGGCATCTTCAAGACTGGACTGTTGTGACCGCGGTTGCGGCCGGTAATGGCGCTGTCCCTGCCCATAAAACCGGTACTGAGCCTGCAACTGAATTTTAATCCGTTCGTAGTCAAACCTGGAGATTCTCAGGCGGCTGCAAATATGCAACAGTAATCGTTCTTCATTGTTGTCCAGGACGCCGTCGGCAAACGCTTCCTGCATCTGAATTTCCAGAAACATGCGGATCAAATCGGTACGCCGGTGACATTCCTTATAGAATTGCGCCAACACATCGTCCAGCGGAAAATCGGCATTTTTTCCCTGCTGGAAGAGATTAATGGCCGTTTTGCGCATTTCACCGGAAATCGCCATTTGCTCCATGACCCGGTTGGCAAGCGATATTTCTTCTGGTGAAACGCGTCCGTCGGCTTTGGCGATATGACCCATCACCGAAAAGGTGGCGGTAAAGAAAGCCATTTGCACGCGATGCTGGTCGCCGGGACTGAATGTCACCTCATCCTGCAAACCTCCGATGCCGACATCAAACTGATGTCCGACCGATGCGCCCAAAATGGCGCCCAACGGACCGCCCAGCATGAATCCGAAGGCGCCCCCGATAAATTTGCCCAGCCAGCTCATCGATATCGGCCCAGTTGTATAAAAAATAATGATAAAATTATCACATCAACCCCAATTTGACTCTTTTGCGAGGTATTATGAACGCTCCTGATGCTCTTTACCAATCGGCGCTGTCGTCGTTGACGCTGCGTGCCCGTGGCAAGGTGCGCGACATCTACGATATCGACGATAAGTACATGCTGATCGTCACTACAGACAGGCTGTCCGCGTTCGATGTGATTCTGCCGGATCCGATTCCCGGCAAAGGGCGGGTATTAACCAGCGTTTCGAATTTCTGGTTTGCAAAATTGAAACACATCATACCGAATCATTTGGCTTCGATTCCCTTGGAACAGGTCGTCCCTGACCCTGCTGAGCGCCAGCAGATTGAAGGTCGGGCAATTATCGTGAAAAAATTAAACCCCTTGCCGGTTGAAGCCATCGTGCGTGGTTATCTGATCGGCTCCGGCTGGAAGGATTATCAAAAGACCGGCGCCATTTGCGGCATTAAACTGCCCGAAGGACTAAAGCAGGCACAGCAATTGCCGGAAGCCATTTATACGCCGTCCACCAAAGCCGAGATGGGTCAACATGATGAAAATGTCAGCTTCGAAAAAACGGTCGAACTGATGGGGGCAGAGCTGGCCGGAAAAGTTCGCGACACCAGTTTGAAGTTGTATAACGAAGCTGCCGCTTACGCAAAGGAACGCGGCATTATCATTGCAGACACCAAGTTTGAATTCGGCGTCGATGATGACGGCGTTTTATACCTGATCGATGAAGCGCTAACGCCCGATTCATCCAGGTTTTGGCCTGCCGATCAGTATCAGGTCGGTACCAGCCCGCCCAGTTTCGACAAGCAATATATTCGCGATTATCTGGAAACCCTGGACTGGAACAAAACCGCGCCGGCGCCGGCTTTACCTGCCGAAGTCGCCGAATACTGCGCAAAAAAATATCTGGAAGCGGAAATCCGTCTGACGAAATAAGAACGGAGAATCAACTTTTCCCCACCCAGCGGACTCCACATATGAAAATCATTTCCTGGAATGTCAACGGCATTCGCGCCGTGCAAAACAAAGGTTTTGCCGATACACTTACGCACCTCGATGCGGACTGCATTTTGCTGCAGGAAACCAAGGCACAGGCCGACCAGATCGAAAAGGCGCTGGAAGGCATCGACAGTTACCGTATTTATTCCAACTGTGCCGAACGCAAGGGTTATTCGGGTGTGACCTTGTTATCGCGTAAGCCGCCCATCAAGATCATGAACGATATCGGCATCGACGAGCATGATCGGGAAGGCCGGGTTATCGCCGCCGAATTCGAGCATTTTTATCTGGTCGACGTCTATGTGCCGAATTCGGGCGAGGAACTGGTCCGGCTCAATTACCGGCAAACCTGGGACCTCGAGTTTCTGGCCTATTTGCAACTATTGCAAAGCAAAAAGCCGGTGATTGTCTGCGGCGATTTCAATGTCGCGCACCGGGAAATCGACATCGCACGTCCGAAGGCGAATTACAATAAATCGGCAGGCTATACGCAGGTTGAAATCGACGGCTTCAGCCGTTTCATCGACGCCGGACTGGTCGATACCTTCCGCCATTTCCATCCGGACTCCGTGACCTACAGCTGGTGGAGTTTCCGCGCCAACGCACGGGCCAATAACGTCGGCTGGCGGATTGATTATGTATTGACCAGCAAATCCCTGATCGGCAAGATCAAAAAAGCCTTTATTCTGAATGATATTACCGGGTCGGACCATTGTCCGGTCGGCATCGAGATCGATCTGTAAATGATGCCTGCGCGTGAACAGATTATGCGGGAACACCGCATGGCGCTTGCGAACTGCCGCCTTTGCCCGTCAATGATCGGCCCGGTTGTCAGCGGCAGCCCGGTGCTGTCGCCTATCCTGCTGATCGGCCAGGCGCCCGGCGACAAGGAAGGCGGTTTCGGCAAACCCTTCGCCTGGACCGCTGGTAAAACGATGTTCAAATGGTTCGAGCGGATCGGCCTGGATGAAGAGTCTTTTAGAAACCGAGTTTATATGGCGGCCGTCTGCCGCTGTTTTCCAGGCAAAAACCCGAAAGGCGGCGACCGTGTGCCGAGTCCCGATGAAATCAGCAACTGCGCAGCTTGGCTGCAGGCCGAAATCGAGATGCTGAAACCTGGTCTGATCCTGCCGGTTGGCAAACTCGCCATCAGCCAGTTGCTGCCGATCAAAAAGCTGGATGAAGTGGTCGGCAGAGTGCATCCGGTCACTTTCCACGGACATCAAACCGAAGCGATTCCGCTGCCGCATCCTTCCGGCGCCTCAACCTGGCACCGGACCGAACAGGGCCTCACATTGCTGGAATCAGCCCTGGCGCTTTTGCAAAAGCATCCGGCCTGGCTGCAGATCTGCGATCAGGTTAAATCTATTTAATAAGTAAATGGAAACTTTGCTGAATCCCGGCATAGTCGATTCTCGAAATACTGTGGACTGATTCATCAACCTTGCTTGTATCTATTTCTTGTTGATGCAGCATCTTCAGAGAAGAATATCTTTGTCGTGGCAGATCCATAGAAAGTAAATGATGCTTGAACCGCTCCGTTAACCTGTATTTCAAATCTGATTGGCCGTAATCATTCGGCGGCTTGCAACATTCTATGAAATCAAGCAAGCGCAATTGTTCAAGCCGATAGTAAAATTCCCGTTCCGGCGTGTCTGAAAAAAACATCTGTCGCAGGGTATGGTTCGAAAACTCTGCCGGCATTCGCTCGATCTCTGCAAGGAGGCGCTGCTGAAATGGTGTCAAAAAAGACCGGCGCTCCGCGAACGATACTTGCAGTTCCTCGGGAATATGTTTGTCCCTTTGAGCCGATGCGTCCTTTTTCAATGTATCCAGAATACTGCAGCGAATACAATTGCATGCCGGTCCAAGAGCGGCATTCAGATTGCCGTCCTCTCTATTCGGATTGAATGTAAGCGGGAACAAACCCAGAAGATCGGACGGTAGATGCAGATCATTGGCATCCTCCGGAACGATGAAGAAGCTTCTGTTCTTACCCAGGAGGCCAATGAAAACACCCAATTCGAACAAGACATTGTCCCTGACGGTTCCGAAGTACTGATCGCGCATTCGAATGACATCGTCCGGAGACAGGATAAATATCCCGAAAGCCGCTGATTTCAGTGCATGAAGCAAAGACTCCAAAAGGTAATTTGAGGGCGTAAAAATATTTTGGGTCCAAACCGTGACTTCAGCGTCTTTCTCAAGGTTAACTTGCACGGTATAGGCGATATCGAGGCTTTCGGTCGAAGACCCCACGAAAATCCGCGGCTTCTTTTTATTAGCTTTCGGACTTAGTTTTTGTATATTTGCAGATTCTTGCTTTCTTTGTTCACAATAAGGACACTTATCCCATTCGCTATCCATGATGTGGCCGTTGGGACGGTGCCTGCCAGAGCGCGTAGATATGACAGCCATAGCAATCTCCATGGATCAAGACAGTAATTTTGGCTCAAATCATTACATCAGTAGAAAATGGTGCTAATCAATGACGCCAACACTTTTGAGATAGTTGTTTTTTCAATCTCATAGCTAGGTTAATTGCGGTACCTATAGGAAACAAGGTAATTTTTTACTTTTTATCCTTCAGTGTTGAGCACAGCTGTTGTGATTTTTCAGGATTTTTGCTCCCCGCTAGCTAGGCCTCTCTTAAATCAATCCATGCTCGGCAAACGAATAAGGCGGCCCATCGCCGATGATGAAATGATCCAATACCCGGATATCGAACAAAGCCAGAGCCTGTTTGAGCTTGTCGGTGATCTGCCGATCCGCCTGGCTGGGCTCCGAAATGCCGGACGGATGATTGTGCGCGAAAATCACCGCCGCCGCATTGTGATTCAGCGCCTTTTTCGCGACTTCCCTGGGATATACCGCCGCACCGTCGATCGTGCCTTTAAACAATTCTTCCAGTTCGATGACCCGGTGCTGGTTGTCCAGAAACAGGCATGCGAACACCTCATAACTGTAGCCCCTGAGCTGCGCGCTCAGATAGGCTCGGGTCGCGTCGGGGCTGGTCAGGGCATTGCCGCGCTGCAGCACTTCCTTGAAATGCCGCCGCGCCATTTCCATGACCGCCTGCATCTGCGCATATTTAGCGTCGCCAAGCCCGTTAGCCTGGCAGAATCGATGCCGGTCCGCATCAAGCAGAGCCTTCAGGGAACCGAAGTCGTTCAACAACTCGCGAGCCAGATCGACCGCCGATTTTCCCGGCGTGCCGGTGCGCAAAAAAATGGCCAGCAGTTCGGCGTCCGTCAAGGCGCTCGAGCCGCGCAGCAACAATTTTTCCCGGGGCCGGTCTTCCGCGGCCCAATCCTTAATTGCCATGACTCACTCTCTCTTTCAAAAACTAACCGATTTACTGATTGGATGGGCCGCACTCAGCGGAGCGGGAGTCCCTGTTTTGCTTAACTTTAGGGATTCGTCTGGATGACGACGCCATTCTAACGGCTTAAGTATAGATTCTTTTGCTACGCTTCCAGGATAATTTCTTCCAAACGCAAAACCAGGCATAGAAGAATTCCTGCAACCTTGCCATAATGCTTCTTTTTGACGAAGATCGGACTATGAGGGAACTCAAGCATATTTTATTAGGCGTCAGCGGCGGTATCGCCGCCTATAAATCGGCTGAACTGGTGCGGTTGCTGCGCAAACAGGGCGCGGAGGTACGCGTGGTGATGACCGATTCGGCGACGCAATTCATAAGCCCTTTGACCTTTCAGGCGCTGTCCGGCAATGCGGTGCACACCGACCTGCTCGATGCCGAATCGGAAAATGCGATGGATCATATCAGCCTCGCTCGCTGGGCCGATGCGATGGTCATCGCACCGGCGACGGCCAATGTGATCGCGAAACTCAGCCATGGGCTGGCCGATGATCTGTTGACGACGCTGTATCTGGCGGCAACCTGCCCGGTCTATATCGCGCCCGCGATGAACCAGGCGATGTGGAGCAAGCCGGTCACTCAGGAAAACATGCAAACACTGCGCCGTCATGGCGTTCAGGTCATAGGTCCCGGATGTGGCGAGCAGGCCTGCGGCGAAACCGGATTCGGCCGGATGTTGGAACCTTCGGAGATTTGCGCCGCGCTGTTTACCGAACCGGCAGCGCAATGCCTGCAAGGGCTGAAGGTGCTCATCAGCGCCGGTCCCACACGCGAGCCGCTGGACCCGGTGCGCTATATCACCAACCGCAGCTCGGGAAAAATGGGTTACGCACTGGCCGAGGCGGCACGGAATGCAGGCGCATCGGTCACGCTGGTGTCAGGCCCCGTGCAATTGCCGCCACCCGCCAACGTTGAAAGTGTGCGCATCGAAACGGCGGCTGAAATGTACGATGCGGTGATCGCCAGAGTCGACAACTCGGACATCTATATCGGTGCGGCGGCGGTCGCCGATTACACGCCGGCCGTGATGCAGCCCGATAAAATCAAGAAACAGGGTGAAGAAACTATGCTGGTTTTGCACAAAACCCGGGACATCCTGGCCGCAGTCGCAGCCCTTCCTCAGCGCCCCTTTACCGTCGGCTTCGCCGCCGAAACCACCGCTCTTGAAGCCTATGCGCTGAACAAACTAACCCGCAAAAACCTCGACATGATTGCCGCCAACTGGGTCGGACGCGAACAGGGCGGCTTCGATAGCGAGCAGAACGCCCTGGAGGTTTTCTGGAAAGATGGCAAAAAAATACTGGCGATGACCGACAAGAAACGGCTGGCGGAACAATTGATTGGATTGATTGCGGAAAAGCTAAAGGCTAAATAGCGATATCCGTAACGAGGTAGGGTACGCACTGCGTAACTTTCTGAAGCTTAATTTCATAATAACGTTTTGAAAATGTTACGCGATGAGTACTCTACGTGACTTTACATAAAATCAACCGTGGCGAAAGGAGACAAAATCATGCCTACCTGCTGGATAATAGCTGGCCCAAATGGCGCAGGAAAAACTACCTTTGCGCTTGAATATTTGCCCCGAGTTGTTAATTGTTTCAACTATATCAATGCTGATTTAATAGCAGCAGGTTTATCGCCATTGGCTCCGGAGCGAGAGCTTATCGCAGCTAGCCGAATTTTTTTGCACGAAATTGAAACCTGTATTGAAAAGCATAAGGATTTTGCTTTTGAAACAACATTGGCTGGACGATCCTATTTAAAACTGATTGATCGTTTACATCATTTTGGCTGGAGAATAGAATTGATCTATCTTGCCTTGCCTGCCATCGAGGTTTCAGTAGCTCGTGTTGCAGAACGAGTCGAACATGGCGGTCATGATATTCCAAAAATGGCCATCGAACGTCGATTCGCTCGCAGCTTGCATAATCTGTTTACTGAATTTAGTTGGTCTGCAGACAGTTGTTTATGCTTTATGAATATCGGCGATGAACCTATTTTGATTTTTGAACAGCAAAACAAGAAACGAACTGTGATCCACGATACTTTTTATCAACATTTGCTCAAGGAAGCGGGATTATGAACACAGTAAAAAAACAACCTTCGGAACACAGCAAAGTCGTGCTTGCTTCGTTAAAAGCAGCGGTCACTAATGCGCTGGAAAAAAAACGGCGTCTTGGCCAATATGCTGTGTTTTGGGAAAACGGGCAAATTATTTACAAAGGCGATGATGCTCCGCAAATGGAGCAAAATAGGTAGCCTGGCCTTTTGTGGCAGACATAATCATCATAAGATTTTCTTAGATGTTATCTTGCATAACTAATAGTATGGGTATCTATATCGTAAAGTTGATTAACCAGGCAGAGCTTAAGAATGATGACGTTAGAAAGTGCATCGTTCGCGATTGATGCGGTTCGCAGAACTCACCACATCCTCACGTGCTACATGGCTTGTCAACTGATAATGAAACCCATAGGTTATCCAAACCCAGATAACAACTTGTAACCAAAATGAGCGAAGTATTAATTATAAAGGCCTTTGATCTACATGACTGGATAGCAAGGAATCTCGATGATCTTGAGATTTCTCGCCAAAACCGAGTGCTTCTTGCCGTCTCATGCTATGACTTGGTTATTGAACATCACATTGGGATTGCAACTCTTCTTCGTTCTCGTATTAATGGTTCTGCTTTTGCTTTAGTTAGACCGTTGTTTGAGACATTCATACGTGGCGCATGGTTGCGCCATTGCGCAACAGACAATGAAATTGAGAAATTTATTTCTGATCGCCTTGATAAAAAGTTCAATAAGATAATTGATGAAGTTGAATCTTTGAATGGATTTAATGATGGCATACTTAGTGGCTTAAAAAAGAATGCATGGAAATCTATGAATAGCTACACACATGGCGGGATTCTACAAGCCTCTCGTAGAACGTCTGGCTCTTACATAGAACCAAACTTCTCGCAGGAAGAAATTGTTGAGGTCATAAAGGTTTCAGGTTTATTCGCCCTTTTAGCATTCCAACAGATTGCGGTAGAAGCTTGCAGAGACGATTTAGCCTCTGAGGCTTTGAATATGTTGAACGGTTTTGAACACAACGAATGATTACCAAACAACATGGATAGCAAGTAGCCATACATGCTAAAAGAGACCATGAATATTTTCCTTCCTAGAAGATTCGATCGAGATACGCCCGATGGTTTATTCCTAGAATTAGTTCATGTTTGATAGCCTTCGTACCTCTGCCTATGCACTGCCTTGAAACCAGCTAAAGCTCAAGTGACTCGGCAATCGATGGCGGGAAGCTGATTTCGAGCATTCAAAATCGTCTATTGGATTTTATCGAAAGCTTTTGAGTTTTTCAGCGTTTCCATCATCTTTTTGATATAGAGCCTGGGTCCGGGCAGCCGAATTTTAAGCCATTCCTTCACCGATTTAAGTCTTGCCGCGATTCTTTGGTGAATGGAGCTCGATTTAATCTTTTCAATGATTGATATTAGTAAATCGTAAGCCTGTTTAAACCAGACAAAGGTCATGAGTTTTTCTTTCGATACGCGAAAGAGCCAGAACGTAAATGCGGCGACCGGAATTTTTCCTGCATACAGTGACGTGCCGGCGATCACCTTGCCTGTGCCTATGAGTTTCAGGGCGAAAATGCCCAGCAATTCCACCTGAGTGAATAAAGCTAAAAAAAGCACCAGTAAAATATGGCGATTGAGCCTTTCAATAAACTCTTTGGCATTTTGTAAAATTTTGAGTCCGTGAATAAAAGCGTAAATCGGCTCGGCAATATTGTCCCAAACCAGCTCTTCCAGCACGATATAGATAGTCACCAATAGTCCTAAAACAATATCGGCGATTTTGGCGATGATTTTTTTTAACATAATCCAGTTCTCAGGATGCTCATTGTCAGCAGTTCATTGTATAACAAGTAGGGATTATCGGAGACACGATTGCCCCGGATTCCGCATAGCTTCAATAGGACTACCTGCTTCAAATGAAAAAATCGACATGGAAGATTTAAGGCAGGCGCAGGATCAGCAATAAAATTGGCGGGCTGGAATTTGCGCCCTGCCCTGAACCTGAGAACTGTCTTCAAGCCGGGAGCAGCCCCGGCAGTTCGGCAATCGACGGGATGACCAGGTCCGGAATGATCGGGCTGCTGTCCGCATAGGCCTGCCGGTATTTGCCGGTTTTGACCAGAATACCGGTCAGGCCTGCGCGCTGACCGCCGCCGATATCGGAGTCTATGTCGTCGCCGACCATGGCAACCTGTTCCGGCGGCAAGTCCAGTTCGGTCAGGGCAGACTGAAAAAAATCAATCGACGGTTTGCCGATGATCGTCGCCGGTTTCCCGCTTGCGTATTCCAGGGCGCTGACGAAGGCGCCGATATCCATCTGCAGTCCGTGTTCGGTTTGCCAGAAGCGGTTTTTGTGGATGGCAATCAACTGCGCGCCGCTGATCAGCAGGTTGAAAACGTTATTGAGTAACGGGTAGGACCAGGCGTTGCCGATATCGCCGATGATCACGACATCGGCTTTGCTGTCCGACTGCCGGAAATGCCGGAAATCCCGTTTGACATCCTCGGCCAGCACTAAATGGCAGACCGGATCATCTAACTGTTTCAGGTAAATCAGGGCGGCGCGGGTGGCGCTGATGATTTCATGTTCGGCGATGTCAAAGCCCAAACCTGCCAGTTTTTTGTGCAGAGAATCGCCGGATAAGGTGCTGGTGTTGGTCACAAAACGGCAGTCATAGCCGCGTTGTTTGATGCCGCTTACCGCCTCTATGGCACCTTCGATGACATTCGAGCCGACATACAGGACGCCGTCGAGATCGAAGAGAATGCCGCGAATTGAAGATAAATCAGTCATCCTGAATTCCTGAAGTCTGTTGCTTAAGAGCATGTTTCCGTTAACGGTTAAATTATAGTTGACCTCGCCCGGATACTAAAAAGTTCGAGTGCTTGAAAATGCGACACAATAAGCTACGCTATTGACCCTAAATGCTTGATTATAATTTATCGGTTCTCTATTGCATGACGCGATTTCTCCCTCTTTTGTTTCTACTAACAGCAGCTCTTTCGATTGCGGCTAATGCGGCAAGCTTTGCTTGCGCGAAAGCCGGAACGGTTCAGGAAAAATTGATTTGTGCCGACAAAACCTTGTCGAGTCTCGATGAAAAACTCGCGCAATCATATCAAGCGGCGGCATCGGAATCCCCAAAGCCGGAAGAAATTAAAAAACTGCAGCAACAATGGCTTCGAAACATTAGAAATAAATGCACGTCAAAACCCTGCCTTGTCGAGTCCTATGAAAAACGAATCGATGAGCTCGCCATAAGGCAATCGAACGCCTCAAAAGCCGGCCCGCATTGCCCCATAACCGAGCAATCGCTGCTGGGAGCATGGGAACATGTGTCCGGAGGATTCTTTGAAGAGATGTCTTTTGAGTATTCGGGATCAAAACGGGAATTTAATTCATGGCTCCATCAAAGGCCCGAGATATCCCAAGGAACATGGCAGATTGAAAACTGTACGCTCTACATCCGGCATCCGACAGAAGAAGCCATGAGTTTCACGTTTGCTATCCTTCGGCTTCAAGGGGATCGCCTCTTCCTGCGTGAGACTGGCGAAGGAACCGATGCGGTGTATAAACGAATCAAACACTAGTAGTCCGCCAAGCATGTAATGACGGTCAGATGTAGGTGCGAATTCATTCGCACAGCGCGGATAAATCCGCACCTACACGATTGCGTTTCCCGTCAAAATGGCACTGGCGAACTACTAGTGCACACCATGCACCTTGTGCCTTTCGTCCTTAACCTTGCGCCTGCTTCACCATCTCTCCATAACCCTCTTTATAACTCGGATACTGAAACCGATAGCCCAATGCTTTCAATCTTGCATTGCTGCAGCGCTTGTTCATGACCGCATCCTCGTCAACCTGTTTAATCACGGGGGGCGGGCAATGTAGTCGTTGGGCCAGCCATGACACGACGTCCCACATCGGCGCCGGATCGTCGTCACTGGCCAGATAGCATTGCTCCAGGGCGGCGCCTTGCAGCCGTTGCTCCATTAAATACGACAATACGCCGACGCAATCCTGCTGATGAATCCGGTTGGTATAATAAGGCGGCGTTTTCTGTATGGCAGGCGTCTGTGCCGCCATCCTCAGTAGATACTCGCGCCCCGGGCCGTAAATACCGGAAAAGCGCACGACGATATTGGCGGGATTCAAGCCGATCAGCGTTTCCTCGGCTTGTCGGATGAGCCTGCTGTTGATATTGACAGGTTGCGCCGGAGACTTTTCATCGACCCACTCGCCATGCGATTGCCAGTACACGCTGGTCGACGAGACAAATATCCAGGGTTGACCGCCAAATTTCGCCAGCAGATTGTTCAGACCCTTTTCGTAAATGGTACGATAGCTTTGTTCGCTGCGCCCATCTCCAGAAACGATAAAGAACAGCTGATCGAAATCCGTAGACAATCCCGACAAATCGGAGGCTACGCCGATATCGGCTTTAACGTATTCGATCCTGCTGTCGCCAGCCGGCGGCTGCCTCTTAAGCCCCGTCACCCGATGACCCGTATCCGTCAGGACATGGGCCAGACGCGTGCCGATATCGCCGCAACCGACAATCAGGATTTTAGCCATGATTACAACTGGTTTATGAGTTGCAGTTCTTGAGGATAAGGCGACATATAATAGGATTCCTCAATATAGGGATCGGGCGCCTTGCGAAAATGATGCTTGAGCAAGGTCAACGGCACGATCAGCGGCACTTCGCCCCGGCGATAACGCTCAATCAGTTCGGCCAGTTCGGCTTTATCGTCAGCCGTTAACTCTTTTCTCAAATAGCCCTGAATATGCTGCAGCACATTGACATGATTGCTGCGGCTCACAATCTTTTTCAAAATCGCCATCAATTTGACGATGTAGTGATCAGCCACCTCTTTCAGCGTGTCTTTGGAGACGCCGGCCAGCATTTGCCCGAGTTCGCGATAATCGCCGTGGCTCATGATGATAAGCTTGTGACGGGCATGAAATTGCGTCAGGCTTTTGATCGTTATGCCTTCCGCCAGCAACCCTTTCCAGCGATAAAGCACATAAACGCGCTGAATAAAATTCTCGCGCAATCCCGGATCGCCAAGCCGGCCTTCCTCTTCAACCGGCAACAACGGATTATGCCTCATCATTTCTCCGGCATAAATCCCGACGCCTTCTCGCCGTGGCTGATTTCCGGCATAAACCTTGACACGTTCCATGCCGCAACTGGGGGAATCTTTTTTCAAAATATACCCGCATAAATCGGCATGGTTGTCTTTTAACTGAACCGCCCGGTTGCGTAAACGGTCGGTCACATCCATTTCGGGATCCTTGACGCCGACGCAGCGTATCTCTTTATCGAATTTAACCAGATGAACCGTCGGCCTTGGAA
Source organism: uncultured Methylococcaceae bacterium (assembly GCA_964568805.1). Taxonomy (GTDB): domain Bacteria; phylum Pseudomonadota; class Gammaproteobacteria; order Methylococcales; family Methylomonadaceae; genus CAZMRW01. The sequence goes on along the minus strand of CAZMRW010000011.1, from coordinate 5,494 downwards.
CGCCGAGACCGATTTCAACCTCCGGACAAAAAGGGTGGAATTCGAAATATTCGCCCAGCGTGCCGGTAATATAGGAATCATGCTTATGGCTACCGTCGAAGCGGACTGGCTGGCCAAGCAAACAACTGCTGATGCCGATGGGGATTTTTTTCACGTTAATTTCTGATGGACCACTGAAAATTTAAATTTTATACGGATTAAACATTAAAGTCGCGTGTCAGTTTGAATAGTATACACTTGACTCATTAAACCGAGTCTATTCAGGAATAGTCTCTGTTTGTATTATCAACATCCACCAAGAAAAACTTATTACTATAAAAAATAACTTCCGGACGGCTATGTGTGAATTATTGGGTATGAGTGCAAATGTACCTACCGACATTTGTTTCAGTTTCACGGGATTAATGCAACGCGGCGGACGCACAGGGCCGCATCGTGATGGCTGGGGCATCACTTTTTATGAGGACAAGGGTTATCGCACCTTCAAGGACCCCCTGCCCTGTTATGATTCGCCGATTGCCAAACTAGTGCAAGACTACCCGATACACAGCCGCGCGGTCATCGGCCATATCAGGCAAGCCAATCGCGGCAAAGTGGCTTTGGAAAATACCCATCCGTTTACACGTGAGCAATGGGGCAGGTATTGGACTTTCGCTCATAACGGCCAGTTAAGCGATTACCAGGTCTTGCTGCAAAAGGGCAAGCATCAACCGGTCGGCGACACCGACAGTGAAGCGGCATTTTGCTGGCTGCTCAATGAACTGGATCGCAGATATCCGGCCAAACCCGACGACATGAACGCCATGTTTGGTCATCTGGGCGATTTGTGTTTGCAATTGCAGACGCTCGGTATTGCCAACATTCTGCTTTCCGATGGCAGCTACTTGTTTGCTTATTGCCGCAACACTCTGCACTGGATCACGCGTAGGGCGCCTTTCGGACAGGCGAGTCTGATTGATGAAGACATCAGTATCGATTTTCAAAAACAAACCACACCGAATGATGTGGTTACTATCATCGCCACTCTGCCGCTGACCCGTAATGAACAATGGCACAAAATGGAGGCCAATCACTATTTATTATTTCTGGATGGCGAAAGAATTGCAGAAAAGAGTGTTGCAGATTGACGCAAGACCGGGGAAGACAGTAGTCGACCCATTCCAGTCATTCGGATGTGTATTTTTGAATTGTGATAATGGTCTCATGGCGGAGCTCCGGTTTGAAATTGCGGAGATGAAACACAAACTAAGTGAGGCAAGTTGTCTTTTGGTATAGCTTCACTTTTTACATCAACATATGGGAACCTCTAAAAATTGCTTTTTTCATAATATTGACGAATCTAAGTTATTGAAATTTATAAGTACCAATTTTCTAAAATTGAATTAAAAGAGGTTCCCATATCAACCCACTCGACAAGATTGACATCTACATTGATATTTCAAGCCATTGATGAATTCTATGATTTTTTTTATTTTATAGAGTATCCTGATATACCTTTCACTTTTTCCTAAATACAGAGTCACCTTACAATCATGGCCAGCGCTGACCAACTCAAAGCCTTGCTCAAATCACATTTCGACGGTGATGATGGTCATTTTTACGCTGTCGCAATGCAATTGGCGGCACATGAGGCCAAGTTAGGTCATGGCAAGCTGGCAGAAGAATTGCGTTCGATGATTGATGCCGGCAAGGTACAATCTTCTCCAGTTTCCATCGGAAAACGGCCAACACCAATAATACAGCCGCGCGGAGAAATGACCACTCTGCTAGATGCTTCTTATCCGAAGGCTCGTTTGGCTGAAATTGTGTTGGACACGACCACTGAGGAACATTTGCAACGCCTTATCAAGGAGCAACGGAATTTTGCCAAAATTCAAGCTCACGGACTATCACCTCGACGCAAAATTCTCTTGGTCGGTCCACCTGGCACAGGCAAGACACTGACCGCCTCGGTGCTAGCCGGAGAATTGGGCATTCCGTTGTTTGTGGTTCGACTGGATGCGCTGATCACCAAATTCATGGGCGAAACCGCCGCCAAGCTACGGCAGGTCTTCGATAGCATCGCCTCTGTGCGCGGCGTTTATTTCTTCGATGAATTTGACGCTATCGGTGCGCAGCGCGGCTTTGTTAACGATGTAGGCGAAATTCGCCGAGTTCTCAATAGTTTCCTGCAAATGCTTGAACGAGACGAGTCCCACAGCGTCATTATTGCCGCCACGAACCACCCACAAGCACTCGATTATGCATTGTTCCGGCGTTTTGACGATGTAATCGAATACGGTTTGCCAAACCGTACGCAGATCATTGAGGTTTTGAAATTCAAGCTGTCCGGTTTCAGAATCGTTAAACCAATATGGGCCAGCCTAGCCGAAATCGCCGAAGGCTTGAGTCATGCTGAGTTGACTCGCGCAGTTCAAGATGCGATTAAGGATGCGGTTATCCATGACAGGAACACCCTGACTTCTGCTGACTTGAAAAAAATGTTGAGAGAGAGGCAAATCATGAAGCAACGCAAGATTTTTACACCTGAAACTTAATTCTCTAGTGACCTTATGGATGAAAGTCGAACCTCCCGCCGTTATCATTTTGTTCTTTCCAATACCTCACAAACTGAGCCTTACACCCCGATAACAAAAGGGGGCGGAAACAAAAAACTCCCCGAATTGGATCGGGCCACTCATGGACAGACATTGCTTGGTCAGCTATCCAGCCTTAAATCTATCGCCAATGAAGCCAAACATCAACAACAGCAAGCAGGAATAACATCCGGCCTTGGGTTGCAACTCCAATTCTCAAGTCTACCTGATGTGGAGTTGTCTATACAAAGCCTCTCTGATGCCCGCGCTGGAATCGAACTATTGAATGTCCGGCACGATGAACACTACACCTATGCCACTGTATTTGTGCCAGATGGCAAGCTGGATGTATTCGAACGAAAAGTTCAGGAATACATTGAGGAACGTAAAGGCAACAAGGGGCAGGCACTAGACAATAAAGCACTGATAAATACCATCAGTGAAATCCGCAGCGCCGCTTTCAACGAGTTATGGACAGACGATCCCTCGGCGTTACCTGCTACGGAACAGGAACCAATTTGGTGGGAAGTATGGCTACCTATTTTTAATGACAGGATGTCAACCATCCATCGTTTTCGCTCTGTTGCAGGGCAAATCGGCTTTGGACTTTCTGCCGACGAGCTGCATTTTCCCGAACGCAGCGTACTACTCATGTATGGCACACAAGAGCAGATTCAACAGTCCATGATGCTACTCAACAGCGTCGCTGAACTCAAACGTGCAAAAGAAACCGCTGAATTTTTCGACTCATTGAACCCAACAGAGCAACGGGAGTGGGTCGATGAATTGCTCGAACGGACACAATGGCCTTTGGAAAATGCACCCCATGTCTGCATACTCGATACCGGCGTTAATGCAGGGCATCCTTTACTTGCAGAAAGTTTGAATGTCGACGATCTACATACAAATGAACCTGCCTGGGACGTCGCTGATCAAAACGGCCATGGCACGGAAATGGCCGGTTTAGCTATCTGGGGTGACCTAATCCACAGCTTGGCAAGCTCTGATCCAGTCGTACTGACACACCGCCTTGAATCTGTGAAAATTTTACCTCACAACGGTGGAAATATCGGTCGCCATCACGGCAATCTGACACTGGAGGCAGTTGCTCGACCGGAAGTCTCAGCACCGCATCGTCAACGGATTTTTAGTATGGCAATCACTGCCAAGGACAACCGAGATCGTGGAAAACCTTCCGCGTGGTCGGCAACGCTAGATCGTTTAGCTTGCGATGTTGGTGGTGAAGGGCTTACACCTCGTTTGATTATCGTGTCCGGTGGCAATATTGACGATATCAATGCTTGGGGCAGCTATCCATCCAGCAACAGTACTGACAGCATTCACGATCCAGGGCAAGCTTGGAACATTCTTACAGTCGGAGCTTACACTAAAAAAACAGATATTACTGAAGCGAATACCGATGGATATTCAGCCATTGCACCTTCTGGCGGCTTAAGCCCTTTCAGCACAACATCCGTAACTTGGCAAAAACATTGGCCATTAAAACCGGACGTGGTTTTTGAAGGCGGAAATGTGGCAAAAGATACCTTAGGACCGGTAACTATGCACAGCCTGAACTTGCTGACAACGCATCACGAACTCACTGATCGCTTACTGACTACTACTAACGCAACCAGCGCCGCCACAGCCTTGTGTTCACGCATGGCCGCGCAACTCATGGCCCAGTATCCTAATCTTTGGCCGGAAACGGTGAGGGCGCTGATTGTTCATTCAGCGGAATGGACCGAGCAAATGAAGGCTGATTTTCTAGACGTACGTGAACGAAGCGGAGATTATCAACGCTTGATTCGCCATTGCGGATTTGGAGTCCCCAATCTCGAACGCGCCTTATGGAGTGCGTCCAATTCGTTAACCCTAATCGTCCAAGACGAACTTCAGCCGTTTGTACGAGAAGAAAATAAGGGGGAACCAAAATTGCGTGAAATGCATCTCCATTCCCTACCTTGGCCTCAAGAAGCCTTAATGAATTTGGGAGCAACCCCAGTTGAGATGCGCGTGACGCTTTCTTATTTTATCGAACCTAGCCCAGGTATTGTCGAGCGGGGCGCAGGCGGACGCTATCGTTATGAATCTCATGGTTTACGTTTCGATGTGAAACGGCCTTTGGAAAAGCCCGATAATTTTCGCGCTCGTATCAATCAACGGGTCCGCAACGAAGAAGAGGGCAGCTATGCAGGTGGCGGTTCCGATCCAGATTGGCGACTTGGCCCGAATTTACGTCATCTGGGTTCGCTGCATTCGGATACCTGGACTGGAACCGCTGCGGACTTAGCTGAACGCGGAATTATTGCCGTCTATCCGATAGCAGGTTGGTGGAAAACCAGCAAGAAACTGGAGCGTTATGACAAAACTGCGCGTTACGCGCTTATCATTTCTATTCGCACACCAGAGACCGATGTCGATTTATATAATGCTATCGAAAACCTGGTCGCGATTACCACGTAATAATGCTTATCGTCTTTTTGGGCATACTTTAGCAGACATACCGCAATTTACTTATTGTTAATGTAAACGACCGCTTTTGGCCGTTATGCAAAGCTTTGCATAATAGACATTATGTATAGTAGCGAATTATGTGCAGTCGATCATGCCAAGTCACGAATAATCTGAACTGCGGGGCAAATTACTTCACATAATTTTCGAGTTCAGGAGCATCATCATATTTTTTGGCGCACCTAAAATAAGTTTTATGTCAGTTTGAAGGGCTCTAATTATCGAGCGGTCATTAACATCATGTAGGTCAAATCCAATTTGCAATGAAAGAAAGGACGCTATCGAAACATCAGCAACACGGGATGAAGACTTTTCAAGTGAAATAGCGTACCTTATCACTTTCCTTCAGTTCTTAATTCTACTTTGTTAAATTAACAGGGAATTAACACCGACCTAACCTGTTG
>CAZMRW010000010.1:0-74368 GCA_964568805.1 uncultured Methylococcaceae bacterium | reverse complement strand
TTAAGCAACTCGAATATATGGTCGACGTTTAACCCAAGCACATCCAATACGAAAAAGAACACGGATTTCAGGTCAGTCCATTTCTCCGGAGGACTGATGTTCTTTTCCTTGAGTTCGCCGAATAACCAACCTTGAACGCCGTATTCGAGATGAGCCCCGATGTTGGCCCAGAGAAGCTTGAATCCGTGGCCGAGTGCGCGAACCGTATTTTTTATGAAATCGAGAGGTTTCTTGATGACGATGTCCCACGCGCTCAATGCCTTTTGCGCTACGGTCGTCAACAGATCGGGGGGGAGATTGAACACCTGCAATATCAGATAGAATGTGGCCTTGATGGCGCCCATCAGGTCATGATCAGTAAAGACGAGGCGGATGATCTTGCCTACCTCGGTCTTTGTTTTCTGCCAGGCATCATTGTCCTTGACCAGTTCCTGGAAAATCTCGATCTGCCGGAGAATTATCGGCCCCAGAAAATCGACAATCGGATCGCGGATACAGGCCGGCACCCAATTCCAAACCTGTTCGCCCAGCAGAACAGGCAGGCCCCAAATATCCAGCACAACGTTTCCGACTTTCTCGAAGAAAGCGAGCATTTGCTGCAGGAATAGTTGGAACTTGTCCAGAGCACTTGTCATCCATTGCGATAATTGTCCCAACTGCAGCTGCGCCCAATCGGCGAGCGAGGTAACCTGATCCGTAATCCACTGGACGGCGGATACCGCAACGCCAAGTAACGAGTCTCCGAGCGAACCGACCGCGCGCACCAGCCCCGCGGCAAAATTGACTAATGCCCCGGTAATTGAATCGGCCATGCGAACAATCGCGGCGCCCAGCCGATTTGCAGCGCCCTGCAGGGAAGGAATCAGTATTTTTTCGAGATAAACACGAGCCTGGACGACCATATCGCCCTTGCCCCAGTTGGTGTAAATCCAGCGCAATCCTTGCGCGGCACCTGCAACCGCATTGCCAATCGCCAGCACCGGCCCCGCAGGCGAAAGGGCAAGCGCTACCTCACCGACCGCAGTTCCAACGGCAGTCAACTCCCGTTTGAAAGGTTCCAATTTGGCCTTCAGAACATTCCAAGCGGCTTCCAGCTTCTGCTGCACCCATTGCAATATCCCATCCTGTCCTTCTACGCCTTCGCCAATCCCAAGTTTATTCTTGAACCACGTCCAGGCCTGGTCGGCTATCGACCGAACCCATTCGGTATTGTCCCAAATCCATTTGGCTGCTGCCTGGATCTGATCGACGATCATCATGATTTCGGCCCATTTCGCCGAAGCATAATCTTTAATCCAATCCCAGATGGGTGCGCCGATTTTCTCCCAAAGACTGCTCAGAAAATCCTTAACGCCGGCGACGACCGGCTGCAACTTTTCGACGATTGGCGTAATAAGCTGACCGGCGGTAGTTTCAATTTTTTCGGCCGCTTCGCGCAGTGGTGTGCAATCGTTTTGCTCTATTTTTACCCCCGCTTCCTGTATGGAAGCGAGCATGGGCGCAAACTGTGCGAAAAGCTGCTGCCCAACTCCGCTGACGGCCCGTACCGGAGACATAAGCGAGTCAAAAACGCCCTCGACAGCAGTACCCGCGCTCTCCTTAAGCCAGTCAAAGATGCCTTCCGGCCCCTTCTGCACGATCGGCACAACCGCCGGTGCAAACTCCCGCAGTATCATCCAACCTTGAGTTTCGCCAAAGTCGGTTACAACGTCTTTAGCAATATTTGCCGCATTTTTAACCCCTTCAATGCTGGGATCAAACTCATAATTTGTAAAAGGAATGCCGACGTTAGACCAGTCAGCCTGGATATTGGGAGCGTTAGCCTTTGAATAGTCGCTACCAGGGCCTCCCGTTTGTTTATTAGTTTGGAGAGTGCTCGCTCCCTGCTGCACGGTATGAGTCAACTCATGCGCCAGCAATTGTTTTCCCGAACTCGATGTGGGATCATACATCCCTTCATTAAAGTAAATATCCGAACCATGGGTAAATGCCCGAGCGCCTATTTCCTTGTTCATTGCTACAGCATCCGTTCCTGTATGGATAATAACTTTACTGAAATCCGCTCCAAAGGCGGGTTCGTAGGAAGAAAGTGTTTCCTTGGGCAAGGGGGTTCCACTTCCTTTTGATTGATAGAGTTTTTGTTGAAAATCAGAGCTTGCCTGGAGTCGACCAGACTCCGCTTTAGCTATGGCAGGTTCTGCTTCTGTTGGATATCCTGCAATACCAAGAACTGGTTTTCGTTGAATCTCAATGGGCCCTACCTCCTTTTCTTCTCTCTCGCCTACGGCACAGGCTGCGCAAATCCGTTGAATGGAAGGATCAGGAATAGGCGGCGCTTTCCCCCTTTCCCGTTCTTTCTTCTGGAGCGGCGGGCTGCCCGTCTGCTGGATAACATGCGTCAATTCGTGCGCGGTGAGTTCCAAATTGGCGGGGCTGTGGCCGGCGCCAAAATAAATGTCGGAACCGTGGGTGAAGGCCTGGGCGCCAACGGCTTGATTCATCTGCAGAGCTTCGCTGCCGGTATGGACGTGGACATGGCTGAAGTCCACGCCGAAACGAGGCTCCATATAGGCGCGTATAGGGTCCGGCAAGGGACTGCCGCGACCTTTGCTCAGGCCGAGCTGCGTTTCGACATCGCCCCCTGCATCAAAGCTCTCACTCAATGCGCCGGCCGATTTAGTCTGGATCGGCTCTTTTTCTTCCTCCTCCTCTCTGTCTTTGTCTTCCTTGTTTTCTTTTTCCTTTTGCCGCTGTGCGACCGGTGTGATTGCGGCAGCCAGCAGCTTGGCCTGCAGTGTCTGATTCCGAGTTCCTTCATATGAAGATGCTCGTTCTGCAGAGGCTGTGGCCATTGCATCCGATGTGTTCATCACTTGGCGTGCCACCCGATCGGCTTCCTGCTCGTATCGGTCGTCTGCGGCGCCGACGGTCAGCTTTCGCTGAAGACCAATAATCTTGCCCCCTGCCGTAAGCCGCTTGGCTTGAATCAACTTTGCCACATTCCGGTTGCCTAAGGTCCGCTGCAGTTGGGCGACAGGATGGACTCCGGATTGAAATGACTGGGCTGAATCAGGATTAGTCTCACGACTCTCGACATGCCGCTGCGTTTTCTCCGGTGAATCGGTAACAAGCTTTTGATTCATTAATGTCAGCCTTATATCAATATTTACTTGAGAAACAGACTTCTATTTTCATTGATTCTCTGGAAATCAAGGAGATAAGTCAATGTCTGATCTAAATTTTATTTTTAAGTGTAATTAAGCGAGATGAACACCCTTTTAAGCCTGCATTAATCTGACATAGTAGAATTAAATGTCTGTTATTTCCGTTTTCGGTATTTTTACAGTTAAGCTGTATGGCATCGATTTTCCGATAGTTGAACCAAGAAAAATCGAAATATCGGCGCTTTCATCCAAAAAGACTTCGAAAGTTCCGCCGTGCTCTTCTCGAAGCAACACTTCATTTCCGAATGATCCATCTTTTTCAACCTTGATTCCGACTTTATCTTCCGGTGAAAGAGTAAGAATCACTCTCTGCCCGGCATTTGCCCGCAACGTGTAGGCAACTCCGTAAGTACCGGTCTCTCCTTCGACTACCGCCGAAATTTTTCCTTTGGCAAACTGAATTCGTTTTTCCGCTTCCGCCGATGCCGATTGGACACCTGACCAGACAAAGACCAAAATTAATAATATTTTGTTAACCACTTTTTCCTCCAAAAACGCTAGGGTTAAGCCTCAGCAAACTTAAAACTTTCTCACCGGCCTCGGAACACTTCATTGTTGCTTCATTGATTCCAAGAAACCAACTCTTTATTTAAGATTTAGGTATGACCTCCTTTACCTTAAATTCTCCATCGACTATACGATAAGTGGTAGCGATAATACGATTATCGATATAATCCTGAACGTTATCATTCACGATGCCGCCCCCAAAGGCATCCATCGCGAATAGCCGCCCTTTCACATTGACTACAGCGAAATAGTGCGTTTTTGCCACGTTATTGTCCTTCATTTGTTTTTCGCTGCGCGTCGCTTCTACAATCACAAAATCCCCATGTTTTTTAAGCTGTTTTTTTATAGTCGCTACGGCCTGTTTCCAGCTAACAGATTTTGAAAACGTATTCTTGCTGATATCAAATCCATAACCTTTAATTCTTTCCTTGGAAGGATTGCATATGGCCGGCGATACCTTTCCGGTTCTTAAATACTCATCGAGCGAAGCTGCGGTTGCAGGACAATTCAAAGCACAATATTGGCCGGCGGCATAGGGAGGGGCTATTTCATTTATTCTGGAATGCGTCGGATCAAAGGCAATATCCTCAAACTTGTCTGTTTTAACGTGTTTATCAATAACTTCTGTCTTTATCCATTGCCAGCGTATTTTTTCATCGCTTTCAGTAAAGTATGGTTTACCCAGTGTAATGCTGATCGAATCTCCTTTTTTCACAGCTTTTATGCCTACTTTCTGATTTTTATTATAAGAGCGCCCTGAAATCGTTATGAGTTGATCGTAATGTGAAAAATTATTTCTCCAGTCATCTTTAAAGTTGATCAGAGCTTCTATTTCCTCTTGCTCCGCATCGCCGGCTTTATGCGGGCCACCGCGCTGTATCAGCCTGGTTTGCAGCATCTTGTCCTTGTCTTCTTTCGGTGACAGGGAGCGTTGCATCGTGTTCACGGCTACCGCATCCGGTGTGTTCAGCACTTGGCTTGCCACGCGGTCGGCTTCCTGTTCATATGGGTCATTTGGAGCGCCGACAGTCAACTTTCGCTGTAATCCAATAATCTTGCCTTCGGGTGTAAGCCGCCTGGCTTGAATCAACTTTGCCACATTCCGATTGCCCATCGTCCCTTGCAATTGGGCGACCGGGTGAAGTCCTCCTTGAAATGACTGAGCATTAGTTAAGGTTCTCCCGCGACTCTCGATCAGCCGCTGTTTTTTCTCCGGAGATTCGTGCAAATGCTGTTGAGTCATCTATGTCAAACCCTTATATCTAAGTTCTTTTGAGAGAAAGCCGTCTATTCCCATTGATTCGTTGGAAATTTAACAGGTTATCAATCGAGTCTAACCCCATTGATTCCCCCATTGCTCTCCTTCGGGAGCTCGAATCCCAGTACTTCAACTTGTCCGGATGCAGCGGAATAGGAGACTGCTACCGTGCAAGTTTTTGTGTAGTATCGGTCAATACCTGAGTGTTCCAAACCTGGGCCTATTTGGCGTGGGGAGGTGCTATGATCTGGATCTCCAAGTTGGGCATGAACCTTATCACGGGTCATTTTAAAATCTAGTCCAAAAGGGAGTGAGCCAGAAAATCCATCAAAGTCGGGGTGCTCGGCAGAATAAAATTGGATGGCGTCAATTTTACCTTGACGAATTAACAGGGAAACGCCAAATTTCTGATTCTCATACCATCTTATACCGGCATTTCTGGATTCTCGGCTCGAAAGCTTGAACATCGCAAGCAAGCGTTTGAAATTATTGCCTTCAGGGGAATGGCCAAGTAAATCTGCATACCAAGGTAGATTGAATTCATTCATTATCTTTTTCCTCTTTAAGGTCTTCCGTAATGCCGGCAAGACGCCTTTCTCGTGCACGTTCTTTTTGAGCCCCCTTGGTACTTTGTCCTTTCTGATGGGTTCCTTTGGTGGACCCCCTTGCACCTTTTTTATGTTCGGCTTCTCCCCCAATGTTCTCAGCTTCCTGAAGTCGAGCTTTACCCACGTTAAGGTTATTTACCCGTTCTGACAAGCCGTTTGCTGATATCCAGCGGCTTAGTTCATTGCGGGATGGCCTTCGGCCTAATGCTGCTTCCGCGGCCTGTAAAATTAACTCGTCGAGATCGACGAGTTCTTTACGGGTAGGCTTCTTTTGGCCTTCCTCAATTGCTCTAATGAGCTTATTTTCAAGGCGTTCAAGCTCATTGATAGCTCGTGCAAGTTCAGCGGCGCCGGCTGCCTGGACTCCTTGAGATGAGGCGGGAGAAGGCCCGGTTTCCGTGCTTGTTTCAGTCTGGTCTTTGCCGGGGACTTTTTGTTCTGTTTCTTTGCGGTTCTTCGGGTTGATTTCGCCTTCAACCCACCAGCGACCCTCGCTCGCTACCGGCCGCAGGGTCTTGAAACCGTATCGCAATTTGATGACTTTAAGCACCGGATTAATCAATGCTGTAGTAACAACAGGTGCGCGCAATGCATTGACAGCTCTCACGGCGGCATCCAAGCCAAGACGCAGCCGCTCGTTAGGATCCTCAGGCACGCCGACTTGCACGATCGCTTTCCCCGTTCCAATCACTTTTTCTTTCCCTTTCTCCAGCAATTTCATCCCTTTCATCACAAGAGGCTTGAACTTGCCAAGTACCCAGTCGATACCTCGGATAACCGGCTTCCTCATCCTTTCGATGAATCGCTCCACTTTATCCTTAAGCCCTCCCAAGCCAAAGAAGGTGACCAGAAAATCAAGGGCAACCGTTATGAATTTCGTTAGCGCGCCGGTAACACGTTGCACAATTCCCGAAACATTTCCGTCAACCGCCATTTCGAAAGAATCAACGAATGACTCGATGAGATCCAGGATTTTGTTTCTGGCTTCCGCGATAAACTGCACCAGTCGTATTACCTTCTCGGCAATTGCGATGAACCCGCCACCCGGAACGAGCAGTTTTCCGATTTCCAAAATCACCTTTTTAATGGCAGCATAAAGGATGTTCTCTTTGATCATTTTCAAAGTGGCATCCAATATATTTCCCAACGATTCTTGTATATGCTCCCACAGACCGCCTAAGCCTTCTTTTTTGATGATGCCGAAGATTTCCAGGCCTTTATCCAGGGCAACCTCGCCCTTCCGAAAGGCATACGCAGTCGTCTTGTCATAAACGACTTCCATTCTCTCCCAAATGGTCTCCATACCTAAATTGAGTAGTTGCGTAAACAGGCTGAAAATGCCTTTGGGCTCCCAGTCTTTGGGGAACTGAATCGCCACGCCGCTCGCACCACGCAGCCAGTCAAAAAATGCAGTGGCAAGAAACTCATCGATTTGTTCCCTGAATACCGAAAAACCCTGGCTAATTCCATTTACCAGATTGTTGAAGAAATAGCGAGGGCTGGAGACTATGCGCCCGACCAAACCGGCAATACGACCCAACAATTCTGCAAGCCTTTTCGCAAAATCTATGACGGCATTGACGATCGCCTTGAGTTTATTCCATGCTTTCTCGAACCAACCAGTCAGAACATCTTTTTTAATCGCATCGAATGTCGCTTGAAGCTTACCGACGCTTTGGTTGTAGGTTCGAGCCATATCGTTAATGATTTCATGCTGGCGGTCTTCTACCGATTCTTCCAGAGTCTTAAACTTATCCATGACGGCAACACGGACACTTTCGATTTCCATTTGCTCTTCCGGTGTAAGAGCTGCGAATGCCTTATTGATGCGATCCTCGCCATCCATTATGTGTTTCTTGGCCGCATTCAACGCCTCCACTACCGTCTTTGCAATTTTATCTTCGACGTCTCTGGTCACATTGCTGATAAATACTTCTTTAGCACGCCTGAAAAGATCCTCTGCAGATCTATCCTGCACTGTCTTCAAAGCCTTTGCATACGCATTTTGTTGAGCCCAAAAGCCTCCATCGCTGCTCAAACGCTTCTGCTTTTCGTGTTCTGCTTTGATTTCTTCCTCGTGTTTATCTTTCCAATCGCTATAATCAAGAATTCCGGGCGTATAGATGTACTCCAGATCGTTCTTTACCCACTTATTAAAGTATTTTTCAGCTTCGCTTATTATGTTTTGAAATGTCTCCTCAATACCTATCAGTTTGTCCAGTTCCTTTTGGACATTTTGCTTTGTCTCCTCGTAGATAGCCTGATATTCATTGAAAACAGCGCGTTTTTTTCCTTCAATTTTACTTTCATGCGAATTTTGCGCCCCTAGGATTTCATTAAAACTGTTTGCACGAGACTTGTGTTGACTTTGCAATCCAGTATTCACAAGGGATTGAATATCTTCTTGAGATTTACTTATTATTCCTTTTTCTTGTTGACGATATCTCGGCTTGGACTTTGCAATCTCGTCCTGCGCTTTACGTTTGGCTTCACCCGCCTCGTCAAATGACTTTTCGCCTGAAATGGGAAGAGCCAGAGAGCTTTCGTCAATATTGATGGTCTGGCCGCCCACATCATGATTCATTAGCGCAGCATCCAGATCGCGGCTCTTGTCATCCAAGGAAATTTCATCGTCCGTTTTCGGCTTAGGGGCCGCCGTTTTGGCATTGTTTAATGTTGGAGTAGTACCGGCAGGATCAACTTTTAACTCATAAGTTTGCGATTCCTGCTTGGTATTGCCCTGAAAATCAGAGGCATTTTTTGCCGCAGCAGTGCGTAATGGTCCTGAAAGAGCTTGATTCCGAGACCCAAGCTCCCCTTTGGCAGTCGCCTTTTCTGCTTCCATTTCGACAGTATTTTGCTCGGAATTGTGTTGATCTTTGTTAGCGGGAAGTTTTTCAGATAGCTTATCTGTAGTCCCTTTGAATTCGCCCATGAACTTTTCCACAGTAAACTCAGGGGGTTGTACCTGTTCCAGTTGATCAAGATGCGCACCATAAGCATTTTGCTTATCAATTTCTCCCGGGGTCAGATTGGCGGCTAATTTGGTTTCCTGCTGTTTTTTCTCCGGCTCCTTGAGTGGAGTTTTTTCGTTGTTTGAATTTATTTTCAATTGCTCAATAACAGCCTGATAAGCAGAATCTTCTTCCGGGGTAGCAGGGGCTTTTTCACGAGTAGCCGGAGACTCAAGATTTTCGTTTACCGTGGCTGTTTCCGGGACTCCTTTTTTTGAAGGAATTTCGTCAAGAGAAGGTGGGGGGGTATGCTCTTTGTTGGCTTTTGGGTATGAAGTTTTTACGGCATCAACAAGTTGCTTGGGTGCGATCGAATTTATATTGGCTGGCTTTCCCTCCATTCCTGCCGGATTAGCACTTTTGGGATTTGACTCTTTTCGAGCTATCTTATCTTCACCGCAGACTGCACTAACTCGATTTATCCATAAATCGGCATTGTCAATGGAGTTTCTACCCCGTCTTTGGGTCTGCAGCGGAGCACTGCCCGTCTGCTGCACGACGTGCGTGAGTTCATGTGCTGTAAGCTCCAAATTGGCAGGGCCATGGCCAGCGCCAAAGTAAATGTCGGAACCATGGGTAAATGCTTGGGCTCCGACGGCTTGACTCATCTGCAGAGCGTCACTGCCGATGTGGACGCGTACATGGCTGAAGTCGACGCCAAACCGTGGTTCCATGTAGGCGCGTACCGGATCCGGCAACGGGCTGCCCCGCCCTTTGCTCAGACCGACCTGCGTTTCGACATCGCCTCCAGCTTCGAAGCTATCGGCCATTGAGCCAGCCGATTTGGCCTGGATCGGTTCAGCTGCGTCTTCCTCTCTGGTCTTTTGCCGCTGAATGGAAAGCGCGGCTGCGTAACTGAAGGACTTTCTCTGTAGTGTTTCATCTTTTTTTTCTTCGCTATCTTTGTCTTCTTCTACTTCGTTTTCTTTTCCCAATTGCCGCTGAATATTCGGCATGATTGTGGCAGCCAGCGGCCTGGTCTGTAGTGATTGATTCTGAATTTCTGTTATTGAAGATGCTCGTTCTGCAGAGGCAGAGGCAGTGACCACGGCATCCGGCATGTTGATCACTTGGCGAGCTACGCGATCGGCTTCCTGCTCGTATTGGTCGTCTGCGGCGCCGACGGTAAGCTTTCGCTGTAGACCTGTAATCTTGCCATCAGGTGTAAGCCGCCTGGCTTGAATCAACTGCGCCACATGCCGGTTGCCCAACTTCCGCTGCAGTTGGGCGACAGGATGAAATTCACCTTGCAATGAAGGTGTAGAATCAGGGCTAGCCTCACGGCTCTCGACATGCTGCTGAGTTTTCTCCAGAGTTTCGGGTAAAAGCTGTTGAGTCATAAATGTCAGCCCTTATAACAATATTCTATTGAGAAATAGTCTCCTAATTTCATTGATTTATTAGAAATCAAATAGATCGTCTAACACCTAAAATTAACCTGGCCTGATCCCATCGATTCGTCAACAGACTATTACACGGCTAAAGGTTATATTTACTAAACTTAACGCATGGACATGGGGAGTATATCGAACGAAGGAGTTAATACCTAAATACATCCTCGGGCCCTTATTCTTCATCTAAACGAAACCGAAATATCCTGGACTTTTAGGGTTCGATTTTGGAGATCGCCCTCGGTTGAATCGGCGCCAATGATCGAGAAAAGTATTTCCAGGTGATATATTCCTTGCGGTATATCTTCAAGCTGTTTGGTTTGTTGATTCAAATATTTCGAGATTTGTAAATAATAACTTTGCTCATCTCCTTTTTGAAAAGGAATAGATGGTAAATTGATCTGTTCATGGATATTCAGGCTATCCCCGTTTTTTTTTATCGCTAGGATATTGAAATTAAAATCAGTGGCTTCGTTTATGGGGCCTTTGCGGTTAATCAAAGGAATCGGTGGTTTTCCGCCATTAAATAGCTGCGTCTTGTCGCGTCCTGAAAGAATAGTTTGGAAAAAATATATTGGATTATGAATTTCTATCCTATTGGCTCCTTCATATTGCAGACTGAGTCCGAAATCAATCCCGCCATTTGATACAGACTGTATTTCGGCGATAGTTAACACCGCCGAAAACGCAGTCATATCATTAGTCAAATGATCGGTTTTATTAACATCGAAAAAACTTATGATTTTCGTATTTGATTCATTCATTTTTTGTAATTTGGTCTGGTTGAGGTTTTCCGCACTGGCTAATTGAATCGTTAATATTAGTAAGAGCAATAGCTTTACGATCTGAAGTGTTTTTTTCATCAGCAAAAACTAGGGGCAAAGCGGCGGGCAAGCCGGCCAGCCATTAGCCCTTGCATGTTGACAGATTCTTCTTCTCATTGGATCCACTATTGCATGTTCCTCTGTATCAGTTCTGCCCCCTGGAGTATGATCACCAGCTACCAGGACCAGTATCTGTGCAAGCCAATTGGCCTGAGCGGCATTAAGCGCAGCATTAAACGCAGGATCCAATCTGATGAAAAGCTCGGCAACTCCCGCATTCGGCGTAAGGAAAGTAACTGGCGTTGTGATGGCTTCAATGGCGGTTTCAAGCGGAGTAATTACCGATGGATGAATGAGCGCTGTTCGGAACTGCCGTGCATGAATTCTTTCATGCGCAAGAACGGCGGAAAGCATATACCAGTTGGCACCGTTTAGACTGTTCAAGTCATTGATCTGCGCACAATAATTTCCCGCATTGGTATTCCCACCAGGTCCTGTCACTTCGTTTACGCCCGGAAGCAATCGGGTTTGCAATGAATAGTTACCGGTTACACCGGTCAATACCGGTTGCCAGACACCCCCATTATCGAAAACATCTATCGTAACTTGTACATTTTCCGGAAAGGTCAATCCCCATACACCTGCACCAAGCGCGTTTGAAGGTGCAGCGCCCGGCTGGGCAATCGCATTGGCTATATTAAAGGGAGCGTTGGCCACCACCGGCCGAACAGGAGGGGCAACTTCCGCACCTCTGTCTCTTTTGTCAAGAAAATCGATTGTTCGAAAACCAACTCTGCCGTCCGGATTAAGACCGGCATCTCTCTGGAAGGCGACAACCGCTCTTTTCGTTTCATCTCCAAACTCACCATCCGCCCCAAAACGCGGGAGGGCATAACCTAAGGCAATAAGCGCCTGCTGGACCAAAGTTACCGGGGCTCCTGTACTTCCACTTTGTAAAACTCTTTCGTTATCAAACACCCCTTCCAGCGTTGCATTCCCTGTAAATCGACTGGCGGGTAAAAAATCATGCCCATCTCCAATAGTACGTTGTAGAGAAAAAGTCCTGAGATCTGACTCTTTTTTTTCCTTGTCTGCACTGCATGCCGAACAGATTCGCTGCATTGAACGCTCAGAACCTGATGTTGCCAGCTGGTCCAGTCGTTTGGGATGAATATGCAATGGCCGGCATCCTGTCTGCTGAACAACATGGGTGAGCTCGTGTGCGGTCAGTTCTAAATTGGCAGGACTGTGATCGGCGCCATAGTAAATGTCATAACCATGGGTGAATGCTTTGGCGCCCACATCGCGGTTCATCTGGATAGCGTCGCTTCCGGTATGAACGCGTATGTGACTGAAGTCCACGCCAAACCGCGGCTCCATATAGGCGCGCACTGAGTCTGGCAACGGCGAACCATGCCCTTTGCTTTGACTCACCTTGGTTTCGACATCGTCTCGCGCCTCGAAGCTTCCGGACATTAAGCCAGAAGATTTGGGCTGAACCGGTTTGAATTCTTGCTCGTCTGTTTCGTCTTGTCGCTGTAAGGGTCCTTGATTCGTTCGAGCCAAGAACCTTGCCTGAACAGGCATTTCTTTTTCTTTCCACTCTTCATTGTTTTCCATCTCCCGCTGTACGAACGGGGCGATAGAGGTGGCTATGGGCCTGGTTTGCAGCATCTTGTTCTTATCTTCTTCGGGCTGCCGCTGCAAGGGCTTTCTACTCGTCCCGGTTAAAAATTTGGCCTGGACGGGCTTCTCTTCTTCCGGTTTCTCATTGTTCACCATGTCCCGCTGCACGAATGGAGTAATGGTGTCAGCCAACGGCTTGGTTTGCAGCATCTTGTCTTTATCTTCTTCGGGCTGCCGCTGCACGGGCTTTCTGCTCGTCCCGGTTAAAAACTTGGCCTGGACGGGCTTCTCTTCTTCTTCCGGTTTCTCATTGTTCACCATGTCCCGCTGCACGAATGGGGTAATGGCGGCAGCCAGCGGCTTGGTTTGCAGCGTCTTGTCCTTGTCTTCTTCGGGTGATATGACGCGTTGCATCGAGTTAGATGCAACCGCTGCATCCGGTGTATTCATCACTTGGTGCGCCACGCGATCGGCTTCCTGCTCGTATTGATCATCTGCGGCGCCAACGGTCAGCTTTCTCTGTAGACCAGTAATCTTGCCTTCCGGTGTAAGCCGCCTGGCTTGAATCAACTGCGCGATATTGCGGTTACCCATTGTCCGTTGCAATTGGGGGATGGGATGAAGACCGTTTTGAAATGACTGGCCGGAATCCGGGCTGGACTGGTCATTAACCATCCGCGGTATCGCCCTTTCCGGAGATTCGATCAATTTTTTATAAGGCATAATCTTAAGCTCCCGTGGCTATGATTTTTTGAATCATAGCCACCGTGATTTTTTAATCCATTGCCTTAAACTTTAATAAAAACGGCCAATGGATTATTGCGCAAACTGAATCTAATTTAACTTGCCATATTCTTCCCTGAATATTTTTAATATCTATTCTGTGCTTTTATCCCAACGTAGATTCAAAAATATGTGACTATTCTTTACCTAAACGTTCATATCAAATTAATTCTACTTTGTCAGTCATGGATAAATTTGAGCTCGCCATCCATGGCACTGGATAGCCGCTCTTGTACCCTTTGGGTATCCAGGCGGGTATGACGAGCTTACAGATTAATCTGCTAAAGTAGAATCAACCTCTCCCAATCGTAATCAAGTCAATAGACTGTACTCTGAAGTCAGTCTCGGAAACGACTTTCCCCATTTTTTGGTACTCCCGTTGAGTGGCGCGAAGCAGATGCTGCATACTGACGACTCCGCTATCGTCCGCTGCCAGAAACGCAGCCGACAGGGCAATATTTCGAATGTTGCCGCCAGTCACCTGAAATCGTCCCGCCAGAAATTGCATATCCAGGCCGGGATCGCGCGGCACCGCTGCCGGCCAGACGCCCTCCCAGATTCGGCGGCGGTCCTCTTCGTTGGGGAACGGAAATTCGACGGTGAAATGCAGGCGCCGGACGAAGGCTTCGTCCATGTTCTTGCGGAAGTTGCTTGCCAGAATGACCACGCCTTCATGTTCTTCCATGCGCTGGAGCAGGTAACCGGTCTCGATGTTGGCGTAACGATCGTGGGAATCCTTGACCTCGCTGCGCTTGCCGAACAAGGCATCGGCTTCGTCGAAAAAAAGGATGGCATTGGACGTTTCCGCTTCGGTGAAAATTTTTGACAGGTTCTTTTCCGTCTCGCCGATGTATTTGCTGACGACGGTCGACAGGTCTATCTTGTAAAGGTCCAGGCCCAGCTCTCCGGCAATGATGTCGGCCGCCATGGTTTTGCCCGTGCCTGACGGGCCTGCAAACAGGACGCACAATCCCTTACCCATTGACAGCTTCCGGTCAAATCCCCATTCGCTATAAACGCGATCCCGGTATTTCACGTGGTTGCAGATTTCCCGCAGTTGTTCGGTTCGATCAGGCGGCAACACAATATCATGCCATTGGTACTTGGGCGCAATTTTCCGCGCCAGTGACGACAGCTTCTGATTGGAGTGCAGGCGGCACGCTTCGTAGAGATGCTTCATGGTGATCCGTCCGGACTTTGCATCTTCCCATAGTGCAAGATTCCTTGCAGTCGCTGCGGCATCCTGTATTTGTCCGCCGGTAAATTTAAACTTGCTCGCCAATGCGACGATATCCAAATCCGTTTGAATGGTAAGGTCATTTATCAGTGATGCCGACCATATTCTTGTTCGGTCTGCAAAGCTTGACCTGGGTAACTGAACCTGCAGGTAGGGTATGGCGCGCAGTTCGCTCGGGGGCTGCCAGGCTGTTTCGCCCGCCAGAAACGATAGGCCGGGGAAGAGCCCGATGTCCCGGACAAATACATCGAACACGGCCTTGTATTGGTGATCGAGCAGTGCGTCAAAATCCTTCCAGTAAATTGCGGCGCGTTGTAACAGGGCTTCCCGGGTAATGAGGCTTAGCTTGTTTTCAAGAAAAATGTCCTTATCGGTAATCAGCTGTTCAAGATCGACAACCAGCAATTTCAATCCTGCTTCACGACAAAGGGTTTCTGCAATTCCCAGCTTTCCTGTCGCATAAGAGCCGATTAAATTGATTATGGCGGCGCCGGAAGCCCATCCTGATTTGAACAAATTGACAAATCTATCCATGAGGCTTTGGTCAAGTTGATACTCGTCCGGGCAGTACGACGGCTTTATCCTCGCTAGAGTCACTGCAGAACGAATTCTGTCATCCACGGCATTCGATCCGAGCAGGTACTGCATGATACGAGGGGTTAATTTCAGGGATTTAGCCAGTAAGGGTTGATCCGGATAAGCCGGATCGTTGGAAAACGCAATCAGGTTATTGCGTAACAGCGGCGCATCGCCATAAAAACGCTGCAAGCCATTTATTTTTACAGCAGTATTCAGTTGCAGTAAGTTGAGCACCAGATCGACGTTCGGTTTCTTTTTGGTGACATCATCCTGAAGGTAGGCGTAAAGCCTTTCATAGCGGAGGTCCAGTTCAATCGCCAGACAGATCAGCAGGACGTCGATGTCGCAGGAGTCGAGTTGAAAGAGCTGTTGCAGCGTATCCAGCCGTAATTCGATCCCCTGATCTCGGGTGTTCCGTTTGCAGAGATCCACATGCTGTTTTAATTCATTGAGTGCCGTTTCCGGTTGACCGACCGTGCTTTCGACCTGAAACCAACGGGGTTGCCCCAAGGGTTGTTTCAGCAGAGTATCCAGTTCCTGTTCGGAAATAAAAAGACCACGGAACTGTTCATCATCAACATGGATCTTTTTGGCCCTGGCCACCTGGGTTTGAATCAGCAAATCAATGCGCTCTAACTCGGCGAAAAGATGTTCTGTTGAATTAGCAAAATAATCCATATCCCACCTCTGATTGAGTTACCGATTGGAACGCCTTGGGTACAGTCCGTATTGCTCGAGTTTTTTATCGCTCCGGATGTAAAGAGGAAACGAAGACTTACTTATAAATCAATATTTGCCACTCTTTCCGCACGTAGAAAAACTACCCCAGCTTCCGGGCAATGTCAAGGGAAACTTGACACTGTAAAAATATATGGTAGACAATGCCACTACTCAATTTTTTCATGCTCTAAAAAGTCGTATTTATAGCTTTGAGACTGTCTATATCCATTGGAGTTTAACAATAAAAAAATAACCTAAGTGCAGGAGAACATGCCATGAAAAAATTACTCATTATCATCATTTATGCAGCGCTGCTGACTTCTTGCGCTAACCAGAGTCAGCAAGCTAAAACAGAGGGGACGGCGATAGGTGCGGGCCTCGGTGCATTGGCAGGCGCAGGCATCGGCTTTCTTGCCGGGGGAGATGCGAAGAGTGCGGCAATCGGAGCCGGCGCTGGGGCCTTGCTGGGCGGACTGGGAGGATATGCGTATGCCGACAATATGGATGATTATCATGAAGAACTTCAAGGTAAAGAAAATAACATTGATGCACAGATCGATATTGCAAAAAAAATGAATAACTCACTGCAAGAGGATAACCAGCATCTGCAAACGAAACTGGCTGAATTTAATCAAGAAATTTATTCCCTGGAAACACAAGCTAAAGACCAGGCGAGCAAACAAAATAAACTTGCCGCAACGCGGCAAAAAATTTATGACGAGCAGAACAAAGTTAAAACCGGTTTAGCCTCCGCTAAATCAAGGTTGAGCGAGTTAGAGCAATTACGTAATACCAATAGCAGCCACTCAGCAGAATTGGATGACCAAATCATGAAATTGAAAACCACTCTTGATCAATTGCAACAAAACAGCAATGCATTGGCGTCGTTGAGTCAGCGGATTTAGTCTTTTGCCGATTTCATGTTGTTTTCTAAACTGACTTGAACTGCCGGAGAAAGAAATGCCCATAAAAATGAAAGCATGTCTACTCATCCCATTCCTTGCCTTATTCGGCTGCAAAAGTGCTTTATTGGCAATGCATGAGGATAATAAAAGAATAGAGGAACGAATAAGAGCCAAGGAAATAGAGAGGGTAAATCTTGAAAATCAAAATCAGCAGCTTTCATTTGAAAAAAACAAACTCCTGTCGGATTTGAATCAGAAAGACATCACCTTGGATGAATTGCATGACCGGGTGGCTAAATTGAAGGAAGCAAACTCGCAATATAAAGCAGTGACTGAGGCGGAACGAAGAAAACAAGCGAAGTTGGCGCGAAGCCTGGATGACTATTCCCGAAAAATTAATGCGCTGGATCAGGATAATAGTCTGGGTGTAGCACAAAAAAAGAAAAAAATTGATGAGTTAAAGCAGCAAATCAAGGAAAAAGTAAAGAGAGATTCCGAACTATTTGCCGACTAATTGTCAAACGATGCAACGGTTTCCAGGGTGGCTGATATGGAAAACCCAGATTCCGGAACACTAGCGACGCTATCAGCATGGGTACCTCCTGAGTGAAGGATCTGGCTATTACTATTGGCAATAGTCGCATTAATTCTTTTTGTCATTCTGTTCAGGCGTAAAATTGGAGGTTTGTTACAAAGAGTCTCTAATATTGCCTACTCCAGGGGCATTTATCCGGAATTTTATCAAGTGGGCTCATGGTAAAAATTTACTTGGAAAAAGAATTCGATTGGTGTATAAGAGTTTAAACGTTAGTGTGCATGACGGTAGCCATCAGTGGGTTACTGTCGGCACTTGATGTGTTTTGAAAGCGGGTTTTATTTCGAGATATTCCGAATAATTTTGATCCATTTCTCGTGGATACAATAGAATAAAAAAGGAGTAGATTGACATGATCAACGATCTGGATGCAACGCTTCGAGTTCTCCTGAAGAAGGGTTTGCCGCCTGCGCTGGCGGATCAAGTTCAGATCAGTTTCGCCACGCCGGATGACCAATTCCCCCCGCAATCGGTCATGTTACCGGCAATCGATCTCTTCCTTTACGATATACGCGAAAACCTGGAATTGCGAAGCAATGAGGTTTTCCTCGATTACCACAGTGACGGTTCGGCGACACGAACTCCGGCCCCTGTCAGAATTGACTTTTCCTATCTGATCACTGCCTGGCCGAGCGAAAGTGTGCAAGTCCCTTCCGAAGATGAACACCATCTGCTAGGTGAAGTCATGCGCGTACTCGTCCGCTATAAACAGATTCCCGAAACCATGTTGCAGGGCGAGTTGATGGACCAGAACCCTTCGTTACCGGTTATTTCCTTTCAGCCTGGGCGTCTTCAAAGCCTCGGTGAGTTCTGGCAGGCATTGGGCGGCAAGCCGAAGGTTGCTTTGAATTTGCAAGTCACCCTGTCAGTCACAGCGGCCGATACTGAAAAAGTAAGCCTGGTCACCGACAAAATTATCAAAATTCGCATGGAACAGGGTGTCGCATCATGAAAGCATGGAGTGATTGGGAAATTGTTCGGCGTCAAGTAGCCATCTGCGGTCAGGTAGTCGATACGCGTGGACATCCGGTCAGCGGAATTCATGTGACTATTGTATCAATGCCGGAGGCATTTTCGAACCGGGTTTCAGCTGCTGCCAGCATCGCGGGGAACAAACCGGTGGATACGGAGAAAGGTCTCGACCGTACCTTAACCAGGGATGATGGCAGTTTCTATTTTCTGGATCTGCCCGATGGAAAATATACCTTGAAGGTAAGCGATGCCCAGACGGGTTCACAGGATCAAAAAGAAACCTCCGTGTCGTGGGATAAAAACGGGGAGGTCAAAAGGGTCAGGTTGAATTTGCAATTATCGATGCACTCCTAGTGCGATGGCTATGGAGAAGATCGTTAATTGTGTTGGCAATGGATGGTTAAAACTAAAATGGGCACTCAATATCCGGTGCCCTATTGAAAGACTGATGTTAATAACATTCTGATAATGTTAACAACCCCGAACGGGGAACTTTTTACATAGCAGGAGTGAGAACAATGGCTAGATTAACTTATAGTGCACCTGGTGTATACGTAGAGGAGATTCCATCCGCCCAGCAGCCGATTGCAGGCGTGGGTACCAATACGGCAGCCTTTATCGGCGTAGTTCCCGATGAAATCGTCTATCCGGTACGCAATGAAAAATATAATCCGATGGAGGCGGCTAAATTTGCTGAGGCGTCATCGGGCGGTTTGGATGAAGCCACAAAGAGAAAAATCAAAGAACTTGAGGATCAAATAGAAAAACTAAAACAGGATCTTGTTGTTGAATTACAAAAGATTGAGGCTGGCGAGCAATCACCGGCCGATAAGAATAAGGCTAAAGCTGCGGCTAAAGAGAACTGCGATAAAGAAGTCAAGACACGGGAAACTCAGATCAGAAACCTGAAAACTCAATCTGCCCCGGCAAGTCCAGTAGACAAGGAGTCGCTATTACCCTATCGGCTAGAAACCTTCAAAGTCAAAATACCTCCCTTCGTAACCAAGTTGTGCACCAACTTCACCGATTATACCAGTAATTTCGGTCCTTTTTCCGCGGACGACCCTGATAAGGAGCCAGGACAGGCCTTTTCTCCGGAACATCGGGCTTTGACTCATGCGGTCTACGGTTTTTTCCGAAATGGCGGCACGCGGTGTTTCGTGGCCAGAGTCAATTCCGCAAATTCCGGCGATATAGAAAAGGCCTTGAACGCAGTCGATTCGATCGATGCCGTCGCCCTGGTCGCATCGCCGGGTCTGCAGGGCGATGATGTTTGGGGCAAGCTCACTACGCATTGCGATAATGCCGAAGACCGCTTTGCCATCCTCGACAGTCCTCCTGACGTCGTAGGAGCGGATGGCGATCTGGATATCACGTTATTGAATTACGATAATGTCAAAAATGTTTTGCCGCAACGCAGTAAAAACGCCGCTTTCTATTTCCCGTGGATCGAAGTCATGGATCCGGCCAAACAATTACAGGATCAGGACCCTGCCCGTAATATCGAGATTAAGTATCGTGGCAGATGTTATGTGCCGCCCTGCGGTCACGTTGCCGGCATTTATGCCCGCACCGATGAAGAACGCGGCGTTCATAAAGCTCCGGCCAATTGCGCCGTATCAGGTGCGATGAATGTGAAATATTATATCAGCAAGCGCCATCAGGAATTGCTCAATCCTCAGGGCGTGAATTGCATCCGCAATATCGACGGCAATATCGCCGTGTGGGGAGCAAGGACGATAGGCGGCGACCACAACAGCGAATGGAAATACGTTAATGTGCGGCGGACCATGCTGTTCCTGCGCGAATCCATCGACGAAGGCACTCAATGGGTAGTATTTGAACCCAACGACATTGCCCTGTGGGGAAAGATACGCCGCAATGTCTCTGCCTTTTTAACCAATGTCTGGCGCAGCGGCGCATTGTTTGGTGCAAGCCCGGAGGAAGCCTTCTATGTGAAATGTGACGCGGAACTGAACCCTCCGGAAGTTCGGGATTTAGGACAGGTGATCACCGAAATAGGGGTGGCCATTGTCAGACCGGCCGAGTTTGTGATATTCCGGATAGCTCAAACGACGGGCGCCAGCTCGGAAACGGCTTGAGTGGTTGCTATGATCCTGAAACCGGATGGTAAGCCATGATGGTATCAGCCAATGCAGTCAGCCGGCATTGGGCGCCGGGTGTGCAGATCAAGTTTAATGCTCCGGAGAAAGGTTCCACGTTTCGGACAGGAATACCGGCATTCGTCGGTTTCTGTGCCATCACCAAGCTGACGGACGAAAGGACTAACGAAAAATGGCGCCGTATTACATCCTGGCAGCAATTCGAACAAGACATCAAGTTGCCGCTGACCACTAGTTACCTGAGTTATGCCGTGCGGGGATTTTTTGAAAATGGCGGAGAATGCTGTGTCATCGTACCCGTATCAGCACGCGATCTGACAGCCGATGCGCTGGCAGAGCCATTTCTGGATACCTTGTCGGAACCGATATCTGAAACGGGTGCAAGCGGAAGCTGGGGAATTCTGGAAGATATCGACGATATCGATTTGGTCTGTGTGCCGGATTTGATGATGGAGGCTATTTGTATTTCAAAAGACTCCGTTATCAAAGCCCAACAGCAGATTCTGCAGCATTGCAAAAAAATGGGGGATCGATTCGCAATCCTGGATACCTTCCCTCAAGATACTGAAAAGAGATATACCTTGATCGATGCAACCGTTCTGAATGAGGTTATCAACCATCGATATCGGATTTCCGGATCAGAAGGAGCTGTTTATTTTCCATGGATTTGTGTTCATCAGGGCATTGGCAAGCCTAAACTCGTGCCACCCTGCGGACATGTTGCGGGTATTTATGCGCGCAGCGATTCAAAAACCGGAGTTTTTAAAGCACCGGCAAATGAAATTATCGAAGGAGTTTTCGATCTTGAAGTGTCCATGACAAACAATGAGCGAGCAGAACTGAACCATGCCGGCGTTAATTGTTTCAGAAGTTCACCTAGTCGCGGTATCCGGGTTTGGGGCGCAAGAACCTTGAGCGTCCATGATCATGACCAGTTTATACCCACTCGGCGCTTATTTTTGACCTTGGTTCGCTGGATCGAGAATAACATGTGCGATCTGGTTTTTGAATCCAATGATATTTCACTGCAGGATCGCATTAGATACCGGCTTGAAGATTACTGTTATGAGTTGTTTCATAAAGGCGCCCTCAAGGGCCAAAGCCCGGAAGAAGCCTATTATGTCAAGTGTGACCGGGAATTGAATGATATTGACGTCCGGGAATCGGGAAAGGTGATATCCGAAGTGGGTTTGGCTTCTGTTGTGCCTGCTGAATTTATTATCGTTCGAATTACGCAAAGCGCCAGCGGCATCGCAACGACCGCCTTGTCATTAAATTAACTATGAGGAGAAAACTATGGCTAATCGTACTGATCCATATCGCGTATATAAATATAAAGTTGAAATTGACGGCATTACCCGGGGCGGTTTTCGGGAGGCATCGGGGCTGGATTCCTCTCAGGATCCCATCGAGTATCGCGAAGGCACCGATCCGTTGCATGCCAAGAAGTTGCCGGGGTTGAACAAGTCCTCCAATATCA
The DNA here is from genome assembly GCA_964568805.1 of uncultured Methylococcaceae bacterium. GTDB lineage: Bacteria > Pseudomonadota > Gammaproteobacteria > Methylococcales > Methylomonadaceae > CAZMRW01. The sequence goes on along the minus strand of CAZMRW010000010.1, from coordinate 52,522 downwards.
CCCTGAAGTGGGGCATTACCGACGATGCGCAACTATGGGAATGGCGCAAGAAAAGCATTGACGGCAAAGTGGAGCGGAAAAACGGCTCCATTGTTCTGTATAACGATGCCGGAGAGGAGAAAATACGCTGGAATTTCATGGAGGGATGGCCTACCAAGTGGACCGGCCCCAGTTTTAATGCAACAGGCAATGAAGTCGCCATTGAGACGCTGGAAATTGCTCATGAAGGAATTACCAAAGGATGACGCTGCAAACAGAGTTTAATTTTACTTTGCCACGAGGGTACATCGATAAAGACGGCAATCTTCATAAAACCGGAGTCATGCGTATGGCAACCGCTTTTGATGAAATTGCACCGATGAAAGACCCCAGGGTTCAGGCCAATCCGGGTTATCTGGCGGTGATTCTTTTATCCCGCGTGATTACGCAGCTAGGCGATCTGGATCAGGTTAATCCCAAGGTGATCGAAAATCTGTTCTCTGCGGATTTTGCGTTTCTTGAAGATATGTATCGCAGAATCAATGATCAGGGGCATAACAATGTAACGGTAACCTGCCCTGCGTGCGAGGCAACCTTTGCTGTCGATATCGGCGCGAGCCTGGGGGAGCCGTAGGCTACCCCCTTGATCGCCTGGCCGAGGAGGTAGCCTATGTGGCTTATCATTTTCACTGGTCTTATGAGCAAATTATGAATCTGGAACACCTTGAACGGATTAAGTGGATCGAAGAAATCGCCCGGATTAACCGCAGGCTGAATGAGGCTGCGAAACCGGAATCGGCTGAAACATCATTCTGGTAATGTCATGAAGTTTAAACCCGGTCGTAACATAGTTGAAGATCCGTATCTTTCGTTTCGGTTCATTGTCATCATCGACGGAGTTCCTGTTGCCGGCTTTAACGAAGCTTCGGGATTGACCTTCGAAACCGAGGTGGAAACGTTTAGAGAAGGCGGCTTAAATACACATGAACAGCAGCTGTTCGGACCGTCAAAATGTCCTGAAAAACTGGTGCTTAAACGGGGATTGTCCGGCGATGAACTTTGGCAGTGGTATAAAAAAGTGTTGTCAGGAAAATTTGAAAGAAAAAAATCGCTGACCATTACCTTACGGGATTATTCCGGCACAAACGTTCAGAAGTGGACGTGGGTATTTAAAAACGTATGTCCGGTAAAGTGGACGGGGCCTCAATTCAAGGCAGGCTCGGCCGACGTGGCCTTTGAAACCATCGAGCTAATCCATAGAGGGTTAACAATAATGTAGTGCCAAGTAAATAAGTTAAAGTTTCATTATTCTATTTCTTTAATGGTGCGACGGGTTAATCATTATGTCCAAGTCTCAAGTGGATTAAATCAATAAGAGCAGATGACCATGGCGAATAACGAGAACAATAATAATGCTGCCGGATCCGGTTCATGGAATAGCCCTCAAAGCCTTGGCTTAATTGTGATACAACGACACAAAAATGTCTTAAGGCAGCCGGATAGCAATTTGGCGCAACATCATTTGGGGCGGAATCGATCGTCACTGGCTGCCACTATCTATCGTCGATTCCAGCGGCATCATTCTCCCGCCTACCCTAACGGCGAATTTCCTTTTGTTAATTTTTTTTCCCGAACGGCGCTAAAAACGTCAAATGACGCCGACGTTTTTTTGTCTCCCGCTGCATCATTGCAACGAGTGGCGATCGATACACCGATAACGGCAAACGCAGGCACTCATATCAGTCAGCCGTCAGATGCAATGGTGCAGCGTTATGCCCGTATTACTTCGACACATCAAAGTTCTTCGTCGGAATTTGCCATGTCAAAACCATTGGCATCTGAAACGGCATCGAATCCGGTCTTGCCGCCAGCGGCTATTTCAGAGAAGACTCGCATGCACAGAAAGATTGGAGATAGTGGCGAACACCTTAATTTTAACAGTAACCGGCCATCAAACACCGCGCAAAATTTGACGGCATCGCAAGAATCGGCCGTGCCGGAACGAGGCCAATTGAGCACTTCCATCCATGAAGCGCAAGCGCCGCAGACAGACAATCCATCTTCGAGCAGGGTGGAGACGCACACTACCTTGCCGAATGCCCTTGCCTTGAAAACCGGTATCCCTATGACGGGCATCAGTAGAAAAAACCTTCCCGCTGCTGAGCATTTATTCAAACCTTTGACGGGACGCGACACTTCTTTCGGCTTTCCTGTCGGCAACTATCGGATCGGCAGGATTTCCACGGGCATCAGGCGGCAACTGGTCGGCAGGCAACTCCAAAAGGAATCCATCTCGACAGCATCCGCTGAAAACTCTGCTGCGAAAACTGTTTCATTGGAGTCCTCATCTCCTGAAACCAGGAATAATCCAGGGACTGAAGCCGGTTTAAACGCCGTTTCATTGGACTCCCGGCCAGATTCAGATGGCGAAATCAGGGTTTCCCGGAATACTATATCTGCTGAAAATGGCCGTACGGATGCGTTTTCGTCGGCCGACCACAGTTCAATACAACGAGCAGTGAACAGAAACGACGGTAAAGGTAACACTGACATGACGGCAAATCATCTGTCGCCTTCATCGTTTCGCCATTTTTCGCCGCTGATTGCTAAAGTTTCTCAGTTTGATCATCCATTCGTTACAACACCTGCAAATTCAACGGCATCAAGTGTTAATCGCAAGTTGACATCCGGTGTGCAAGGGGCGCAGCAAGCGCCGGAACACAGCGATCAGGGGCCGACCCGTTTGCAAGGTCCAATACAACGAGCGATCAATCGAAACGTCTCGTTGTCAGCTACTAACAACGCTGACGTTAAATCGGAAAACCCGGTGGTGAATGTTAAGCCATTGCTGCAAACTCAATCTGAAAATACAACCCTTCAATTTACCCGGGAGCATGCACCAGGAACTTCTATTGATCTTGGCACAACCGATCAATCGGAGCCGCAGCAGACAATTCCAGACCAATATCCTGGCCAGAGGCTTTCCCATGCTTCTGAGCAGCACGCAATGAGGAGACAATCAGGCGCATTTCCTAACCAGCATGATTTCAAAGGCGAACGGACTGAGTTTTACGGCAGTTCATTATCGGCAGGTCTGGATTTAAAGGTGGTATCGCCTGTCCAGCGAAAATTATCATTGCCATCAAGCAACAGCGAGATAAGCGCTCCAACCCTGTCCGTTAAATCATTTACGCCGGAACATGATCTTATAAGCAATCGTGCACTTACTCCGGCCGCAGATTTGGATTCCGGATTATCAACCAGCGGTTTTTCGTCAAACTCTGCAATACAAACAAGAGTACATCGTGATCAAAGTTTACAAAATAACCATAATCCGGAAATACTGAATTCACATACATCTGTGCAACGGGCGGTTGACAGACAAAATACCGATTTATCCTGGCTAATGCCAAAGCCAGGGATATGGAATAGGGGGCCGGGAATGCCAATCCTTGCCGGCGGCACCAAGAATCCTTTTCATAACCCGGTTATTAATATCGATTCCGTTGCATCAGGTCAACAAAGGATTTCAGCAAAGGGTGAAAATCCGGATCTATCAACGTCGGAGCCACAATCCAATCGCTCCGGACATCAGCATGTTTCTTTGATAGTGTCGTCTTACCATCCCCACGAGGCATACGGTAAACCCATGCCTTCGAATACCCTCGGATACTTGCTGATGAGATCGGCAATGATTTCCCCTCAAAAAACAACCCATCGGCTGCAAAGATTATCGGACCAACCGCCTGGCCCGATTCAAAGTCTTTTTCGTCGTGCAGTTGCCAGAAAAAGCGATCATACATGGCATGGCATGGCAGCAAGACCGGCTGAAACGGCTGATTTAAACGTACTAGCGTTATCGCCTAAGGCCAGTCCCTTTTCAAGCGGGGGAGAAGGTTTGATGCCGGGAACCGCCCGTTCATCGCAAGATGAACGGGGAGAACCCTCGTCTGTTGATCGAGCAATCAGGGATAGTATTATGCAATTGCCCTTAGCCCAACCTTATGCTGTCCAACGTAATCCGGCTTCATCCCCAGAACATGCTGCGTCAGGCGAGAAGTCAGATACTCTGCAACGCCAGGATGTCAACAATACGGTCTCTCCGCCCACACAAGCAACTCCATTACTGACAGGCCTAACTGATGACGCCTCCGGGACGGGCAAAACGGATTCGAATGCATTATCGACGGATGATGTTGTCGATAAAGTCTGGCGTAAGCTCATGCGTAAATTAGTGTCAGAGCAGGAAAGAATGGGGGGTAGCAGTCGATGGGCTTAGCCAAATTAGCGATCACAGTTGAGGATGTTACAAAGAGCACGCCTGACAATCTCGTATTCGACGGATCATTTTCGGCCTTGTTCAACCCGGATAAACTGGTGTTTAGCAAATCGGCCAATTGGAAACCGCATGACCCCAAAGAAAGCAATAGTCCCGAGCTACAGTTTACCAATGCCAATCCACGGACTCTAAAGCTGGACTTAATATTTGATACCTTTGACCCTGACGATCCGGAGATGAAAGACAAAGATGTACGAACGGAGTATACCGATAAAATCTATCGTCTTATCACGGTAAAAGGCCCTGATGAGCCGCGCCCTCCAGTCTGCCGTCTTTCCTGGGGCGAGTCTGGATATTTCTTTCAGGGCGTTTTACAGCAACTGGAACAGCAATTTACCCTATTTACCGAGCAGGGCATACCGGTACGAGCAAAACTAGGTTGTACCTTCATGGAATGGTGGACAGATTATACAAAACTTAATCCCCCGCCTGCCCAATCGTCAGGTATTGCGAAAACGCTCGAAGTTAAGCTCGGCGATACCCTGAGCAACATTGCCGCCAAGCAATGTCATGATCCGAAATTGTGGAAGCAAATTGCTTCCGAAAACGGTATCGATGATCCGCGGACATTGATACCCGGCACCTTGTTGTTACTGTCAACATTAACTGGCCGGAAGCCGTAACCATGACTAACCGGCGAGAATTCGATACCCTGGCCCCCGAAATTCTGGTGCGCATCAATGAGCAGGATTTGCCTGCTGCAGCCAGGGCCGATTTGATTGCCGCCACGGTGTCCGAGGAGGTTAATACGACCGGCACTTTTGCCGTTACCTTGTTGTGTTGGGATGGAACGCAAATGAAAGTCAAATGGATCGACGATGATCTATTTAAAGAAGGCAACGTCGTTGAAATTCAAATGGGTTATGCTAACAAATTAAAAACGCTGTTTAAAGGCGAAATTACCGGACTGGAACCTGAATTCTCCAACGATGAGCCCCCTGTTCTGACGATACTCGGTTACGACCGGGGGCATCGGATTATGAGAAAACGAAAAACAGAATCCTTTGTTAACATGAAAGACAGCGATATTGCGAGTCAGATCGCGGGCAAATATGGGTTAAAGCTCGACGTAACAGACACAAAGGTCACCATGGCCTATGTTCTCCAGCACAATCAGACCGATTTGGAGTTTTTGCGGCAGCGGGCGAATCGAATCGGGTATGAAGTGGGGGTAAGCGATAAGACGCTGTATTTTCGTCCGAGACAAAATAACAGTACAGAGATACTGACATTAAGCCGGGAGGTGGAATTGCTGGAATTTTATCCCAGATTATCGACGGTCGGCCAACTGGAAAATGTCGCGGTTCAAGGCTGGGATCCTAAAAAAAAGGAAGCAGTCCTTGCAGAATCTCAAGTCGGCGATGCTGACAGTTTGATTAATGCCCCGACATCAGGTCCGGCGATGGTGCGCAAGGCGTTTCCGGGCAATTCGGGAGGCATCTCGACCCATTTGGCGGTAGGCTCACAAGCTGAAGCCGATCAACTTGCCAAGGGCTGGTTCAAAGAGATGTCATTACACTATGTCATAGGCGACGGGGTGGCAATCGGTTCCCCTGAATTGCGCGCCGGTACGTTTATTAATATTGAAGGCCTTGGGACGCGCTTTAGCGGCCGTTATTATGTGACCGGAACCGAGCATTCCTACAAGCCCGGCAGGGGCTATCGTACGGCTTTTTCATTTAGGAGGGATGCCACATGATAAATCATGAGCCCCTTAGAAAACTATTTGAGATTGCAGGTTTCAATGACCGTTTTTACGGCGTGGTCGTTGGCATTGTGACCAATAACCAGGATCCTGACAATATGCACCGTGTCAAAGTCCATTTTCCGTGGCTTAACCAGGATCATGAGAGCAACTGGGCCAGGGTGGCAACCTTTATGGCGGGCAATGATCGAGGCGCCTATTTTTTACCTGAAGTCGACGATGAAGTATTGGTCGCATTCGAACACGGACTAATAGATCAACCCTACATCATAGGTTCTCTTTGGAATGGCAAAGATCAGCCTCCTGAAACCAACCAGAATGGGGAAAATAACCATCGCACGATCAAATCACGCAGCGGCCACATTATCCGCCTGAACGACGAGGACGGTCAGGAAACAATTGAAATTATTGATAAAACAGGAAACAACAAAATAATCATCGACTCAGCAAAAAACACGGTGTCGATAGAAGCCAACTCCGATATCGAGATTAAATCGGCGACAGGTAAATTGACCCTCAGTGCAGTCGGCATCGAATTGAACTCCAAAGCAGACGTTAAGATAGAGGCTACAAGTACGATGGATCTAAAAGCCAATGCTCAAGTCACCGTTAAGGGAGCCTTAATAAATTTAAATTGACGGGTACTATTTTTTAAGCAGAGTGTTTTGTCATTACTTGGAAATCAACAAAGGGTATAGAAAAATGTCTAAAAAATTCCTGGGCCGCGGCTGGAAATTCCCCGTTGAAATCAACAGTGAAAAACAGTGTATCGCCGAAGCCGAGTATGAAGACAGCATACATCAAGCAATCTGGATAATTCTTTCCACAGCCAAAGGGGAAAGAGTGATGCGCCCTGGTTTCGGTTGCGGCATTCATGACCTTGTTTTTGCCGTTAACAACGCGTCCACCATTGGCGCAGCGAAATTTGAAGTAAAAGAATCCTTGCGTATTTGGGAACCGAGGATTGAGGTATTGAACGTTGACGCCGCAGCATCGGGAAAATACGGTGAAGAGTTGCTGATTAACGTCATATACCGGGTCAGGACCACTGACAATCGATTTAATCTGGTCTATCCGTTTTATTTGCAACGGGGTGCTGTTTAATGGCCACGCAAATACCCAAGATCGATGCTCGCACTGCCGAAGAAATAGCCAACCGGGTGAAGCATCAGGCAGGCCTGGCCGATGCCCATCACGATCCCTTGGGCGAGGCTCTGGTACGGATTTTCGCTCGTTATTGCGAGTTAATCATCGCCCGCCTGAATCGGGTGCCGGAAAAAAACTATCGCGCCTTTTTAAATGATCTTGGCGTCTCCCGAAATCCGCCCATTGCCGCACGAGTTCCACTAACTTTTACACCGGTTAAAAGCGCTGCCAATAAAGCCATCGTGGTTCCCAAATACACAAAAGTGACAGCCCCGCCCGGCGAAGGAGAAAGCGCACCGGTCGTATTTGAAACGACTCAGGATCTGACCTTGACAAGGGCCGAGTTGCATAAAATGATGGCGCTCGATACCCAGGAAGACCGTTACACTGACCTTAGCGCATTGGTATCTCCAGGCCAATACGACGCAGCAGGCGCGTTCCCGTTTAAAGGGACACTGCCGGTGGCGCATGAGTTTTATATTGCTTTAGAAGAATCTTTGGCAGCCAATGCCCTATCCAGCCTCCAGCTGTTTTTTTCGATCGGTCAGCAAAGCATGGGGGCGTTGCCACGTCATTTGCAATGGTGGATAGAGACAGACGGCGAAGACCAGATCATCGTGCCCGATCAGGATACAACCTTTGGCCTGAGCCATAGCGGCTTCATTGTTTTTAACAATCTGCCAAAGTGGAAAATGACCAACCGGGGCGGTACCGATGGCTACTGGCTGTCGTGCCGCTTATTGGAACCGGAGCATTGGACCAGTGATAAAGCTCGAAAAATGTCGCGGATGCATTTACCCGTCTTGAGCAAAATTGAAATCACAGGGTATGCAGATTTCGAAGATGCCAAAATCGATACCGCTTTTTTCAATACGTTACCGGTTGATTTAAGCAAGGATTTCTATCCGTTGGGAGAGAGGCCCCAGTTTGGCGATGTGTTATATCTCAACAGCACCGTGTTTACAAAAGCGGACACTGAAGTCACTCTTGACATTAAATTGACCAATCCGGCGTCAGGGAAAAAAGATCCGCCGATTCGAAGGGCCAATCAAAGCGGCAAGGCGGTGCTCCGGTGGGAATATTGGAATGGCGGCCGTTGGGAATTTTTGACATGTTCCGATGCTACACAAGCGTTAACAGAGGACGGGACGCTATCGTTTAGCATTCCTCAGACATCGCAAAAAACGCTGGTCAACGGCTTGCCGGGCGACTGGCTTCGGGTCCGGTTGATTTCTGGTCATTACGGCATCCCGGAAAGTATTCAGTTCAATGCTCAGCAAGGATCGGCACAGGGCGTTCATTATATGGCATCGACATTGGCGCCGCCAGCCATCGCCTCGATCTCGATTAGATCCTCAAAAAAAATGGGCCCCATAGCGCCTCAAACAGTGATCGCCTATAATGATTTTGTTTTCGAAACCATCGATCCCGCTAACGCCGGAAATATTACCCCTTTTAGGGTCGGCTATCATCCTCTTAAGGCTTTATATTTCGGCTTTACAGCGACAGACAAAGACATCATTGCAGGTCGATGGCTGGATTTATATGTCCGAATCGGACATACTGCCGATAAAATCGTTTACCGGGGCGACCAACTGTTTCCGGCTGTCAGCTGGCAATGCTGGAATGGCAAATCCTGGGAGACGTGCAATGTCAAAGACGAAACCCAGTCATTTAATGTGACGGGCGTAGTTTCCTTGTTGCTGCCGGATGACATCGCCTGTCGGGATTCAAAAGCAACATCAATGGGCGGAGATGACTCACTTTACTGGGTTCGCGCCATCTGGCTGGCCGGGGAATATCAATGCAAACCCGTTTTACGGCACGTGCTGTTAAATACGACGCTGGCGATGCAGGCTGTGACGCTGGAAAACGAAATTCTGGGTTCCGGTAATGGTACTCCAAATCAGGTTTTTTACTCTGCCCGTACGCCGATACTTGATAAACTGATATTGGAAGTCAGAGAACCTCAAATACCGGCGGCGTCCGAATTGGCCAGAATTGCCAGGGACGAAGGCAATGACGCCATCGAGGGTTTTAAGGATGGCCAAACAGGCGAGGACCTCTGGGTCCGCTGGCATGAGGTTGATGATTTTCTGGAATCCGATCATAGCGACCGGCATTTCATGGTTGAGCGATTAAGCGGCGAAATCCGCTTCGGTAATGGCGTGAAAGGCATGTTGCCGCCGTTAGGCGCCAACAATATTCGCCTGCGCAGCTATAAAACCGGCGGCGGAACAGTGGGCAACAAGCCTATCAACAGCATCACTCAGTTGCGCAGCAGTTTGCCTATGGTTGCTTCAGTCGTCAATCCGGAAGCCGCTTATGGCGGTCTGGATATCGAGGGCTGGAATTCAGTCTATTTCCGCGGCTCCCGTAAATTAAGACACCGGGGCCTGGCTATCACTGCCGAAGATTATCAGGATATCGCCAAAAACGGATCGCCGGAGGTGGCTCGTGCCAAATGTTATCCGCTTAGGGATCTTGAACTTGCTTCGACAAATTCAATAATGCCGGGTGTTGTCAGCCTGGTGATCGTTCCCAATATCACTCAGCCCGCTCCCCGGCCGACGCTGGATTTGCTGCGCCGTACCTGGAAATATATCGATCCGTTACGCGTACAAGGAACCACCCTGATTGTGCTGGGTCCGGAGTACGTACGCATCAATGTTGAAGCCGTGATTGTGCCTTCGAATGAGACTGGAGAGTCGGATATGGCCATGGACTGCCGGGCCCGGCTGGACGTTTTTTTACACCCGTTGACAGGGGGAGAGCAAGCCCAAGGATGGGATTTCGGCGCAATCCCTCATCAATCGGATTTATTTGCGCTATTGGAATCGGTACCAGGTCTGGAGTATGTACGATCTTTGCAGATCGTTTATGAAGAAGAACGACCGGGCTTGCTGGACAACGGCAATTTTTTGATTTGTTCCGGAAAGCACCGTATCAAATTAGCTTAAGACAGGAAAAAACGATTCATGAACGTTACCAGCGGTTAATTGATTATGCCTTTGCAACTACCTAATCTGGATGATAGAAACTACAGCGATCTGGTAACGGAGGCGGTCTCCCTGATTCCGCGCTATGCGCCATCATGGACTAATCACAACGCATCCGACCCCGGCATTACGTTGATCGAGCTGTTGGCGTATTTTACCGAGATGCTCATCTATCGCCTGGATCGTGTTGGCCGGGAAAATAAAATCAATTTTTTAAGATTGCTCGTTGGCCCCGATGGCGTCAATGACGAGGAGTTGAAAACCTGTTCACTTGAAGATATAGAACGGCGCATTCAACAAGCCGTAGTGGACTTAAAGCATCGTCAACGGGCCGTCACCAGCGAAGATTATGAATATTTGGCCAGAGCATCCGCCTTGAGAGTCTGTGGCGACCATCAATCCATTCGGGTTCGTTGTGTTGATGGAAAAAATCTGGCGGCCGCTCCCGCAGACCGCGATGAGATTCGTCCGGGACACGTCAGCCTGATCGTCGTTGCCGACCGCGATAAAATTCCTGTGAGCTACGACGAATTGCTTCAGGAAGTTTACCATGATCTGGAGCCAAAACGACTGCTCACAACGCGGCTTCATATCGTCAAGCCCTGCTATGTCTGGCTGGCTTTGAGCGTCACGATAAAACACACCTTCGATGCGTCCTGGGAAAATGTAAAACAATCAGTCCAGGACACACTCAACCATGATTTCAATCCGGTTGGGGGAGATGGCCCGAATCAATCGGGCTGGCCGTTCGGCCGCAATCTTTATCTTTCGGAAGTATACGACGCTATCGAGCATGTGCCCGGTGTTGATTACATCGACACGATCATAGTTCGGCGCCTGTCACTAACGGAAAACGATCTATATTCCGATCAAGCTGTCATTGGTATTCAGATCGGTATTTCATCTACCGTGAGTGAAGATACCCTGCTTGGCACAAAATTATCCGATGATAACCGGATAATACCGGATGGCAGAGGAAAAATCGCAGGCATCATGCTCAAGCCTTACGAATTGCTCAAAATCGTCGTCCGGGAACAGGATATACAAACAATCGGCGCTGACGATAAGTCCGGCACAAAGGCAGGAGAAAGCTGATCATGTCGAATGAAACCGATATACTGCTGCGGCATTTGCCCGAGATCTACCACGAATCAGAAGATCTTCGGGTGCTGCTGGCTGCCTTTGATGATGTGCTGTTCGGGACCACAAACTGCCATCCTGAAAATCTGGGATTGGAGTGGATTATCGCCCGCATACCTCATTTTTTTAATCCAAAACCGGGGCAAACAGATGCGGGTACTTTTGATAGGACACCCGGCGATTTCTTGCCATGGCTGGCTCAATGGGTCGCGCTCGAACATTGTCATGTGATGCCTGAAGAGCGATTCCGGAATATTATCGCCCACATTGTGCCTTTATATGGATTAAGGGGAACCAAACAATACCTGCTGGAAATCCTGAAGCTATTCTTCCCGGAAATTGAGGTCACCATTAATGATGAAGCATTACCCACCATGACGGTGGGGCAGTCGAGAATCGGCAAGGACACACGTCTGGGCGGCGATATACCGTTTTACTTTTCTGTAAAACTGCAGCTTCCAAAACAAAGTTATGCCATTGAAAATTGGCAGGAAGATGATTTGTTGAAAATTATATGTTCAATTATCGACTCGGCCAAACCTGCACATACGGCATATCAACTGGAATATATATTTAATAAACAGTGAGAATACACTCATACGTCATGAAAAGCCGAACACTTATTAATGATTTTCGTAGTTTCTTGTTTTCAAGGAATCGTGGCAAAGCAATTTTAGACCGTAAACCTGGAGGGTCTTGATATGAAAAAGAAACAACAGATAGAAACTCGGCCCAATTACTTCAATGGTCAGTTACTGGTCGAAAAGGATTTTCTTGCCGAGCAGGATTATCATATCAGGGCGCGTCGGCGACATAACTTGAAATTACACGGCAGCGGTGTCGTCAGAGGACTCGAAGTCGTTCGCAAAAGCGATATTTTGGTGACCGTGCTTCCCGGTTACGCCATAGATCATTCAGGACAGGAAATATTTCTTGAAAGCGCAGAGGAAATCGATCTGTCCGAATTCGGGCCCAATGAGACTGTCAACGTCAGCCTGCTGTTTCCGAAAGACGATTCAAACGAGGGCGCCGCAAAAAAAAGCATAGTCGAGACCAATTCAATTCCCGAATTTGCGGTCATCGTGACGGCAACGGCAAAAGAGGATCCATCGGAAGTATTGCTGGCGCGAGTGAAACTTGACTCGCAAAAGAAAATCTCGGTTGACGCCATCGATTATTCAAGCACGCAATATGCGGGCACGATTTTGGCGCCTGGCTGGGTAAGAATGCCATTTCACCCTATCCCGCTGATTACCATTCCTGATAAGGAAACTGAAATTCCTCCCTCTTTTCGGGTAGGCCCTACTGAGGCGGTTTCACCTAAAATTGACAGCCCGGAGGGTAAAAAAGACGTGGGTGCGGCAGGCACGATGACAATTGTACTACCGCCTTCTGTCAATAAAATTTTACGTTTTAGAATCGCCGGATCACTGAATGAGGACAAGATCATGCTCAAGTTGGTGAGCAGTGGCTGGGATACGCAAAACAATAAGCATGCCAATAAAGAATTATTAACGGAAAAAACCATACAAGGGGCACCCTTTATGGAAACTTATCTGATTGAGGACCCTTCTATCGATCCGGGATATTCAACCTTGTCCCTGTGGCTAAGATGCACTAAAAGGGCTGCAATTTCATTGATTGCAGTCGAGGTAGGGTATTAAGGATTCAATACCTATCTTTTATCCATGGTCTGCTACTTTATTTGATTTGATTGACTATGCGATAACTATTGCTGATTAAGCCGGACTAACGAGGGATAATTGTCGGATCTTTTACTACAGGCGTTGAAGAAGTATCTGGCTTGGGTATTTCGCCGACAGGTGCCACGGAAGGTAAACTTCCCGGCAAGATCACTTTCATGAAAGACCAGACTGTGGAACCCGTTCTGAGGTTATTAGTATCGGTTAACTCCATGCCGCTTATAGGAATCAGTTTATCATCGATAAAGGTTCCGTTGGTGCTTTCCAGATCGACAATATCAAATCGACCCTGGCGACAAAGAATAAGGGCGTGAGCCGAAGAAAGTTTTTGATCATCCCTGATCAGAATATCACATTCTGGGTCGCCGGGTTCGCGATTGACGGTGCCGGCGCCGATATAGTTTTTCCCTTCTCTAATCGGAAATAAATCCCCTTGCGGGTGCCAGGTATAGGAAACAAGAATACCCATGATTCGCCGTTTGTCGCCTCGCCCCCCGTAACCTCCGACGTTTGGTGAAGAAGCCTGCTGCGGCATCGGTTTAGTTTCGCGATTGCTTGCCGGGGCAGCGCCACCTACTGTTGTTTTTCGTCCATCGGAAGATTGGACGGGCTCTACTGCTCGATAGGCAGTCCGTTCGCTAGATCTCTTTTCGCCATCACAATAGGGACAGGAATCCCATTCCGGATCCATTACATGCCGGCCGGAAGGGCACCGGCGGCCTGTATTAAATAATGCGTTTGCCATTTTTCTCTCCTAATCAACAATTAAGCGGGAATGCCGCTATTGCAACGTTCTGTAAGGATTTTGGTTAACTCTTTATAATTCCATGACACTCAAGGATGATTCCCCGATCCCGATAATATCACCGGGAAATACCGCTATTGTTTTATCCTGCAACAATTCGCCATTTAGATAAGTACCGTTACGAGAGTTCAAATCTGTTAATAATAACTCGCCGTTATCGTAGGTAAGCAACGCGTGTTTTCCCGATACGAACTCATCAACGAGAACCAGGTCGTTATCCTGGTTCGCTCCTATACGAAAAAACGCTTTGCCAATTGGGTGTTTATGCCCCTTGAGCGGTCCTTCTGTGACCACCAGGAGAAAGCTTGGGCTGTCCTGGCGTAAAGGGGGGACATTGGTAATTGAGCTAACCACGGTTTCCCGCCGTTTGCTTTCTTTAGGAGGAATGTCCTTAATATCCGGCTGCTTAAAAATATCGGTTTCCATTAAAACGGGTGTCTTTTTAATTAAAGTCTGGTTAACGATTGTCGGTTTATTGCGACGACGATATACCCATACTATAAAAATCAGAGTAGCCAATACCAACAGGCCAAATCCTAAATAAGTTAATAATTGTTTTAATTTCTCTTTGTCTATATTCTGAAAATAGCCACCAGAGCCGTTTTGTATAGTTGTGGTGCCATAAGAAATGTCTTGCGGTGCAGGAATGCTTGCGGAAATATTTGCACTCAAACTCAAGGTATCGTTTTTGATAAATTTAACGGCGGCATTTTCCAGCTTCCGCTTTCCTGTGTCCGGTTTATATCTAAAATAGACGATCCAGGTATTTTCTATAAAACTATTGTTGAGTCGAATGACGGCCTCTTTAAGGCTCAATGATTCCGCTCGAGGATAAATAAAACGGCCACCCGTGGCCTTTGCCAAACCGCTCAGGCCATCGGCATACTGTTGAGGAATAATACCGCGTCCAATCGTATCAATGGGTATGCCCAGCGCCTTGGATAAATTAATGACACTGTCAGCAGTCTCGATACTTCCTTCATCCTTTCCGTCAGAAATAATCAATATTCGGCTATACTCGGCGGGCTGAAGGCTGCTCAGCTTATTCAGTGAGTCAATGATTGCCTGATAGAGGCGCGTTTTTTTACCACGGGATATCGTCAATTCACGGATCGACTTGCTGAGGGCATCCGGGTCTTCGGTAAAATCAGCAGGGACTACGACCTTGTCGGCAAATGAAACCAATCCGAATTTGTATCTATCCTTCGGTAAAGTACCTGAAAAAATGTTGATGAGTGCATCCTGTGTCTCTTTAAGAAGAGCCTTATTAATCGAACCGCTGACGTCAATGCAAAGCAATAAGGCCAGCTTTCTATTCGACTCGGAGAAAGGCACAATTTCATCGGCATGCTGTATAACTCGGGTGCCATCCAATAGTTGAAAATCAGCGGGTTTCGGGTCTAGATCCAGCCCTGGCGGCAAGGTAATGGCGAACGATATTTCATCCGGATGATCCGTGTAGACGGAACCTACCTGGAGCTGTTCTGCAAAAACGCTTGTACAGAAAAGGAAGAGAGATAAACTGATTCCAGTTGGAAGTTTTATATTCATCCTAAATGGCCCAAAGTTTAGGTGTGTACATTAAGCTTTCCGGTACAGAGACTGGAGAGTAGGCTAAGTTGAATACTAACATATAACTTCTGAAAAGGAGAATTAATTTTTAGTTCTGAAACGTTGTTTTTATCACCAATTTATTGTGTTAAACCCAGCCAAAAAATCACCCGCTTAACCGACAATGTTTGCGATTTCCGCTGGATGATTATTGGTTTGCCTTACTCGCTTTTCCTAGCTCGAAAACTCATTCAAGGGCTTATACATGAATTTTATATTTATGGTATATTGACTATCAGACTATTTCCTGCAAGCTATGCCGCTATGTAGCATATTATTAATGAATTGATTGCATTTTCCTCAGGAGAGGGATGAGCGTTTGTTTCAGGAATGCCGTATATGGATACAATAATCATTTTTGATAATCAGTTCCCGGCAACAGGAGTGATGTTGCTGTCTGCTTTCGACATTAAAAATTGACTACATGGTTAATATACCTGGGAATCTTCTATTAGACACTGAAATCACCGATAAACATTGATCAATAGTGGGGTAGTGTGCAGAAATGGGCTTGTATTCGGGACAACGACTCAGGCATTATGTTATCAAGGATCTGATTGCCTGCGGCGGCATGGGTGAAGTGTGGCGTGCTTGGGATGAGGCGCGCGGCGACTTTGTTGCGATCAAAGCAATCACCGAAAATTTATTTACAGATCCCAATTTCGCCAATCGCTTTCTGGACGAGGGCCGCCGTCATTTAAGGCTCAAACACCCGAATATTGTCCCGGTATTTGATGTGTTTTTTTCGGATAATCAAAACTGTCTGGTCATGGGGCTGATCGAAGGCATTTCACTTGCCGATCTTCTCGCTAGTCGAAAAGAGCACCGGCTAAACGTTTCAGAGGCGATACCCATTCTTCAGGATTTACTGAATGCTCTAAATTATGCCCATAAGCATGGCGTCATTCACCGGGATGTCAAACCATCCAATGTGTTAATAGACAAGAATGGAAGAAGTTATTTGATAGATTTTGGTATTGCGTTGGCCGTCGGTGAAAACCGCCGCACCCGCACCGGACAAACGATTGGGACCCCCCATTACATGAGCCCTGAGCAAATCGTCAATCCAAAAGAAATCGATCATAGAAGTGATGTCTATAGCGTAGGCTGTGTTTTTTACGAAATGCTCACCGGACATCCGCCCTTTATCGCTGACGCCGTCACGGGAGCAGAAACCGAATTTGCGATAAAAAAAGCCCATGTCAACGTTCAGCCCATACCTCCATCGGAAAGAGTCAGTACCATTCCTGCTTATATTAGCGACATTATTATGTTTGCCTTGCAAAAAAATCCTGAGAACCGCCTGCCAGGCTGCCAGGAATTCCTGAGACTATTGAGCGAAGGTGGTCCAAAGCAAGTGTTGAAACAGAGCCGTTTTGGCCGGGTTCATGTCTTCGGACTCATATTGGCGATACTTTGGCTATTGTTTATTGGCAGTCTGTTTGTAAAATAGAAGTCCCTTGCCGCCGTATGTCACTGTTTTCTTTTTGCATTATCTTTCGATAACGCGAGGAGATTGAGCCGGGGCTGGCTCCTAACGTTTTAGTCGCAACTCATAGTGCCCTTACCTTTTTTAAGAGCCGGCACAGTCCTTTCCAATGCATTGGTTCATAGCGTTCTCTTTTCGGCTTTATTTTTTTCTGGAGGGCCGTTGCCTATGTGGCTTTCCAATCCCTTAATGGCCTGATCGGTCGAGCTTGTTTGACGCCCCATCCCACTAATGTTTTGTACAGATTGATTTTCGGCGGTTTTTTTGTTTTCAGATGTTAAATCAGAGTCGGTAATAAAGATTTTGATCTGCGCGATTCGATCGGCAAGTTTTTTCATTTTTTGTAGATATTCAATGATGATACTGTTTTGCGGATGAATGGCATTTTTAAGTGCCAATAGATTTTCTTCAGGGGTTTTACTGATGATACGGTAAGTGACGTAACTTGCTCCTCCGATGAGACCGGCAATAAGAAAAGACATAAAAATCGATTTTAATAGGCTTTTATAGTTTCTTTTTTGAGCCTTTGGCCGTTTCCCGAACCGGATGAACTGGACGGTAACATTATCTTCTCCGCCTTTTTGTAGAGCCATATTGATCAAACGGTCAACATTCTCTTGCGGCGATAATGAAACATCCATGGCCGCTTCGATTTCGTGATCATCCGCATAGCCGGAAAGGCCATCGGAACACAGAAGAATGCCATCGCCATTGTTAAGCGGCAAATCAGTGCTGATGTCAACGGTAACGGTCGGCCGATTGCCTATGGCGCGATCCAGTATGCTGGCTGAAGGGTGGGTTCGGGCCTGTTCCGGGGTTAGCATGCCGGCATCAACCATTCTTTGGACTTGCGTGTGATCTTTAGTCAGCAGGCGAAGCTTTCCCTTGCGGTAGAGGTATGCCCGGCTATCTCCTACATGGGCAATCTTGGCGAATTCGCCAGAAATAATCAGCATCACCGCTGTTGAACCCATGCCCTCAGTCATGGGATCGCCTGCATGAGCTTGATCATAAACGTCCCGATTTGTTTTTTCGAATGCGTTCCGGATTGCAGCGTCAACCGGCACATTTTTAGCCGTTTCAGAAAGATGCCTCGCAAGACCCTGGATAGTCAGTTCAGCCGCCTTGGCACCACCCGCATGCCCTCCCATTCCATCCGCAATGACGTAGAGTTGTCCCCAGGGTACCGGCGTCCAGCTCATGCGATCCTGATTTTCATTGCGGACATAACCTGTTTCAGTGCTTGCCCCAACTTCCAGATTCAATTTGTTAGGAATCATAGTTCCTCCACAATGTCTATTTTTACCTTTTCAGATAGCAAATCATGAAGGTTAATTGATTTAAACCCGGCAAGATTAAACCAGTTCCAATCCCAAAAGGCATGCTCATTAATTTGATCAGGATTATACACGCCTATCTATGTAGATTTTATATCTGCATCTAATACGAATGAATTTTTTCTAAAATTATGCAGTTATTCATAGGAGCCTGATAAAACATACTCAGATTCCTTAATTAGTCTTACCGGTTTATTTAATATGATGCACTTAGGTAGTGTTTGAATTGGCACTGGGGTAAACTAAATCAATACTCTAGATGAAAAGTATTTTTAGCGGGAATATTTTTGGCGACAGCGAGGATATGCACGTGATTGGCAAGATTTTAGGAAACTTAAAAATAATTTCAAAACTTGGTGAAGGCGGAATGGGGGTCGTGTACCTTGCCGAGAACATCGGCCTTAAAAAGCGATTCGCAATCAAAAGTCTTTCGGTTACCCTGACCGAAGATGCCGGTTTCCGTGAGCGCTTCCATCAGGAAGCACTCAATCAAGCCTTGCTTGACCATCAGAATATTGTGCAAGCTTTTGATTTTTTTGAAGAAAATGGCCAGTATTTCTTCGTCATGGAGTTTGTAAACGGTCAGGGTCTTAATGAACTCATAAAAAAAAAGGGAAAACTGCCTGAACAGGAAGCATTACAGTATTTCAAAGATATTTTAAGAGGCTTGAATTTCGCCCACAGCAAAGGAATCATACACCGCGACATTAAACCTTCCAATGTCATGATCGATGAAAGCGGCAGAGCAAGAATTACCGATTTTGGTATCGCTATTCTGGTTGGGGAAAAGCGGCTCACAGCCGCCGGAGCCACTGTCGGCTCTTCATGGTATATGAGTCCGGAACAGATTTTAACTCCGGCAAACATTAATCATCGAAGCGATGTGTATTCAGCAGGCATTGTTTTATATGAAATGCTTACAGGGGATGTGCCCTTTGACGGCGAATCAGACTTCACCATACAGAACAAACAGGTCAAGGAGCCTGTCCCTGATCCGGCGAAGAGAGATACCTTTGTTTCACCGGAGCTCAAAAAAATCATGATGAAAGCGCTGGAAAAAGATCCGGATAAGCGATATTCCGGATGCGGCGAGTTTCTGCATCAAATTGAACAATACGAGAAACAAAAAATTAATGGGCATGAACCACTTTGGTCTCTATCCAAATTGCTCATTTCGGTAGTAGCCGCCGTGGGTTTGATTAGTGCAGTTGTCTATTGGTTTGTAATACTTCCCCCTTCTCCGTCTCCGAACGATACAAAACAAAAGGGTGGAATGGGCGATACGGCTTATGTCTGGATTGAAAGCGCTACTGAAAAAGCGTCAGTTTTATGCAGAGATATAGCTACAATGAAACACAAGCAAAAGTACGTAGATGCTGCAGTGCAAGGAATGGGAAACTTTCCTGAGCTGGAAGGGCTTAAAACACAGATAAGGGAGCTTGAACAAAATCTGGCAAAAGATATACCCAATTATTTGGATATTATTGGAAAATTAAGTCGTGTGGAAAAAAACGTGTTCAATAAAGAGTTGGATAAATATAATGAACAACTGGCTCAAAAAGAGCTATTCCATCGCATCAAGATCACCGAAATAGTTACGCGACATTATCAGGAAGCGAGTACGAAAGCCCCCATGAATATCACTATTGAAAAAATGGGGGAACTTTGCCCTAATCAGCAACAACCATAAATAGTATGGGACTCAGAAAATGTGATGTTTTAAGGCGGAAAGGGATTTATCGATTTTGTTGAAACATCAGGTTTAACTTCACCCGCGTCTTTTAACAGACGCTTAGCCGGTTCGCTGGCTGAAATACCCGCCTACTTTGGCAACAGGCGCCGTCTTTGCATCCCGATTTAATTTGGTTATTGGCTCAGCGTTGGCCTTGTGCGGATTGTGCACCGCGTCTGCCTTGACGTTAATAATTTTGCTCCATGAGAGTCCATTCTTCGTCAAGGATGATCGCTAGTGCACATCGTTATGTTTGTCTAATACTCTCAATAGATATCAAGACAGTGATGAAGGCCGGCCATAAACCGAGACAGGATTACACTATTACCGAGTGCGCCGCTCAACTTATATCCTCAAAGAATTTTTGAGCAATCTTTTTTTGTTCCTCAGAGCCCTTTTCGAGCACTCCTTCGATGATTTCCTTGGCGGATGCTTCATCCCCCATATCCAGATAAGCTCTGGCCAAATCGAGTTTTGTTTCAACTTCGTCCATATCAGTCAAATCAGAGACGCCGATAATTTGATCTGTATCGTCTTCATCGTCTTCTCCGCTTAAATCAAAATTAAAATCGTCATCGAGGGAAAAGCTTACCTCGTTATCATCCTGATCTTTTGTAGCGGTTAGTTCGATATCATCCAGCTTCGCAATTCCTAAATTATCGCTATCCAAATCGAAATCAAACGATTCTAAATCATATCCCGTATCGGCTTCATTCGACTTTAGCTGCAATTCTGTCGATTCATCATTTAATAGATTAGAGTCTGAAGGCGCAGTGAATGATGACAATGACGTTAAATCAAACTCCATTGTTTGATTATTCTGTTGTTCCTCATTAACCCCGAAACTGTCATCAATTTCAATCGATGATACATCAAAATCGGATACATCAGCACTCATATCAGCTGATTGAGCAGCCACCTCATCATTCAAAATTTCATCAAAAGATGCGCTTTCAAACAAGGGAGTATCAGAAATACCAAAGTCCGCCGGTTTAGTGTCGTCTTTTTTTGCAAAACTTACAGAATTATTTTTTTCATCCGTATGATTTTTGGCGACGGACGGGTTCACTCCCGTTGAAAATAGTGTCGAATCAGGGCAAATTTCATTACCCATTTCAATCACTTTTTCCCAAAATGATGTATCAGACTTTTTACCAGCCATGGCCAATTCATTGGCGTAAGTTTCAAAAGCCTTTTTATTTTCATTGGCGTAAAATATTTCAAGCAATTTCAATTTACATTCATCACGATCAGGCTGATCAGCTATGGCTTGGCGCATCAAATCCTCAGCTTGCTGATAACGTCCGTAAGCAAGATAGACATCTGCTTCGGATATCGGATCGATTTCACCCTGATCGGTATCAAAAGCGTCAAAATCACTGGGTGTAAACTCACTCAAGAAAGAGCTTCCGCCGACCGCATCGACATTGAAGCCACTGCTGTCATTAATCACCTGGGATGACGCTGCTTTGACTGACGCAGCCGAATTCGCTGTCGCATAAATCTCGGATGGCTTACTGATAATCGAGGAAGCGAACATGCTTTCCGTATCTGTTTTAGCATCGACTTTGCGCTTACGCCACCACAACAGCCCCAGAACGGACAATACGCCTAATCCGATAGCACCAACATTCAGGTAATAGGAATCTGATTCCGGTTCAACTTCATGTCTGGCGATCGGCTGCTGTGCTGTATCTGGGATCGCAGACGTTGCGGGCTTAACTGGTTTAGCAGGGGCCGGTTCTGCGGAATGTTGCGGCGCAACCGCTTCCGCTAGAGGAGGCGTTTGCTGAGCCACAGGCGGGAGTGGAGAAACCGGTTCGGCGGGCTGAGTAACTGGCGACGCGGGCGTCTGAGCTGCCGGTACGTTTACCGGGGGAGTGGGCGCCTGAGCAGCTGGCTGAGCCTCGGCAATATTCTGCAATGCAGCAAGTTGCTGGTCTTTTAACGCAATAATCTCTTGCATCTTGATCAATTGCTGCTGCATTTCAAGCAATTGACTTTGTATCGCATCGTTACCTTGACTATTGCCGGATACTGCGTCACCTTGCGTAGCGCTGGTTGTTTTATTTTTGCTCTGAGCGCCCGGTGTGCCGGTCGTTGTCTTCTCTTGCCCAGGCGTTATAACCGCATTTTCAGCTACCGACGCTTCTGACGGAGCCGCCAAAATTAATTGATTATCAATTACTTGTTCTTCCTTAACGGAATTATCCTTGGCGACTTCGGTTGGCATTTCAACAGGCGCCGGGGCCGTGCGGTTTTTCCAGGCGGCAATGTGCCGATCATATTCTTCCAGGGCCTGTTTACGCGATAATTTTAATGCCACATCACGCTTGGGAATTTTCAATTTTTTCCCTACCTGTAAGGCATTAATATTTTCTTTGAAAAACGCGCCCGGATTCTCCTGATAAATTGCAATCATCATTTGCTCAGATGACACATTTACTTGCCTGCTTGCCTGTTCGGCAATTTTCCAGAGGGTATCGTTCCGTGTTGTGGGGCCGTAGTTTTCTGTTCCCTTGATGCTGCGCCGGGCTTTGCTCTGAGTTGGCCGGGATACGGTTTCACGCAGTTGCGTAGTAACCGGTTCCGAATCGATGCGTTCCCCCCGTTGTGCCACAGCGACAGGTTTAGAATCAAGGCGTTCCGGTAGAGTTACGACCGGAATCGTTGCCTGTTCATAAACTTCAGGGGGATCCACGATGACTGAAAATTCCCGGTATAAACTGCCCTTTGGCCAACTGACCTCCAGCAATAAACCGAGAAAAGGCTCTTTTAATGCTTCTCTCGTACTGAGTTTGATTACCACCGAACCGTCCGGGCGAACCACGGGTTCAAACTTGATTTTCGAGAGAAAATAGCTCCATGGCACGCCAGCCTCATCAAATTTATCCGGTGGCGCCAAATTGACTTTAACATCAGATAATTTCTCACCCTCTGACAAGATTAACGATATCTCGGCATTGAGGTTTTGATTGAGGGCTGAGTGCAATTTAATATCGCCAATACCTAACGGATAGGCACTCGCGGGTGCCAATAATGACAATACCGCTAAAGTTTTTGATAAATTGCGCAAGTTGCTTTCCTTCACGATAGTTACCTCAAGCTCTTACCACGAACAGTTGAATATGTGAATAAGCTTAGACTAGATGAAATTTTTTACCAGCAGTTCTGCAATTTGCACACTGTTTAATGCAGCACCCTTTCGAACATTATCGCCAACAACCCACATGTCGATTCCCTGAGGATGCGAAATATCGTCTCGAATACGGCCTACAAACACATCATCATGGCCAGATGATTCGGTCACCGCCGTGGGATAGCCGCCATTCGTATGCTCATCCACAACCTTGACGCCGGGAGATTTGGCAAGCAATGCCCTTACCGTATCGGCATTGATTTTCTTCAAAGTTTCAATATGCACCGCTTCGGAATGCCCGTAAAAAACCGGCACCCGAACGGCGGTCGCGTTAACTTTAACACTGGAATCTCCAAGAATTTTTTGCGTTTCCCATACCATTTTCATTTCTTCTTTGGTATAGCCGTTATCAAGAAAAACGTCGATTTGCGGCAACACATTAAAGGCAATCTGCTTTGGGTAGACTTTTGACTCAATCGGCTGGCCATTCAATAATTTAGCCGTTTGCGTAGCCACCTCGTCAATGCCTTTTTTTCCCGTGCCCGAGACCGCTTGATAGGTACAGACATTGATTCTGGCGATACCGACGGCATCATAAATCGGTTTTAACGCCACCACCATCTGGATGGTGGAACAATTGGGATTGGCGATAATTCCCCGGTTTTTATAATCTTCGATTTTTTCAGGATTGACTTCAGGCACCACCAAGGGGATATCTTCGTCATAACGAAAGTGCGAGGTGTTATCGATAACGATACAGCCTGCCGCTGCCGCTTTGGGCGCATATTCGGCCGATACCGATCCACCGGCTGAAAACAGGCCGATCTGTGCTTTGGAAAAATCGAATGTAGCCAGATCTTGAACCGTTAATGATCCGCCCTTAAACGGAATCCTTTTACCTGCGGATTTGCTGCTAGCTAAGGCATAAACCTCACCAACCGGAAAATTGCGTTCTTCAAGAATGGATAGCATCGCTTCGCCTACCGCTCCGGTAGCGCCAACTACGGCAACGTTATAAACCTTAGTCATTCATATTACCTATGTTAAAACTGAAATATATGCATCACTCACCCATGATGCGTAGAATTAATGCTCTACCGTATTACCCGGCACCTAACTCACCTGGACAATCAAATACCGTTATTATGTTTAAACAAACAAGAAGAAATTCCCGGCTATGTTGATCGATGCGAGAGCGGCATTAGCCGCGACAGCGCGGCTAATGCCTTTTGCAAGATGACTTCCTTATTACAGCGTTACCAGCTTATTCGGCAAACAACCAAGGCGCCCGCTTTGCCCGTTCGCGCTCATAAGCCCTGATCTTATCGGCATGCTGCAAGGATAAGGCAATATCGTCCAAACCGTTCAGCAAGCGGTGTTTACGGGTTTCATCAATTTCGAAACGGATGATTTTCCCGCCGGGCGTGATGATTTGTTGCTCCGCCAAATCAATCGTTAACTGGTAACCAGGCGTCAATTCCTGGAACAGGCTGTCAACAACTTCGGCAGCCAAGGTAATCGGTAACAGGCCGTTTTTAAAACAATTGTTATAAAAAATATCGGCAAAACTGGGCGCGATAATGGCTCTGAAGCCATAATCCTCCAAAGCCCAGGGCGCATGCTCACGCGATGAGCCGCAACCGAAATTTTCCCGCGTCAACAAGATTTCAGCACCCTGATATTCCGGCTGGTTCAAAATAAAGTCCGGATTCAGCGGACGATGGCTGCAATCCATGTCCGGTTCGCCGCGATCCAGGTAACGCCATTCGTCGAATAAAAAAGGGCCGAATCCTGAGCGGCGGATCGATTTTAAAAACTGCTTCGGAATAATCGCGTCGGTATCGATATTGGCTCGATCCAAAGGCACCACCAATGCCGTAATTTTTGTAAATGCTCTCATTATTGTCCCTCCCAGGTTCTTACATCGACAAAATGGCCGGCAATAGCCGCCGCCGCTGCCATGGCCGGACTCACCAAATGAGTGCGCCCGCCGTAACCCTGACGGCCCTCAAAATTGCGGTTGGATGTCGAAGCACAGCGCTCGCCTTCGGATAAACGGTCCGCATTCATGGCCAAACACATGGAACAACCCGGGTCGCGCCATTCAAAGCCCGCATCGACAAAAATCTTGTCCAACCCTTCCGTTTCAGCCTGATGTTTTATTAATCCGGAACCCGGCACAACCAGCGCCAATTTGATATTGGCTGCCAGTTTTTTTCCCTTGGCAACCGCGGCAGCGGCTCTGAGGTCTTCAATCCGGGAGTTGGTGCAGGAACCGATAAATATCTTGTCCAGAGCAATGTCGGTAATCGCCTGACCCGGTTTCAAATCCATATAGGCCAATGCCCGAATCATGCTTTGTTGTTTTACCGCATCGGTTTCCAGCGCCGGATCAGGAATTTTATCGTCGACGGCGACCACCAGTTCGGGTGAAGTGCCCCAGGTCACCTGAGGCCTGATCGACGCGGCATCCAGATCGATGACTTTATCAAAGACCGCGTCTTTATCGGAATGCAGATTTTGCCACATGCGCTCGGCCATGAACCAGTCGCTGCCTTTTGGCGCATAAGGCCGGCCTTTATAATAATCGATGGTGACATCGTCGACAGCAACCAGACCGGCTCTGGCACCGGCTTCAATCGCCATATTGCAGACCGTCATGCGTCCTTCCATCGACAGCGCATGAATGGCGTCTCCGGCAAACTCAATGGTGTAACCATTGCCTCCGGCCGTGCCGATCTTGCCGATAATCGCCAGTACGATATCTTTAGCGGTCACGCCCGCCCCCGTTTTACCGTTGACTCTGATCAGCATATTTTTGGCTTTTTTCTGAACGAGGCACTGGGTGGCCAAGACATGTTCGACTTCGGAGGTGCCGATACCGAACGCCAAAGCACCTGACGCGCCGTGCGTAGAGGTATGAGAATCGCCGCAAACGATGGTCATGCCAGGCAGGGTGGCGCCCTGTTCCGGACCGACAACATGAACGATACCCTGCCGTACATCGGCCATATCGAATTCGGTGATGCCGAATTCAGCGCAGTTTTTTTCCAGCGTTTCAACCTGCAACCGGGACACCGGATCCGTAATCCCCTTGTCCCGATCCGTGGTTGGCACGTTATGATCGGCCACAGCCAGATTTCTGGATTTTCTCCAGGGTTGGCGCCCGGTCAGTCGCAATCCTTCAAATGCCTGAGGCGACGTGACCTCATGTACTAAATGGCGATCGATATAGATCAGAGAAGATCCGTCATCTTCTGTGTAAACGACGTGGTCTTCCCATAATTTGTCATATAAAGTTTTACCTGACATATCTCTTTACTTATAGTTAAGCCGTTCAAACGGCAATTAAATTAAAATGGTCCTAGCCCAATATGGCAAAAATTTTTGCAGTAATATCTTCGACGCTGCCTTTGCCCGAAATCGAGGCGAATTTTGCCTTTTGCCCAGGGGCTGAATAATAACCAACTAAGGGCTGGGTTTGCTCATGATAGACGCTCAGTCTTTTACGCACGGTTTCTTCCTTGTCATCGTCGCGCTGGATCAGTGCTTCTCCGGTTACATCATCAATGCCTTCGACCTTGGGAGGATTAAAGAGGACATGATAACTGCGCCCCGACGCCAAATGCACACGTCGGCCAGCCATTCGTTTTACGATTTCCTCATCGTCCACTGCAATCTCGATAACGTTATCAATTTCAACACCCATAGCCTGAAGACCTTCCGCCTGAACAATAGTTCGCGGAAAACCATCCAACAAGAATCCTCCAGCGCAATCATCATTGGCGATGCGTTCTTTAATCAATCCCAGAATAATGGCGTCAGAAACCAGCCCTCCCGAATCCATTACCTTTTTCGCTTCAACGCCCAGAGGGGTTCCTGCCCTCACCGCGGCGCGCAACATATCACCCGTCGAAATTTGCGGGATGCCGTATTTTTCAGTAATAAACTGGGCTTGTGTGCCCTTTCCCGATCCAGGACTCCCCAACAGGATAATACGCATGAAATGACTCCAATGTATGTCAAATTGACTGATTAAGATTTCAAATAAAAGCAAGACCGGCTATTTTATAACACTTCAAATATAATCTCTTGTAAAAAAACACTTATTTCCTTATGCTCTGCAAGTTTTTTTTGATATAAGCTTATTGATATAGTGTTCGCATATCAACATTCGGCTTTTTTACTCCTTTTCCTCCTACCCTACGGTGATGCATCTCACTATCCAATTGCCCACTGATTCGGCAAGAAAGATAAAATGAATGTACAATTCCGATTTGTGTTAGTCTTTAATCACCTGGACAGAGCAGAATTCCAGCTAAACCCAGACATATGAATTACAGGAAGACATCGCCGGCCCAGGGGAAAGTATGCGATAATCCGATAGAGTTTACAAACCACGCTTTCTGTACTTTCGACTGCCGTTTTCAGGTGATTTCATCGCAATCACAAAATGGTCTTTCCGGTTGACAAAACATGATGCTGCTTTCTTTTAAACTTGATAACTGGCACTGTGCATTACCAATGTCCATCGTGGAAAAGGCATACCGTGCGGTCGCCATCACGCCCTTACCGAAGGCGCCTGACATCGTACTCGGCATTATTGATCTGCACGGCACGATACTTCCCGTTTTTAATGTCCGCAAGCGCTTCCGTCTGTTGGAAAAAAAGCTCAAGCCGAGTGACCATCTCATTATTGCGCGCACTCACAAGCGTCGGATTGCACTGGTTGTAGACAGCATCGTTGGCGTAATCGAAAGCACCGAGGATGAAATCACCTCATCGGACGCCATCCTTCCCGGTTTAGACTATCTCGAGGGCGTGGTTAAATCCAGATCGGGCATGATTCTGGTTCACGACCTGACTCGCTTCCTCTCGCTCGAGGAAGACATTCAACTCGATCAAGCGATAATTCGTAATTGATGATGGCTAGGGTACAGGTTTTGAATCCGCCTCCTGCCCTGTTGCAGCGATTCAGTGAGTTTCTGACGGAGCAGATGGGGCTCCACTTTCCACCGGAGCGTTGGTCGGATCTGATGCGGAGAATGACGTCTGCCGCGCTTGAATTCAGGTTTGAAAACCTTAGCGAGTGCCTGCAATGGCTATTGTCAAAGCCGCTAAATCAGAACCAAATCGAAATTCTGGCCGGCCATCTCACGGTCGGGGAAACCTATTTCTTCCGCGATTCCAAGTTGTTCGAAGCCCTGCAAACACACATCCTGCCAGCGCTGATCGAGTCGCGGCGACAGTCTGAAAGACGGCTCAGAATCTGGAGCGCCGCCTGCTCGACGGGTGAAGAAGCATACTCGATCGCGATTTTGATTCAACGATTAATTCCCGATTATCAGCAATGGAACATCACCATCCTGGGAACGGACATTAATCCCCACGCGCTGCGAAAAGCCGCAAAAGGTATCTATGGCGACTGGTCATTTCGGAATTCACCGCCGTGGCTTCGCGAAAGATATTTCCTGCCTCTCGGCAGCGGACGTTACCAGATCGCACCCCAATTGCAGGGCATGGTGACATTTTCCTATCTGAATCTGGCAGAAGAGGTTTATCCGTCGCTCGCGAACAACACCCATGCCATGGACATCATTTTTTGCCGTAATTTATTAATGTACTTTAAACCGGGACTTGCCGCGAAAGTTGTCCGGCAGCATTTCCAATCGTTGCTTGATGGCGGCTGGCTGATCGTCAATCCTGCTGAAATCCCTCCGGATTTGTTTGCACAATGGGAAGTTGTCAATTTTCCGGGGGCTATCCTCTATCGGAAAAATCCCGTCCATTCTGCATGGGCTGCCGCTTCGGATTCCCCTGCCCCGCATGGAATGACTGATCTGGAAAAACCTTGTACCGATGTGAAGTCTCATCCTATCCGGCAGATGCTCGACCATCATGCGGCACTCGACGCACAGTTCTTACCGCCGGTATCGCACTATCAACAAGCGCTCGCCTACTACCATCTGGGTCAATACAGAAAAGCCGCTGCGCTTATCGACCAGTGTGCTGCTGAACAGCAAGACAATTCAGAGATCATGAATCTCATGGTAAGAATCCAGGCCGATCAAGGAGAATTAACTACGGCGTTGCAGTGGTGCAATCGGTCAATAGCTGCCAACCGCGTCAATCCGTCCTCCTATTATCTGATGGCAGTCATCTTTCTGGAGCTGAAACAACCGGAAGAGGCCAGGCAGGCACTCAAGCGTACGCTCTATATTGACCAGGATTTTGTCATGGCCCATTTCATGCTCGGTAACCTGTATCGCAGCCAGTCCAGATTTACGGAAGCCGACAAATATTTTGCCACAACGCTTTCGCTGCTGAAAGGCTATTCCTTCGATGATATTTTGCCCGAATCTGATGGGATGACGTCCGGCCGGTTGCTGGAGATCATTCAATCTTTTATCGGCAAGAGAGAGCGACATGGCACACAATGATGCTGCAAGCGCTGCTCATCAAGCTCTCGCTGATTCAGAGGATCTTATCCTTCAGTCTAGAGCTCGGTCGCTAGCCTTGCCGTCAGCGGAAACCGCGGAAACAGATTATATCGAGATCGTCGCCTTTATTCTGGCTGATGAAACCTATGGGATTGAGACAAGCTATGTCAACGAGGTCCATTCCCTGAATGAACTCACGCCGCTGCCGTGTACGCCGCCTTTCGTCGCCGGCATCATCAATGTGCACGGCCAAGTATTCTCGGTAATCGATATCAAGGTGTTCTTCGAGCTTCCGACAAAAGGACTGAGCGATCTCAATAAAGTCATCATCATTTCCAATGGCGACATGGAATTCGGAATCCTGGCGGACGCCATACTGGATGTGAGACGTATACCGCCAAGTGAACTTCAGCCAGCATTGCCTACCTTGACCGGCATCCGGGAAGACTACCTGCGCGGCATTTCCAAGGATCGCCTGGTGGTTTTGGATGCCTTCAGCTTGCTGACGGACCCAAAAATCATCGTCAACGAGGAAGTTGAATGAAACAAAGACATTTAATTATGCGCGTTCATAGAACCGGCCTGAGCGTCAAGGCTGTAACATCCGGCGGACAGCAATCCTCCGAAGCGATGCTCGCCGGGACTGCGAAATGCATGCTCTTCATTAGAACGGAAACGGCAATCGAGAGATGAGAACCCAAAATCAAACACCACTGTGTTGCGGAGAATCAAATGGTGAACAACACCGTATTTGACGATGACAGTGAAGCCCTAGGTTGGCGTCATTCTACCATTATTTTTGGCCCCTTGCTTATCGCGGCCTGGATGATGCTCCATGCCGCCGAAGCCAGAGCTGCCGATAACCCTTCAAATTCGATCCCGGCGGCGGACCTTTCACGCATGTCGCTGGAAGAATTGACCAATATCGAGATATCCTCGGTCTCCAAACATTCAGAGCCATTGATCGATGCAGCCGCCTCGGTTTATGTCATCACCCGCGAAGATATACGCCGCTATGGAGCTACCAGTATTCCAGAAATTTTGCGGCTTGCACCCAATCTTCAGGTGGCCAAAGTGGACTCAAGCCAGTATGCGATTTCGGCACGCGGCTTCAACAGCACTACGGCCAACAAACTGCTGGTGCTGATCGACGGGCGCAGTGTCTATACCCCGCTGTTTTCGGGCGTGTTTTGGGATGTTCAGGATACCCTGATCGAAGATATCGAGCGGATTGAAGTTGTCAGCGGCCCCGGCGGGACCCTGTGGGGCGTTAATGCGGTCAACGGCGTCATCAATATCATCACCCGATCTGCCGGCGATACCAAAGGCGGCCTGCTGACCGCCGGCGCCGGCAATTACGAGCAGGGCGGAGGCATTCGTTACGGCGGAAAGCTCGGTGAGGATACAGATTATCGGGCCTATGTCAAAGGTTTCTTTCGGGATAATACTCGGAGGGCGAACGATGTCAATGTGCATGATTCCTGGGAAAAAGGGCAATTGGGCTTTCGTCTGGATTCGGGGAAAAACGGGGATACGCTGATGCTTCAGGGCGATGCTTATGAAGGCTCGATCGACCAGAATATCCTGGATGACAAGTCCATTTCCGGCGCTCATTTGCTCGGGCGCTGGGATAAAACCCTGGCGAACGGTTCGGCTCTCCAGATTCAGGCTTATTTCGATCAAACAAGGCGCGTCTATCCCGGCACATTTGGTGAAGTACTCAACACCTACGATATTTCCGCGCAGCATCGCTTCAATCTCGGCCAGCGTAACGATATCGTTTGGGGCGGCGGCTATCGTTATGCGCGCGATGAAGTCAGCGACAGCGCCATGCTGGCATTTCTCCCCGGAGAAAAAGACCTGACGCTGGCCAATATCTTCGCGCAGGATACCGTCACGCTCACCGAACGATTAAAACTGACCCTCGGGGCAAGGCTTTCCTACAACAACTATACCGATTTGGACGTCCAGCCCAATATCAGGCTTGCCTGGAAACCGACCGAACAAATCCTGCTGTGGTCAGCCATTTCTCATGCCGCCCGCACGCCGTCACGGCTCGATCGCGATGCTTTTATTCCGGCCAAACCGCCCTTTTTACTCGCCGGCGGACCCGATTTTCAATCGGAAAAACTGACCGCCTTTGAACTCGGCTACCGTATGCAACCGACGCCACAGTCGGCGTTTTCGATCTCTGCATTTTACAACGTCTACGATGAATTGCGGAGCCTGGAACCCTCAAGTGTTGGATTCATTGTTGGGAACAAAATGAAAGGCGATACTTACGGCGTCGAATTCTGGGGCAGTTACAGCCTGAACGACTGGTGGCAACTTAAAGCCGGCTATACCTATCTTAAAAAGAATCTGCGTTTTGAGGCAGATAGCGGCGACCCTTTTGGCGTGCAAGCCGCGGGCAATGATCCCCATCACCAGTTTTCAGCTCGTTCGATCATGAATCTCTGGCATAACGTCGATCTTGATGTCGTCGTCCGGGGGGTGGACAACCTGCCCAATCCCGCTATTCCAGGTTATGTTACGATGGATGCACGCCTGGCTTGGAAAGCGTTAAAAAATACCGAGCTGTCGGTATCGGGTTTCAATCTATTCGATGACCGGCATCCTGAATTTGTCAATTCTCCCATCAGTGAAATTGACCGAACCTACTATTTAAAAATGCTATGGAATTTTTAAATACCCCGCGACTCGCAGGAATGCGTTTACCACCGCGCATAGTTAGGGCGGTGGTCATGCTTATCAGCATGGCCCTGACAGCCGGAGTATTTAACCCGGCCAACGCTCAGGAACAGGCGCAGGAGTATGCACTGAAAGCTGCGCTCCTCTCCAAATTCGGGCTTTACGTCGAATGGCCGGGATCGGCGTTTTCATCAGCGGCCAGCCCCATCAATCTGTGTATCGCCGGGGAGGATCCGTTCGGGGAAGCCCTTGACAAGGTGGCGGCCGGCGAGCTTATCAATAACCGCAAAGTCGTCAGCCGCCGTTTGAAAACGGTAGGAAGGGATTCCGGCTGCCACATCCTCTATATCGGCGATTCCGATGCGCAATCCTTGGAGCAAATCATCGAAGCCGTCCGCGGCGGCAACGTGCTCACCGTTACCGATGACGATGGTTCCGGATCGGCTACCGGAATCATCGAGTTTGTCATCAAGGATAACCGTGTGCGCTTCAACATCGATGATGAGGCCGCAGCGCAAAACGGGCTTGTCATCAGTTCCAAACTGTTGAGTCTGGCCCTTAACGTCAAACGAAGAACGTCATTAAAGGAGGGCAGATAGATGCGTTGGTTTGCCGAATTGCGCATGCGCGCAAAACTCACATTGGTCACGATGGTGACCACCGCCATGGCTCTGCTGATAGCGGGGGTCGCCATCATCGTCTACGATAATTATACCTACCAAGCGCGCAAAACCGAGGAAATCTCTGCGCAAGCGGGGATACTCGCGGCGAGTGTGACTGCGGCGCTTGAATTTAACGATGCCAAGGCAGCACAGGACTACCTGAACACCTTCGAAGCTAACTCCCAAATTACTGCAGCCGGCGTCTACGCATCGAACGGCTCGCTCTTTGCGGGCTATTCCCGTTCAGGCATTCAGCCGCCATCATCGGCAGAAACTCAGAGTCAGCGGTTCGAAGGTAACGAGTTTATCGGATTCTGGCCGGTAAAGCAGGGCCAACGGATCATCGGAACCATCTACCTGCGGGCGAGTATAAAGACCTTGGCGGACCGAGTCGCCAGTTTCGGCGGAATCATTCTGCTGGTGATGATCGGCTCGTTGCTTGTCTCGCTCCCGGTTGGAATGAGATTGCAATCGGTAATCGCCAATCCCGCTTATGCCCGCAGCCTGATCGAGGCGAGCCTCGACCCGCTGGTGACCATCAATCCGGAGGGCAAGATTACCGACGTTAACGAGGCCACCATCAAGGCGACCGGGATGAATCGAGAGGCCTTGATCGACACAGATTTTTCCAATTCCTTCACTGAACCGGATAAAGCGCGCGAAATCTACCAACAGGTTTTCGCCAGAGGCTTCGTCACAGATTATCCGCTCACGATACGGCACCGCGACGGCAAGCTCACCGATGTTCTGTATAACGCCTCAGTCTATAAGGACGACAGCGGCGATGTACTCGGCGTATTCGCGGCGGCGCGCGACGTGACGGCAAGCCATTGGGCGGAACGAAGATTTCAGACCCTGATCGAATCGGCACCGGACGCAATGATTCTGATCAACCGAGACGGAAATATTTTGCTGGTGAACAGCCAGACCGAACGTTTATTCGGCTATGAACGTGAGGAAATATTGGAGAAACCCGTTGAAGCCCTTGTCCCCGGCCGCTTCCGGGACGTGCATCCGGGACATCGTGCGAAATTCTTCGAAAATCCGCGCCAGCGCCCCATGGGCGTCGGTCTAGATCTGTATGGAGCCCGCAAGGATGGAAGTGAATTTCCGATAGAGATCAGCCTGAGCCCCATCGAAAGCCCGGAAGGGTTGACCGTCGTGGCAACTATCCGGGACGTAACCGTCCAGAAGACCGCTTTCCAATACGCTCGAAGCTTGATCGAGGCGAGCCTGGATCCGCTGTTCACCATCAGCCCGGAAGGTAAGATCACCGATGTCAATGAGGCCAGCATCAAGGTAACCGGCGTCACTCGCGCAGAACTGATAGGCGCCGAATTTCCCAATTACTTCACCGAACCGGACAATGCCCGCCAAGTCTACCAGCAGGTCTTCCTCAAAGGCTTCATCACTGATTACCCACTCACTATCAGGTATCGCGACGGCAAGCTTACCGATGTACTATGCAACGCGTCAGTCTATAAGGACGGACGTGGCAATGTGATCGGAGTTTTAGCTACGGCACGCGATGTCACCGAATCCAGGCGAATCATGCGGGAATTCGTCGAGACAAAGAACTTCCTGGACAACATTCTACAAAGCTCTATTAAATACTCTATCATCGGCATGGACCTTGATCACAATATCGTCTCCTGGAACGAAGGCGCATGGCGAAACTACTGGTATAAGGCAGAAGACATTCTCGGCAAAAATTCGAACCTGTTACATACGTCCGAAGACATTGCAACCGGAGCTGTCACGAAACTACTGGCGGCGGCTTTTGAGAAGGGGCTGGCGGAGGGTGAATTTGAACGCGTCCGAAAGGATGGCTCCCGATTCATGGCAAGCCTTGTTCTCACGCGCCGCAACGATGTTTCCGGCAACCCCATCGGCTTTTTGCTCATGAGCAGCGATATCTCGGAAAAAAAGCAGGCGGAGGAACAATTGCGAAAAGCGCACGCCGAACTCGAACTCAGAGTCCAGGAGCGAACGGCAGACCTGGAAAGGTTAGTGCAACAAGTTCGGGAAGGCATCAAGGTGTTAGGCTCCGGCACCAGTGAAATTCTGGTGGCAACGAATCAGGTGACGTCAAGTTCGATAGAAACGGCCACGTCAGTGAATCAGACGATGGCGACCGTGGAAGAAGTCAAACAAACCGTACAGGTCGCCAGCCAAAAAGCAAGCCATGTGCTAGAGAGCGCGAAGAAGCTGGGGCAAGTCTCGCAAACCGGTAAAAAATCGGTGGAAGAAACGATTGAGGGAATGAGACGGATTCGAGATCAGATGGAGTACATCGGAGAAAGCATCATGAGATTGAGCGACCAGAGCCAGGCAATCGGCGAGATCGTTGCCGCCGTCAATGATCTATCCGATCAGTCCAATCTTCTGGCCGTAAACGCCGCCATCGAAGCAGCCAAGGCAGGCGAACAGGGAAAAGGATTTAGCGTGGTCGCCCAGGAGATCAAAAGTCTTGCCACCCAATCGAAAGAAGCGACAGCCCAAGTACGGGCAATTCTAAGCGATATCCAAAAAGCGACCAACACCGCAGTACTGGCCACCGAGAACGGAACCAAAGCGGTGGAAGCCGGCGTGCAGCAATCCGCACAAGCCGGAGAGTCCATCCGACTACTTGCCGACAGCATCACCGAAGCAGCGCAGGCAGCAACGCAGATTGCCGCATCGAACCGGCAGCAGTTGATGGGCATGGACCAAGTGGCGCTGGCGATGGAGAATATCAAACAGGCCAGCACCCAGAATGTGGACAGCACGAAACAGTCCGAGGCGGCAGCGCAAAAACTGCACGAACTGGGAATAAACCTTAAAAAGCTGGTAGAACGTGAATAATGGGGGTCCGCAATGGCTGAAAAAGACAGTGCGTTTCTTAACAGGCTTCTGGCGACATTCAGAATTGAAGCACAGGACCATATCGACGCGCTCTTTGCCGGAGTCGCCGAACTTGAACGAACTCCGGACGACGAACGACAGACCGTGATCATTGAGATGATCTTCCGTGAAGCGCACAGTTTGAAAGGCGCGGCCCGCTCAGTCAACCTGACACAGATCGAAAGCGCCTGCCAGTCGCTGGAAACCACCTTTGCCGCAATGAAACAAAAGGAACTCTCGCCGACAACGGAACTGCTGGATAGATTGCACCAAGCGCTTAACCAGTTGAACGCATTATTGGCCTTGCCTCAAGCGAACATGCCGCCCGTAACTGAGAAAGTGCAACCTACGCAAAAAGCGCAGGCGCCACCGCGCCGGGCCAAGGAAACATCAAGGCCGGTGCCGGAAAAAAAATCGCCGATTACAAGTACTGTGCGCATTACCACCGACAGGCTGGATGCCATTTTCCTGCAAGCGGAAGAGATGCTCTCGGCAAAACTGCTGGCGCAACATCGCAGGCAGGGACTGCAGGCCCTGCAGACCATGGCGGTGTCCTGGGCTAAGGAATGGGCGAATCTCAAAATGCGCCATCCCGATTTTTACAGTATCGCAGCGCAGCAACCGCAATGGCTGGATCTGCTGGACCGGAATACCGCGTTCCTCAAGAGTTTGACGAATCAACTCCACGCCATCACGAAATCGGCCGACCAGGATCAGCGCATGCTGGAGCACATGGTGGACGATCTGCTTGCGAACATGAAAAAGGCGCTGATGCTGCCTTTCTCATCGTTGACGGAAAGTTTTCCCCGGATGGTGCGCGAATTTGCCCGGGATGCAGGCAAAGAAATCAAACTGGATATTCGGGGCGGCGAGATCGAAGCCGACCGGCGATTACTCGAGGAATTCAAGGATCCCTTGTTGCATTTGATTCGCAATTGCATCGACCACGGCATCGAAATGCCGGAACAACGAACAGACCGGTATAAACCGCGCCATGGGACCATTACCATTACCTTCAAGCCCAGAGACGGCAATCGTGTTGAAGCCGCGATTGCCGATGACGGCGCCGGAATTGATATCGACAAAGTCAAGTCGTCCGTTGAGCGGCTCGGTATTCTATCTGCGGAGCAGCTAAGCAAGCTGGAACAGAGGCAGGCGCTGGAACTGATTTATCAATCGGGCGTATCGACCAGCTCCATTATTACTGAAATTTCCGGGCGCGGCCTGGGTCTTGCGATTGTGCAGGATAAAGTAGAAAAACTGGGCGGCAGGATTGCTTTGGACACGCGGCCGGGCAATGGAACGACTTTTCGCATCCTGCTTCCGCTGATGTTTGCTACCTACCGAGGCATCGTCGTGCGCATGGGCGAGCAACTGTTTGTGCTTCCCGCCGCCAGCGCCGAGCAGACCATGAGGGTAACTATTTCCGAGGTGCTGACGGTGGAAAACCGTGAGACGATCCGTTTAAATGGCACCACATTGTCACTGGTGCGGCTCAGTGACGCCTTGACCTTGCCGCGCCGGGATACTGCAAGCGGCAACCACCTCCATGTAATCGTGCTGACCGCGAGCAGAAAACGAATTGCATTCGTCGTCGATGAAGTGCTTTACGAGCAGGAGGTCCTGGTGAAAAGTCTCGGCAAACAACTTGCCCGGGTCAGGAATATTACAGGAGCAACCATTTTGGGTTCGGGCAAGGCGGTTCCCGTGCTCAACGTGTCCGATCTGGTGAAATCGGCGCTTTCAGTCCCCCCTATCAATCCGATCAGTTTGACTACGCAACAGGAACAGCGTGGTCTCAAAAAATCCGTATTGGTCGTAGAAGACTCGATTACCGCACGAAATTTGCTGAAAGGTATATTGGAAAGCGCCGGCTACCAGGTAGTGACGGCTATAGACGGCATCGATGGCCTGACCCAATTGCGTAGCGGCAAGTTCGATATCGTCGTTTCTGACGTGGAGATGCCCCGCATGAACGGCTTCGAACTGACAGCGAAGATACGCTGCGACAAGAAATTCGCCGAACTGCCTGTGGTCCTGGTGACAGCTCTTGCCTCCCGCGAAGATCGCGAACATGGCATCGATGTTGGCGCCAATGCCTATATCGTCAAAAACAGTTTTGAACAGAGTAATTTGCTGGAAATTGTGCAAAGGTTGATCTAGTGCATTTTTTAGATGGCTCCAGGCAAATTGCCAATTTATGCGCCAATTCGCCCTAACCCCGCCTCTGTGAGGACTGGCCGCACGCCCTTCCATCTTCTGATACATGGGTAGCACTAAAAGCCTATCAATGTGACTCAACTTTAATCGTTCTCCTTACCTGGATGTATACCCTATGACAACCTATAAACTTTTGTCCCATCAGTCAAACAAGAAAACGGCGATTACTGGTTTTTTGACACCTGCCCATAAAGGGAGCGCTTGAATTTTAAAAAAACAAGACTATAGTTGTTAGTATTGTTTATCCGCTAATTAAATAATAATCAAACTGATTCACGCACCTGCATATCATCACTATCGTAAAATTATTAAAAGATACCGCCCCGATTCAATCACACGATAGGGCCGCCGGAAAGACTCCGGATCAGAAATTTATGAAAAATTAATTTCAATAAAGCTTTTAGGTATGAATTTGTAGTTTCCGCCTTCTCTACACTCTTTTTTATCAGACAAAACAGTGGAATTATTGAGCAAATGTAGCACCCGCCATCAAATTCCATATTAACATGAGCTATTTCTTTAACGGTACTCTACGACATGTTGTTATTAATTTTAAAGAGATCGTCTCTTCAACACTGTTTATATCTGAATACTGCAATCAGAATTGAGCATCTGATAATCAGAAACCCGGGGATCAAATAATGGACAATTGCCCGCCTTCCTCCGAAGTGCGGAAACCTAAGATCAAGGTCCTCGTCGTAGAGGATTCACAAACGGTACGAGAATTTCTCGTCTATCTGCTGGCTTCCGATCCGGAAATACAGATAATCGGGACGGCGACAAACGGCGAAGAAGCGCTTGCCGCCGTTAAAAGCCAAAAGCCGGATATCGTTACCATGGATATACACATGCCAAAAATGAATGGACTCGATGCGACCCGAGCCATCATGGAAAACAGCCCGGTACCCATTATTATGGTAACCGGCAGTTCATCCGCAGCCGAAATGGAATCAACTCTGTCCGCGTTAGATGCAGGGGCACTGGCAGTGATAAAAAGACCGATGAGCATCGGCCATCCCCAACATACAGCGACGGCTCGGGAATTGATACAAACAGTTAAACTGATGTCGGAAGTCAAAGTGGTCAGGCGCTGGAACAAACAATCAAGAACTTTACCTGTAACCCTTTCGCAATCCATCCCAAAGACAAATAGACCGATCGAGGAAATCAGGCTCGTTGCCATCGGTTCCTCTACAGGGGGGCCGCCGGCGCTTCAACAGATATTGTCAGCGCTTCCCAGAAATTTTCCGGTTCCCATTATTTTGGTACAGCACATCACTAATGGCTTCGCAGAAAATTTTGCTGATTGGCTGATGCAATCAACGGGTTTCCCGGTCAGCATGGCGAAACACGAGCTCGTTATGCAACCAGATCATGCCTATGTCGCGCCGAACGGCTATCAGACAACGGTAAACGGAACAGGGCGAATCAGGTTGGAAAAGGGGAGCCCAATAAACGGACATTGTCCCTCGGTCTCATGTCTGTTCAATTCTGTTGCGGAAGCCTACGGCGCCCATGCGGCAGGTGTTCTGCTCACCGGCATGGGCAAAGACGGCGCGGCTGAGCTTGGTTTGATGAAAAAGAAAGGCGCCGTCACCATAGCACAGGACAAGGAAAGTTCCGTCGTATATGGCATGCCTGGAGAAGCCGTCATCCTCGGCGCTGCAACATTTATACTCGCACCTGACAAAATCGCTGATGCGCTTGCCTGCATGACAAGACCATTATAAGAGAGTATCGAAATGCCCAAAAAATATCCTAAATCGACTGGCGACGGTATTGACATTCTCATCGTTGAAGATAGTCCCACCCAGGCATTACAGTTGCAATACCTGCTGGAAAAAAACGGCTATGAGGTGACTACCGCCTTCAATGGCCGGCAGGCGC
This sequence comes from uncultured Methylococcaceae bacterium, assembly GCA_964568805.1. Taxonomy (GTDB): domain Bacteria; phylum Pseudomonadota; class Gammaproteobacteria; order Methylococcales; family Methylomonadaceae; genus CAZMRW01. The sequence goes on along the minus strand of CAZMRW010000010.1, from coordinate 12,615 downwards.
TGGCCGCTTTAAGCAAGCACAAACCGCAAATCATTATCAGCGATATCATTATGCCGGAAATGGACGGCTACGCCTTGTGCCGTGCTATCAAATCCGACACAACGCTGGGGGGCATTCCGGTCATTCTGGTAACTTCGCTTACCGATCTGCAAGGGATCATGAAGGGTCTGGAATGCGGCGCCGACAACTTTATCCGTAAACCCTATGATGAAAAGTATCTGCTGTCGCGCATCGAATACTTATTGATGAACCGGGTGCTGCGCAAGACCGAAAAAGTGCAGATGGGAATTGAAATCTATCTGCTTGGGAAACGGCATTTCCTCACCGTCGAGCATCAACAAATCATTGATTTGCTGATTTCTGTCTACGAAGAAGCCGTGCATATGAATGAAGAACTCCAATCGCGGCAAAAGGAGCTGACTTGCTCCAACCAAACTCTCACCAGCTTATACCTTATTGCGGATGGACTCAACCGTGCAATCAGCGAACAGGATGTCATCGATAAATCCGTCGCTCATGCCACGGAATTACCGGGAATAAGAGCCTGCTGGATAACCTTGTGCGAGGGCGATAGCGTATTCCGGATGGCAGGCTCACACAATATTCCGCCAGAACTGACCGCTCCCTGCGCACTAAAAGGCGACTGTCTTTGCCGCCGGCAATTATTGTCGGGAAAGCTCGATAAGGCAACGAACATGCTCGATTGTGAGATTTCCAAGCGTTTACTGCAGCATACAGGATTATCAGGCGAACACATCAGTATTCCGATAACAATTTCGAACCGTCCTCTGGGCGTTATGAATCTCTTGCATGAGGAAGAGCGGCCGGTCAGTAATGAGCACCTGAAAACATTACAAGGTATCGGCAATCAGATAGCGATGGCACTGATGCGGGCACAGATGCATGAACAACTGGAGCAACTGGTTCAACAAAGGACAATGGCGCTGACGGCGGAAATCGCCGAGCACAACCGTACGGAACAGGCGCTACGAACAACGGAAGAGCGACTGGAAAGCATCCTCTCATCGATCACCGACGTGATCTGGTCAATTTCCGCCCGCACACATAAACTGCAATACCTCAACCCGGCTGCAGAACGTATCTATGGCAGGCCTAAATCTGATTTTTTCACTAATCCAAACCTTTGGTTTGACGTGGTATATCCTGCGGACACAGCCAAGATAACGCAATATTCAGAAAATTTATTCGCTGGCGTAAGCGGGAGTCTTGAGTACCGGATCGTAAAACCAAACGGCGAAGTTCGCTGGCTTTACGATCGGGCGCAACTGGTTCATGACGTTAGCGGGAAACCCTTGCGCATAGACGGCATTACTACCGATATAACCGCACGTAAGCAACAACAGGCCAACATCCTGCGTCTCAACCGAATTTATGCGGTATTGAGCGGCATCAACGCGGCCATCGTTCACATCCGGGACAGAGATCAACTGCTGGCTGAAGCTTGCCAGATCGCGGCGCAGGCGGGCGGGTTCAACCTGGCCTGGATCGGCATGGCGGACCCGGAAAACAACATCATCAATCCGGTGGCGCATGCAGGGGCTAGCGCCGGTTATCTGGAAGAACTGAATTATCCTTCCGTTGTAGACGCAACGGAAGGATGGGAACCATTGGCAATGGCATTCCGCAAACAACAGGTGATCATCTGCAACAATGTCTCCGACGATGCGCCAATGGCTGGCTGCAGAAAGCCCATGCTCAATCATAACCTGCAAGCCGTAGCCGCATTTCCATTAGTGGTGATGGATCAGGTTATTGGCGGATTTGCACTCTATGCCTCGGAGCCGAATTTTTTCGATGAGCAAGAAATGAATCTGCTAATGGAAGTAGCCGGCGATATCGCCTATGGCCTGGAAAATATTGAAAAAGAGCGCCAGCTAAATTATCTGGCCTGTTTTGACAAACTTACCGGCCTACCCAATCGAACCTTGTTATACGATCGGTTGGGTCAGTTAATGCCGCAATTAAAACAAAGTAATAAAAAACTGGCTGTGCTATTGCTTGATATCGACCGCTTTAAATTCATCAACGATTCTCTTGGTTATCAATCAGGAGATATTCTGCTGCGGAAAGTGGCGCAACGCCTTACCGAGGTGTTACAGCCTGACGAGAGCATCTCTCGTGGCATCGCCGATGAATTCGTCATCACCTTATCGAACGTCGATGATTTAGCCGATATCGCTAAATTTATTACCGAGACCCTGTTTTCAGTCCTCTCCAGGCCTTTTGACATCAATTCCGAAGAACTGCGTATCACCTTTAAAGCGGGGGTATCGGTTTTTCCGGGAGATGCCGACAGCAGCGAGTTGCTACTCAAACATGCCGAAATCGCACTGGATAAAGCGAAACTGTCTATGAGCACCTACCTGTTTTATTTGCCCGACATGAATGCCAGCGTGTCAACTCTTCTGACCATTGAAAACAAATTGCGCAAGGCTATTGAGCGGAATGAATTCCTGCTGCATTTTCAACCCAAGGTGGATATTTTGAGCGGCAGGATTTGCGGTATGGAAGCGTTGATTCGCTGGCAAGATCCTGATAGCGGTCTCGTCCCCCCGATGGCGTTTATTCCGGTTCTGGAAGATACCGGGATGATTCTCGACGTGGGACTATGGGTCATAAAAACTGTCTGCAGCCACCACAGGCAATGGCTCGATAAAGGCTGGAAAGTCCCCCCGGTGGCGGTCAATGTGTCGTCCTTACAACTAACCCAGATTGAATTCGTTGACTCTGTCCGCAAGCTACTGGACGAGTATGGTATTGACGGGAAGCATATTGAATTCGAAGTCACCGAAAGCATTATCATGCAGGATATAGAGTCGAGCATCGATAAGCTCAAAGCATTGACGGAGCTGGGCAGTGAAATCAGCATCGATGATTTTGGCACCGGTTATTCGTCACTCAGTTATCTGACTCGCCTGCCCTTAAGCCGTTTAAAAATTGATAAAAGCTTTATCAACGAAGTAACTGTCCGGTCAGACGACCTGACCATCGTTTCCAGTGTGATCGCGCTCGCCCATGGACTTAACCTGAAAGTGATTGCGGAAGGCGTGGAGACCGAAGAGCAGCTCAAACTTCTCAAGCTGCTTAACTGCGATGAACTCCAGGGTTATATCGCCTATCGGCCGTTACCGCTCGAAAAGCTGGAAGAGGTTCTGGCCAGAGAATTTGGACCGTAATCAACCTTTAACTTTTCTTTCCAGTTCTTCCTGGGTTATATGGCGAACATCCAGGCCTTTCACCATATAGATCAGATACTCGCAAATATTCACGGAGTGGTCGCCGATTCTTTCCAAAGAACGGGCTGTCCACAATACATCCAGAGTCCGGGTAATGTTTCGAGGATCCTCCATCATGCGAGTAATCAATTGCCGGATAATGCTCGCATATTCCCGGTCAACATTATCGTCACCTCCGGTAATGGTCGTCACTTCCTCTATGCTCAACCTGGCGAAGGCATCCAGTGCACCATGCAACATGACCTTGACCATATCGGCCATGTGCTGCAACTCATAATACTGATCAACCCTACCGTCAGCATCGGATAAACGAATGGCCATCTGTGCAACCTTTTCAGCCAGATCGCCGACTCTTTCAAGTTCGTTAATCACTTTAATAACCGTAACGATCAACCGTAAATCAAATGCCGCGGGCTGCCTCAATGCCAGAATCTGCATGCATTCCTGATCGATGATCATTTCCATGGCATCGACCTGGTTATCCTGCTTGATCACCAGATCCGCTTTTTCCATATCGCCGGTCATGAAAGCCTTGACTGCAGACTCCAATTGCTCTTCGACCAAACCGCCCATGGTGAGCACTTTGTTGCGTATATCTTCCAGTTCCTTGTTAAACTGGCCCGATATATGTTGTCCGATTTTGCTGTTATCCATTGTTCGCTCCTGGATTATCCATACCTGCCGGTAATATAGTCTTCAGTCTGTTTTTTTCTGGGGTTGGTGAATAATTCGCTGGTTGTCCCCATTTCGATCAGTTCCCCCATATACATGAAGGCCGTATAGTCGGAAACGCGCGCGGCCTGCTGCATGTTATGGGTCACGATAACGATAGTGTACTTTTCTTTCAGTTCATTGATCAATTCTTCAATTTTTAACGTTGAAATCGGATCCAAAGCCGAAGCCGGCTCATCGAGCAGCAATACTTCCGGTTCTATGGCAATCGCCCGGGCAATGACCAAGCGTTGCTGCTGACCGCCAGATATGCCTAACGCATTATCATTCAGCCGGTCTTTCATCTCATCCCATAGCGCCGCGCCACGAAGTGCATTCTCCACGGTCTCTTCAAGGATTCTTTTATCATTGATACCCTGAATTCGAAGACCGTAAGCCACATTTTCAAAAATGGACTTGGGAAACGGATTGGGTTTTTGGAATACCATGCCGACACGCCGGCGCAAGGCGGCCACATTCACTGATTTTTCATAGATATTTTCATTATCGATCAGAATCCTGCCGTCGATCCGTGCACTGTCGACCAGATCATTCATTCGGTTGATGCAACGCAACAAAGTGGATTTGCCGCAGCCGCTGGGACCGATATAGGCGGTCACCTTCTTTTTGGGCATCTCCATATTGATGCCATGCAACGCCTGCTTTTCTCCGTAGAACAGATCTAAATTCTCGACCTTAATGCAAACCTCATGCTGGTCTTCCGTTTTTTTCTGTTCACGCACAATGGAATTCATGTCAATTGCGTGAGTACGTACGTCGTGTGCTGTCATTTCTTTAACCTTCCAATGCCCGGTATTTTTCGCGCAGATGATTTCTGATTACTATTGCTGCCAAATTAAGCCCAACGATCACCACAACCAGCAGTAATGATGTCGCATAAACCAAAGGTCTGGCGGCCTCTACATTGGGACTTTGAAAACCGACATCGTAGATATGGAATCCCAGATGCATAAACTTTCTTTCCAAATGCAAAAATGGAAAGTTGCCGTCCAGCGGCAACGAAGGCGCCAGCTTGACCACCCCTACCAGCATCAGCGGCGCCACTTCTCCGGCCGCCCTGGCAACTGCCAATATTAAACCGGTCATCATCGCGGGACTGGCCATAGGCAACACCGTACGCCATAGGGTTTCCAGTTTGGTTGCGCCCAAAGCCAGACTGCCTTCGCGTATCGATTTTGGGATACGCGCCAGGCCTTCTTCGGTGGACACGATGACAACAGGCAGCGTTAACAGCGCCAGGGTTATCGAAGCCCATAATAAACCGGGGGTGCCGAATACCGGCGCAGGAGCCGATTCAGGAAAAAAAAGCCGGTCCAGATTACCGCCGAGTATATACACAAAAAAACCCAGGCCAAATACGCCGTATACTACGGAAGGTACGCCGGCCAGATTGTTGACGGCAATTCGGATCAACTGCGTGGTGAACCCCTGTTTCGCATATTCGCGCAGATATACCGCGGCAATGACGCCAAAAGGCGTAACGATGACCGACATGATCATAACCATCATGATGGTGCCGAAAATAGCCGGGAAGATACCGCCCTCGGTATTGGCTTCGCGAGGATCGTCTCTGAAAAATTCAGCGAGTTTACTGAGATAATGGCCCGTTTTATCGAACAGACTCATGGTATTGGGCCGGTAAACCCTGACCACTTTGGCCAGCGATATCTCGCGTTCAGCGCCGCTTTCTATTTTGGCGACCAGGGCATCCCTTCTTATGCGTTGATACAACTCGTTTAATTGAGTCTGATGCTGTTTATATTCTGATTCAAAGTCGGCTTTTTGTGCGGCTATCTCTTTCTTGGCGGTTTCATCCAGCAGGTTTTTTAATTCCAGACTTCTTTGCTTCAATCTTAATTTTTCAAGTCCGTAATTGATCGCCCCGATTTCCTTTTTCTCCAGATGCGTTATGTTTTCAAAAACGCCTAAAGTCTCTTCTAATCTCGCCAATAACACCGGCCATGCTTGTTCACCACTCGCAATAATGGTTCCGTTTTCTTTTACGGCGACCAGTTGTCCGTAAAAATTGCCCCACTCGCGCCGTTCCACCACCATCATGTCGGCAGGCGTTTCCTGCTGCTTGATGTTCCGCTCCTGTATCCAGCGAAAATCAGCACCGGTCACATCGCGGTTGCCGGTTTTAATCTGGTATTGCACCAGCGTTTCTTCGTCATCGGCCATTTTAATTCCGGTCGCTTTAGCCATCGCTGCCGGAGTAATACTGGTGTCGATATGCTCGCCGATCAGGGTTTGTATCGGTCCGCCTTCTTCCTGGTAAGTAAACCTGACGACATCGGAGGGCCAAAAGTGACCAATTCCGCGAACAGCAATCAGACCCAGCACGCCCACGATCATAATCAGACAGGTGCTCACTGCGGCCGCAGTCAGCCACACCCAGGGATTGCCGCTTTTAAACCATAATTTGATCATAATGAACTGTATTTTTCGCGTAACCGCTGGCGAATGACTTCCGCCAACGTATTAAAAACAAAGGTAAAAAGAAACAATACCAGAGCCGCTAAAAACAAAACCCGGTAATGGGTGCTGTCCACGGCTGATTCAGGCATTTCCACCGCGATATTGGCGGCCAATGTCCGAAGCCCCTGAAAAACACTGAAATCCATAACCGGCGTATTGCCTGTCGCCATCAATACGATCATGGTCTCGCCGATCGCCCGACCCAGGCCGATCATCACAGCAGAAAAGATTCCGGGGCTTGCCGTTAGCAAGACGACTTTGGTCATGGTTTGCCAAAGCGTTGCGCCCAAGGCCAAAGACCCGACAGTCAGATGTTTCGGCACGCTGAAAATGGCGTCTTCGGCAATGGAGAAGATTGTCGGAATTACGGCAAAACCCATGGCCACGCCGACGACCAGGGCATTACGCTGATCGTAACCGATGCCTAATTCTTGGCTAAACCAATCCCGCAGAGAGCCGTTAAATAATAACGTTTCCAGTGGAACGCTGATGGTAAAAGCAAACCAGCCGCTAAATATAATAACCGGAATCAATAAGGCCGCATCCCAACCTTCCGGCACTTTCTGTTGAAAGGTTTTCGGCAAATGTTGCCACAGATAGGCAAACAGCATGACGCCAACAGGAATAATGATCAATAATGCAAATATTCCGCTCAAATGCTTTTCGATTAATGGCGCCAGCCACAAACCGGCAAGAAAACCCAATATAACGGTAGGCAGAGCGCCCATCAGCTCAATAGTCGGCTTGACATACTGACGCATCTGCGGAGCCATAAAATAGGCCGTATAGATCGCCCCCATTAGCGCCAAAGGCATCGCGACCAACATCGCATAAAATGCCGCTTTCAAGGTTCCGAAAACCAGGGGCGTCAAACTGTATTTTGGCTCAAAATCGTTGCTCGCCGAGGAAGACTGCCAGATATAATCGGGCTTGGGATAGCTTTCATACCACACTTCCTGCCAGAGAGACTTCATGGAAACTTCGGGATGCGGGTTGTTTACACGCCAATGGTGTATTTTTCCGTCTTCCGATTGAATTAACAAGGCATTGGCTCTTGGTGATAGTGCTGCGGCCATGGGTGCCGCGTCACCCACCTTTTCTTTAATTAACTGTCTTTCGGCAGTGGAATGATAAATACCGAGCGTGCCGTCGGCATCGATCGTCATAAAGCCCTTTCGCCGTTGTTCCGACTTGATTGCGACGACGGCTTTGTCAGAAACCTTGAAAGCTCTGATTTTTTTAAAGTCGAGCTGATTCAAAGCATCTTTGACGATGCTCCACTGGGCTACCAATCCGCTGGAATCGCCTAGCAATAGCGATAGATCGCCATTCAAAAACGCCATACTGGTAATCTGTTGCCCCGCTTCGACCACCTTTAGCTGCTGCCTGTTGACCGGGGCGCTTTTATCTCTAATATCATAAAATCCCAGACTTCCATCGCTACCAGCCAGATAAAGATTGTCGCCGTCTTTATCGATAAAAATATCTGATACGCCTGTAGCCGGCAGTTCCATAACAGCATCCGTCCGTTTTATCGATGCCTCATCAGCAAATATTGAGTGTTCTTTTTCCAAACTGGCAAGACGGATCTTACCTCCGGATTTTGCCGCGATGATGGTCGAATCATCCGCCACCCTTACCGCGATGTCCTCCAAAGCAGCGCCTGTGTCATCGATGACCAGTATCTGTTCACCCAACGGGTATTCAAGCGAAGGCGTGATGACGCGTTTATTATCGGGATAGCTTATATGATATTGGTGCTTTACGATGACGGCCCTGCCATCGGATAAGCCGTAAATGATTGCGCCTTCGTTGATCGGGCTGCCCTGAGCAAAACTCGTGATCCGTGAGCCTTCTGGAAGTGCTACCTTTTGGCTCAGAACAGTTTTGCCTGTTGCCGCCTCAAAGAACACCACTTGCCCGCTGTCGGTGAACCTGGCCGCCACTTCATTTTGTTCTTCCATTTCCAGCAGCATCGTTTTGCCCGCCGCCGGTTCAGGCACTTCGTAGCTGCCCGCCGGCTCGGCTGACGCTGGTAAAAACAACGGAAAAACCACGTAGAGCAAATAAAAGAAAATCAGAACGATAGCGACGATCACGCCCAGACCGCCGACGACCACGCCATAGCGCGCTAACAAATCTTTAATTAAGCGCCACTGTTGATAATAGCTGCCGGACGCCTCGTCGATGACTGAAGAGTATTCCTTTGAACTTTTTATTTCAGACATGCAGGGAATTTAGAGTTTAAAATTGGACATGATATAACAAATGACAGAAAAAAAATCGGCTGGAACGGTAAAACAGATTCCAGCCGATTATTTGTCAGCAATAACCCATACCTCATAAGGGGGGTAGAAATAACCGGTTATTCAGACCGTCATCACTGTCTTTGCGTCCTTGCTCTTTAATTGATTTACAGCAAGCACATCTGCTAGCCTTTTTATTTGATGAGCGTCAATGCTTTCTCGACGACTTTCGCAGGCAGGGGAATATAACCGTCCTTAATTACAGCCTGTTGACCGGTTTGTGATAACACCATTTTGATAAACTCGTCTTCGAGCGGCGCTAATGGCTGATTTGGTTTCTTGTTGACGTAAACAAACAGATAACGGGTCAATGGATAGTTTCCGGCAATGGCGTTTTCCGGAGTCGCATCAACAAAAGTCGTGCTGCCTTTTTTAGCCAGTGGCACCATTCTTACGCCGGATGTGGAATAACCCAAGCCGGAGTAGCCGATACCGTTGACCGATGACGTTACGGACTGGACGACAGACGCAGAACCGGGTTGTTCATTGACATTACTTTTGAAATCGCCCTTGCATAAAGCATGCTCTTTAAAATAGCCGTAAGTACCCGAGACCGAGTTACGCCCGTATAACTGGATGGTTTTCGCTCCCCATGCGGACACCCCCGCCTGGCCCCAGTTTTCGATATCGGAAGCGCCACCGCACTTGCGGGTAGAAGAAAAAATCGCATCCACTTGCTCCATGGTCAACCCTTTAACAGGATTGTCCTTGTTGACCAGGACCGCCAGGGCGTCGACAGCCACTGGAATCGCAGTCGGTTTGTAACCATATTTATCTTCGAAGGCTTCCAGTTCGTCATCCTTCATTTCGCGGCTCATAGGCCCCAGATTCGAGGTGCCTTCGGTTAGTGCCGGCGGCGCAGTGGACGAACCCGCGGCCTGAATCTGGATATTGACATTGGGATAAATACGATTGAATTCTTCAGCCCAAAGCGTCATCAGATTGGCCAGAGTATCGGAGCCGACGCTGGACAGGTTGCCTGAAATGCCGCTTGCTTTTTGATATTCGGGAACATCCTTATCGACTGCCTGTACCGCATCGGCAGTACCGCTAAATAATGTGGAGGAAGCCAAACCCACCGCCGTGATCAGCGATTTTGTTTTCAAAGATAATTTCATTATCAACTCTCAAAAAATAATTAATGTGTGACGATTATGTACAGCAAACATAACAAGAGTATTAACTTTATATGACAGGATTGTGACAATGTCATATTTTTCTTGACCTTATCGATCACTTATCTCGTCAAATAACGTCTTGGCATAGATGATCGCGAGCAGTTTTGCGCTACCAGCCTCCAGATTGGTCCAGTCATCCGGCATTGCAAGCCTAGCCAATGCAGCGGTAGGCATTAATTTATTTTGATAAGAAAGGTTTGCGGAACCCACCATTTCAACAAGTAACTGTTCCAGCTCTGGATTATGGCCGACCAGCAAAACCCGCCGTGATTCTTTGGGACATTCCGATAATACGGATTTTACCGAGTCGACATCCGAAGCATACAACCGATTATCCTGACAAATAGCGTCTTTGACACCAAGCTCTTCGCATACCCGGATAGCGGTCGACAACGCTCTTTTTGCAGGGGACGTCAAGATCAAATCAGGTATTAATTCTTGTTGCCTCATCCATGCCCCAATTGTCTTGGCGGCGCGTTTCCCCCGCTTTTTTAGCGGCCGATCAAAATCTGAAGACTCGATATCCCGGTCGGATTTCCCATGTCTTAGCAGCCATAATTCTCTACTCATGTTAATATTCTCCCATTTACAAGCGGCTGAATTTGGAAAATCCAATTATGCCGGACAGTCGCCAGAGCTATTTTTTAGCATACGCCAATTTTTCACCCTGAGCGATTATGCTACAGTTTTATGACAACTTTGTGTATTTATCGTGTCATTAATTGTTAATACTCTGTTGATAAACTTTAGGGTTAAGGTCGTGATACGCGTCCAAATCTTACAAAAGGGTAGCCATGTCTTTACAATTTGAATTGCCTGCTAATTTATCAACAGAAAAATTTATCGCTAATTTAAGCGAAAAAGCAGAGATACAACTCATTTCCAGGAATTATTGCCTCAGGACCTACTATGACAGTTTCGACTGGCGCCTATGGTCAAACGGCATACTGTGCGAATTCGACCGGACGAAATCCTCATCGGCCCTGACCTTACGAACCGTTGCCAATGGACAGGTTCTCGCCAGTTCGGAAATGATGGAGATACCGCCTTTTCCGCGGCAGTTAAACCCCGGGACAATTCAGAGCACCCTGCAATCAATGCTGGGGATAAGGGCATTAATGGCCATTTGCACACTTGAATATGAAGCCTATCACCTGAATCTGCTCAATAAGGATAAAAAAACAGTCCTGCGAATGATGATTGAAGACTACGAACTTTGCAATAGCCGTATTCTTCTGCAACCGGTCAAAGGCTATGAGCGAATCGTCGATGACACCGTCAAACTGTTTACCGGCGATCTGTGTTTATTCGCTACCGATAAACCGGTTTTACTGATCGCCTTGCAACTGCAGGGACGTAAACCGAAGGAGTATTCATCCAAACTCAACCTAGCCCTGGATCCCGCCCAGCGCGCCGATTTCGCGGTAAAAACTATTTTCAGCCGGCTGCTTAAAACCATCAAGGACAATGAACAAGGGGCCATCGCCGATATTGACAGCGAATTTTTGCATGATTTCAGAGTTTCCGTGCGCCGGACCCGATCAGGTTTGAGTCAACTCAAAGGCGTCCTGCCCGAAGACATTACTGTTTACTATACTGATTTTTTTTCCTGGCTAGGACAAATAACAGGACCGACTCGGGACCTGGATGTTTATCTGTTAAGATTCGAAAACGATAAAAAAGCCCTGCCGGCCGACATCCAGGAAGACTTGAATCCGCTTTATGATTTTCTCCTCGAAAAAAAGCAAAAATCCCGACTGGAATTGACGCAAAAGCTAAAATCGTCGAAGTATATAACCACCCTGCTGGAATGGGAGCAATACCTAAAACAGCCGCCGCCTCTTCAGCCTGAAACACCCGATGCACGTTTGACCATTAAGGAACTGGCCGACCGGAAGATATGGAAGATTTATAAACGCGTCATGCATCGTGGAGAAGCCATCACTCCTCATTCTGCTGCCGATAGCCTGCACAGCCTCAGAAAATCCTGTAAAAAATTACGTTACCTGATGGAGTTTTTTCAAAATCTTTACCCTGAGCATCAGATTAAATATTTGATTAGTGACCTGAAAGCATTGCAGGATGTTCTGGGCGATTTCCAGGATTTTAATGTACAGGAACGCGCCATCAAACTTTTTAGCGAAGAAATGATTCGCAACGACATACCGGCTAAAACCTTTTTAGCCATGGGTGTATTATTCCAGGCGCTTGATGCTAAAAAATGTAACGCCCGTAAACACTTCTCGTCCCGCTTTGAACATTTCAAACGGGAAAAAAATCATTCGGTTTTTAAATCTTTGTTTGCCTGTCACGATTAAAGCCGCTAAATCCCAGTCATTGCCACCCTTTAGCCTAAAAGTATTGATGCGCTGATTGTTAGCCGTTCGGCCAGGCACGGCACACAATGTCTTTCCTTTTCTTGGTGTTTTGCTATTCTTAATGAGCAATTTAAGCTTTTCTTAATAAAGCTTTTTAAGCTTTATCGTATCGATTAGAATAAATACCTACAAATTAACTCTTGTTATTCAATAACAGCCGCCATCTTACCAGCGTCAGTTCTGCTATTTTATTAATGAGAACTTTGAAATTAGGAAGATACATCAGGTTCTATAACTACCATGAAGGAAAATTTTCTCGTCCGCCATCCTGCCGAATTGACAGTTG
>CAZMRW010000009.1:0-79404 GCA_964568805.1 uncultured Methylococcaceae bacterium | reverse complement strand
TCGGAGAGGAGGCTGATCCGGAATGGATACTCAGGGGGGCGGATGCGGCTATGTATGAAGAGAAAAAGCGCACGGCGAGGTAATTCGCTGATCATCGTCATATAGCTTAATCGGGATAGCTTTGTCCCTAAGAGCAGGTGTGATTTCACCTCATTCAACATTTGCGGCAGAATTCTTTTTATGGAACAATTCCACATTCAAATATAATTTATAAATAGAATTCATGAAAACTCCAAACTTTTTTATTATTGGCGCTCCAAAGGCTGGAACTTCTTCTTTATATTACTATTGTTCACTGCATCCTGATATTTACATGTGTGAACCGAAGGAACCAGGTTTTTTTATTACATTTGATCCTAAATATATTAATCATTATACCATTATAAGTTCAGGCGATAGAAAATGGGATGTATGCAGATATTTTGATTATCAAGAGTATCTTAGCCTGTTTCAAAACACCGATAAAATTATTAGAGGGGAAGCTACAACGGGATATCTGTTAGATAAAAATGCAGCATCATGGATAAATAAATTAATGCCGGATGCAAAGCTAGTAGCAGTTTTAAGAAATCCGATCGAAAGAATGATTTCAGAATTTAATATGCTTCAAGGGTTGGGGCATGAAACTTTTAAATCGAGAGACAAAGCATTCGACACCATTATCAATGCAACTTCATTAGTAGATGAAAATTGTTTTGAAAATTCCAGCATCATCACAAAAGGATTGTACGCTGACAATATTGAGGAATATAAGAGATATTTTGATGAAAAACAATTTTTGATCTTAGATTATCAAGAATTTAATACTAATACTCAAGCCGTCTTGAATAAAATTTTCAGGTTCTTGTCAATAAAAGATTTTACCCCGAAAAAGTTGCGAAGACTTAATACTTCAGATGATTGGATTAAAAGATCAAAAGAGAAAAAAATAAGTATAAACAGCATAGATAAAAAGGTTCTTGAGCAAATCAAAAATTTTTACAAAAGCGACATTATTAAGCTACAACAATTAGTGGATTTTGATGTAATGAAATGGATAGACTGAGGGCGCAAATAATTCCGTTCAACTGTTTTTTAGTTCTGTTGCATAAACCTACATAAGGTTACGCTCGGACCAGATGGTGAACCTCTGGTGGATAACCGGCCTTGGAATAGTCCGGAGGTTGCCGTCGAAGTAATTAACATTGTCGGTCATGGTGCGAAGCTGGAGCATTACGACGGCATTGAGCGCATCGATGTTTTTCCTGATTTAAATACGTTTTCTTTGATTGCTTTTGTTTTTGAATTAGGTCCAAGAGTATCTACTTAAACCAAATTTACAATTCTGCTCACTATGTAAACATGAGTCCCGGGAGGATTTGCTATGGCTCTAGACCCGACTGAACAAAAACTTTTCGAGTTTCTCGTTGTCGAGTTCCAAACAAATGTGTATGACTCTGCACTCCCACAAGCCGTTATTGCAAACAGCATTATCGATCGTTACAAAACAGACGCTAATTCTTTAACGCAAAGCGATGTCTTCGCTTTGGATATGATAATTCTAGAGCTTCAACCCACTGAACGATTAGTACAAAGGGCTGAAAATCTCCGTAACAAGTATAGAGAATTGGCAGGGGCGAAAATGGCAGCAACCTACGAACCATCGCCCTTGCCATCGCCGGACAGGTTTGATGATCCTGCCGCGAAGAGCTATTTGCTCGCGGATTTACAAGAATTACTAAGATTCATTCATTGGAGCTATTTTTTTACACCGATTCGAGAGGGAATCCGTACGCAGATTATTAGGAAAGCTGTTGTGTGGATGGTTGCTTACACAATAGTATGGAGTCTTGCTTGTTACTGGTTTACCAAGCCTGACAACGGCTCTTACTTTCAAGCTTTAATAACAACGGTCGTATATAGCGGTCTTATCGGTGGCTACATTAGTTCTCAAAGAAGAATGCAGATGATACCGACCGAAGGCGACCCGTTAAGCAGCGTTTATGAACTTCAGAATGGACAATATTTTCTCTGGTTCGCCCCATTGACTGGGGCGGTGTTCGCTATGGTTTTAATGCTATTGTTTATCAGCGGCATTTTGCAGGGAAAAATCTTTCCGGCATTTTCTCCATTGTCGACAGATAGTGGACAAAATTCTATGTCTTATTGGGCTTTCACTCAATTACTGCCGAAAACCAGCGCTGATTATGCATTACTCTTCTTGTGGTCATTTATAGCCGGATTTGCAGAGCGATTCGTACCTGATGCGTTAGATAGGATTATCAGTCGCGCAGAAGATGTCATGAAGCCACAATCGAGGCTCACAGTTGACCATAAAGGCGATGCCAGGCCAGAAGCTAAGCCAATAGGTGGCCAAAAGGGTGATGCCAAACCGGAACCTGCCGGTCACCAAAAATAGGGAGTTAAATTAATGCGAATGCACGTTTGTGACTGGCAGAGAACTGATCAGCCCATCTTCAAAGGGATTACAGGTAACCCATAAAGAGCGATGAGAGCACAATTTGAACGGCTAACCCGTAGGACGGATGTGCGTGAGATGGTCCTGGATTTTATTGATGCTTCGAATTGCTGTGCGGAAACTTTTGGGGCGTTTAATAAGTAGCACTGCCACTGAAGAAAATCGTTGATAAGCACATGAATTACACCATGCACCGCCTGGAATCCATCGACTTGATGAGAGGTCTGGTCATTATCCTGATGGCCCTTGACCACACTCGCGATTTTTTTACGAATGCTCTGTTTAGTCCCACCGATCTTGGCCAGACAAGCGCCGCCTATTTTCTAACCCGCTGGATTACTCACCTGTGCGCGCCGACTTTTGTTTTTCTGGCCGGGACCGGCGCATTTTTGTTCACCAAGCGGCGAAATCTGACCTCATCCCAACTTGCCAGATATTTGTTGAGTCGTGGTGTCTGGTTAATCGTTTTAGAATTGACCCTGGTGCGTTTCGGTTGGGCCTTCAATTGGGATTATCATGTCGCCGTCGGTCAGGTCATCTGGGTGCTGGGATGGTCCATGTTGGCATTGTCCGCTTTGATCTTTCTGCCGCGCTGGGCTATTGCCTCGATTGCTTTGATTGTTATCGCAGGCCATAATGCCTTCGACACCATTCAAGCGGATAATAGTCAACCGTGGGGCTGGCTTTGGATGTTCCTGCATACGCCCGGCAGGATCGAATATTTGCCCGGTTATACATTCTTTGTTTCATACCCGCTGATCCCCTGGTTTGCTGTGATGGCAGCCGGCTATAGCCTGGGACCGCTGATGCTGCAACCGGCACAGCGCCGGCAAACGGTCATGCTAGTGCTGGGACTGTTATGCCTCGGATTATTCCTGCTGCTTCGTCTAAGCAATCTTTACGGTGATCCTAAACCCTGGGCACCCCAGAAAAATTGGGCGTTTACCCTATTTTCCGTGCTCAATTGTAAAAAATATCCGCCTTCTTTGCTTTATTTACTGATGACCTTGGGCTTAATGTTTGTTTGTCTGGCTGTGTTCGAGTGGCATAAAATACAGCAATATATGGCGCCCTTGATTAATTTCGGCAAGGCGCCATTATTTTTCTATGTTATCCATCTTCCGTTCATTCACGGCGCCGCGCTTGCCGCTGCCTATTTCAGGGGGCTGCCGGTCGATTGGCTGTTTGCCGGTTCCTCCCGTTCACTCTTCCCGTCCATACCCGCTCCCGAATACGGCTACGATTTGGCGACGGTTTACGTCATCTGGCTGACGTTACTCGTGCTGCTCTATCCCCTTTGTTGTTTTTTTATCGGATTAAAACGCCGATATCCCCAATTGCCTTGGTTGAAATATATTTAACTGGTCTTCTTTCCAAGAGGAATTCTGTAGAGAAAAAAGAATCGGGTGATTTCCGAACTTTCGTTTATCGCGTCTCTCAAAAGAATAATCACATCCAGTAGCGAATGTGCTACGCTGATTCTTAGATAATCGCTTTACATACGCGCAGCACCAAGAGCCGGAGAAGGAGGTAGATATGACGAGATCCATTTCTCTTAAACACACGGCGTCTGAAATACATCAGGCGGCGCGTATCTACCAACCTAGAAATAGAAAAATTCTCAACGGCTGCATATTTTATGAACCCCAGTTGGTCATTCCCCTGGAATGGGATGACGAAACGCTCTGTCAGATCAATGAACTGCTCGCGTGCTCATCGGTGGTTTCCTACTCGATCCTTCAGTTGCTATCGGCAACTCGATCAAGTCTTCCGATCTCCCAACGTTTGAGATGGGGTTGGGAAATGGTTCGGTATCCATACGAAGATTTCGATCCCTGGGAAGATTCACTCAACGAAGACTATCATATAGAACAGGTGCGTGTCCCGGTTGAACGAACCCGATACCAGCTTTCTTCTCACGGTATACGCAAGATCATTGATTGTTTGTGTGCACAAGATAAGGGGCAGTATGTGGGCATTCCGGTATCTGAATATCCCTGCACCGCACAAGAAGCCATTGAAGCGGCGCGTCTTAACCGATCCGTCACCTTAAAACAGGTGCGATTCATATTGCATCTAAACATACACTACCTTGTGTCTTTTGTCTTCCTTTGATGCGCCTGGCCGCCACTAGCAAGCATATAAACACAAGGTTGTTTTTCCGTACATGCACTTAACTACTGATCACTTCCCTGTGTTTTGGATTCAGGCAATCCTTGCTGGAATGACGTAATGAGAAGTTAAGTTAAATTTTATAGAAATGCCTAAGTACAAATAACCAAGAAAGTTGTTCAAAAATCGAATTGATTTCACACTCTCAACCGTTTAGATATACGGTTCTGATGGCCGACAAACTTTTTTGATTCGAAAAGCCGAAGCCGAAGGTGCAAAAATTCGGAAGCTGTTCTACAATTCAGAATACGCAAGAACGCTATCTCGAAACCGATCAACGCTGAAATGGCTCAATAAAAAAATGAATCGATTAATGACGAGGATTTGGCTTTTGCTGGTGATTGCATTTGTGTTGAATGCTTGCAGCAGCACTGCACCTGCGGCCAACCGCGATCTAACCACGGTAAACCGAGTCATAACTCAAGTACGGACAATTCCACCACAGAACGTTTATGACTCGGCAACTTACTCCGGTACTCAACCACAGACGACTTCACCACAAAACTTCTATGGTTCGACGACTTACCCCGGTACTCAACCATGGACGACTTCACTGCAAAGCATCTATCGCTCGGCAACTCGCTACGGCCCATTTCCAAAACCACCCGAACTGGAACCGTCGGTAGAATTCTGGCGCAAAACCTATACGGTGTGGCATCGCTCGGAAGTTGCATTTCACGACAACCGCTATATGGATATAATATACGAAGTGTTGGTGTTGCCCGGCTATGTCGACGATAGTCTGACAACCGAACAAAAGGAGATAGTCAACCAACGCCGCGATTTTTGGAAAGCCCAATTGTCCGCTCTGGAGAGCAAATTTCGCTACCACGTGCCGTTGAATGCTGATGACAGGCAATTGATTGCTAAACTGGAAAGTAGCGGCAGGCAACTTAACAGCATATTGAACGGCGCCTCAGAGCGGGTGCGTTCGCAACGCGGCACCCGCGAACGTTTCATGCAGGGACTCGAGATCAGTCGCCGCTACGACCGGCGATTTAGAAAAATATTCCGCGACGCCGGCTTGCCTGAAGATTTGGCCTGCCTGCCGCATGTCGAATCTTCGTTTCAAACGGCGGCCAAATCCTCCGCCGGCGCCTTGGGCATGTGGCAATTCACCCGAGCCTCAGCGCAAACTTTCATGCCCGCCAGCTATAAGCAAATCCGTAGCAAGCGACATAGCTATAAGAAAAGCCGTGGCAGGAGTCATAGCCGTAAGCAAAGGCATAGTCATATGGTTAAGATTAGGGTTGATTCACGCCTTGATCCTTTTACTTCCGCCATCGGCGCGGCCCGCTATCTGAGTTATGCCTACAGCAAACTGGGTGACTGGCCTACGGCGATTACCTCCTACAACCACGGTATCGGTGGCATGAAACGGGCGCAAGATCAAGTCGGCCGCGATTTTGTCAGCATCGTAGAGACCTACACCGGCCCTTCGTTCGGTTTTGCCTCCCGCAACTATTACGCACAATTTCTGGCGGCGCTCGAAATTGCCAACAACCCAATGCAGTATTTTTCGGAAAGTATGCAATACAAACCACCGTTGGCGTCTAGACAATATCTGACTGTGGACTAGACTGACAAGTGGTAATGGCTGTTGGGATTAAGCCCCGCTATGCGGTAAATGTGTTTCGGCATTTGCCTGCCTCCTTGGCACAATTAGGGGCCAACCACGCCACTGGCAGCCAGGATATATTAGTCGCGGATGAAGCGGAACTCGCCGCTGTCCCTGGTCCAAAGTTCCAGTTTCTTTTCCTGTTTCAAGGCGATAAGGTGAATTCCCTGGGAGGGTAGGATACCGTGGCCTTGGCGAAATTGTAATTGAGTTTGTCCGTCACGTATGATCCGTAAGTTTGCAGAATATCCTCCACAGTTCATTGGCTGGGCGGCTTTGGAGGCGGGATGTAAGCGTTGGTGGTGTCGGGCTTATGCCCGGAGCACGCACCGAGCAATCCTGTTAAGGCCAAGCCGGCAATGATTTTGACTGTTGATTTCATAATGAGCGCTGGAAATAAAGTGGGAAATGACATCATTTAGGTAAAAACGCCACATGTCTACAAGTTAAGGGCCATCGTCTTGAAGGCGGGATGGCCGCTTGTCGTGAATATCCCACTGATGAATAATGCCAAAATCGTCCGATGTGATTTTCCGGCCGGGCTAGTTTGTGGCATAAACCGTGCCTAGATGAAACTTTTTATCAGCTCCCTTGTTCAAACAGGGGTAGACTTACTGCCAGCCCTGTTTGACCATGCCAGCCTACAATGTTTTTACCCTGTTCCGAAGGGGCTGATTTGGCAAGATTTTCTTCTGGCAGAGGTAGTAGCTTTAGTAAAATGCGAGCGATAGAATGTGCATAAATCCGATTGTGTCCGCACACCGAGGATCGGCCTTCTGTCTGGTCATCCCGAACGGGATGCCGCGGGTATGTCCAGCTATTAATCAATATACCTATTTTAGCGCAAAGTGACTCGATGAAAATGGCCACTTATTTGGGTTCGATCAAACCGATTCTCTTCTGGTCGATTATGGCGACCGTGGCTTTGGCGGTAGTCATGCAAGCCAATCCGAACGCAACCATAGTCAATCAAGGGATTTTGCCCTATGGTTTTTTGATGACATCCTTGCAAGGCAACAACGAAGTTGATCCGCGTAATGCTATTACCCTGGAGGCGGTGGGCTTGGGTGCCCGCTTGTCCAAGGTTGAACTGCTCGACGGCACAGGAAAAGTCCTGTTTGAGGTGAAGAATCAAACCAGCTTTAGCCTGCCTGTCCCCCTGGCCTTCGGGACCCGCCATAAGATCAAGGTCACAGCGGAGCGGTCTTGGACCGGAGAGTCCGAAACCCGTGAAATTAACTTCACAACGGTCGCCGTGCCGAAGTTGGAAGGGCCCACGCTTACAAGGCTGGGGCCGGACGCATCGGTGACCCTGCATTTCGACCGGCCAGTGGGTGAAGTGCAGGCCACAAGCGACTTGACGTTGAAAACGGAACATGATGCCACGGGCCAGAATATCCGCCTGCTGTCGAGTGCTTATGAGCAAGACCATAAGTATCCGGTCCAGGTGAACTATAAAACCACCACGGGCGTACCCCTGCCGCCGCTATACCTGGAATTGACAACCGCGCCACCCCTTGCCGCCGAGACCAATGTCCGGGGCTTGACCAATTTAGGCTTGATGTTGCCGCTAAAAATAACTTTTAGTGAACCGTTGGCCGATCGGGCCAACGCGACGAGCAATCTCCAGGTGCGGACCCGTGATGGCCAAGCCATCTATGGAAAATGGCGCTGGATTGGTCAGCGCCAGCTGAAATTTACTCCCCAGACTGCATGGCCGGCCTCAAGCACCATTGAAGTCAGCGACGACGGTAAAAATTTAAGAAGCGAGCGTGGCGGGATGCTGGATCAAGCCCTGATCGAACAATTCAGCACAGGCACGGACCGGAAGCTTTTCGTTTACCTGGACAGCCAGCGTGTGGAGGCAGTGGAAAATGACAAAGTGGTCCGCACCTTCAAGGTCAGCACGGGCAAAAGCAAAACACCCACGGTGACGGGTTCTTTTTATATCTATGACCGTTACCGCCACAAGAGAATGCGTAGCGATGTTGGCCGGGGACAACCCGGTTACTATGAAGTGGAAGATGTCCCGTATACGCAGTTCTTTCATAAAGACTATGCCGTCCATGGCGCGTTTTGGCACAATAATTTTGGTCATCCCGCCAGCCATGGCTGCATCAACATGGCCACCAAAGACCAAAATAAACTCTGGCCCAATGTCACCGAGGATGCCGGCTGGCTTTATCAATGGGGGGCGCTGGGCTTGCCGGTGACGGTGATGAATAAGGCGCCCGAGTCTATGCAGGCCGGTCATGTACCGGCCAAAGACAGCAAAGATGCGAATCAGGAAGCCCGTGCCGAGACGACTATTCGTCAAGAGAATCCCGGCAGAGTAATTGTCAGGTAGGCAGTCATCTTTAATTGCAGAGATCCGGCCTTCCGTATAACTGTTGCCGAATGGTTTCCTAAAAAATGTTGGCGGAAGAATTTCAAAGCTATAACCGGTCACTAACCTCTAAAGCCAAGCTGGATATTATTATTGAACAACGAATATCTAAACTGATTAACACCAATTGATGTTCCAAATACAGTTCGATCATCTCTTCCGTCATCTGCCCAACTGTGACGCAAAAATAATCTCGGGCCAAAAATGTTGCCCACAGTAACGCTTCTTCAAATGCGGAAACTCTTCAAATAGATAGCTCAAAGTTCGTCCCTTAATCCATCTCATGATTTCACTTGGCGCCATCGTCAGCGGTGCATTGACCAAAATATGGACTTGATCTTTGCTCACCATTCCACGGATAATCCGAATTTCAAAAGACTCACAGGTCTGCCTGATCAACTCTCTAACCCGTTCCGCAACTTCTCATCGCAAAACCTTGTAGCGGTATTTGGTGACCCAAACAAAATGACACTTGATCTGAAAGGACTTTATGGCTCCCATATGTATAATCCATAGAACACCTTCCTTGTCCTTTACTATCGCAGCTAAAGCTGATCGGCTAAAGCCGGTGGTTTAAACCTTATGATGGAAAATTAAGCCCATTGTGTTGCGATCTGTCGTGATGAATTGTTTCTGAGTGTCCAACGGACATAAAAAAGGGCTTAACCATTTCTAGTTAAGCCCTTGATTTATTTGGCTCCCCCGGACGGGCTCGAACCGCCGACCCGGTGATTAACAGTCACCTGCTCTACCGACTGAGCTACAGGGGAATATATGTCGATAATTGGTTCAATGGCGCGCCCGGAGAGATTCGAACTCCCGACCGCTCGGTTCGTAGCCGAGTACTCTATCCAGCTGAGCTACGGGCGCCTAGTTGAGCCGTGTATTTTCTATTTTTCTTGCCCTAATGTCAATAACTAGTTTAATTTTATTTTACTGACATTATGATGATTTGGCGGAGAGAGAGGGATTCGAACCCTCGATGGGAGATAAAGCCCATACTCCCTTAGCAGGGGAGCGCCTTCAGCCTCTCGGCCATCCCTCCGGATTGTTGTTACTCTTCTGAACCCGCAGGACCGGTTGACTCTGCCTGTTCCTTTTTGATTCTTTCGTAAATCTCTTCTCTATGCACTGAGACTTCTTTAGGCGCATTGACACCGATTCTAACCTGATTTCCTTTTACTCCAAGAACAGTAACGGTAACCTCGTCACCGATCATCAAAGTCTCACCTACTCGACGAGTCAAGATAAGCATAGCTTCTCTCCCTAATAATGTTAAAAACTCACTGTTCTTACACAGCATCCAACCTATACGAAGAATTATACCAGCTTTTTTTATTAATTAAAACTTAAAGCCCTCGCCATCCAAGGATTTCCGGAGTCATTGACCCAGCCTATACTCGAATATTGAATTTGTTAAATATCTGAAGCTCGATAATCAGTTGAAAAGTGACGCAGAATTTTCATTTTATAGTCTGCGCTTGGTGCACATCAATTAAATCAAAACTTTTCTGACCTGCGGCGTTTGACCAATCGTTGAAACTGGATCAATCCAAACGGAGCCGAATGCATTTAACCGATTTTAAACGGATAAAACATTCGCTCCGCATTTAATTTTTAATACCGATTCCCTTGTGTAACAAAAACAGGCTAAATAAAGTCAGGACGATGATAAAACCGCCAGTTATTTGAAAGGCCAGCACGATGTCCACATCAGTGACACCAATTAAACCGTAGCGAAAGGCATTAATCATGTACAGGATCGGATTACCCATGGATATGATTTGCCAACCCCCTTCCAGCATTTTCACGGAGTAAAAAACACCACCCAAATAACTTAACGGTGTCAGTACAAAATTCGGAATTATCGAAATATCATCGAAACTTTCGGCCAGTATCGCATTAATAAAACCGGCCAATGCAAAAAGAGTTGCCGTCAGAAGTGCAATCGATAAGGTGATGGCAGCATTATATATGGTTATATCGGCAAATACTTGCGAGATCAGGGCCACCACAACCCCCACCAACAAACCCCGAACAATGCCGCCGCCGACATACCCGCCCAAAATGACCCAATTGGGTACTGGCGCAACCAGCAATTCCTCAATATTTCTCTGAAACTTGGTCGAATAAAATGAGGAAACAACATTGGCATAGGAGTGGCTGATCACCGACATCAAGATAACGCCGGGAACAATATAATCGATATAATTGGCTCCGTTTATCGTCCCGATTCGACCGCCGATCAACTTGCCGAAAATAAGAAAATAAAGCGCGGTCGTGATCGCCGGCGGCAATAAGGTTTGCGGCCAGATACGGATAAAACGGTAGACTTCCTTGATGACAATTGTTCTGAAAGCTATCGAATAATTCATCGTCCGACACCAGTTGACTTTGCGCTTATCAAATCTAAAAATAGCTGCTCCAGTCGATTGGATTTATTTTTAAGGCTGACAACTTTGATATTATGGGCTGTGAGCTTGCTGAATAATTCATTCAAACCAACTGTCTTGGGCACAGCGACATTGAGGACTTTACCGGCAGCGCGCTCAATTTGAATGCCTTCAATAACCGGGGCTTCGGCAATAGGTTCGGCCAGATCCAGCACAAAATGATCGATATTGAGCCGAGCCAGCAAACTGGCCATATCGGAATGCTCAACAATCACTCCCTGATCAATAATCGCAATATTGCGGCACAGGCTTTCGGCCTCTTCCAGATAATGTGTCGTTAAAATAATCGTCGTGCCTTGCTGGTTAACTTCCTGCATCAAATTCCACATCGATCGTCTGATTTCGATATCGACGCCGGCAGTAGGCTCGTCCAGTATCAGCAATTTGGGCGCATGCACCATGGCTCGTGCGATCATCACTCGCCGTTTCATCCCTCCCGACAGGCGTCTGGACACGGTATTGCGTTTATCCCACAAATCCATTTGCTTCAAGCACAACTCGGTTCTCTGCAGCGCCAATTTGCGGGGGGTGCCGTAATAACCGGCCTGATTAAGCAGGATATTTTTGACTGTATCAAACTGATTGAAATTAACTTCCTGAGGCACCAGACCCAGACAGCTTTTAGCCTGGGCGCGCTCGCGTCTTAAATCATGGCCGAAAATGCTGACGGTGCCGCTGGTTTCATTAATCAGCGAGCTAATGATACCGATAGCGGTTGATTTACCCGCGCCGTTTGGCCCCAGTAAAGCAAAAAAATCGCCGGATTCAACATCCAGATCGATACCTTTTAAAGCTTCGAAACCGTTATTATAGGTTTTTCTGAGATTACGAAGGGATAATGCATTCATGCGAAAACTAACACTTAACGGAAACCTTTAAATAAGTTACATTAGTCAATTTTCTCGGATAAAATCAAATTGACGGTTAAAAATTTCAGATTTTATCAGATATTAATAAACTTCGTAGACAAAACCGGATAACGCATGCCAAAGGAACTTCCTCGTTACGTTGCAGCTGTAGACCTGGGTTCTAACAGCTTTCATATGATCGTGTGCAGCTTGAAGGATGGCAAATTGCAAATTCTTGACCGTCTGCGAGAAATGGTCAGAATGGCTTCAGGACTGGACAAACGCAATTACCTCGATATGCCTACGCAAACGAAAGCACTTGAATGTCTGGAAAGATTCGGCCAACGCATCCGAAACTTCCCTCCCGAAAGCGTTCGAATCGTTGGCACAAACACCTTGCGAACAGCAAAAAACGCCCAGGAGTTCCTGAATAAAGCCGAAATGGCCTTAAATCATCCAATCGATATCATTTCAGGCATAGAGGAGGCTCGCCTCATTTATTTGGGAGTGGCTTACAGTCTGGGCGTCGGCGACAACACTCGACTGGTAATGGATATCGGCGGCGGCAGCACCGAATATATTCTGGGTAAAGGAGATACTCCGAGAGAGAAAGAAAGCCTGCATATGGGCTGCGTTACCGTCAGCAATGCGTTTTTTAAAGGAGGCAAACTGTCCAAAACAGCATTTGCTCAGGCAACGCTGTTTGCCGAACAACAACTAGAACCCTTTCAGAAAAAATTTCAGCGTAAAAAATGGGATGAAGCCATTGGCGCCTCTGGAACCCTGCGTGCGATAGATAAACTTCTTAAAGAGAAGAACTGGAGCAATAACGGCATTACGATGTCCGGCTTGGAACAATTGGTTGATTATCTTGGCCGTTACAATCATGTTAATGAGCTGAAATTACCCGATTTGAATCCTAATCGTCTGCCCGTGTTTCCCGGCGGCGTTGCAATTTGTTACGCCACCTTTAAAAGCCTTGGAATAGAGCAAATGACAATATCAGATGGAGCGCTTAGAGAGGGCCTGATTCAGGATTTATTGGGCAGGTTGTATGACCATGACATCCGCATTGAAACGGTTATGGCGCTGGCCGACCGTTACCATACCGAAAAAGGACACGCGGCTCGTATTAAACAAACAATTGCTTACATGTTACCCCAATTGGACAAGGATTGTTGCCTGCATAACAACGAGATCCTGGAACAGTTTTTATATTGGGCCGCAGACTTACATGAAATCGGCATCGATATTGCCCACAGCCAATATCATAAACATAGCGCATACATTATCGAAAACGGCGATCTGGCCGGATTTTCCAAACAGGATCAAATGGTGCTGGCAACCATAACCCGATTCCATCGGCGCAAGTTTTCACGCGCCAATTTCAATACCTTACCGGCTCCGTGGGATAGTCACGCGCCATTTTTGACGGTCATCTTAAGGCTGGCAGTCTTATTGCGGCGCAATCGCCATGAACTTGAACTGCCTGAATTTAACTTGTCTATAGATAAAACAAAAATCCGTATTAAGTTTCCGGATCAGTGGTTAAGCCAATCGCCGCTGACCCGTGCGGATTTATTGCAGGAAGCCGTCTATTTAAAACCGGCCGGCTTTAAACTGGAATTTTCCTAGTGGTGCGCCTACTTGTCACCAGTTATTGCATTGTCTATATAATCTATTGATGTTATCCCAACCGTCAATACAAGACGGTGCCCTTCTTCCTCCCCCATGATAAAAAAAACCATACTCCGAATTCCTCTGTACTCGCTGATCGCAGTATTGTCTCTATGCGTCCTGATGGTTTTTTTTGGCGTTGGCAACAAGCCTGAAGTGATCGGCTTGGGTTGGTCGCTAACCCACAATGACATCGCCCGAGCCAGGAAAATTTTATATGAAGGGTCAAAAATGAAACCCTATGAACTCGGCACCATAGAACTGACCGAGAGTGATCTAAATCTTGCCGGTAATTATTTGCTAAATCGCTATATTAAAAGCGCCGTGCATATCCAGTTGAAAAACAATAAACTGAGATTCAACGTCACGGCCACACTGCCGGAAAATATCCTCGGCAAATATTTGAACATCAGTTTTCGCTTAGGCAATGACGATATTTACGAACTGCCGGGAATCACCAAGTTTAAAGTCGGCAAACTGTTATTACCGGCAAAATTTGCCGCTTTCATCATCGATGCCGTTATCCAAAATTCTTCATTAAACGAGTATTTCATCCTGGCAACCCGCCCCATCAAGGCTGTTCGGATAGATGACGAAAAAATTTCAATCACCTACAATTCCAATGCCGAAACCTTGCAAAAAGCACGCAATTTCCTGGCTCACAGCAGTGATAATCCGGCGCAAAATATCTATCAAAAAAAATTGGCCGAAATTGTTGCCAATCATGACCCCGAATGGCGCTTATCGCTGGCCGAACTATTGCAGCCGATGTTCGAATTGGCCTATCGTCGTTCAAGCCTGAAAAATGCCATTGAAGAAAACAGGCTGATTATTATGACCGTCAACGATTACGTGAATAAACAGGAAGCCAAAAAAATTCTTTCTGCTACGGCCTCGAAACCAGATAAGAGCGATCAATATGCCGCATTTATGTATAAAAGAATCGATCTGGCCCAACATTTTATCGGCTCGGCAGCTCTTACCGCATCGGTAAGCGGACAACTGGCAAAAGTAGTCGGAGAACAAAAAGAATTAAGTGACGCAGATAGCGGCAGCGGTTTCAGTTTTATCGATCTTGCAGCCGATAAGGCCGGAACGCGCTTTGGTGAATGGGCAACGTCATCGCCGGAAAATGCACGGAAGATTCAAAAAGCCATGTCAGGCATCAAAAGCTATAGCGATTTTATGCCGGACCCGAGAGATCTTCCCGAAAAAATGGATGCCGCCGAATTTAAGGAACATTATGGGGATTTAAACAGCCCAGCCTATAAGGAAATTTCAAAACAGATTGAAGCGCGCATTGCGGCCACGCCCATCTATAATTTGGATGCCGATTAGGGATCGCCGGCAAAATCGGCTATTACGAGCGTCTACAAAGCACTGGCAATACTAATGACTGCAGACCATCGACTTGGCTAGGCAAATATAATCCGCAATCGCAAATTTACTTGACCAAACTCAGTAAAACCCCGGCTGCGACCGCCGAGCCGATGACTCCGGCCACATTGGGCCCCATCGCATGCATCAGTAAAAAATTATGGGGATTACTTTCCAAGCCCACCTTGTTGGCAACCCTCGCTGCCATTGGCACCGCGGAAACTCCGGCAGCGCCGATCAATGGATTAATAAGGGTTGTGCTGAATCTGTTCATGATTTTCGCCATGATCACACCGGCTGCCGTACCGATGGCGAAGGCGGCCGCGCCCAAAGCCAGGATGCCAAGCGTTTTGATCTGCAGGAAGGCTTCAGCACTGAGCTTTGAACCAACCGACAGACCCAGGAAGATCGTAACGATATTAATCAGTTCATTTTGCGCAGTTTGGCTTAACCGCACAACGACGCCGCTGGCATTCATCAGATTGCCTAACGCAAACATGCCGACCAGAGGCGCCGCCGATGGCAGCATCAGTACGCAGAGAAGGAGCAACATCAAGGGGAAGACAATTTTCTCTGCTTTACTGACCGCGCGCAGTTGCTGCATTTCAATCTTTCGCTCATCTTCCGTCGTCAATGCACGCATGATCGGCGGTTGAATTAACGGCACCAGAGCCATGTAAGAATAAGCAGCGACGGCAATCGCGCCCAGCAAATCCGGCGCCAGTTTTGACGCGACGTAAATGGCAGTCGGGCCATCAGCACCGCCGATGATGCCGATTGCGGCAGCATCTTTTAGAGAAAATTCGAGACCGGGAAACATATTAAGGGCCAGGGCGCCAAGCAAAGAAGCGAAAATACCAAATTGGGCTGCCGCACCTAATAACAGGGTTTTAGGATTCGCCAGCATGGGGCCGAAATCAGTCATGGCCCCCACCCCCATGAAAATCAATAACGGAAATATCCCGGTTTTAATGCCAAAATAAAGATAATCCAAGATACCGCCCTCCTCTGCTATACCTGCTACCGGTATATTACTGAGGATGGCGCCAAAGCCGATCGGCAATAATAACAGAGGCTCGAAACCCTTCTTGATGGCCAGATACAGCAACAGAAAACCAATTAACATCATGAATGCCTGTCCACTGGTGAAATTGTATATACCCGTACTCTGCCAAAGCGAAATGAGATTTTCCATGGATTGTTTTTAGTTAAAAGGCCGTCTTAAAAGCAACTGAAAGATCCAATGCTCAAGTTTAAATAGTCATTTTTATTGTTGTAAAGAAACCAGGACATCTCCGCCCGCGACACCCGCACCTTCTTTAACATGAATTTCGCTGACGATTCCCGCAAATTTCGAGCGCACTTCCGTTTCCATTTTCATGGCTTCCATGATGACAACGATTTCACCCGAGGCAACCACGCTTCCGGCATTCACCAGGATTTTCAGGATATTTCCAGCCATAGGCGCTTCAATCACTTCGCCGCTGCCAATTGGGGGCGCAGCAAGACTGGCACTGGACACGGCCGGCTGAATCGTTAACCCGGCACCGCCTGGGCCGACAGCAACATTAAAATTCCTGCCATCGACATTGACTATATAGGTTTCCACCGTACGGCAATTTTGATTGGTTTCAGTTATTTTTGCCGTTTGGTTTTGTGGAGACGTTTGCTCGACGGGCGGAGCTTCAAAGGCATCCTTATTGCCGCGATTACACAAAAACTTCCATCCGACTTGAGCAAACATGCCATTGATCAAGGCATCTTCTTCTATGCTGGCGGCAAGCTTGACCCTTTCCTTTTTTGCTTTTTCCTTAACCTCCTCTATCAGATTATTCATTTCCGGCTGCAGAAGATCGGCCGGCCGACAGGTTATAGGCTCGGCCCCGTCCAGCACCCTTTGTTGCAATTGTTTATTGACGGGCGCCGGGGTAGCGCCATATTCGCCTTTCAGGACGCCGGCCGTTTCTTTGGTAATGGTCTTGTAGCGCTCGCCGCTCATGACATTGATAACGGCCTGAGTGCCCACGATTTGCGAGGTTGGCGTAACCAGAGGAATAAATCCCAAATCTTCGCGCACTCTAGGAATTTCGTGCATAACATCGTCAAATTTGTCGGCGGCCCCCTGCTCTTTTAATTGGCTTTCCATATTGGTGAGCATTCCGCCGGGTACCTGGGCGATCAGGATGCGTCCGTCCACGCCTTTCAGGCTGCCTTCAAATTGAGCGTATTTTCTCCGGATGGTTCTAAAATACGCGGCAATTTCTTCCAGTTTGTTTAAATCCAGGCCGGTGTCGCGCTCAGTGTTTTCAAGACTGGCGACGATGGTTTCGGTAGGGCTGTGACCATAGGTCATACTGAGCGAAGAGATCGCGGTATCGACATTATCGACACCTGCTTCCGCGGCCTTGATAATGCTGGGCACACTGAGTCCGGTCGTCGCATGACACTGCATATGGATAGGCAGATTTGTGCTTTTTTTCAAGCGGCTAACCAACTCATAGGCATCATAGGGTTTGAGCAAACCGGCCATATCTTTAATGCAAATGGAATGAGCCCCCATGTCTTCGATCTGTTTGCCGAGACTGACCCATAAATCCATCGTATGCACCGGGCTGGTGGTATAGGAAATCGTGCCTTGAGCATGAGCATCAGTACGCAGCACGGCTTTAATGGCGTGCTCGATATTGCGCATGTCGTTCATCGCATCAAAGACACGAAAAACATCAACGCCGTTAATTGCGCTTCGTTCGATAAATTTGTCGACAACATCATCGGCAAAATGCCGGTAACCTAACAGATTTTGTCCACGTAACAGCATTTGCTGCCGTGTCTTTGGCATCGAGGCTTTCAACAGGCGCAATCTTTCCCAGGGATCTTCGCCGAGATAACGAATACAGGCATCAAAAATGGCTCCGCCCCATGTCTCCAATGACCAGTAACCAATCTGATCGAGTTTTTCACATATTGGCAACATATCTTCAATACGTAACCTTGTTGCCAGAATCGATTGATGCGCATCCCGCAGCACAACTTCAGTGATAGCTAAGGGCTTGGTTTTCTCTTTTGCCATTCTTAATACTTCTCCGGAAACCTTTATGGTTTTTATTTTCTGCTTCTGTAATGATGGACAGCCGCAGTAATGGCGGCGACCGTATTTTTGTCCAATCCATTCGATCCTATTTTAACGGCTGGCGGCTCTTCAGGAAAAAACCGTTGTATCACATACGACATCATATTGATCACGATCACCAGTAGCGCCAAAAACAGATAAACTATACCCATGCCGACCAACATTAACTCGATGCCGCTACTCATAAGCTCTGTCATATCGTTAAACCTGTAGATTAGTACAATGAAACTATCAGGTCATTATCCATAAAACATCCCTGCTAAACAAACTAAAGATGAGTGAAGTACCCTTTTATCATCTTTCATGGATGGGGCTTTCTAACGATAATGGACTAAATTGTTGTGTTTTTCGGTCCGGTTACGGTTCAGTGATGCAATGATCTGGAGATCATGCAAGTTCTGAGGGTGGGTTGTGCCATGCAGGTTTTTTTAATCAATTGCCGGGGAGATCGCCGGCCCGAATCGCAGAAATACGAATACTTGTACGAAAATTTTTAAATCTGCGTGTTAACTGGACGTGCGCAGAAACACGGAGCCAACCTATCCGGCAGCTGAATATGAGTATGGTTGTAAAGATTGTCGTACACGGTGAGTCCTGAAATCTCGCAAACCGGGTATTGACAAACCGTGGTTACCCAAGGATAACGCTCCAACATCAAATCCAACGCAGCTTCATAAGGCACCAGCTGCTCGTATCCCTTAACATGGGTTGTTGCCCAACCCATTTCTCCCGTCAACAACAGTTTTTTAACGCCGGCGTTTTGGGCATCGACTGCGTTTCTTTGCCAGAATGCCAACATGCGGTCCGTTGTGAAGTAACCTTCGGCACAATAGGTTTCGGACGACGACAGCAACAGCAAGGTCTGGCTTTCCTGCAATTTCTTAAAATCCAGCCCTTCCGACGTTATCCAGTTGATGACGCGATCCTTGTCGCCGTGGTAAAGGTAAACCGTTCTGGAATCGGTTTGAATGTGAGCCAAAAAATGGGAACGGAACAATTGCCACTGTTCTCTCGGGTTTTTATAAAACAAGCAAATATGTTTGCCTTGAAACGGTTCCGGGATTTCCGCAATGAAGCCGGACGTCAGTGTGTCCGAGTCATCTTGGCCTTGTTGCCATAATGATAAATTGCCGTTGACGGTCATAAAATCCATTAAGTCATCAAGATAAAAACGCCTTTCACTCCTGCCTCCGACCCGGTAGCAGCGCAACTGTCCATTATTGGTCCAGCGTCTTAACGACGCTTTGCTGACTTTCAACAATGCTGCCGCTTCGCTGATAGTTAGTAACTTTTTCCGATTTGGCATAAACGCATTTTTTATAAGTGAATTTAATAATAGTTATATTATCAGAATTTAATATTTATTATGAAATTAGACTTCGTTCGATCTTTTTTGATCAATCCAGTCGAAGAATGAAGCCTACGTCCTGGGAGATGTCACTAATAAACAGGCAACACCGGCATTAATCGGTAACTCAATCGGGTATGATAACGGCCTCGCTTTCCTGAGCTGGCTTCTCGATTTCCGGAGAATCCGGTTCAAGAGCGGCGTGCTTCGGACGCGTGATCTGACGGCCGATAAACAAATCGTTGCTGACCTTGTTGACATTATTCAGCCAGTCGGCGGATTGTTGGCAGCTCTCCGGAAAAGGAGGTTCCTTGCAAATATCGATTTTACCGTCCTTGAGTAAATTGAAATGCAATCCCGGCAACGGACGAACGATCATATCGGGCAATGGCTGGGTAAAATTCATGATGCTGGATTCATCGTAATTGAGCAACTTCAGCAGCAGACCGGGCACCTGATAAAGAGGCAGGCTGCCGAATTTCACTGCTCCGCGTTTGCCATCCAGAATGATCATCGGCGTGCTGACATAAAACTTGAACATTTCCGGCGTAAAATCGCTACGATTAGGCGCCAGTACGCCGGAGTCGACATACCCTGCGAAGTTCTCACCCAGAAACGGCAAATGATCGCCGAACACGACGACAATACTGTCAGGGTCCTTCTGTTGTATTTGTTTAATAAAATCCATCAGTTCCCGCGACTTGTAATAAATCGTGTTGGCGTAAGTCGTCACCTCTTCCACCGGCGACGGTGACGTTATTTTGCTGGGTCGACTCTCGCTTAACGGATAATTCCAATGGCCGAAATAAGTGACGATATAATCGAGAATCGGTTGTTTTGCTTCCAGTGTCGGCGCAATTTTTTCCAGCACTTGCCGAAATAACGTTGCATCCGACATGAATTCCCGATTCATGTCATCCTGAACAAAATCCTGTAGCGACCAGTAGGTTTGAAATCCCATCCGTTCGTAAGCATTGACCCGGTTCCAGAACACCGGCACATTCGGATGCGAGGCGATGGTACGATAACCCTTGTCGGCAAGTATATGCGGCAGGCACGGCACTCCATTGAGCAACTGGCGTTCAAATTTGACATTATCTTTCACGACCGGAAATCCGCATAAAACCTCGAATTCCGAATTGGCGGTATAACCGCCGAAGACCGGCGCCAGCGCATGAGAATAACCGGCGCTTTTCCATAGCTTTCGAAAGTCGGGCGCCAGCGGATTTTGTTTGTAGCGCGCTTTCTTCAAACCATTGGGATCCCAGAAGGATTCCAGCAGCACGAGATGTATATTTCGAGGGGTGAATTCTTTTTGGGCGCCATCGGGTTTTGGCGCGGCCGACAACAAAGTCTGCGCCGCCTCTTCCGCCTCGTCGATATCGGGCGCGACGTCGGCCAGTGCGAAATAACGCGATCCTTCTTGCAAGGTATACATGGTCGCGCCATGCCATAGATAATTCGAACGCTGGTCCCACACCGAATTACCGAAATATTTATCAAGCGGCTCGACAATCATCTCCGGTTGATACACCACCGTCAATCCCAGCAAAATTGCAAACAGACTGGCAAGATAGGAACTCCAGTGGCGCATCGTGAAATTGAACAGCAATAAACTGGCAATGGCGGCGAGCGGAATGGCGGCGGCAAAAAAACGCCAGCCTTCCAGAATCAACAGCAGCGAACGCAGCGCATAAGCGTCATCCGGCATAATCGGGCCGCCGAAAAAAGATATTTTTATCGCATTCCCCACATACAAAATGCCCATCAGCAAAGCCTGAATGACCAGGAAAATCCACTGTCTTTTCGATAATGCAAAAAGCACATACGCTACAATCAGTTGCAGAAGAAAATCGTAAGGTATTCCCTGGGCTTTAATCTGGACATCGAATTTGAACGTGCTGATCAGATAATAAATCAGATAGAACAGCATAGTGGAGAATAACGGCAATAATTTCGATAGCATGTGATCGGCTGAAAAATTCTGAAGATAAAAGCTTAGTTTGATTCAGATGAATAAACGGTGAACATAGGCCATGTTATCATAACCTCAGCTTCGCTTTTCCCGATAGATGTGTAAAAAAGCCGGCACGCCAGCAACCTTTAACGATATTGGCTATTGCCGCCTCCGCCTATTAGACATAGAATGCCCCATTCATAATTTCAATTGGAGGGTCTTTCCATGTCAGAAAAAATATGGTTCCGAACCGGCGAAGCGACGGTATTTGCAAGCGAAGGTCAAGGCACGGACGCAATGCCCGAAATTCTTATCGGCAGCGTAAAAGGCCCGGCCGGCCATGCCTTTGCCAACCTGATGGGGCAAACGGAAGGCCATACCCGGATGTTTGCAATCCGCGCCTGCAACCAGCAGGTCCGCCCCGCCACGCTGATGGTGCCCAAAGTCACCATTAAATCAGCCGCCTATGTCAACCTGTTTGGCGGACCCGTGCAATCGGCCATTGCCGATGCGGTACTCGACAGTGTTATCGAGGACGTGATTCCTGCTGCCGAAGCGAATGATTTGTGCATCATTGCGATGATCTGGATCGCCCCCGAATGTGCAACCAATCCTGAACTGGATCGTAAGGACTTGTATCGCACCAATTACGAAGCCATGAAACTGGCGATTTCGCGCGCCATGAGCAATTCGCCCAGTATCGACGAATTAATCGCCAATCGTCATAAAATTTTTCACGAAATGTATGATCCGGAAACCGGAGAATCCCAGTGGTGAAAAAAACAGGAGAAAGGCTCAAGGCGAGAGGCTAAAGCTGCGTTGTTTGCACGTCCTTTCCGCCTTTGATCTTTGGGCCTTCAGCTTCTAGCAAAA
Organism: uncultured Methylococcaceae bacterium; assembly: GCA_964568805.1. Classification (GTDB taxonomy): domain Bacteria; phylum Pseudomonadota; class Gammaproteobacteria; order Methylococcales; family Methylomonadaceae; genus CAZMRW01. Next base: position 57,107 of record CAZMRW010000009.1, on the reverse strand, counting down.
ATGCATAGATTAGAATTGGAAGCCTGCCCTGAGTGCGATCTGTTGCTTGTTCCCCCGCTCCCGGAAATCGGAGAAAAAGCGCACTGTCCCCGCTGTGGATTGTTGCTGCAGCGCCCCCGGAAAAATAGCGTTGAACGGACTTTTGCTTTATCGATCGCAGGCCTGGCATTGATATTTCCAGCCAACCTGCTGCCTCTGGCCGGCATCAACGTATTGGGCACCAGCAAGGACGCCATTCTTTTTTCGGGAGTCGTGTCCTTGTTTTATGAAAACATGTTGGCGGTTGCGGTATTAGTGCTGTTGTCGAGCATCCTGTTTCCGGTGCTCAACATTATTTTATCGCTGCTGATCAGCGGGCACCTATATTTTAATCGACCCAACCCTCACCTGCCTCGATGGATGCGCTGGCTACAACATCTGGATGAGTGGGCCATGCTGGAAGTCTATATGCTGGGCATCATTGTCGCGGTGGTCAAACTATCTTCCATGGCGGAATTGAGATTCGGTTTCGGCTTATATGCCTTTGTCGGCCTGCTGATCATCACCAGCATGTTATCAAGCAGTCTCGATGAATCCTTATTCTGGCGGCGTATCGATCAATTGCTTAACAAGCATTAGACTATCGATGAAAACAGCACTGACCCAGGGACTTATCCGCTGCCATAATTGCGGCCGTTTAAGCAGACAGACTGTCGCAAAAACTGCTGCTATCCCTATGGCATGTCCACTCTGCGGCAGTTCTCTGCATGCGCGAAAACCTCACAGTCTGGCTCGCACGACCGCCTGTCTGTTGAGCGGCTACGCACTCTATATACCAGCCAACGTCTTCCCGATCATGACGGTCACGAAGTTTGGCGCGGCCGAGCAGCATACCATCATCGGCGGCATTATGGCGCTGATCAACAGCGATATGATACCGATCGCTCTGCTTGTGCTGATCGCCAGTATCCTTGTGCCACTGTCGAAATTATTGGGTATTACTTTATTGGTTTTGTGCGTTTATTGCCGCTGGCAAGTCGACGCTCGTCTATGGACGCTCATGTATCGAATTATTGCTTTTGTCGGACGCTGGTCGATGCTGGATATTTTTATGATTTCAATACTGGTCGCACTGGTCGATTTGGGCGGCGTTGCGCAAATTATCGCGGGCACCGCCTCTACCGCATTTGCCGCGGTTGTGGTTGTCACCATGTTCTCGGCCAAAAACTTCGACCCTCGCCTGATCTGGGATAACCAGCAAACATGATTGAAAACGAAATGCCTTTCGAGGCGACCGAAGCGACGCTCAATAAAAAAACGGAATGGCCTCTGGTCTGGCTGTTACCCCTATGCGCCTTGCTGGTCAGCGGCTGGTTGATCTATAAATCCGTTTCGGAAAAAGGGCCGGTTATCACCATCGACTTTCCCACCGCCGAGGGTCTGGAAGTTGATAAAACCAAAATCAGATATCTGGACGTGGAAATCGGCAAGGTCACCCAAATTACCATTAATGATGATTTAAAAACGATCCGGGTCAGCGCGCAAATGGCTCACAGCGCACAAGATTATCTGAAACAGAACACCAGTTTCTGGGTGGTACGTCCGCAAGTCAGTTTAGGCGGAATCTCGGGTTTGGGCACCTTGCTGTCTGGAGCTTATATCGAAATCAAACCCGGCGAAGGCCCCGATGAGCGGCATTTTACCGGCTTGACTGTGCCGCCGGTTTTAAAAACCGATACCGAAGGCAAACAATATATTCTGGAAACCAGCAATCTGGGCTCGCTTAAACCCAGAACACCGATCAATTTTCATGGCATAACGGTCGGCGAGGTTCTCAGCCACGAACTGACTGACGCCGCCGATGCGATCAAATTGACCATCTTCATCAATGCGCCCTATGACCAGTTCGTACGAAAAAACACCCGATTCTGGATAGACAGCGGTCTGGATCTATCCGCTGGAGCCGATGGCTTCAAGGTCAGAACCGGTCCGTTGATTTCCCTGCTGAGCGGCGGCATCGCGTTTCGCGCCTCCGGGAAGGACAGCATCAAGGATATTCAGCCTGAAAACAGCGTATTCAAACTTTACGACAATTATGAGCAATCCACTCAGGTGACCTACCAAAACACGTTAAAATACGTCATGTTTTTCAACGGCTCGGTTCGCGGTTTAACTGAAGGCGCGCCGGTGCAATTGCGCGGCATACCGATAGGCGCCGTCACCGGCATCAATCTGGAACTGGACAAAAAAACCGCGGAAATACGCGTTCCGGTTATTGTCGAACTGGAACCGGACCGTATCAAGAATCTGCATAACGAGCCAAAAGTCAGCGATATGGATATCATGATGCAACTGATCAAAAAAGGACTGCGCGCTCAACTTCAGACCGGCAGCCTGCTGACCGGACAATTGCTGGTCGATCTCGATTTTCATCCCGACAGCAAAATTATGCTGAACGTCAATAACAGCGGCTATCCTGAATTCCCGACCACGGTCAGTTCGATTGATCAATTCGCCCATTCCGCCCAGATCATCATGGATAAAATCGCCAAGCTGCCCTTGGATCAATTGACAGCAGAAGCCAATAAAACCTTGCAATCGCTTGCCAGCGCATCCGGCGCCGCAACGAGCATGCTGGCAAGCGCGCAAGGAACGCTGGACAACGCCGATAAAACCATGAACTCAGCGGATCATCTATTAAAATCTCTGGAACCCGGATCGACCACCCATTATCAACTGGACAAACTACTGCAGGAACTCACCCAGACTGCCAGCTCGGTCAAACAATTGGCCGATTATCTGGAACAACATCCTGAATCGCTGGTACGCGGAAAAAAAGAAGAGTGACGGACCCTAAGCTCGCACATCAAAAATATCCTGTATAATACATAGGGGATTTCTTAAGTAACTGATAGTTATTCCTAATCAGGGCTGGAAAACTTGCCGTTTTCGTAACCTGGCCTATATTTGATATGATCAGCCACTCGATTCAATGCGGACATCTACAATATGAAAATAACGGCAAAGTTTTCCCGCTCAGAACGTTTTGAGATGAACTGGCAACGTCTACTGGTGCAAGGCGGACTCATTCTGCTTACCGGCTTGACCTTTTCGTTTGCAAGCGCATTAAAATCCGATGCCATGGTGATGTCCGCCCGTTTTTTTTCCTGGCTTCCGGTGTGCGGCATGATCGTTCTGACGCTCGGCCTATTGGAGTGTCTGGATGCCGTTTTTGCCAAGGAACTTCGCGATTTTTTTCAGAATCTGCATGTCGGCGTGTTGGATACTGTGGTCGGTTCACTGATTATCCTTGGCATCTCCGAAACACCGGAACGGTTAAGCCTGCTGATTGCCGCTTATCTGTTGGTCAGAAGTATCGTCCGGATTATTCTGATCAATGCCTTGCGGATGCCCCGGAAGTTCGTCACCACATTAAGCAGTCTCATCTCTATCGCGATGGGACTCATGATCTGGATGCAATGGCCGACGATAGAAGGCTGGTTTCTGGCGTTATGCCTGAGCATAGAAATCGCCTTCCGCGGCTGGGCTATGATCATGTTTGCCTTTTGGCTGAAAGATCAGAATAGCGAATACGCACTCAATACGCAGTAGACTACGATAGGCTGAATTAACTTAATGTGATTTTATAAGTTTGATCCGACATTTTGCAATTTACACAAACCCATAACGGATTTTACCATTAGCCAACTTGCGGCCAATCAAATTTACACTCTAAACTGGTGACCCGAACCCAGGTTTTCCCGTTTTACATGAGTAACCAGTGGTCTGGGATGGTCCCATTTCGTTTTTCAATTTGCACGAATTTAATTTCGCCTGTCTCCCGGTTAAAATTTCAGGATCAGGATGTGGAGAGTATTGATGTTCAACCCTGAAACTCAACAGGTCGTCGTTCTTTTAACCATCATCGTGATGATGATGGCGTTTTTTTTGGACTGGGCAAAACCGGTGCTGATTTTTCTTGCCGCCAATATTCTTTTTCTGATGTCGGGCATAACCAGTTCAACCGACATGCTATCAGGCCTCAGCAATGAACAATTATTAAGCGTCCTGTTATTGCTGGTTATCAGTGATGTCATACGCAAAAGCGGACTGCTGGATGTTGTTTTCAAATCGTTATTTCCCCAGCGACTAACCTACCGCGGGTTTTTATTCCGAAAGTCGGTGGTGGTGACCTGCATCTCCGGTTTTGTAAATAACACGCCGCTGGTAGCGATTCTTATGCCCTATGTTTACCAATGGTGCCGGCAAAAAGGGATATCGCCTTCCAGGGTTATGCTGCCGTTGTCGTATGCAACGCTTATGGGCGGAACCTTGACGCTGGTGGGTACGTCCACTAACCTGGTGGTCAACGGGTTTGTCACTGAAGCCGGGTTTAAGTCCCTTAATTTTTTTGATTTTACCATGCCAGGCATTGGTGTAGCTTTCGTAGGCGTTTTATATGTGACCTTTATCATGCCGAATTTCCTGCCCGATCGAAAGGGACTCCTTGAAAATTACAATCAGAGCCTTCGTGAATATTTAGTGGAAACCTATATCGCCGACCATTCGCCACTGATAGATCAAACCATTGAGCAAGCCGGCTTGAGACATCTGAAAGGATTGTATCTTGCAGAAATCATCAGAGGTGACGAAATCATTCCAGCGGTGGGACCGAATGAAAAACTCACGGCTGGCGATGTGCTTATTTTTGCCGGCGATACATCGACCATTGTCGATTTGCTGCAATCAAATCCCGGTCTTTCACTTCCCGGGTCCATCATGAAAGATGGCAAAGAAAAGGCCAATGTCGTTGAATGTATAATATCGGCGCAATCGTCATTGATAGGAAAAACGTTTCGCGAGTCCAATTTCCGCGCCTTATTCAATGCCTCGGTGGTGGCTGTCAGTCGCGATGGCGAACGGCTGCGTGGAAAACTCGGAGAACTGACGCTGCAGCAAGGCGACTTGCTGTTGTTGATGACGGGTGGCGATTTTGAGGATCGTTCCAATGCAAGCAATGACCTTTTTGTCATAAACAGGCTGAAAGATATTACCAATTTCAGTCTGCTGAAAAGTGCATTGCTGGGAGCCGGAATTGTAGCGGCATTTGTTTTAAGCGCGATGGGAATACTGACCCTTTTCAAGGCGCTGCTGTTAATCCTGTGCCTTATCGCCTTGCTTAAATTCGGACATTACAATGAATTAAAAGGCGGTCTGGACCTCGATTTATTCTTTGTTCTCGCGCTGTCACTTGGCTTTGCCAAAGCCATGCATAACAGCGGACTGGATACAACGATTGCATCCGGAATCATGGAATCGGCATTACAGTTAGACCATCCGGTGGCCTTGCTGCTAATCGTTTATTTGGCAACCAATGTGTTATCGATGCTGGTTTCCAATAAAGCAGGAGTCGCCATTATGTTTCCGGTCACGGTTTCGCTATTACGGTTAATGCATATTACTGAGCCAGTCCCGTATTTCCTGGCGATTGCATTTGCCGGCTCGGCCGAATTTATGACGCCTTATGGTTACCAGACCAACTTGATGGTATACGGTCCGGGGGGCTATCGTTTTCGCGATTATATCCGTGCCGGCTGGATGCTTTCTGTAAGCTGCATGCTGGTCAGTGTGTCAATTCTGGCTACCGTTTACAAATTATGGTGAACTTCAATCATTTCATCTTACTATCTTCCGCTTTCTGCAGGATTGCAAATAATGATGGGCGACCACACATTCAGTTAACAATTGAGCATTCCATCCTAATCTGAACGAATTTAATCGCCGTTTCCAATCCATCACGGTTTCCCCGAAGATACCATTCTTAAATGGTCAGGAATTGACATCCACTCAAACCTGATTTAGAGTTCAAAGTTGACAGTATCTTTTATAACAATAACATTTCGGGGTACATCGTATGGCAAGACCATTAATACAATTGGCATTGGATTCACTGGATTTCGATCAAACCATCAGTCTGGCTGAACAGACAGCGCCATATATCGACATTTTTGAAATCGGCACGCCTTGCATCAAACATAACGGTGTCGAACTGGTAAAAGCGTTAAGGGCAAAATTTCCAAACAAACTGATTCTGGTCGACCTTAAAACCATGGACGCAGGCGAGTATGAGGCGACGCCGTTTTATGCAGCGGGCGCCGACATTTGCACTGTGCTGGGCGTATCGGGCCTCGCCACCATTGCCGGTGTGATCAAGGCAGCCAAGGCGCACGGCGCCGAAGCCCAGATCGATTTGATCAATGTCGCGGATAAACTGGAGTGTGCGAAAGCCGCGGCCGACCTGGGTGCTCAGATCATCGGCGTGCATACAGGGCTTGATGCGCAGGCTGCCGGGCAAACACCTTTTGCCGACCTGCAGGATATCGCAAACTTGGGTTTGAATGTCAGAGTTTCAGTTGCCGGCGGGATCAAGGAATCAACCGTTGAGCAGGTGGTCAAATCCGGCGCCAGCATTATCGTTGTCGGTGCCGCCATTTACGGCGCGCCTTCTCCTGCCGAAGCGGCACGCAAAATAAAACAGATCGTCGACGGCAAAGGATTTACACCTCATCAAGGTCTTATTCTTGATAAAGTTTCATCGATACTGTATGCAACCGATGATTCCTACCCCGCCAAATTGACTAAAATGCTGGACAAGGCCAAACGGGTTTTCGTCTCCGGCGCGGGCCGTTCCGGACTTGTCTGCCGTTTCTTTGCGATGAGACTGATGCATAGCGGATATGATGTCAGCGTCGTTGGCGAAATTGTCACGCCGAGCATAAAAAAAGGCGACTTGCTGATCATCATTTCAGGTTCCGGCGAAACCGAACAATTGATTGCATTCACCAAAAAAGCCAGGGAAGTAGGCGCTCAAATCGTTCTGATCACGGCAAAAAGCGATTCGACAATCGGCGACATGGCCGATGCGGTATTACAAATCGGTAAATCCGATCAATACGGCAAAGTGGTCGGCATGCCAATGGGCACCGTATTCGAACTATCCACCCTATCCTTCCTGGAGGCCCTGGTTTCTCATCTGATTCACGAAAAAGGCATTGCCGAGGAAGTCATGCGGACGCGTCATGCCAATTTGGAATAATTTCAAATAACCTTGCGGTTTTGGCCAGTGCCGTTAAATTAAGGAATAAATTTCCGTTTCCTGGCAAGCTGTAGATTCGTAAAGTAATGCAGGGGCAGATGTCGTAAGACAGTATGACTCCATGGTCTGCTTATGCGCTACCTGTCTTCATCTTTATTCCATCTGGTCTTGATTGGCAGAAAGCTCCGGCTGCTTAACTTAACATCATTACCGTTTGGACCGGACGATTACACCGCACCGCTGCCTGAATTACGATCGCGCGACCTGGATCGACACCGCAACCGGGCCGAGAAAGAAAAGCGTCTTCTCTTCACGGAGGGGATTTTTTTACAAGGGGATAATCGATCGATTAATTCCCGCCATCAAGAGAACAGATATGTATGACAAATCAAAACTACGCTGGGGCATTTTAGGCGCAGCACGCATCAATGAAAGACTGTTGCCGGCCATTCTTGAAGCGCCAAATTCCGAATTAGTCGCCATTGCCAGCAGGCGCCCGGGAGCTGCCGCAGAAACCCTGGCCAAGTATGGCCCTGGACAAAACCACGTTCGAACTTATGACAATCTCGACGCCCTGCTGGTCGATGAAGAAGTTGATGCCATCTACCTGCCTTTAGCCAATCATGAACACGCCGAGTGGACATTGCGCGCGATCGAGCACGGCAAACATGTGTTATGCGAAAAACCGATGGCGTTGTCCGTAGCCGACATCGACACCATAGAAACGGCCGCGCGGCGGTACCGTGTTACGGTTATGGAAGGATTCATGTACCGTTTCCATCCCCAACATCAGCGTGTCCTGGAATTAATCCGCTCGGGACTTTTCGGCGAGGTCAGATCGGTTCGAGCCAGTTACTCATTCATGATGCGCCCTGCCCGCATGTATCGTCTGACAGAAAGCATAGAGAACGGCGGCGGGGCGCTCTGGGACATCGGCTGTTATGCCGTTCATTCAGCAAGGATGTTTTTCGATACTCCCCCGGTTTCGGTGACAGCCGTTGCCAGCTATGTCGGCAGCGGCGCCGATATGTCCAGCAGCGGCATCATTGATTACGGCTCAGGAAAATTCGCGCATTTCGACTTCAGCTTCGAACGGGCTCGGCGCTGCGAATATGAAATCATCGGCACTAAAGGCGGCATCAAGTGCCACACGGTCTGGCAACTGCCCGGCGATATTCCGGTCATATCCTGGTGGACGGAGGATGGTCGGCAATGTGAAGAACGGATGCCTCCGGAAAATCATTTCCGGCTTGAAATCGAGCATTTCAGCTCCTGCATCTTAAATAATGAGCCGCCTGCTCTGTCACTGGACGATGCCAGAAGCAACTGCCAAATTCTGGTCGCCGCCATGCAATCGGCCGCTCAAGGCCGGCTGATCATGTTGACTTAAGGCAAAAGCCATTTATACTTCACCTCGCATCCCTGTCGGCATCGCATCCGCTCCCGGCTTGATGCCGGCAAGGAGCCAGGGAAGCAAATAGAACATGCCCTAGTTTAGGCAGGCATGTCCCAAAAATGGAAGGGAAAGATTAATGCCCACTCCCGTGATTGAATTCATTAGGGATGGGATAACCCGAAAGGGCCTGGGACAAAGGCGTTTAACTAAACTATTGCCGAACTTCAAACACTCTATTTGCGGCAACAACATTTGAAACCTACTGATAGAAGAGCTAACAATGCCAGACTATAAAAAATACCACTGTATGGAATGTGAACACATCTATGATGAAGCGATAGGAGACCCTGACAGCGGTATCGCACCGGGTACCCGCTGGGAAGATATACCCGATGACTGGGAATGCCCGGTATGCGGCGCCCCCAAGAGTTTTTTTAAATTATTGGCGTAATCCGCTTTCGACGGATTAGCGCTTTCCGGCTAATCCGTCTTTCCGATGGCGCAATGACTGATAAATAATCAATGCACCAAAGGCAGCAAATACGTGTTTTAGCGAATGGCCGCTAAGCACAGTCAAAACGCCATAAAGGCCCGCATCGTAAAACTCCGCTATTTTGGCTACGACGTAGGCGGCTAACAAGCCCCAAACAGCGGTGTTGATTTTCACTTCGGGAGTAAAAAGCCCTAAGATAGCCGGTATCAAAATAATCGGCAAGTACTGTACCAGGACATAAAGACGTAAATCGCCGTGTCCGGCCAGTTCCGTCCTCTGCCAGTAAATCATGGAAATTAGTCCTGTCAGCAGCAAGGGAATAGCGATTCTAAGAGCCCAGCGAACCGAAATATACTCCCCTACTATAGCGCAGAATATAGCCATGATAGCAATGGTTATCGGCAACCGGTCCCAAATCAGGGTTTGATTATCAGGATGAAAATGATAATACGATGAGCCCAAACCGGTCAGCAACACTCCGGCAAAAAAAGTAAAATAAAGCGGCTTTAAACCGGCGAGCCGATTCGCCGAACCGTCCTTTGCCATCAGGCGCAGTCCCATGATGCCGATAATGATAAATGGCAGATTGGACATCACATTATAAAAGTTGGCGATGCCAAACTGACTGCGTTGGTCCGCGAAGCGATGATAATCCGGATCCTGGGCAATGGGCCCAAAATTAAACACCACAATCACGGCAAAAATGGCAATGGTAAATATAATTTTAAGGCGATGATCGGCAGGCATAACAGTTTAAAACTCATTGCCAGGACAATAAGCCGGTTTAATCACATCGCCAGTTGGATCAGCCCTTGGCCGCCCTTTTGCGTTCATGCTCAAGAAGCAGTTTCTTGCGTAATCGTATCGATTTCGGAGTCACTTCAACCAGTTCGTCTTCGGCAATAAATTCCAGGGCCTGTTCCAATGTCATTTTCTGTATCGGTGTCAGGATCAGGTTTTCATCGGTGCCGGCAGCGCGGATATTGGTCAGTTGCTTGGCCTTGGTCGGATTGACCACGAGATCGTTGGCTCTGGAATGTATACCGACCAGCATGCCTTCGTAAACCTCGTCCGCATGAACCAGAAACAGCTCGCCCCGCTCCTGCAACGCAAAAAGAGCATAAGCCAGGGCTTTACCCTGCATCATCGAAACCAGAACGCCGCGTTTACGCACGCCCAATTCGCCCTTTTTCATCGGGCCATAGTGATCGAAGACATGGTATAACAAGCCGGAGCCTGAAGTTGCTGTCATGAATTCAGTCTGGAATCCGATCAGTCCCCGCGAAGGCATCATGTATTCCAGACGGACGCGGCCCTTGCCATCGGGCACCATGTTCAACAAATCGCCTTTACGCTCGCCCAGTTTCTCCATGATCGAACCCTGGTGGATTTCTTCCACTTCGATCGTCACCATTTCGAACGGTTCGCACTTTTCCCCGTCGATTTCCTTAATGATGACTTCGGGCCTTGATACGCCCAGTTCGAAGCCCTCGCGGCGCATGTTTTCAATCAGGACCGACAAATGCAACTCTCCGCGTCCCGATACTTTAAACTTGTCCGGATCGCCGGTGTCTTCAACCTTTAACGCGACATTGTGCTGCAATTCTTTTTCCAGACGATCGCGGATCTGCCTGGACGTCAGGAATTTGCCTTCCTTACCGGCAAACGGCGAGTTATTGACCTGAAAAGTCATCGTTACGGTGGGTTCATCCACGGTTAACGGCGTCATTGCCTCGACGGCATCCGGATGGCAAAGCGTATCCGAGATTTCCAGTTTTTCAATTCCGGTAAAGGCGATGATATCGCCGGCGCGTGCTTCAGAAACTTCTACCCGGTCCAGGCCGTGAAAGCCGAAGAGTTGCAGCATACGTCCTTTCCGTTCTACCCCTTCCCGGTTGACAATAACCAGAGGCATGCCGGGTTTAACCGCTCCGCGCTGAATCCTGCCAATGCCGATAACACCGACATAGGTGTTGTAATCCAGGCTGGAAACCTGCATTTGAAAGGGTCCGTCCATATCAACCTTGGGTGGGCTGACTTTCTCAACAATGGTTTCGAACAAAGGCGTCATATCGCCGCATGTTACATTGACTTCCAGGCCGGCGTAACCGTTTAACGCAGATGCATAGACAATAGGAAAATCAAGCTGCTCATCGGTGGCGCCCAATCGGTCGAACAAATCAAAGGTCTGATCTACCACCCAATCGGGGCGGGCTCCAGGCCGGTCAATTTTATTGATGACGACGATTGGCTTTAGACCCAATGCAAAAGCCTTCTGGGTAACAAAACGCGTTTGCGGCATCGGTCCGTCGACGGCGTCCACCAACAGCAATACTGAATCCACCATCGATAACACCCGCTCGACTTCACCGCCAAAATCGGCATGGCCCGGTGTATCGACGATATTGATGTGGTAACCATTCCAGTCCAGAGCGGTGTTTTTGGCCAGAATGGTGATACCCCGTTCTTTCTCAAGATCGTTAGAGTCCATTATTCGCTCAGTCACCTTGGTATGCGCGGCAAACGTCCCTGATTGTTGTAGCAGCTTGTCAACCAATGTGGTCTTACCGTGGTCTACGTGAGCAATAATGGCAATATTTCTTAATTTTTCGATCACTTTAAAGTTACTCTAATTGTTTAAATAAATTGTTATACCGGATGACATAGGCCATCCGGTGAAAAAAAAGGGGGCAGGATATAAGTAGATGTCTCCGACTAGCCGGCGGAGACTCGTTTAGGAAATCATCCAATCAGACGAGTGTTGCCCTTAAGTTTGTTCCCAAGGCAATCCGTGAAAACGCCAACCGCCGAGAGTTCCCCGATGCTTGTTGTTATCCAAAGGGCCTTCGAAGCCGTCGACAATATTGACCAGATGCTGGTAGCCAGCTTGTTCGAGAGCCTTGGCCGCGTCCAGGGATCGTTGTCCGCTTCGGCAAAGCAACAAAACAGGCGCATTGATATCAGGCACGGCCTTTTTGACTTCGTCTATGAAATGCGCGTTGGGCAGCCAGTCGGGTGCTTCTTTCCACGGAATATGAATGGCGCCGGTCGGATGGCCAACAAAAGTATGTTCAATTTTCGTCCTGACATCGACCATGACGGCGTTGCTGTTTGCTTGCAACAAATCCCAAGCCTGCTGCGGGCTCAACTGTTCTATCATTATTTTACCAATAGGTTATTCCGGCCGATAAACTGGGCCTCGTTTCTTAAACCATACTCTATATTGCCGATCAATGCGTTTTCCCGGTAAAAAACGACTGTTAACGGCGAAAACATGTTTAACAGCTCGTTTTCAGTGAGTAAATAATCCGGATTACTGGGCCCCTGCCCGGCTAGCTTGTTCAGAGTATAGGTCTGATAAAAAAGCAATCCGCCCGGATTGAGTGCTCCTATTATCGCATCACTTAAGGTCCGGTCAAGAAAACGGCTCACAACAATAACATCATAACCCGATTCCGTAAAAATCATGCTGTCGATTTTTTGCTGCCGGCCATCAATAGTGAGATGATGCATTGTCGCATAAGCATTGAGCTTGTCGATAGCGACGGAGGACTGATCCAAAGCCGTCACCGCCAGTCCCCGGAGCGCTAAATAAATGGCATTGCCCCCAAGGCCGGAGGCCAAATCCAGCGCCCTCCCTGCTTGCGGTAATAAAAAATCGTTTTCAGTCAAAACCGGGGCTGGAAGCGATAATTCCGGCTCGGACCCGCTATATATCCGGTTCCACTTTTCAATTTCGGAATCCATTAATCTGAATCCGGTTTACTGACCCGCGGTTCCAGCCACGTTTGCAGAAAATCCATGAACATTCTTACCTTGGCTGACAGGTACTTTCTGTGCGGATAGACCGCATGAATTTCCAGAGGAGGAGATAAATAATTATCCAGAACCTGAACCAGCCGGCCCTTTTCAATATCTCTGCCGACTATATAAACAGGCAGCATCACCAAACCCAAACCACTGATGGCGGCAATCCGAATGGGGTCTGCCACATTGGCCTGCATTCTGCCGGAGACATTGATCACCTGATGTCCCGTTTCGGCCTTAAATGGCCATTTGTTTTTTGGTGGAATCGCCCAGTTAACCAGGCAGCTATGCCGGGCTAAATCTTCAGGAACTTTCGGCACACCCTGTTTCGCCAGGTAATCCGGAGAGCCGCAAACAATCAGCGATGAACTGGCCAATTTTCTCGCAAACATACTGGTGTCGTCGAGGGCGCCCAAATAGATCGCCAGATCGATGCCGTCGTCGATCAGATCCCCCGGACTGCTTTGCAGAATCATTTCCACGTTTAAATCCGGATGCAATTTTAAGAATTCGGAAACCGCGTGGGCGATATGGGTCGCGCCGATAACCGGCGGCGCACTGATTTTTAATGCGCCTCGAGGTTCGGTCTGCAAATGGGTTACCGCCGCTTCCATTTCTTCAACATCGAGCAGGACCTGCTGGCATCGCTCCAGATAAGATGCGCCGACTTCGGTCAGACTTAAGCTGCGCGTCGTCCTGTTGAATAATCGGGTACCGAGGCTCCCCTCGAGATGAATGATATGCTTGGTCGCCATGGCTCTGGACATATCCAGATCACGCGCGCCGCCGGCGAAACTGCCGGCTTTCGCCACGCGTACAAATACATTCATACTGGTCAGCTTATCCAATGAAGCGTCCTCGAGTGTCAATGACGGTCATCGAAAAGCTTGCATTTTTCTGATGAGTCAACGGAATAGGTCCATAAATAAACAAGGGTTGAACTATAAAAACGTTGACATTATACATTGTTTCGAAATAAGAAATAATAAATTTATTATTTGCTATATTGTATACAAATTATAACCCTGTATAGTGTAGCCTACTCAGCTTAAGAATCAAATCCTGATCAGTCTCAAAACTGTAGATTGTGTTTTAATTACGTGCCGGGGTATTCACGATGAACGACTTTAAAAAAGATTTAGTGATAAGTTTGCTGTTTATTGGTGGAATCTGGTGTTTTATTACCGGCCAATTTGTCATCTCGACCTTATCATTTGCTGTTGCAGCCATTTTCAGCAATATTGTGATGAGAACCAGAGTGAAAGGATAAACCTTAACGCTTGACGCACTCCGAATAAGGCATCGAAAATGCCTGGATTAGCTCTGCTTATCGGAGCGCCGGTGTATAACATCCACCTCATTCAAATTGCTCAAAGGCGCTTTGGTTAAACGGCGATTTACCAGGGCACGCTGAATAAGCCATGAGCAGCCATTTTTACATCCTGCTAGTGCTGTACCAATCAAGTAGTCCCTCCTCATACTTAACCTGCTTGATTATTTTCGCCTCCCTCGGTCGTATGACCCCGGGAGGTTTTTTTTACGTTTTATTCGGCGCATGGCGGGTAAACCATCCTGATCTTTCAGCGATTTCGCCAAAATCAAAAATCAAACTCTGTTTGCCTATTGCCGGAATCAATTCAAGACTGATGGCGATTAAACAGAAATGTCTCACATAACAGAGCAATGATTTTCATCAAGCCTGATTTTCTTCCACAATAAATCTTCAATGTCGCATTGCGGAACAAAACCCGAAACCGCCTTCGTCAAAATTTCTCTCACTTCTTCAAAGTCATCCTGATTCGCTGCGTGATCCAAAGCAACCAGCAATTGTTCCAATTCAGTCCAGGGAATTTCGTGTTCTTCAGCCCGCATTATCCTGGAATGACCGGTTTCCGAAACATTGTCACCGATCAACAGCTCCTCATAAAGCTTTTCACCAGGCCTCAAGCCGGTAAAATGAATCTCAATTTCTCCGGACGGATGCGTTTCGTCTTTTATTTCCAAACCGCTTAGATGAATCATTCTTTTTGCCAAATCGAGAATACGGATGGGCTCGCCCATGTCCAGCACGAATACATCGCCGCCGTTCCCCATCGCGCCGGCCTGGATGACCAGTTGGGCAGCCTCGGGTATGGTCATGAAATAGCGAATGATTTTCGGGTCGGTAACGGTTACCGGACCGCCTATGGCAATCTGCTCTCTGAATAGCGGCACCACCGATCCTGAAGACCCCAAAACATTGCCGAACCTTACCATCGTGAAACGCGTATGATGTTTGACGCCGGTATCGTGGCTTAAGGCTTGTAATATCAATTCGGCAAAGCGTTTGCTGGCGCCCATCGTATTGGTCGGCCTGACGGCCTTATCGGTTGAAATGAGCACAAAAGTATCGGCATTTGCCTGAATAGCGGCTTGAGCGGCATGCAAGGTGCCGAACACATTATTGCGGATCGCCTCCCCCGGATTTTTTTCCACCATCGGTACATGCTTATAGGCCGCCGCATGATAGATCGTTTGAACTTTATATGTCTTGCAAACTTTCTGCAATCGCCTAAAGTCCGTCACGGAACCTAATATCGCGATCAACTCGGCTTGGCTGGTATTTTTGGTTTTGCTCAATAAAAAAGACAGCTCCTTGTCAATTTGATAAAGCGCGAATTCACTGAGTTCATACAGGATCAACGCAGCAGGTTGCAGCAGAACAATCTGACGGCAGAGTTCCGAACCGATGGAACCGCCGGCCCCGGTGACCATGACCACCTTGCCGGTGATATCGGCATGCAGCAGAGATTGATCAGGCGCCACCGGATCGCGGCCCAATAGATCGCCGATATCCACTTCCTGCAGCGTATCAAAGGTTACTTTGCCTTGGGCAATATCAGACAAACCCGGCATCGACATGACATGTACGGCATAGGGTTCGAGCATACGGATCAGCTCGCTTTTCCGCGCCCGGCTTGCTGACGGCAGCGCCAGGAGAATATCTGAAATTTGATGCCTCTCGATTAAATAGCTTAACGAGCTGAATGGATATATCCGTAAACCGTTGATTTTATGCTTATGCAACTTTACATCGTCATCGATGAAGGCAACCGGCCTGAACTCACGTCCATGAGCCAAAGCCGAAGCCAACTGCACCCCGGCGCTTCCGGCGCCATAAATCAATACATTATTCTTGCGGTGATCGGCCGATTTACGCCCGCCGCCGAGCTGTAAATAGATATCGCCAAGCCACCACCGTGCAAAAAACCGGCTGCTGCCGACCAGCAGCACCATGATCAGCCAGTTTAACAGAGGTACGGTGCGGGGCAGATTGCGAATGCCGGTTTCATAGAGGATAAAAGGCGTAAAATAGATACCGGCGAACACAAAGGCATAAATCGTAACCGCCTGGATGATCGTCCACAATGCCCGAACTTCGATGTAGCGGATAATGGCTCGGTAAAGCCCTAACCTGGCAAAAATCGGCACGGTTAACACCGGCGCAACGGCAAAAAGGTACCATTCGGGACCTTTCGGCACATAGAGCAGGCCTAATCGTAACGAGAACGCCAACCATAGTGCCAATACTGCAAAAATGATATCGGCGCTGATTAAAATGACCGCCTTGGTACGTCGTGAGAGTCCGATGAACCAGTGCGCTAAGCTTGTCTTCACTAACTCGACTCCTGCTGGCCTGCATTGAACTTGATAGCCAATAATACCAACGGAAAATAGGCCAGAACGACACCGGATAGGCCATCAAGCTTAGCCAAGCCGACGGCCAATGCCAGCGGCGTCAGCCAGCATAGATTGATTGTTCCGACCCACATTGTTACCGGCTTATGGGCGCCAAAATAACGCGACGCATGTTGATAAGCATGGCTGCGATGCGCCTGATGTACTTCCTCGCCGCTCAATAACCGCCGGAACAAGGTCCATGTCGCATCGACGATAAATACGCCCAGCAATATCATCCAGCTCCAAAAAAATTGCGGAGAAACTTTTGTGGCCTGCAGGGAAAACAGCCCCAAGACAATGCCTAAAAATCCGCTGCCTGCATCGCCCATAAATATCCTGGCGGGCGGAAAATTCCACCATAAAAAACCGGTGACTGCCATCGCCAACAATGCCGGCGCGAGCCATGGAGTGCTGTCGTCCGTTAACAGATATAGCACAACTCCGCCCAAACAAACGGTGACGGCTTCAATCCCGGCAAGTCCATCGATGCCATCCATAAAATTGTAGAGATTGAGCAACCAAACCAGATAAAAAAGCCCTAACAGATGGCCGATCCAACCCAAATCAAGAGCATATCCGAACACTTCCAGCGGCGGCAATCCGCCCAACCAGACCAGGGCCCATACCGCCGCAACAAAATGCGCCAGCAATCTCCATCGTGCAGGGATATGTTGATGGTCGTCCAGAAAACCGACCAATGCCACCCAGGCGCCTGCGCCCAGGAACGCCCACGTCGCCTGTTGATCCAAAAAGCCCATGCCGTTAAGAACCGGAAGACCGATCATGAAGACGATGACTATCGCCAGTCCGCCCCCTCGCGGAGTAGGCAGGGTATGAGAACTGCGCTGATTGGGAATATCCAAAAGATTTACGGTCAAGGCGTAGCGGCGAATGATCCCGGTCAATATCGTCGCGGCTAACCAAGCCAACAAAAGAATCGATACCCATCCGATCATTTATAGGCCTTTAAATAATCCCGGGCGGTCTTGCGCAGGGCTTCGTCGACCCCCGTTGGCGGTGTCCAGTTCAGTTGTTCGCGGGTCTTGTTAATATCCACCTGCAGGGAGCCGCACAGCTTTTGTAGCGCCGCACTTTTTCCAATCAATCCCAGGCAGAATCGCAATAGCCAGACAGGTATCGGCAGTAGCCGCGCTTTTTTGCCGAGCGCACGCGCAGTGCGCTGCAGCAATTCGGTCGTCGAAAGATCTTCGCCATCGCCCGCCAAGAAGGTCTGATTTGCCGCTCCCGGGTGTGTTATGCAGGTCATGATTAAATCGACCAGATTATCGAGGGAAACCAGAGTTCGTTTGTTATTTATCGATGCCAAAGGCAACGGGATGCCCTTATCCAGCCATCGCATCATACTGAGGAAATTACCCTGCACGCCCGGCCCGTATACCAGTGGCGGCCTGAGAATGACCACGTCCATGCCGGTTTCGACGGACAACCGGCGTAAGGCTTCTTCCGCTTCATATTTGGATATTCCATAGGGATCAATAGGCGCCGGCTGATCCGATAACGTATAAGGCTGTCCCGCTGGTGAATTTTCTCCGTTAACCTTGATGGAACTGATAAAAATAAATCGCCGGATACCCGCCTTTGCAGCCTGCCGTGCCAGATTCAGGGTGCCGTCAACATTGATGCGCCGAAAATCGGACAGCGGATCCAGGGCTGAATCCCTGACGACATGTACGCGGCCGGCAAGGTGAATCACAACACTGATATTCTGTAATGCCTGTGTCCAATCGGTATTTTCGTCTATGTTGTCTACCGTCACCCGATCCAAAACCGAAGGCAGTTGACGAGAACTGCGGAGAACTGCTCTCACCTGCCACCCGCGGCTGATCGTTTTGGCGCACAAATCTCGCCCGATAAACCCGTTGGCGCCGGTGATGAGAAGCCTTTCGGCCTGCAGTTGGGATTGATTTTTCAATGGTGCATTCATGTAACGTGGCTAATGAGTTAACCTCTGTTGAGTACCTTATCGTATAGATTCAATAATTCGCCGGTAATTTTTTGACTGGAAAACAACGCTAGCGCCCTTGCTCGGGCAGCTTCGCCCATCTTTTGGCGAAAATCTTTGTTTTCTATGCATATTAATAAGTTATGCGTCAGCGCCGGGACATCCCCGGCAGGATATAACAGCCCTGTCTCTCCCTCCGCAACGGCATCGACTATACCATATATCCGTGTCGCAACCGTTGGAATACCGGCTGCGGCGGCTTCTATAATAACCTGACCGAAGCCTTCCCGATAACTGGGCAGACAAAAAATATCGGCCATCGCCAGAAACCGTTCCGGTTCGGGTGTAAAACTGACTCGCCTTAATTGGTGGCTGCAGGCTCGGCAAATTTCCCGAACGGACTCGAAAGTCACATCTTCTTCCGCGCCAACCAGCGCCAGCACAACATCTGACCGATGCGCAGCGATTTCGGCAAAAGCAGCCGCAAGATCGAGCATGCCTTTATCACGATTTAATCTCCCTAAAAATAGAATAACGGTCTGCGCCTCATCGATACCCAGTTGTTTACGCACTGCCTGTCTGGCTGCCAGGTCCGGATGAAATCGCCGGACGTCCACACCGCAGATCGAGCCATGTCCCAAAACTTGAGCCTTGTCTTTGCCTATGATGCCTTCAGCCACCAGAAAATCACGCTGTGATGGACTATCCACCAGGATCTGTGTGGCAAATAACACGATCAAGCGGTCGAACAGTTTCAGCGCGCTGCGTTTCCAGCCCTGTCTTGTCGCCCATACCTGACCGGTGAAGGTATGTAACCGATTGGGTACGCCGGCTGCCCAGGCCGCCATCATCGTCAACAAGCCGGTTTTAGGCATAATGGAATGCACAAGATCGAAACGCTCGCGGCGAAACAGCCTCAGTAATTGCAGCAACGCACACAGATCCCGCCAGGGCGATATTTTTCGTTCGAATGGTATTGGAATGAATTGAGCGTCAAGATCGCTTAAAAGCTCCGCTCCCTGCGGATGGGTGCTGATCTTGGCACTCCACTTTTCCGCACAGGCTCGGATATGCTCCTTCAGAAAAGAGTACACGACGGCAGGAATGGTGGCGGTAAAACAGATTTTCTTCACAGATCTTTATTTTGGTTTTGACCCCATTCTTCAACCATCTGAACGATGCCGGATTCGATACTGCGGACGCGATGATACCCTGTTTCCCGGATAAGACGTTCATCGGAATACCAGGCAAAATTGGTCAGCGCATCGACTCGACTTTCGGTTAACGGAAATCCGGGTAGCGCATGGCCAAGGCTTGCCGCCCCGCGCATTAACCATTCGGGCAGTCTTAATCCGGGATCAGGACGGCCGAGACTTTTGGCAATCAGGCCAATAAAATCCTCGAGCGTGCAGTGATCGGAGATGATATAGGTGCGACCGGCGGCTTCCGCTTTACCACCGCAAACCAGCAAGGCCTGAACCACATTGTCAACATGAATATAATTTGCGGATGCACCCGGCTTGCCGATAAAGGCAAACCAGCCCCGTGCAACGGCATCAATCAACTGAAAAACGGAACGGTTGGTCATGGTCGGCCCATAAACAATGGATGGCCGCAAGATAACCTGAGAAAATTTTCCGTTGACGCCTGCCGAACGCACCAGGGCATCGGCCTCGGTCTTGGTACACTCGTATTCTCCTGCGGGCGCTTCCGGCGAGTCCTCGCTGACCTTTCCGGCACGAACCGGCCCGTAAGCCCCGACGCTGCTTAACTGCACCCAGCGGCCGATACGACCCTGAGCGGCTTCAATCAGCCTCTCCGTTCCCGAAACATGCACTTCTCTCATGCGCGCGATATCACTGATTTCACCGGCACAATGATAGAGCAGATCGACATCATCCAGGAACGCTGCAAGATCGGTATCGGAAGAGGTTAAATCACCTGTCACCAGGTCGACGCCCGGCCAAGTCAGGGTATTTTTTGGGCGCGTCAGGACGCGTACTTTGTCGCCTCTCGCCAGCAAAGCCTCAACCAGTTTTTTGCCGATAAATCCGCGGCCGCCGGTTACTGCAACACGCATCACATGCTATCCCGGTAATCCTGAGGAAATTATTCCCAGCTTTGAGTTCATTGCAAGTTTACCCGCTTGCTCCAATTGATCCATTTTCTGACCGCAGCGTCACCAAAAATTTTTATTAAAAACAGGCGCACAATGACGCTCAGCCTGGAGACGAATTTTATATGCCAGGGCGGAAAATAGCCATGCATTCGCTGCGCACGTCGAATTTCATCCAGCGCGATCGATAAATTGGCCGAGGTGCTGCTGATTCCGCCCTGCCTCATTCCGACGACAATGACATCCGAAACGAATGATATGTCGGCCGACGGCAACTCGCGAAGTAAAAATTCATAGTCTGCGGCAATACGAAACGATTCATCAAACCGGCCATACTGCTCGAACAGGCTTCTTCTGTGCATAACCGCCGGGTGTGGAATACACATGGCACGTGTAAAGCTTTCTTTTATTTCGTGCCAAGGCGCTCCCACAGGGTAGAGCTCGTTTCCGTCAGGATCGACAAACATGACTTTACCGTAAGCCAGGCGAGTGGAAAGCGGAAGACGTTCCAGATGCTCGCTCAACCTTGCCAGGACGCTTTCATCCCAAAAATAATCATCCGCTCCGAGAAAACAAATCCAGCTGCCTGTTGCATGGGGCAAGGCTTTGTTCCAGGCGTTGTAGATTCCCCGATCCGGCTCAGACAGCCAATAGCCGATGTGTTCTCGATTTTCCTCCAGCACGGCGACCGTGCCGTCTTTTGATCCCCCATCGATAATGATCAATTGCTTGTATCGATAGGTTTGCCGAATGAAACTATCGATACATT
Organism: uncultured Methylococcaceae bacterium; assembly: GCA_964568805.1. Classification (GTDB taxonomy): domain Bacteria; phylum Pseudomonadota; class Gammaproteobacteria; order Methylococcales; family Methylomonadaceae; genus CAZMRW01. Next base: position 35,768 of record CAZMRW010000009.1, on the reverse strand, counting down.
GCTGCAAGGTCGCTTTACCATTGTAAACTGCGATGATGACGGTAATCAAAGGATCCGTATTTTCCATATTAACACTAAGTCAAAAAGCAAAGAGGCCGCAGTAGATTTTTTTAGACATTTTTTTGCCGAAACAAACATTCCGCAATTCTGCCGGCTTATCTCAATCAAAGTTTAATACTCACCATAAACCGGACCACGTCTTCAACCTGATAGTGAGCATGCCAATTTAGCTTGTCTGCGGCCTTTTCAGGGTCCGCATAACTCCCGGCCAGATCCGTGGGGCGGAAGTAATCCGAGCGTGTTTCCGTAAAATCATGCCAATCCAGTCCGAATTCGGCAAACGCCAGCTCGGTAAAACGTTCCAGGCTCACGCTTTTACCAGTGGCGATGACATAATCATCCGGCGATTCCGATTGCAGCATACGCCACATCGCCTCCACATATTCAGGCGCCCACCCCCAGTCCCTGATAATTTTGGTATTGCCAAGCACAAGCCTTTCTTTGGACCCTTTCGCTATGCGCCTGGCGGCCTCGATAATCTTTCGGGTCACGAAACGTTCCGGACGCAAGCTGGATTCATGATTGAACAAAATGCCCGTGCAAGCGAATAGCTTATAGGCTTCGCGGTAATTGGCCACCTGCCAATGCGCGGCGCATTTGGCGACTGCGTAGGGACTCCGCGGATGAAAAGCGGTTTTTTCATTCGCCGGCGCGCCATTGGTATCACCGAAACATTCGCTGGAGCCGGCATTATATAGACGCATATCTTTCGCTAAGAAGCGGATGACCTCCAGCAGGTTCAGCGATCCGAGACTGATGCTTTCCATGGTTTCTACCGGCTGATCGAACGACAGGCCAACGGAACTCTGTCCGGAAAGATTGTAAATTTCGTCGGGCTCAACGGCGTTTAATACGTGTAAAACACTTCTGAAATCATTGAGTGCCATCGACATTGTCTCTACCCGTTCAAAAATGCCCAAGATCCGCAAATTGGCAAAGCTTGAAATCTGGGCATCGCGCGACGTACCGAAGACCTGATAACCTTTATCCAAAAGAAATCTGGCCAAATAGGCGCCGTCCTGGCCACTCACTCCACAAATCAATGCTCGCGTCATCGCCATCAACCCTGTAAAACTTTTTTGTATACGGCCAGGGTATCCGCAGCGCATTTCTCCCATGAAAACAGCTTGATACGCGCCTGTCCAAGCGCTACGAGTTGCCTGGATCTCTCGGCTGACAAAACCACTTTTTCCATGGCCAAGCCCATCGCCGCGATATCGGTCGGATCGAACAGTTCCGCCGCATCGCCAACAACTTCAGGCAACGAACTGGTATTGGAACACGCCACCGGGCAACCGAATGCCATCGCTTCCAAGGGAGGGATACCGAATCCCTCGTATAACGACGGGCAAACAAATAATGCCGCGTTCGCATACAACTGCGCCAGCAAGTCATCCGAGCCCGACATCTGCACCACGCTATCCGGCGTAAGACCCAATGTGCTTATGATAGCCTGTTCATCCGCGTTAAACGGTCCCCCGCCAAAACAGACCAGTGAGAACTGATCTTTCAATCGCGCTGAAGCCGCATAGGCGCGCAGCATCCTGTCAAAATTTTTATACCCTCCCCGCACACCTACATAAAGAATATAGGGCTGACGGCAGAGCGAGGGATTGGCGAAGGGTTGATTCGATAACGCGAGAGAACAACCGAGATAAACGACGGAAATTTTTTCTTCCGGTACATTCTGCATCGCCATCAAATCTTTTTTTGTACTTTCCGAAATACAAATGACATGATCAGCCCGCTTTACTGCACGGGCTTTGATCTCTGCGGTTTTATCCCGCTTTAAAAAATTTTGCGGAAATTTTTCATGGGTCATGTCGCAGACCGTAATGATGCGCTTCGCCGAGCTCGGGCAGTTATCGATTCCGGAATAATAGGTTTCATGAAAAATATCGACATCAGTCCTGTTTTTCACCAGGAATCGGGACAATATCGCATTGCACGCGCCAATAATTCGCCCGGAATGTGACAGATGTGGAATCTTAACGCCCCTGGGATGCAGGCTACCCACCGCATCGAAATAAGACGTAACATATACCGGCGAGCAAATTTCCACATGCGTGCTGTCCAGACCGGCGATTCGATTCGCAGTCTCGTAAAAATAGCGGGAAATGCCGCCGTATTGTTGCCAGCTGAAAATTTGATAGTCATAAACCACGGTGATCGGCATATCAGTTTCTGCTCCGCAACAACTTGTAATGATCGTCCATCGTTTTACTGTCCATTAGCCATCGAATCACCGGGAAAAAAAGTCTTGACCATCTGGAAACGGCTAGCTTGAAGATCGCCGATGATATTTTTTTAGGTGTCATCATATGGAAACCCGATGCCGAATACAAATGCAGCCCCATCCGGTCGGCAATTGTCTGCAGGGTCCTGTGCTGATAAAAGGAAATATGCTGTCCCGTCTCGGGTGCGTAATACCACCAATCACCCGGAGCAGGCGGTTTACCGGTAAAAAGCTCGGTCGTGAAAATAAAGGTATCCGTATTTGCCTGTTTCAGCGCATCCTTAATAAAGGCCACCGGGTCTTCGAGATGTTCAAGCGCTTCGAAAGCAGTCAACGCAAGGCAATCGTTTAAACCGGCGGAAAATTCAAATCCCCGCGCATGGATATTGGCACAATAGCGGTCTTTCCAGAAATAGTCGAAACCGACATCCCGCATCATCCTGACCAGCAAGCCTGTACCTCCGGCAAAATCGACATAACGGCCTTTTTTGCCGAAAAGCATAAACAGCAGCATGGACAGTTGACGAACGATCAACAGATTGCGTTGCACCAAACCGGTATCTGCACCGGCAATGGCATCGGAATACGCCTCGTCCAGCCAGTAAGGTTTTTCCGTTTGTAAAAAACCGCAGGCATCGCAATAGTAATATTGAATGTCGTATTTATTTAATATTTTCTGCTTAAAAATAGCGTGGTTTTGTTGGCGGCACACCTTGCAAGCCATTATGATTCACCCTTAATGTCCCTAATTAATTTGGCGGGGTTGCCGGCAACCAGGGTATAGGGCGCGACATCCCTGGTCACCACGCTGCCCGCGCCGATAACCGCGCCCTCGCCAATCGTCACGCCTTTCAATAAAATTGAATTAAACCCAATCCAGGCTTTATCGTGAATTACGATCGGCCGCCGTGCGACATTGCTCCAGTCTTTTCTGCCTTGCCGCCACTCGGCAACATCGTCTTTCCGTTTATCCCAATAAAGGGAATGCGCATCATGGTCTATGAGGGTGCAGCCCCAGGATATCAGCACATCATTGCCTATGCGGATAGCATCGGAACTGATAATCGAAGTTTTGGCACCTATGAATGAATTGGAACCGATTTTTATTTCCGCCCCACCACGGTCGAACAGCAGGTTGGCCTCGACAACGGATTGATCTCCTATCTCGAGAACGCAATGCGGCTTATAAACGATGCCCGGATAAAATACCCTGGAGGTTTTATTAATAGAAATTAAATCTGTCTTTTTAAATTTAATTTCTATTAATTTATTCAGCATGCTCCTTAACCAATATTTCAATCTTATAATCATACTAATTCCTTAAAAACCTATCACGTATTCAATCATAACTATAGGCTGATAAAAGGCATTTTCGTCTTTTATCCAGCCATGTCCTGGCACCTAGCTTCCAAACCTGTTTCTGATCGCTCGTGCCATCGGCCGAAGGTGCCGATAAATCCCCATCCGGTCCAGGGTTTCGATAAGCCTGATCTTAGCCTTGTTGGTTTTATAGAAACTATTGTGGATTTTCAGTATGTCGGCATCGACCTCGACGGCATCAGCAAACTCAAATCCGTCAACTTTATCCCACAATTCCGGCACATTCCATTTATTGGTCACGCCCATATGGACTCCGGAACCGTCCTGGCCCATGTTATTGACAAGGGATTTCCGGGGATAAATCGTCAGTTTATTATCGATAAACTGCCAGAATATGCACCGCATGTCGCCGGCGTTGATTTTTCCTTCATAATCCATCCGCATATACTGCACGGCCGCTTCGCCGACGCTGGATTCCAACTGTTGCAAGCGTTTTTTATCTTTTAACAAGCCGGCAAATTCAAGCGGCGCAATGGGCGTATCGATCTTGTAATAATGCCGCCAAAGCCCAAAACCCCAGGGATTCATGGCGGTCAATGCAAAAAAATCCTTCGTATAGCTTGACGGGATCGCAATGGGCGGACAATAGGCGGATATGCTGCCTATCCTGGGATCATCCTTGTAAAACTCAAGGGCGTCATTCATAAACCTTAAAAAACCCGGCGCCGTGATGACATCTTCGGCCATCCAGATCATTTTGCCATATTTTTCCAGCAAATATTTTTGTCCGCCGCGGTTGTTGTTAATTCTAGAATTTTCGCTCCGTTCGATGATATTTGTTTCCTTGAAGCCGTCAATCGTTCTTAAGTATTCTCTCATTTGGGCGACTTTTTCTTCATCGCCCTGTGCCGGCGCATCCGAAAAAATATAAAGCGCACTTTCTTTGGCCAGGGGATTTGCTTTTAAAGCGGCAATCGCTTGCCTGGTATGTTCAATTCTACCGTAGACGGTCAATCCGATAGGTGCAAGCATCAAATCACCTTCCGGTAAAAGATTTTCTTGGCTTCCATATTGCCGATGACCCCTTCGCTTCTTTCGCAAACAATGGTTTCATTCTCAAGCAGTTCCAGCTCGGAAAGAGCCCGCCCGGAAAACGCCTCCAGCTCCGTTACAGAGTACTGCGGTTCATAACCCAATACCTTCATTTCGCAGAAACAAATTTTCTCGATGGTTTTGATTTCTTGTGCGGTTAGCTCGGTTTTGAATTTCTCCTTGTTATCCGCAATGACGCCTTGAGACACGTTATTCCAGGCTTTTTGCATACCCGCGTTCATTCGGGTCATTTCATCCTTGTGATAATCCAGCATAGACGCTTCATAGAAGAGTCCGAAAAAACCCACTATCTCTTTTAAGTAACGCACGGGGTCACCGATCAAGTCCTCATAACGCACAAAATAGGCTTTGCCGATTTTGTGCAGGTCGTTGTAATTTTTAAGAGAATTCTGTTGATCTTTTTGCCATTGGCGCGCGGCTTTTACCACGCCGCCGGGATGGACTGGATTCTTCTTCCATGACAGCGCCATATCACGCGGGTCACGTGTGAGATAAACATAACTGGATTCCGGAAAGTTAAGCAGCAGATAAGGCAGGAATTCATAGACATGATTTTCTTTGATAAACACATGCTGTTTTCCATTGGCCTTTGCCTCTTCGCTGAAGATGTTACGAATGAGCGACGCCGCATCGCCAATAGGGCCCAGGTTTTTTAAATCGTCCAAAGAAAAGGATTTTTTCCAAACCGAAAAGTTTACACTCATCAGTCTATGAATATCTTTTAATAGCTCTTCCCAATTTTCTTCGTTGCTAAGGGGTTCATACCTGAATAAATTGCGTGCAACCGGATTTATGATGTGCTTGGTTGACGGGCCACAAATTTTGGAATGGCCATTGAGTAACTGGGTGATAAAGTTACTGCCAGACCGCTCCGAGCACATTAAAAAAAACATCGACATGTCTTCTCTCTATTTCTCTTAGGCTATTTTTCGAGTTTTCATTAACGATAAAGCCAATGGCAACCCCTGAATTCTCAAAAGCTTGGCCGCACACAAATATATGATCGCGGCCAAGCTGCCCAAAACCGAAAGCTCTAAAATGGGCGGCCAGGCCAGCCGATTAACCAAAACAAAAACGCTCCCGCCAACGATGCCGGAAAGCAACAGTCCGAGGGAAAAATCGGAAAGCTGTTGCGACAACGGATAACCTATCAACTTATTGGTAAAGTAAGTGTTGGGAACCAGCCCTATGATCGAATTGACGATTTGGCCCATCAGAATTCCGAACACGCCATAACGCACGCTGAATAACAAGATCAGCGTCAGGGTGGTCTTTTTGAATACTTCCAGATTTAAAAATAAATCGGATCGGCCTTTTACTTGCAGGATATTCAAATTAATCGCATGGACCGGCATCAATAATGCCGCCAGACACATCAGCTGAAAATAGGGCACGGCCGGAAGCCACAGTTCCGGCAGCAATAACTGGAACAAGGGCTGCGCCAACGCCGCCATAAACGCCATGACGGGAAACAGTAAAAACGTCGTGATCTGAATGACTTTCCGATAGCCGGCCTTGAGCCTGACCGGATTATCCTGCATCGTGGACAGCGCCGGATAGGTCACGGTTTGAATGGAGGTGACCAGTTGATTAATAACCAGTTCTCTCATCTTGTCGGCGAAAAAATAGAGACCCGCAGTACCGGCGCTGAAGAGTTTGGCGATCACGATGATGTAAAGGTTTCGAAATAAAATATCTATCAGGCCCGATAAAAAAAGCTTGTATCCGAAATGATACAACTGTCCCATCGACACGCTGCTGAAGGCCAGACCGGGCCGCCAAAGCCTGAAACACCAGAGAAACAGCGTGATGAAAAAAGCAGAGACCAGCATTTGCGCTATCAGCGCCCAGACACCCCATTCATAATAAGCCAGCGTCACCGCGGCGACGCCCGAAATAATACTCGCGGGCAGTGAAGCTTTGAACTGGGCTTTAAAGTTGAGATCCCGGCTCAGCATCACGCTTTGTATAACCTGGAAACTATTAATAATAATGCTCAGACCCGCCACGCGGATCAGATCAATAAGTCTGGGCTCATGATAAAATCCCGCAATCAACGGCGCACAGGCAAACAACAAGCTGTAAGAAATCAGTCCTAATGCAATATTGGCATAAAAGGCTGTATTGAAATCCGTTGGCGACGCCTCCTGAAGACGGATTAACGCCTGCTTGAAACCCGATTCCATCAGCGACGTGGCTATCGCGATAAACAGGGCCATCATCGCTACCAGGCCAAAATCTTCCGGCGCCAGAAAACGCGCCAGAAATAACGTAACAACGATGCCGACGCCCTTGCGCCCGAGCTGCTCGGCGAAATTCCACAGCACGCCGGTTGCTGTTTTTTTAGACAGCGTCATTTAATCGCTCTGCCCTGGTAACTTTGCTGTCCTCATCGATATGCTTATCCGTAAAACCGTTCAAACGCTTTCAGAATATTGGAATCGTTCACCTGCTTTCTTGTGACAACAAATTTTTCTTGTAAGCAATAGGCCGTATTGATCTCATAACCGTTGGCGGCGAGTTTACCTAGCACTTGTTCATAAACCTGTTTGGGGTTGTCACAAAAATCTTCATATCCGACAATCAGTTTCTTGTGTTCAGCGACTTTATCCAGGCCTTGTTCAATAGCTTTGTTGATATGAAATATCTGGCCGGCAACTTGCTCATAAGGAGTCAGTTTGATTAAGTCGTTATATTCGGGTATTTTAAACGAATACCAATTGTCAATACTGCCTGATTGGCGTTCCCTGGCTTTGAGAGCCGATTCGATATTCGCCACTGGATCGCGTTTGGTGTAGATAAATATCGCCTTTTCAAAAAGCCGGTCCAAAAAGTCGATGTTATAGTTCAAAATCATTGCCTTGAGAGCCATTGGTTTTTGCAGCACATGCATCATGCCCAAAAATTCGGCCACCAGAGTCTTGGTATCCGATTTTTGCAATAATGATTCGGTTGGTAAATAATCCAACTCATCAAAGGGTAAAAAGCGCCGCCAGAAATACCAAAATTCATTGGGGGCCAATGCGCCTTTGGTTTTGCCATTTTGAGAATCAAATGAAATCGCACTGCCTAAATCGTATAACTCGTCTCTAAAATTGTAACGCGGATCGGTCAGTAATTGCTGGATCAGCGCTCCGAGCACCGGCGCGCCATAAAATCGTGCCAGCAGATTGGTAGGATAGGCAACAATTCCGGTATTTGCCAGCCACTGCAGCAGCAACGTCGTTCCGCTCCGGTGAGGGCCCATTACAAACAGGATGGGAAATTCCTGGCGCGGCTCGCCGTAAATTTGTAATGCCTCAGCCTCTGCGGTCGTTAATAGAGAATTGAGTGTTAAAAGCAATTCCTCCAGATTGTTATTCCGCCTAAACTCGGGTTCTCTATTTTTTTCTTCTGGTAAATCGGTCACTAGACGGTACTCATAAATTTTTATTTGTCGGGCTAGCAATTTCATTTATCCGATCGTACGGAATTGCCATGCCGGAGGCTACTGAAGCCCAAGCTTGCTGCCAAGCACAAGATGTTACGACTCGAAGCAGATAGACACAAGGCGATCATTGCTGATATCCGCAAACCCGGGAGGAGCGAACTGCCGCAGGGTCGAAGCGGGGCCCTATCATTGCCTCAAAAAATGCATAGTCCGAATCAAAAAATCAAGATGAAGACTGCCACTCGATTGATACATGTTTGCTCTTGCCGGCCATGTTGGTCATGTCGGTCATTTTGCCTCAATCAGGTCGAATTCGCCGATATAATTTTTAATCTCGGCCGCTCCAACCTCCATCAATACATCGATGATCGAAAGATAAGGAATAAAGCCGGAAGTTCTTTGCTTGTAAGGCAAAGGCCGCATAGCGATAAATTTTAGATCGATGCCGGCTTCGCGGAAGATTCCACCATCGTAAAGCCCCTGCCCTCCTTCCGGATTGATGTAGGCGGCGGCATCTTCCTGTTTGCAAATATCGAGAATCCGGGCCTGGCCGGACAGGTGACTATTTTGGTAACTGCGGCTGGTCGCTACGAAATCGGTCGTAATACCCATGAATCGGGACAACGTTTGCAATTGATAAGCCAGATAGTCCGACAAATTGTCCGACTGATAACGAATGGTCTTCTCGATCACAGGGAAAACGTCGGCAAAATAAGGCGCTTTTCGATAAGTATGGTCAACCGATTTGACCAGTTTGTCGCACCAGGAGATCGCAGGTTGAATCGATATATCGCAGATGAGTTTATTTTGGGACGCTTGATGCAGCGGCATCGTCAGATAAGATGGCTCGCCATTGATCAAAATGCGATTACGGTTGATCCATCCTCGGTTGATATAATTGACATCGTCGAAGATAACAAAGCGGTCGACGGCATGGATCAACTGCCAATAACCAAGGTAAGGAAAAAAATACGGCTGCATGATGGCAAGTTTCATGCGCGGCCTGCCACCAGCACACGAATTACCGCCGCAACGGTTTTAACCATTTCCTCAGTCATGGTCGTCCCCGTCGGCAGAACAACGACCCTGTCCGCAACTTTTTGAGTATTGGGCAATAGCAATCCGGCATGCGGAAATAAATCGCGATAAGGTTTCATCCTGTGACAACCAGGCCAGAAATATTTACGCGCGAGTATATTTTCGCCATGCAGCGCTCGGATGATTTGATCCCTGGTTACCGAGCAACGTTCGCCCACTTCCATGACGACATACTGGTAATTAGTCCGCTCCGCTTCGTTAAATTGCAGCAAACTGAGACCGGGCAGGCCTGACAGCATTTCCCGATAAGTCTGATAATTATTGCGATTGGCCTCGATTACTTGATCAATTGAATCAAGATTGACCAGGCCCATCGCCGCGGCAATTTCGATCATCTTGCCGTTTGTACCCGGATAGATGACATTGTCCATACCCGCAAATCCGAAATTCCGCATCAGACGCATGGTCTCGGCCAGTTCGTCGTCGTTGGTGACGACAGCGCCTCCTTCGAAGGTGTTAAAAAATTTGGTGGCGTGAAAGCTGAACACTTCGCAGGCGCCAAAATTACCGATCATTTTGCCGTTATGCGAACAACTGAAGGCATGGGCCGCATCAAACATCAACTTCAGGTTGAACTCATCGGCAATGGCTTGCAATTCTTCAACCGGAGCGCTGTTTCCCCACAGATGAACACCGATGATGCCGGTCGTCCGGGGAGTGATCATGCGCCTGACGGCCGCTGGATCCAGGGTATGAGAGTGCTGATCAATATCGGCAAAAACCGGGGTAATGGCCTGCCAATGCAGGGCATGAGCGGTAGCAATAAAGGTATAAGAGGGAACAATGACTTCCCCGGTCAAGCCAAGAGCCCGTATAGCGATCTCCAGTGCCACAGTACCGTTGCACATCGCAACGCAATGTTTAACCCCATGCGAGCGTGCAACCTTGCTCTCAAACTCCTGTACCATAGGACCGTTATTGCTTAACCGGCCGCTGTCGAATATGTCCTCGGCATATTGAAGAAATCTCTCACGGCTGCCGATATTTGGACGGCCGACGTGAAGTGGCTGTTCAAATGCGGGCAACGCACCATTGACGGCTAAATCCTGAGTAGTTTGAATTTTTTTTATCACTTAATATGCTGACATCAATCACTGAAAACGTGTGAATTCCCAACCATGAATTCAACAATCATGGACAAAACAATGCCGCATTGATTTTGCCTGAATGAGTGGCACGAAACGTTTATGAACATTTGATAATCTGATGCTGGGCCAGCAAGTCTAATGTTTTTTGGACACAGGTATCCAGATTATCAGAACCCGTGTTTACCTTCAGCTCAGGATCGAACGGGGCTTCATAGGGGGAAGAAATTCCAGTAAATTCCTGTATTTGCCCGGCGCGCGCTTTTTTATAGAGCCCTTTGACATCGCGGGATTCACAGACTTCGATGGGACTGTTGCAATAAATTTCCAGAAAATCGCCGTGCTCAACCATCCCTCGAACACGCTCACGATCTGCCCGATAGGGAGATATGAATGCGGTCAACACAATTATACCGGCTTCCATGAAAAGTTTGGCAACCTCGCCGACCCTGCGAATATTTTCATTACGCGCATCGGTGCTAAAACCCAGATCGCCGCATAAGCCGTGGCGGACATTATCGCCATCCAGGACAAAGGTACTACAACCCAGTTGATGGAGCTTTTCCTCAACCGCATGAGCAAGGGTTGATTTTCCGGCTCCCGAAAGGCCGGTAAACCAGAGTATGGCTCCGCGGTGACCATGTTTCCGCTCACGCCGGGCACGCGTAACCGTGGCATGATGCCAAACAACATTGGTCGAAATTTGATTTTTGATGGATTCGGTCATATACAATTTTTAATTGTTGTCAGCATCGTTGTATCTGTTTTTCCCAGCACGAAGAACTCGGGATTATGTAAATCTGGCTTATTGTATTTCAATTCTTGGCCGGTCTGGTCGCAAACCATCCCGCCCGCTTCGTTGACCACGGCATGAGCCGCTGCGGTATCCCACTCCATGGTCGGACCCAAACGCGGATAAAGATGCGCCATGCCTTCGGCTACCAGACAAAGCTTCAGGGAACTGCCCATGCTGATACATTCGTATTTGCCTAATTGATCGAGCAAGGCTGTTGTCCGTTGGTCGCAGTGGGAGCGGCTGGCAACTACCTTGATCGCTTCATCCGCATCCCGTTTCCTGACTTCGATACGCTGAGTCGGCATCGCGCCATGTTTGACAAAAGCGCCCAGGCCCCTCGCCCCTGAATAGCAGACGTCCAACGCGGGAGCATAAACTATTCCCAAAACGGGTTCACCCTGGTCGATCAGGGCAATATTTACGGTAAATTCACCATTCCGCTTAAGAAATTCCTTGGTGCCGTCAAGCGGATCAACTAACCAAAATCGCTGCCAGTCCGCTCGTTGTTGCACGGGAATATCGGTCGATTCCTCGGAAAGGATCGGCCAGTTTGTATCCAGCTGTTTTAAACCATTAATAATGGTATTGTGAGAGGCTAAATCAGCCTCTGTTAAAGGCGACTGATCTGATTTATAGGAGACGGTATTGGCTGGTTCATCATAAACTTTCATAATGGCTTTGCCAGCATCCATTGCAATCGTTATAACGTGAGATAACAACTGTTCATACATAAAAAACACCATCCTTTGCCCGAATAATTGTATGTACACAAATGAAATCAATCAATAATTTTGCCCTCAGCGGAACTGTAATCCTGCATGCAATTGTTTCATAATCAGGCCATTTTGGCGAGCTCTTAATAGCATTTAATTGGTTAGAGCCTGACCGGCTGTTGTTCCATCAAAAATAAGCCCTCAATAAAATATTCTCTGCCTTCAGAAAAAATGATTCAGATAAAGATCATTTTAGGATGCCAGAGCAGCATCGACTACATTTTCCGGAAGAAAAATTGGAAAATTTAAAATTGTCCCTTATAGTGGTCAATTTGAATACGAAATGTTCACGTCAGAGGTTTGTAATGTCTTTTGAACGGCTCGGTCTGACCGAGCAACTCCTTAATGCGGTATCCGAACAAGGTTACACCACCCCGACGCCGGTACAACAAAAAGCCATACCGTTAATACTTGACGGGATGGATGTACTGGCTGGCGCACAAACCGGAACCGGCAAAACGGCGAGTTTTACTCTGCCCATGTTGCAACGTCTGGCAGAGAAGCCGGACCTGCATCAGAAACCGCGCAAGATCAGAGCGCTGATTTTGACGCCGACGCGTGAACTGGCTGCACAGGTTTTCGAAAGCGTAAAAATTTACGGCAAGCATTTACCGTTGTTTGCCGAGGTCATCGTCGGCGGTGTCAGTATTAACGGCCAAATCCGCAATCTGCGCAGAGGCTGCGATATCATCGTGGCCACTCCCGGCCGCCTGATCGATCATGTGCTGCAAAGAAACATTGACTTGTCGAGCGTCGAGATCCTGGTGCTGGACGAGGCCGATCGCATGCTCGATATGGGATTCATGCCGGACATCCGTAAAATCATGGGCTTTTTGCCCAAACAACGGCAAAGCCTGTTGTTTTCGGCCACGTTTCCATCTGAGATCAAAGCCCTGGCGAGCCAGCTGCTGCGCAACCCGGCTGAAGTCGAAGTGGCAAGTCCCAATGCGACCGCCGACAACATCACCGAGCGCGTTTACGGCATTAATAAGGAATATAAGCGCGAACTGCTGTCTTATCTGATCGGCAGCGGCAACTGGAAGCAGGTGCTGGTTTTTGTCCGCACCAAGCACGGCGCCGATCGTCTGGAAAAGCAATTGATCAAGGACGGCATTCGCACTGCCGCACTGCACGGCGACAAATCACAGGGCGCTCGCAGCAGAGCGTTGGAATCCTTTAAAGCCGGAAAAGTAGCGGTGCTGGTTGCAACTGACATTGCCGCGCGCGGATTGGACATAGATCAGTTGCCTCATGTCATTAATTTCGACCTGCCGCAAGTAGCCGAGGATTATGTGCACCGGATCGGCCGCACCGGACGCGCCGGCATGAACGGCGAAGCGATTTCGCTGGTGTGTCCTGAAGAAGCCTATTTGTTGGCGGCCATTGAGAATCTGCTGAAACGGGAAATTCCACGTGTTGCCGATACCGGCTATGAACCGGTGTCGTTAAAAGTCGCCGATGTGAATAAACAGAAAACTAAAAGCAAGAGTAGCACCAAAAAAGATTACCGGCATAGTAAAAATGAGCCTCGCCGCAACTCCAAATCGGGCCTTGGCGGTAACCGCCGCAAAAAACCTCAAGCCCTTTTGTCTTAGAAATCAATTGCAAGTTACACAATGCCCTGAAAAAACAGAGCTGTTATTAGAGAGCTCAATTCATCAACCAGCAGAAAAGGAGACAAGTCATGTCATTTTTGGATTCGTTAACCAAAAAATCCAGATTAAACTCGTACATCAAGCAAACCGCCCAGGCACGCAAAAGTGAAGGCGCCAAGGCCGATCATTTATTTAAAACGGTCTATCAGGGTTATGCCGAAGTTGTCAGCGACGATCCCTTGCGAGCTCAGGCCTTGTATTTCTGGGGCCACGCCCTGTTACATCAGGCCAAAACAAAATCCGGCGAGGAAGCGGTCAAGCTTTATCGGGAGGCCATGGCCAAATTCTCATTCTGCATGACCATCGATCCCAATTACCTTGCCGCCGCCATTGACGGCGGCGTCGCCTATATGGACCTGGCCCGGCTCCAGGGCGTTGCCTTCGATGATGCGCTTTATGACCAAGCCAAAGTGGAATTTGAAAAAGCCAATGCGATCCAGTCCGGTGCCGCTTCCTACAATTTGGCCTGTATTTATGCTCTTCGCGGCGATGCCGATGCCTGTTTAAAAGCCCTGGAGCACTCCAGAGACAAGGGCAGTCTGCCGGATCCCGCTGATATCATTAACGATCCTGATCTTGGCGGCGTTAAAGATCAAGTCTGGTTCACTGATTTCATGGCAGCGGTAATTGAAAAAAAGGAAGCCGCGGCAGCAGCAACGACCAATTCGACACTAAAAACGAATGAACAAGCCGAAACGGACGCTGATAATTCCGAGGCCATCTCACACAAGGCACCCCCAGTAGACAAAACAGAAGAATAAATCTTCTAAGGTTGTGGTTGGCAACTGCCAACCCAACAATGCTGTTTCTGCACATTGTCGCCGACGGTTAGGCCTATGGCTTTGCCGGCTTCGCTGACCAAAGCGTCAAAATTGGGTCGACTCATTAATCTTCCGGCCACTGCGATCATCCTGATAAAGATGTTACTCCTGATCATGGGAATGAAACAAAGCGCCGAAGCCAATAACTCCCGGCTTTTCCATGGCTTAAAAGATACTCCAGGCAACTGTCACGCCTGCCATAACGACCGAGACCATCGACATCAGTTTGATTAGAATATTCATTGCCGGGCCGGCGGTATCCTTGAATGGATCGCCGACGGTATCCCCGACCACGCTTGCTTTATGGCAATCGCTGTTCTTACCGCCGTAATGGCCCTTTTCAATGTATTTCTTGGCATTATCCCAGGCCCCTCCTGCGTTATTAAGCATACTTGCCAGGGTGAAGCCAGTAGTCATGCCCCCCGCAAGAAGACCCACGACTCCCGGAACACCCAAAATAATCCCGGTTACAACAGGAACAATGATCGCCATCAGGGCAGGAATGACCATCTCTTTCTGGGCGCCACGGGTTGCTATCTCAACACATTTCGCATACTCCGGTTTTCCTGTTCCTTCCATGATGCCCGGAATGTCACGGAACTGGCGCCTGACTTCATCAACCATTATGCCGGCATTCCTTCCGACCGCTTTCATAGCCATTGCAGAAAATACAAACGTCATCATTGATCCGATGAATAAACCGGCAAGAAGTATCGGGTTAAAAATTGAAAGGTCATAAGCTGCGGCAAAATCCCTTATGGTTGCATGGCTTAGATCGACTGCCCGCTGCCCCTCCTGAACGATAACAGGCACATGACTCTTATAGAAAAGAATGTCACCGATTTGTTTAAAACCCTCGATGCTTTTGTCGGCCAATCTCCCAAGCCACAATTTAACCTCTTCCATATAAGCGGCAATCAATGCCAGCGCAGTAAGAGCCGCTGAACCCATGGCAAATCCTTTTCCGGTTGCAGCAGTGGTATTGCCGAGACCATCCAACGCATCAGTTCTTTCTCTTACCTCTTTGGGTAATTTAGACATCTCTGCATTCCCGCCGGCATTGTCGGCGATCGGACCAAAGGTATCCGTCGCAAGTGTAATGCCTAATGTCGATAACATACCCACTGCCGCAAAACCGATGCCGTAAACGCCCATCGCAAAATCATGAAAGCCACCTGCAAAACCATAGGCTGCAATTATTCCGGCAACGATGGTCATTACCGGCAACCAGGTTGAGAACATGCCGACGGCTAAACCTTCAATCACAACTGTCGCGGGTCCCGTTTGAGATTGCGCGGCGATTCCCTGTGTCGGCTTGTATCCATCCGAAGTAAAATATTCAGATGACTGGCCAATAATCACGCCCGCAATTAGTCCTGAAACCACGGCGCCGAATATGCCCCATGAAATCCATCCTGCATGAGCCATTAACGCAAGGACAACCAAGATAAGCAATGAACTGCCGCCTGTACCCAGCAGTAATGCATTCAGAAGATTTTTCGGCGTAGCCGACTCTTTGGTGCTCACCATATAAACGCCGGCAATCGACAGAAATATGCCTACACCGGAAACAAGCATTGGCGCAATGACGGCCTTCATCTGATCGTCTCCTGTCAACGAAGGAAGTGCCGCTCCAAGAGCCGCAGTGGCTAGAATCGATCCTGCGTAGGATTCATACAAGTCCGCCCCCATCCCTGCAACATCGCCGACATTGTCACCCACATTATCGGCGATAGTGGCAGGATTTCGCGGGTCATCTTCAGGAATGCCCACTTCCACCTTACCGACCAGATCAGCGCCGACATCAGCAGCTTTGGTAAAAATACCGCCTCCGACACGTGCAAATAACGCCTGAGTGGATGCACCCATACCAAATGTGATCATCGTGGCGGTAATTTCAATCAGTTTTCCATGCTCATCGATTCCTTCCGGAACAAAGGTGAGTCCCAGCCATTTGACTCCTGTCATCATATGGTCGGGAGTGAAAATAACATCATTAAGGAAAAGGAACCAGAGCGAAATATCAAGAAGACCGAAGCCAACAACGACAAGTCCCATCACCGCGCCGCTTCTTAATGCGACCTGTAAGGCTTTATTGAGAGATTTTGAAGCTGCCCAGGCCGTTCTGTTGGAAGCAAATGTTGCCGTGCGCATGCCAAGGTAACCGCACAACCCGGAAAAGAAACCGCCTGTAATAAATGCAACCGGTACAAAGGGATTCTGAACGCCCAGATAAGCCAGCACAGAAAGCAGGATGAAAAGGACAATAAATATCTTTCCGACCACTATGTACTGACTTTTCAGGTAAGCCATAGCGCCTTCCCTGACATACGAAGCAATCGCTTTCATTTTTTCTGTCCCTTCTTCTTGTACCATCATTTCCTTGTAGAAGATCCAGGCAAATAACAGAGCGAACAGTGCTGAAATCGGCACAACCCAAAAAATATGACTCATCATAATATCTGTACTAAATTAAAAATTTAATGGCTTTTAACTTAACCACCGTCTGCTATCGAAAGAAGCTGAATAATTTAGAGCGTGTCCATTCGGGGCAATCCTAAACAGCGCCCTGACTAGTCCATTGATATGGTTTGGCCCAAAGCCTGTCGAGTACGGGCGCAAACAACTTATTGGGGAGTTCCCGCCTCGCCGTATTTACAATTCGATACGAATGCCGAGTTCGACGACACGGTCGACGGGTATTTTGAAAAATTCGATTGGACTCGATGAATTATGGAACAGAAACCGGAACAAGCCCCTTCGCCATGGAGGCATTGGGCTTTTCGTTCGGAAAACGACTCGTTCGCTACCGATGAAAAAAGAAACTTTTTTGGGATCGATCATCAAACCTTCCAGTCTACATAAATCCAATGCACGGCGCACATCGGCATTTTGCTTGAAACCGTAATAAAGCTTGACGCGGTAAAAATTCCGTTTGTCTCCAAATACCCTTATTTTAACGCGGTGCGCTTCGTCCACATAAGGTTCGTTCCTGGTAACGATGGTCAGCACAATGACTTGATCATGCAGGACATGGTTATGTTCGAGATTATGCAGCAGCACATGGGGAACACCGTGTAACGTTCTGGCCAGATAAATCGCCGTGCCCTCGACGGTCACGAGCTTATTCGATATTTTTTTCTCCAGCTCTTCGAATAGCATATGTTTTTCTTCCATGTATTCGAGTAACAAGGTGCGTCCTTTAATCCAGGTCGTTATGATCACAAACACCCCGGCGCCAGTCGCCAACGGCAGCCAGCCACCGCTCGGAATTTTCATGATATCGGAAGAAAGAAACAGAAAATCTATAGCCAGAAACCCTGTTAAAAAAGTTATGCTGGCGGTTTTTTCCCATTGCCAAAGCGCCTGGATGACGATGAATGCCAGCACGGTATCAACGATCATCGTGCCTATCACAGCGATGACGTAAGCCGATGCCAGCGCCGACGATGACTGAAAACTCAGCACCAGCAACGATACCGATGCCATAAGCAGCCAATTTACCGCGGGCATATAGATCTGCCCCTTCTCGCCGCCCGAGGTGTGCAGTACATTCATGCGCGGACAGTAGCCGAGTTGAATTGCCTGCCGTGTCACCGAGAACGCGCCCGTGATAACCGCTTGTGATGCGATAACAGTCGCCATCGTAGACAGAATCAGCAGCGGATATAGCGCCCAGTACGGGGCGAGCAAATAGAACGGATTTTCAATTGCCTCGGGATGCGCGATCAGCAAAGCGCCCTGTCCGAAATAATTAAGCAACAGCGCCGGAAATACGAAACTAAACCAGGCGTACCGGATCGGCTTCAGGCCAAAATGGCCCATATCGGCATACAGCGCTTCGGCGCCCGTGATAACGAGTACGACCGCGCCCATGATCACAAAACCCTGCCAGCCGGCCTCGAACGCCAAATGAACCGCGTAATACGGGTTAATCGCCGATAACACCTCCGGCTCATGGATTATATTGGTCACACCGAGAAACGCGAGAATGCCAAACCAGACACACATGATGGGCGAAAACATTTTGCCGATGTTGCCCGTACCTCGTGATTGCAGAATAAACAGCCCGCTCAGCACGGTAAAGGAAATCGGCAGTACATACTCGGCCAAGGACGGAGCAATAACTTGCAACCCCTCGACTGCGCTAAGCACGGAAATTGCCGGAGTAATAATAATGTCACCGAAAAATAACGACGCGCCGATCAAGCCGATAGTGACGATCATAGCCTTCTTTTGCGGATCATTGCGGGAGCCATGCAAGGCAAGCGCCATGAGCGCCATAATACCCCCTTCGCCCTTATTATCGGCGCGCATGATGAAAATCGCATACTTGGCGGTAACGACCAGCATCAACGACCAAAAAATTAACGACAATACGCCAAGCACATGGATTTTATCGACCGGCATGCCATCGTTAAAAACTTCCTTAAAGGCATACAAGGGGCTTGTTCCGATATCGGCGAATATAACACCGATTGCGCCCATCGCTAATTTGGCCAATTGCTCCCTGGTTTGTATCTGTGGAGTTGAGGGCATACAACAATAACCTCAGCGAAAAATGAGTGCGATTGCTATGAGGAGCATGAGAGTCGGTTCATCGTTTCCAAAAATTGAAACGAATTGAATAAATGTGTAGGCTCAATGCTGAATTGGCGGCTAACCGAATTGCACTGCTCACATATTATCCAGAATAGCTCTTTTTACCGCATCCAGCTCGGCTTCAATCGTCAACGGATGGGCCGCTGCGCATTGCTTGATCGCCGTATCGGGGTCTTTCAGGCCGACGCCGGTCAGGGTGCAAACCAGTTTACTGCCTTCGGGAATATTGCCATTGGCGATATCCTTTAAGGCCCCGGCCAGGGAAGTGGCTGAGGCCGGCTCGCAAAAAATGCCCTCATATTGCGACAACATTTTCTGCGCCGCCAGAATCTCGTCATCGGTGAATTTGTCGAACCAGCCGCCGGACTCTTTTTGCGCCGCCCAGGCCTTATCCCAGGATTGCGGATGGCCGATGCGGATCGCGGTGGCGATGGTTTCAGGGTTGTCGATCATTTTACCGGCGACAAACGGCGCGGCGCCTGCGGCCTGATAGCCGCACATGACAGGACGCTTGGCGGTGACGGCCTTATGGCTTTCGCTATCGGTCGAATATTCCTTGTAGCCCTTCCAGTAGGCGGTAATATTGCCGGCATTGCCGACCGGCAGGCAGTGATAATCAGGAGCATCGCCCAGGGCATCAATAATCTCGAACGAAGCGGTCTTCTGGCCGTCGATTCGAAACGGGTTGATCGAGTTAACGATCGTGACCGGTGCATGCTCGGCGACTTCCTTGACCAGCGCCATGCCCTGATCGAAATTCCCCTTAATTTGAATGATCGTAGCGTCATACATCAGGGTTTGCGCCAGTTTGCCCAGGGCAATCTTGCCTTCGGGTATCAGCACAAACGCCTTGATGCCCGCGCGAGCGGCGTAGGCGGCGGCGGAGGCCGAGGTATTGCCGGTAGACGCACAGATGATCGCCTGACTGCCTGATTCCACCGCTTTGGTTACCGCCATCGTCATGCCGCGGTCTTTGAACGACCCGGTCGGATTCAGTCCTTCAAACTTGACATAAATATCGACAGCCTTGCCGGTCAATCGAGGAATGTTTTGCAGCTGGATCAGCGGCGTATTGCCTTCATTCAGGCTGATAATACGGGTAGACTCGCTGACCGGCAGCCGGTCCCGATAGCGTTCGATCAAACCGGTATAGTGTTTATGTGTAGACATGTTCGTTAGTTATCCCAAGGTTTCCAGACGGATCCGGTTGACTTTTCCGGTCACGGTAAGCAAAGCTTCGATCTCAGCAATCGCCGCGTTCAGTTCTTTTTCCAGCGTGATCTGTGTCAGCATGATAATCGGTACCGCCGTTTCATTGGCCAGCGGTTCTTTCTGAACGATGGCTTCAATGCTGATCTGGTGATCCGCCAGAATTTTGGTCACATCGGCCAGTACGCCGGGTTTATCTTCGGCATTGAGCCGCAAATAATAGGCGGATTTGAAGCTGTCCGGCGACAAAATCGGTATATCGGCCAATGAATCGGCCTGAAAGGCCAGATGAGGCACCCGGTTCTCGGGATCGCTGGTCAAAGCTCTCACCACATCGATCACATCGGCGACGACAGCGGATGCTGTCGGCTCGGCCCCGGCTCCGGCACCGTAATACAGGGTGGGCCCCACGGCGTCGCCTTTCACCAAAATGGCATTCATCACGCCATTGACGTTGGCAATCAGCCGGCGCTCGGGAATCAGGGTCGGATGCACCCTGAGTTCGATGCCTGCCGGGGTCTTGCGCGCGATACCCAGATGTTTGATCCGGTAACCAAGTTTTTCCGCATACTCGACATCCACACGGGTGATCCGGGTAATGCCTTCGGTATAGACCTTGTCGAACTGCAAGGGAATACCGAACGCGATCGAGGCCAGTATGGTCAGCTTGTGCGCGGCATCGATGCCTTCGACATCGAACGTCGGATCGGCTTCGGCATAACCCAAAGCCTGCGCTTCGGCCAGAACATCGGCAAAGTCGCGGCCTTTTTCGCGCATTTCAGTCAGAATAAAATTGCCGGTCCCGTTGATGATGCCCGCCAGCCACTGAATCTGATTGCCGCTTAAGCCTTCGCGTATTGCTTTGATGATCGGAATCCCGCCGGCAACCGCGGCTTCAAAGGCGACGATGACGCCCTTTTCGCTGGCTTTGGCGAAAATCTCGTTACCATGAAGAGCAATCAGCGATTTATTGGCGGTAACCACATGCTTGCCATTGGTGATAGCCGTCAGCACCATCTCTTTGACGGGGCCCGCGCCGCCGATCAATTCAAGGATGATCTCGATTTCAGGATCATTGATAATCTCGAAGGGATCGGTTGTTAAAGTGATGCCCTCGGTATCGCATATACGCGGTTTCGCTAAATCCTTTGCCGAGGCGCGGGTAACGACAATGTCGCGCCCTGCCCTACGGGCAATTTCGGCGGCATTGCGTTTCAATACGTTAACCGTACCGCCGCCGACAGTCCCTAATCCCAATATACCCACTTTTACCGGTTTCAAAGCAAACTCCTGCATAAAGTTCTTTTAAGTAAGCCGGCTATTATACAACCTTGTCTTTCTTCATCATATTGCGAATACCGCGAACCGCTTGTCGGGTACGATGCTCATTTTCGATGAGGCCGAAGCGGACATGATCGTCGCCGTACTGTCCAAAGCCGATGCCGGGCGCTACCGCAACCTTTGCCTCCATCAGCAATTTTTTGGAAAACTCCAGCGAACCCATGGCCCGGTAGGGCTCGGGTATCGGCGCCCAGACAAACATGGTCGCTTTCGGCTTTTCAACCGGCCATCCGGCGGCGGTCAGCCCCTCACAGAGTACATCGCGCCGTTTTCTATACATGTCCGCGATTTCTTTCAGGCAATCCTGCGGTCCTTCCAGGGCGGTAATTGCGGCAATCTGAATCGGGGTAAAGGTGCCGTAATCCAGATACGATTTAATGCGCGCTAAAGCCGCTACCAGTTCTTTATTGCCGCACATAAAACCGACGCGCCAGCCCGGCATGTTATAGCTTTTCGACAGAGAAAAAAATTCAACCGCGATATCTTTCGCCCCTTTAATCTGCAAAATGGACGGTGCCTTGTAGCCGTCGAAAACGATATCGATATAAGCGATATCGTGGACCACCCAAATATTATGTTCCTTCGCCAAGGCGATAATCTTTTCGAAAAAATCCAGTTCAACGCATTGACTGGTCGGATTGCCCGGAAAATTAAGAATCAGCATTTTCGGCTTGGGCCAGGATTCGACAATAGCCCGATGCAATTCTTCAAAAAAATCCACACCGGGAATCAACGGAACATGCCTTAAATCGGCGCCGGCAATGACCACACCGTAAGGATGTATCGGATAGGCGGGATTCGGAACCAATACAATATCGCCGGGACCGAGCGTTGCCAGCGCCAAATGCGCCAAACCTTCTTTGGAACCGATCGTGACGATGGCTTCGGTTTCGAAATTCAGATCTACGTCAAAGCGATTTTTATACCAGGAGCAAATGGCTTTCCGTAATCTCGGAATGCCTTTGGACATGGAGTAACGATGGGTATCCGGCCGTTTGGTCGCCTCAATCATCTTATTAACGATATGATCCGGCGTAGGCTGATCCGGATTGCCCATGCCGAAATCGATGATATCCTCGCCGGCTGCACGCGCCTTGGCTTTCAGTTCGTTTACGATATTAAAGACATAGGGAGGCAGGCGACTAATTCGTTGAAATTGTTCCATTTACAGCTCTTGGCAAACCAGTATAGAGTTAAAATTAAAAAGATTGTCTAAATTACTGTTGATAATACTATATATCAAATAGCAGCACATCTCCGCCGGCGAGGTGGAAAGGTCGCGTAACCCTCCATGAAACGCTTAGCGCTGCGAATTCAAAATGTGTTCTACGCGCCGCAAGTCGTCTTCGGTATCGACGCCGGCGGGGGGAATCGCGCTAACGACTTTCACCATAATCGCTTCACCATGCCATAAAATTCTTAACTGCTCCAGAGACTCGACCGATTCGAGAGCGGAAGCGCCCCATTGGCAATAGCGATCCAAAAAGCCCACCGTATAGGCATACATGCCGATGTGCCGGTAATAAGGCATTTTTCCGGAAAGCGAGCCCCCGCCATGGCGAAAGCCGTCCCTGTCCCAGGGAATCGGCGCCCGGCTGAAATAAAGGGCGTAACCGCGTTGATTCAGAACGACTTTGACTGCATTTGGATTAAACACTTCTTCAGGGTCGTTAATTTTCGCCGCCAATGTCGCGATACCGGCCAGATTTTGAGCCGCCAACGCCGAAGCAACTTCACGTATGTAAGCAGGCGAAATCAACGGTTCATCGCCTTGCAGATTGACAATAATGGCATCGGCAGCCCAGCCGAATTGCTGCGCGACTTCCGCGATTCTTTCCGTGCCGCTGTTATGGTCCGCTCGTGTCATGACGGCCTTCATTCCCAGATCGTTGACGGTTTGATAAATCCGGTCATCATCTGTGGCAACGACAATGTCCTCGGCCTCGGCTTCCTGTGCACGGGCGCAGACATGGGCGATCATCGGCTTGCCGGCAAGGGGTAACAGCGGCTTGCCCGGCAACCGGGTTGAACCAAATCGTGCAGGAATGACGACTTTAAAATGCAGACTCATTCGGGCTTAAGCTTCCGAAGTGAAATAAACAAACGCATCAGGACCTTGCGGCTCAAAAACTGATCATTCATTTAGTCAATGCCTCGATCTCTTCATGGCTTAGGATGCGAGCCTCATCTTCCAGCATCACCGGAATGTCGTCGCGGATAGGAAACGCCAAACGATCCGGTTTGCAAATCAGTTCCTGCGCGGTTTTATCATAAATAAGCGAACTTTTACATATTGGGCAGGCCAAAATATCGAGCAATTTATTATCTACCATACTTTTCTCTTAATAGGTTTATCAATCGTTCCGCAAAGCCGGCTTCCGGAACGGCTTTTACCGGAATGCTCCAATGCTGTTTACCGACATAGTGACTGCATTTTACCGCATCCTTCTCCGTCATTAATACAGGCAGGCCATCGCCAAACTCAATATCTTTGCTTTGAAAAGGGTGGTGATCCGGAAAGGCATGGGTTATACAGGCCAGCCCCGACGTTTCAAGCTGTTTAAAGAACCGGCCGGGGTTGCCGATCCCCGCGACGGAATGACAGCCGCCAGCGGTAAATTCCTGCAAAGCTTTACGCTGACCGGTAACCAGATTGACGGCACAATCACCCTCCATGCGCATGGAAAATTCATGCTCTTCAGATTTTTCCCCGTTCACCACGATAAAATCAACATCGTTTAACCGGGTGATGGGCTCGCGCAACGGACCTGCCGGTAAACAATAGCCGTTGCCGAAACGGCGCTCGCCATCGATGACTGCAATCTCTATGTCTCTGTTCAGAGCGTAATGCTGCAGTCCGTCATCGGACAGGATAACATCGCAATCCGTTTCCTTGAGCAACAATCTACCGGCATCGGCCCGAAAGGGAGCAACCGCCACCGGACAGGCGGTCAGGATCGTGATCAACAACGCTTCATCGCCCACCATTTTCGGATCGCTGTCCGCATTGACCCGTTGCGGCCATTGTTGCGATTGTCCGCCATAACCTCTGCTGATGATGCCTGGCCGGTAACCGGCTTCTTTCAGGAATTTCGCCAGCCAGATAATCAAGGGCGTCTTGCCGGTGCCGCCGACCGTAATATTACCGACGACGATCACCGGAACGGATAAGCTGCATGTTGCCAACCACCCCCTGGCATACAATCTTTTCCGGCACCTGACGGCGCCTTCGTATAGTAAACTCAACGGCAACAGACATAGTCCTAGCAGAGATGCTTTATACCAATGCTCCTCCACCCAACCGGACAGCGATTTTTTCATTGCTCGCTTTTCGGCTGTTGCGCTTCAAAGTTAATATGCTTAAAGCCTACCTGGCCGGCCACATCCAGCGCGGTAATCACGGACTGATGAGGCGTATTGCCATCGGCACTGATGATGAATGGCAAATGGGCGGAATGCGCCGCGAGTTTTTGCAACTCCTGTTTCAGGGTTTCGGCTTTCTGATTAATCAATTCATGGGGTAAACCATCGGCGCCTTTCAAAAAATAAACGCCATCGGCATTAATGATGAGTTCAACCGATTCATTTTTTTGCTCCGTTTCAGGACCGCTGGCTTCAGGCAGCTTAATCTTGAGCTGGGTTTGCCGGTTAAAGGTCGTGGACACCATGAAGAAAAGCAATAACACAAAAAGCACGTCTATCATCGATATCAGCGTGATATCAATTTTTCGCCTTTTTCTGCGTTGAAAATTCATAACGCCGCCTTACGTTCACCATGCATCATTTCGATCAGTTTTATCGATTCCGCTTCCATATTGATCACATAATCGTCCACCAGGCGTTGAAAATAGCGGTGGAAAATCAAGCTGGGAATCGCTACGGATAAGCCGGTTGCCGTCGTAATCAGCGCGACCGAAATCCCCCCCGCCAGCACCGTTGGGTCACCCGCGCCGTGCTCTAAAAGTTCGGAAAAAATTTCGATCATACCGAAGACTGTGCCCAATAAACCCAAAAGTGGCGAAATTTCAGCTATCGTGCCCAGCGCATTAAGAAAGCGTTCTAGTTCATGAGCGACGATACGACCTGCTTCCTCTATCGATTCCTTCATCATCTCGCGGCCATACTCGCTATTGGCCAGACCGGCGGCAAATATACACCCCATCGGTGAACTGCCTTTTAATCGCCGCAAGGTTATATCATCCAGTTTGTTTTCCCGGTATAACTGCCATACCTGTGAAACCAGTTCAGGCGGCACAATTTTCTTTCTCTGCAAGGACCAAAAACGCTCGGCAATGATGCCCATAGCTCCGATCGAACACATCATGAGCGGCCACATCATCCAGCCGCCGCTTTTAATTATTTCAAACACATGTCACCTAAAAGAGTGTTTACACAGGGCTTACGGTATTCTCTCAACATCCTTTTATCTCTAAAAAGAAACTGGAAAAAAACCGCCATCGCCGATGTGCGTTGATTTAAACTGTCAAATTATTAAACCAGGCGCTGGCTGCGCCCTGTCAAGCGCCTATTTTAGCCTAATGCGCGGTCTTTTTTTGGATTTTCCTGTCCGACCCAAAAATAAGTAATCACAAACGCCACATAGCACACTAAAGCCGCCAAGGTAAAAACAAACACGGGCCCCAGGGATTCCCAAAAGTAACCACTGTATAAACTGCCCAACATGCCACCCAAACCGAAGCTGAGACTGTTATATAAGGCCTGGCCTTTTCCCTGATGCTCTTGGCCGAAATAATCATGCACCAAATGAATCGCCGCAACATGCGCTGAGCCAAAACTGGCAGCGTGCAGTAATTGGGCAAGGCTCAACAGGACCGGATTATCCGCACACCAGGCTATGAGCAGCCATCGGCCGGTGGCCAAGAGCAAACTGAGCAATAAAATATGTCTTAATGAATATCGCTGTAACAATGGACGCATGTAAATAAATAAAACGATTTCCGCAAGCACGCCCAGCCCCCAAAGACATCCGGTTACAGTTGCCGAATAATGAAGCTGGTTAAGATAAATGGAATAAAATACATAATAGGGTCCATGTGCGGCTTGCAACAGCATACTGGCCACCAGAAATGCCAGCACGTCGGTTTTTTTAAGAATCGCCATGATCCCGACGGTTGCCGGTCCAGGACGATATGCCTGTGTTTTCGGCATAATCAGCGAGGCGAACCAGTTGGCGGCCAATAAAAAAGTAATGACGGCGGGGACGATCGAGACCGGCAGTTTATCGAGCGTCCAGCCCATAGCCAGCACCGTGACGATAAAGCCGACAGATCCCCATAACCTGATCCGGCTGTAGCGGTGAGATTGGTTTTTTAAATAGGCCAAGGTTACCGCCTCAAATTGAGGCAAGGCAGCATTCCAGAAAAACCCGAAAACGGCGGTGATAATGGCCAGCGACCGATAGCCTTGAACAAACAGAAAACCGGTAAAAACTATAGCACTCAAAAGCAGCGTGATGCGAATGATCGATAAATTTTTACCGGTATGGTCGGCGATCCAACCCCACAGATTAGGCGCAACTATTCTCGTAGCGACCAGTAGCGCGGCGAGCTCGCCGATTTCAACCGGAGTAAAGCCTCTGTCTTTCAGAAAGAGGCTCCAGTAAGGCAGATAAGCGCCGAGCGTTGCGAAATAAAAAAAATATAAACCGGACAATCGCCAGTAAGGAACAGACATCGATAATCCGGAAAAACTATAGCTGCTTCAACGAAAATTTAGAAAAGATGTGTCGGCTAGGTAAGGTTAACGGCTTCGCCTAAAGCGCCTACAGTTGGTATCGTTAACCCAGCTTGTCGAAGTCAAAAAGTCGGGTTGCCGAACAGCGGGCAACCCGACCAATCCGGTTCGTTTTGCGCTTTATCTTAACAATGGCAGCCCTGAACGGACATCCGCGTTTTGAGCCCGATGCCGGAGAAAATGATCCATCAACACGAGAGCCATCATGGCTTCCGCAATCGGCGTTGCGCGGATGCCGACGCAGGGATCGTGACGACCCTCGGTAATGACTTCGATCGGTTCCCCGCGGCTGTTGATGCTTTTGCCGGGCAGGCGCAGACTGGATGTCGGTTTTAAGGCGATGCTGGCGACGATGTCCTGACCGCTGGAAATACCCCCCAAAATACCGCCGGCATGATTGCTGAGAAAACCTTCCGGGGTGATTTCATCGCGGAACCGGGTGCCCTTGCTATCGATGCAGGCGAAACCATCGCCTATTTCCACGCCCTTTACCGCATTGATACTCATCAATGCCTGTGCCAGATCGGCATCGAGCCTATCGAAAATCGGTTCGCCCAAGCCTGGAGGAGCGCCGGTTGCAACGACATTAATTCGGGCCCCGATCGATTCGCCTTCTTTCCGTAAAGCATCCATATACTTTTCCATTTCCGGGACTTTGTCGGCGTCGGGACAAAAAAATGGATTATCATTAATAATAGTCCAGTCGAGCTTGTCAATTTTAATCGGGCCCAATTGGGCGAGATAGCCGCGTATTTCAATACCCGCCTGCTCATTCAGGTATTTTTTTGCGATCGCCCCCGCCGCAACCCGCATCGCCGTTTCACGGGCGGACGAGCGTCCGCCGCCGCGATAATCGCGGAATCCGTATTTATGCTGGTAGGTATAGTCGGCATGACCCGGCCTGAAAGAGTCGGCGATTTTCGTATAGTCCTTGGAGCGCTGATCGGTGTTTTCAATCAATAGCCCGATCGGCGTTCCGGTGGTTTTGCCTTCAAATACGCCGGACAGGATTCTCACTTCGTCAGCTTCGCGGCGCTGGGTTGTGTGTCTCGAGGTCCCTGGTTTCCGGCGATCGAGATCCATCTGAATATCGGCTTCCGTCAATGCCATGCCGGGAGGACAGCCATCAACGATGCAGCCTAGTGCAGGCCCGTGGCTTTCGCCAAACGTAGTGACGGTAAAGAGTTTTCCTTGTGTATTTCCAGACATATTAGTGTAAAGCCGCTATGAATAATTCGTGATATTGACCAAGCTGTTCAGCCGTCAGCAAAAACACTCCGTCGCCGCCTCTCTCAAAATCCAGCCAGTAAAAAGGGACATCGGGGAAACTCGACTGCAATGTTTCGGCGCTGCTGCCGACCTCTACAATCAGAATACCCTGATCCGATAAATACCGGCCCGCATCAACCAGAATTCGCAACACGATATCAAGCCCGGAAGGCCCTGCCTTTAACCCCAGATCGGGTTCAGCAAGATACTCCTTCGGCAACTGTTCCCATTCGGCCAATGGTACATAAGGCGGATTACTGACAATAATATCATAGTGAGCAGGCGGCAACTGCTCAAACAAATCCGACTGATATAGCGTAACCGAATCCGAAGCGCCATGTTTTGCAACATTCAGTTCCGCAACCGCCAGCGCATCGGGCGATAAATCCACCGCATCGACCAGCGCTTCGGGAAAGGCATGGGCACAAGCGATCGCGATACAGGCGCTGCCTGTGCACAAATCCAAAATTCGGCTGACCTGATCTTCGTCAACCCAAGGAGAAAAGCGCTGTTCAATTAATTCTGCGATCGGAGATCTTGGCACCAGCACGCGTTCATCGACATAAAACGATAAGCCGGCAAAAACGGCTTCATTGGTCAGATAGGCGGAAGGCTTCCTTTCATTGATACGTCGCTCGATGATATCGATAATATCCTGGCGTTCTTCCAGCGTTAATACGGCATCCAGATAATAATCCGACAGATCGTAAGGTTGATGGACCGTATGCAGCACCAGCGCGGCGGCCTCATCAAGCGCGGTAACCGAACCATGACCAAAATAGACATTGGCCTTGGTCAAGCGGCTAGCGCCCCAACGGATGTAGTCACGTATCGACGTTAATGTTGTAATGACCTCAAAAGCGGGTTTATTCATAGTTCTATAGAAAATTCCTAAACAATCTGTGTCCACATATTTCGAGATTTTAAACTAAACTCTAGTAATTTGTTCGATTTTTAAACTCCCACGATGAGTAAATTAAATACCAGAACCCGCGACAGCCAATCCATGATGGTCCATAACAGGCTGCTACTGGATTGTTACCAAAGCCTGCAATCCAATCAGCTGGTGCTGCCTACGATTCCGGATGTATCCTTCAAGATTCGTCGCGCAATCAATGATGAAAAAGCGAACAGTTCCAAAATTGCTCGTGTGGTGCAAATTGATCCGTCAATTACCGCTCGTCTGATAAAAATCGCCAACAGCCCTCTTTACCGCGGACGCAAACCCATTGAAAGTTGCCCGGAAGCCCTGACACGGCTAGGACTCAATGCGGTTCAAAATATCGTTACCGCATTTTCAATGAAATCGGTTTTTAATGCCAAGTCACGCTTGATTCATCACGAAATGGTTGAATTATGGCGGCACAGCAGTTATGTTGCCGCCATCAGCGCCGTGATTGCCCATAAAATTCCGGGCTTTGATCCGGACCGCGCCATGCTTGCCGGATTGATTCACGATATCGGTGTCGTGCCGGTCCTGGTTCATGCCGAAAATCATCTCGACATTATTTCCCGCTCTGAAGATATTGCCGATGCCATCGGACAATTACGTGTCGATATCGGCGTAGAAATCATCCGGCAATGGGGGTTTCCGGATGATTTTGAAGAGGTCGTCATTAATGCGGAAAACTGGTACAGAAATAACAATGCGCCGCTAGATTATTCGGATATCGTTATGATTGCGCAATTACACAGTTATATTGGCACCGACGATATCAAAAAAACGCCGAAATTGAATGAATTGCCCATTTACAAAAAATGGGCGGAGCATCTGAAAGCAAGCGACAGCATCGCCATTTTGGATAAAGCCCGTGATGAAATTGATTATATTTGGGGTTCGCTTAACTGAAGCTATTGATTCGGTATTCTTATCGCCACGCTAGGTCTTATTCCGCCACTTCCTCTTCATCGTCCTTTTGAATCTCCTGCAGCGCCAAGCCACCCAAGGCATTGCTTTTAGCCTCGCTGCCCGCGGACTTTGCCGTAGACGATCCGATGCCTTCGCTGAGATTGATTTTTAATTTGAGATTGTTTGGCGAATCGGAATTTTGCAGGGCTTCTTCCAGTGAAATCCGGCCTTCCTTGAATAAGCGTAAGAGGTGGCTATCAAAGGTTTGCATGCCGACATTCTCCGATTTCTCCATGGCTTCCTTGATGCTGTGAATATCGCCCTTTTGTATCAGATCGCGCACCAACTGGGTACCCAAAAGTATTTCTATGGCGGCAACGCGTTTGCCATCGACCGTCGGCACCAGCCGTTGAGAGACGAAAGCCTTTAAATTCAGCGATAAATCCAGTAATAATTGATTGCGCCGCTCTTCCGGAAAAAAATTGATAATCCGGTCCAGAGCCTGATTGGCGTTATTGGCATGCAGTGTGGAAAGACATAAGTGCCCGGTTTCGGCAAAAGCCAATGCATGCTCCATCGTTTCCTGCGTGCG
Source organism: uncultured Methylococcaceae bacterium (assembly GCA_964568805.1). Lineage (GTDB taxonomy): Bacteria > Pseudomonadota > Gammaproteobacteria > Methylococcales > Methylomonadaceae > CAZMRW01. The sequence continues at coordinate 4,765 of CAZMRW010000009.1, read as the reverse complement.
AATTTCGCCGATCAGTATGACATCGGGCGCCTGACGCAGGGTGTTTTTTAATGCATCCTCATAGCTCAGCGTATCGACGCCGACTTCCCTCTGGTTGACCAGGGATTTTTTGTGGGGATGCATATATTCGATAGGATCTTCGATCGTGATAATATGCCCGGACGAATTGGCATTGCGATGATCGATCAGCGCAGCGAGCGAGGTTGATTTGCCGGAGCCGGTGCCGCCGACAAACAGAATGAGTCCGCGTTTTTCCATGATGGTGTTTTTCAATATTTGCGGCAAACCCAGTTTGTCAGCATTGGGTATGTCCACTTTAATATTGCGAATGACCAGGGCAAAACTATTGCGTTGCATAAAAATATTGACCCGGAAGCGCCCGATGCCGGGCTCGGAAATCGCCAGATTCAATTCGGGCAAGTGCTCAAACGCTTTTTGCTGATCCGCATCCATCAGACTATATGCAATCTCCTTAATGCGTTCCCGCGTTAATTTGATGTTTTCCAGCGGTTTGAGCGTACCCTGAAATTTGGCGGCCGCCGGCGCATCCGTTGTCAAATAAAGATCTGAACCATCATGCGTGACAAGTATTTTTAAATAGTCTTTGAATTCCATAGCCAGTCGAATACCGGAAGTAAATAATAAGTAAGTTTAGTTAACAACTGTAGAAGTTGAAGCCAGCCAGCAAAATTTACGGGTATAATATTCGACTTTTTATTTGTCTGAAGCATGGCGGTCCAGTACCGGTGCTCCGAATCCTGCACCTTGCTCTTCCGGCAGTCGTGTCCAGGTGAGCCAAAAACTCAGACATTGCACAAATTGAATTATGAATAAACAACGAAAAGCCGTGGCACTGATTTCCGGCGGCCTGGATTCCATGCTGGCCGCAAAAACGATAATGGATCAAGGTATTCATGTAGAGGGCATCAATTTTTTTACCGGTTTTTGCGTGGAAGGCCATACTCATGCGATCAGAGACAAAGACAGATCAAAACCCAAACGCAATAATTCCTTGTGGGTGGCCGAACAATTGGGCATCAAGCTGCATATCGTCGACGTCATCGAGGAATACAAAAAGGTTTTAATCAACCCCAAACATGGCTATGGCGCGCATCTGAATCCCTGCCTGGATTGCAAGATTTTCATGGTCAATAAAGCCAAGCAATGGATAGCCGAAAACGGTTTCGATTTTATCGTGACCGGCGAGGTCATCGGACAAAGGCCGATGTCGCAGCGTAAATCGACCATGCCGATTGTAGCGAGGGAATCCGGAGCCGACGACTTGTTGCTTCGGCCTCTATGCGCTAAAAACCTGCCTACGACCTTGCCGGAACGGGAAGGTTGGGTCGATAGGGAAAAACTGCACGACATCACCGGGCGGTCACGTAAACCTCAGATGGCGATGGCCAATCAATACGGTTTTTCCGATTACTCGCAACCGGCCGGCGGATGCTGCTTTTTGACCGATAAAAACTATTCCGCGAAACTGGTCGACCTATGGCAGTCGCAAGGCCATAAAGACTACGAACTGGATGATGTGATGCTGTTAAAAGTCGGCCGCCATATCAGGCCTGGAAGTAACTTCAAACTGATCGTTGCCAGAGAAGAAGGCGAAGGCCGTTTTTTACAAGGTTATCAAAAAGACTTTATCAGCATGTACAGTTCCAGCCATCTCGGACCTTTGGCCTTGATCGACGGCTCGCCCTCGGCAGAAGATTTGTTTCTGGCGGCAAGCATTACCGCGCGTTACGGTCAGGGCCGAGAAGCAGAGCAAGTGGATATCACTATTATGAATCAAGACGGTTCGGAAAGAACCGTCCAGGTGAAACCGATTACCGCCGAGGCTATGCCGCAAGAATGGTTTATTTAAAACAGGTACAAGGTACAAGGCAAAAAAGTTTGCAATTTGGGAAACAAGACTATAATTTTTCGCCTTTCGCCTTTCGCCTTTCGCCTTTCGCCTTGAACCCTGAACCCTGAACCCTGAACCCTGAACCCATCCCATGCCCAGAGAAATACTGAACGCCCGCCGCCTCCTTTGTCCATTGCCAGTCATTCGCACCCAGGACAAAGTGAAACAGATGCTGCCGGGCGACCAGCTGGAGGTCGTTTGCACTGACCCTGGCGTGATGCAGGATATTCCTGCCTGGTGTCGAATCAACGGACATAAGGTGCTGGAAACTATTTCCGGTGATAATGAATACATCATCGTGCTGGAAGTGGGCGCATCATGAAGGATCATTTTGCACGGGCGGAATACGTTTCCCGTCTTGAGACCTTGCTAAAAAAATAAAAACCGACATTGTATTTTACCAACTAACGAGGACTTAACCATGGCGGTAGGACCATTCGATTTCCCCCAGATGCCTCCTGTATCCGGCATCCAATTAGGCACAGCCTGCGCGGGCATCAAACAGACTGTCAGGGATGATGTTCTGATTTTTCAAATGCCTGAACAGGCAAGCTGCGCCGCTGTTTTTACTCAAAATGCTTTTTGCGCCGCCCCCGTGCATGTCGCTAAAGCCAATCTGCGCAGACATCCGCGCTGGCTGCTGATCAATTCAGGCAATGCCAATGCCGGCACAGGCGAACAAGGCATGCGCGATGCTCTCGCTACCTGTGCCAATCTTGCAAAAGCGGCCGGAGGCCAGGATCAACAAGTACTACCGTTTTCGACAGGGGTTATTGGCCAAACGTTACCGGTCGATAAAATTTCTGCTGCACTGCCGGATGCCGTGCGTAATCTAAATGAAGCAAACTGGGAACCAGCGGCCAGAGCCATCATGACCACTGATACCTTTGCCAAAGGAGCGACTAAAACGATAGCCATTGATGGACATCCGGTCACCATTAACGGCATCTCCAAAGGCGCCGGCATGATTCAACCCAATATGGCGACCATGCTGGCCTTTATTGCTACCGATGCAACCATTGGCCAAACCCTGCTGCAATCCTGTCTCGCACAGGCTGCAGAGCTGTCGTTCAACCGTATCACTGTCGATGGCGACACTTCGACAAATGATGCTTGCGTACTAATGGCCAGCGGCAGATCATCTGCACCGGAAATTACCGAGGGTAGCGACCATTACCGGATATTCGCCGATGCCGTAATGTCGGTGTGCAAGCAATTGGCCGAACTCATCATCAGGGACGGTGAAGGCGCCACCAAATTAATACGAATAATGGTCGAAAAGGCCTGGAGTGACGAAGAAGCCGTTCGCGTCGGCAAAACCATCGCTCATTCGCCGTTAGTAAAAACCGCCTTCTTTGCCAGCGACCCTAACTGGGGACGGATTCTTGCTGCCGTCGGCCGATCCGGTATTGAACAGATGGAACTGAATAAGGTGCAGATCTATCTGAATGATGTCTGCATAGTCAGAAACGGCGGGCGAGCTGACGAATATACCGAGGAAGCAGGTCAACGGGTCATGAATCAACAAGAAATAACCATCACGGTTAACCTTGGGCGAGGCAATGCTTGCCAGGAAATCCTGACGTGCGATTTCTCTTATGACTATGTGCGCATTAATGCTGAATACAGAACGTAGGAACATTCCCTTGCGCTTAACCTTGACCGTAAACCTTTGCCGTTGCATCAACTTTTCCTCATGTTGAAATGAAGTCTCTCCAGGTAGCCGTCGGCGTCATTAGAAACGCGTCTGAACAGGTTCTAATTTCACTGCGCAATCCGTCTTTACATCAAGGAGGTCTCTGGGAATTTCCAGGCGGCAAGATTGAATCAGTGGAATCTGCCGACCAGGCTCTGCGCAGGGAACTCAAGGAAGAGCTCGATCTAACGGTACTGACGGCAACGCCGCTAATCACCATCAATCACCAATATCCCGACCGGGCCGTAACATTGCATGTTTTTTTGGTTGAGCATTTTCAAGGCACGGCCAAACACGCTGACGGTCAGCCTATTCTCTGGGCCCGAATTGCCGAGTTATCACGCTATCGATTTCCGGCCGCCAATCAGCCCATCATTACCGCAATTCGTTTGCCGCCTTATTATGCGATACTCGATGATGAGATTGAATCGCAATTGCTGCCGAATCTGAAAAAGATATTGGCGCGGGGTATAAAATTGATACAAGCGCGATTAAAGTCATTACCGGCGTCCCGCGTCGAAAAATTTATCGCTGAAGCTTATCCCCTATGCAAACGACAAAATGCGCTCCTGCTCATTAATTCCACAGCTGTTTTTGCCGCGCAATCTGATAGTGATACTACCTGGTTTCATCGCGCCGCCCGCAAAGCCGTTGCCGCCGACGGCATTCATCTGACCAGCCGGCATTTGCTGTCTCTTGATAAACGGCCTGAATATTACCCGTGGATTGCGGCATCCTGCCATAATCTTCAGGAATTGCATCATGCGCAAAAGTTAGGCATCGATTTTGTCGTTCTGGCACCGGTATTGCCTACAAAAACCCATCATGGGGCTCAGCCTCTGGGCTGGGAACAGTTTTCCAATCTGATTGCGGAAATCAATATACCGGTTTATGCCCTGGGCGGCATGACATGGAAGTCGTTGGAGATCGCACAATTGGCGGGCGGCCAGGGCATTGCAGGAATCAGAGCTTTTCTGGATTGACCCAAAACCGAGGCGTCGCCAGACATCTGACCGACAATGCCGGAAGCCTCACATAACTATAAACCGGCTAGAACATTTTGGTTATTTTTTCATATTCAATGAACTTCCTTTTCTATTTCTTAACTAATTCTACTTTGTTAAATTAACAGGGAATTAACACCGACCTAACCTGTT
>CAZMRW010000008.1:0-81143 GCA_964568805.1 uncultured Methylococcaceae bacterium | reverse complement strand
GCCCAAGGAAATGAAAGTTGCCTAAGCTAACCCCGATTTCATGGCGCGAATTAGTCTCTACATTAAAAGCGCTTGGCTTTATCGGGCCCTACGAAGGCGGCAAACACCCTTACATGGTAAAAGGCGACTTGGTATTAACTTTGCCAAATCCACACAAACAGGAAATCAGTGTTGATCTATTGAAAAGGCTGTTAAGACAAGCTGACATTGACCGTGATACATGGTTAAACGTTAAAAAGTAAGCCCTAGCATGGAGAAGTCGGCACATACCTACGCGGGCTATACCATCTCAATACAGGCTTTATTGTCGATAATTAACGCTTGTTCAATGACTTGCTGGCTGTCCAGCAAGGTTTTGATAATCGCCGTTTTCGATTGATTGCCCATCTTGAGCCAAACAATCTTGGGAGGTTGCCCATGAATCAGACTCATTTCGTAAAAATCGGCATCTTGCGTAGTGATGATGTAATCGTTATCAATGGCATATTGACGAATGGCTCGATCATTAGCGCGCTCCAGGCCAACCAATGCCACCTGCGTTGAACCGGGATAGATGTGTTGGATAAAGGGTACGATTCGCCGTGACAGGTTTTCATCAAGCAATAGCTTCATGACGCTTTGATGGTTACAGATTGCCGCTCCCTATCGGCTGCAAATTGCAGACAGGCGGTAATATCGTCATCCGTTAATTCCGGGAAGTCTTCGACAATTTCAGTACGGCTCATGCCGTCGGCCAGCCAGGAAAGCACATCATAAACGGTAATCCGTAAACCTCGAATGCACGGCTTGCCGCTACGTTTTCCGGATTCGATGGTAATTATGTTGTGATAATCAATGCTCATGGCTTTGCACTCGTTTGGAATTCGGTGAAACAAATTATAGCGCGTTGGTTAATAGCCTGTAATACAAATGAGGATAACATCTACTCTTGCCCCCAACTCGTTAAATTTGCTTCATGGTAATATCCAGCGTCATAATACGATAAGCGATTTGCCTCGGCGTCATATTCAGCAGGCGGGCGGCCTTGGCTTGCACCCAGCCGCTTTGCTCCAGGGCGGCAATGACCCGTTCGCGGTCGTCCATGTTTTCATCATTAAAATCAACCGCGGGTGTTTTTTGCGGTTTATGACTGATACCCGTGCCGATTTCATCCTCCAGGCCGGTGCTGACCATGACATCGCGGTCGATGACGCCGTTTTTACTCATGATCGCGGCCCGCTCCAGACGGTTTGCCAGTTCGCGTACATTGCCCGGCCAGTTATGTTTCATCAGGATGCGTATCGCGCTTTCCTTGATCTCAAGTGGACGCCCTCCTTGCTGCTGCGAAATTCTGCCGAGCAGGAATTCCGCCAGCTGCGGAATGTCCTCGGTCCGCTCGCGTAAGGGCGGCATATTGATCGGCATGACATTCAGGCGATAATACAAATCTTCCCTGAACTTGCCTTCGGTGACTTCTTCTTCAAGATCGCGGTTGGTCGCGGCGATGATGCGGACATTGACCTTGATGGTCTGGGTGCCGCCGACCCGTTCGAATTCGCCTTCCTGCAAAACGCGCAGCAGTTTGGCCTGGAACGACGCGGAAATCTCTCCGATTTCATCGAGAAACAGGGTGCCGTTATCGGCTAATTCAAAGCGACCTTTACGCTGGGTGATGGCGCCGCTAAACGCACCTTTTTCGTGCCCAAATAATTCGGACTCCAATAAGGTATCGGGCAAGGCCGCACAATTCAGTTTTAAAAAAGGTCCGCTGGCGCAGCCTGAATTAAAATGAATCGCATTGGCGACGACTTCTTTACCGGTGCCTGACTCGCCCCGTATCAATACCGTGGTATTCCATTTGGCAACCTGGCGTATCAAATCAAACACTTTTAACATCGGCGGCGAATGACCAATGATGTTTTCAAAACTGTAGTTCTTGATCAGCGCCTGTTTCAGCTGATCTCGTTCGCTCACCAGATTGCGCTGCTTGCGTTCGATGACCCGCAGCATTTTGACGCTTTGGGCAATCAGGTTGGCAATCATCTCCATGAAGCGGGCGCGCTCGCACAGAAACAGACTGTTATCCGGCTGGGCGGCCAACACGCCGATGCTATCGCCTTCTTCTATGTAAATCGGCGAGCCGATGAAGGGCAATTCGGGATCGTACAAACCCAGACGGCCTAAAAAACGCGGTTCTTCGGACACTTTTTCAACGACGATGGTACTGCCTTCGGCAAGTATGGCTCCCATCAAGCCTTCCCCCGGTTTATATCTGACCGGCTCGCTGAATTTAGCGGCGTTGTCGCTGTGGACGACACTGACAATCAGGCTGTTGCTTTCGATTTCCCTTAGCGTAATCAAGCCGGAACGCATACCGGATCTTTTGTGCAGGATCTCCAATACCGCTTGCAGTTTTGCATGCAAATCATGAGTGCTGTTCAATACCTGACTGATCAGGTACAAGGTATCCAGTTCGGCTTCAATCAGTTGTATACGCGCAGTCATTACGCTAACCTCCCAGGCTCCTTTCTGCGCAAAGGGAAACTGATTTTGAACCGGCATCCCTGATCATAATCAGGGTCAATTTCAATCAATCCCTGATGCTGGTTGACAATCTCCTTGGCCATAACCAGTCCCATGCCGGCCTGATTGCCTCCCATCGGGCGCGTGGTATAGAAAGGTTCGAATACTTTTGCTCGTTTTTCAACAGGAATGCCCGGTCCGCTGTCTTCGATACTGACATAGATCAAATCGGCATCGGTACCGGTAGTAATCTTGATCCGCTGCTCCGAGCAATCCGTTTCGCTGATGGCTTCAATCGCGTTGTCTATCAACTGTTTAAACAGGATACGCAAGCGATTTTCAGAACCCAGCATCGCCGGCAAATCTGCGAGCGGCTGCCAATGCACATCGATTCCGTTACTCCAGATCCGTTGGTTATTGAGCAGCAGCACTTCATGCAGAATCTGATTCAGATTAACCGGAATAACTGCGGTCTGCAGAATCTCTGGAATACAATTTTGCATCATCGCGACAGCTTCTTCTCCGGATTGCTGAATCTGTTGCAATATATGCAGCAGACCAGCGTGTTGATCATCCCGTTTGTGTCGTAAAATCTGCTCGGCCGCCCTGATTTGGTTCATAGGCATCTGGATTTGATGCATCGCGCCCAGCAATGTTTCCCTGATGCCCCGCACCCGCTCATCCTCCGTCATAATGGTTTTTAACGTCTGAATATGCAGTTCCTCCATTTGATGACGTTGCCGGGTAATATCGGTTATGGTCAGTATCAGGTACTGTTTTGAGGCATTTTCAAAAAACGCATCGGCATTGACTTCATTCTCCATAAACCAGTTTCCGGCGCATGAAAACCAGCGAGTTCTCCGGTTGCCTTTGCCTTCCACCCTAAATTCGCGATTATTAAAGCCTTGTTCATTAATTTGTAATTGCGTCCATAGCTCGCCCAGTTCATCTCGCAGCAATTGCAAAAAATAAATTGCCGGCTCGCCTTTATCAAGGTCGCTTACCAATGCCTTGTAGTTATGATTATCCATAATAACCCTATCCTGTTCATCAAGTACGACCATGGCTATCGGCGATGAATTAATCACTGATTCAATCAGTAACTTTTGGTTGATTAAACTTTTTTCGGATTCATGGCTATGGGTGATATCTCTGTGCATGCCGATGAAATGGGTAATCGTGCCTTCTTCATTTAACATGGGCGCGATGGTCAAATCGGCGAGATAGCGATGTCCGGATTTATGCCGGTTGCACAAGGTTCCGCGCCATATCTTCTTGCTGCCGATGGTATGCCATAAATCGTGATAGACATCTCTTGGCGTGCGTTTGTCCGATAATATCGATTCGTTTTCGCCCAGTATATCCAGAGGCTGGTAGCCGGTAACTCTGGAAAACTCCTTATTAACGTAAAGTATTCTGGCTTTTTTATCGGTAATCGAAATGGCTATCGGTACCTGTTCAACCGCTTCAACAAACAAGCTATAAGGGGTCCAGTCACTGCTGCCTTGCCCTTCTCCAAACAAGCCGGGAACAAGTTCGCCAATGACGTTTTCTATGTTGGTGTGCGTCTGTAAAAATTGCAAAGATGTTTTTTTCATATTATTGCCGTGTATAAGAGGGCTATAAAATATTTATGAGCAATTTTAACGCCAAATATTAGTGCACATTTTTTGCATTAACTTCTCGCATTAGCAGTTGACCGATACTCTAAAAACCAAAACGCCTTGAATGTTCAGAGCGAAACGGCAGTCAGTCATCGTGGCGATTGATCTGCCCGCGGATCGTATCGTCTCGTGCATTCTCCCTGACTTCGGCGTTAACCATGCCATAACCGTATAACCACGAAATGAACAGGTTCATAGACTTCAAGATTTTGTAAGGTTTACGACAAAATATTTGTATTACTGCCGATATGTATTACTTGCAACAGATTTCACACGCCGATTCGGACAGTTTTGATGCAGCGTTTGGCCGACAAAACGGCCCCATCCGCACACTTGCCGACTTGGCATAATTGATGCTTTGATCATATCAAAAACCCTAAAAATAGTCAGGAAAAAATCGGTGAGTGAATATCTTCTGCTTTTGTTAGGCACGGCTCTGGTCAACAACGTGGTTCTGGTGAAATTTCTCGGACTGTGTCCGTTCATGGGGGTGTCGAAGAAACTCGATTCCGCCTTGAGCATGGGTTTGGCGACAACCTTTGTACTGACCCTGGCGGCGATGACCAGCTGGCTGCTGGAGCATTTCATTCTGGCGCCTTTGAACATTCAGTTTTTACGCATACTGGCCTTTATTCTGGTCATTGCCGCCGTGGTTCAGTTCACCGAAATGGTCGTGCATAAAACCAGTCCGGTGCTATATCAGATCCTGGGCATCTTTCTGCCGCTGATTACCACCAATTGCGCAGTTTTGGGCGTAGCTTTGCTTAATGTGCAAGAGCAATACGGCTTCATGCAAAGCATGGTTTTCGGTTTCGGCTCCGCCGTCGGTTTTACGCTGGTCATGGTGTTGTTTGCCGGTTTGCGCGAACGCCTGGCGTTAATGACCGTCCCGGCATTATTTGCGGGCACGCCGATTGCATTTATTACCGCCGGCATTTTATCGCTGGCCTTCATGGGATTTGCAGGACTTTACAACACACATTGACAGGATAGAAATCATGTATGTTATATCGGCTATCGTAAGTTTAACCCTGCTGGGACTGTTGTTAGGCTTGCTGCTGGGCATCGCCGCCCGCTATCTGAAAGTTGAAAGCAGTCCGATTATCGACGAACTGGAATCCCTGCTGCCGGGTTCGCAATGCGGTCAATGCGGTTTTCCGGGCTGCAGGCCGGCCGCCGAAGCCCTGGCCGAAGGCAATGCGCCCGCCACGATATGCCCTCCGGGCGGCAGCGCGCTGGCTGAACAGATCGCCGCTTTATTGGGACTGGACCTGGATTTAAGCGACGTCAAGGAGCCCGAATTACTGGTTGCCCGGGTCAGCGAAGACACTTGCACCGGATGCACCCGCTGTTTCAAGGTCTGCCCTACCGATGCCATTGTCGGCGCGCCGAAGCAAATCCACGCGGTCGTTGCAGACGCCTGCATCGCGTGCAAGAAATGCGTCGACGTCTGTCCGACCGAATGTCTGCAAATGCATCCGATTGAAATTACCCTGCGCAACTGGCGCTGGACAAAACCCGCCTTGCCTCAAGCGAGTAGCGCCGTATGTTAAGTTTTTTTTCAAAAACCAGGATTCGAGGCGGCGTCCATGCCGAGGAGCATAAAGCCGCGACATCTGCACTGCCAATCGCAACCGATTTCCCGTTGCCGAAAAAACTGTATATCCCACTGCAGCAGCATGTCGGCAAGCCCGCGGAACCGGTGATCAAGGTCGGTGAAAAAGTGCTGAAAGGGCAGTTATTGGCTTACAGTCAGGGCATGATTTCCGCGCCCGTCCATGCGCCAAGTTCGGGCATCATTCTTGATGTGAACGATTATCCGGCGCCGCACCCGTCGGCGCTGCCGATTCGTATGATCGTGCTGGAAACCGATGGCAAGGACGAATGGATGCCGGCGAATGTCCCTGCCGATCCTTTCCGGCTGGCTCCCGAGGACATCAGTTTGCGGGTCGGCGCCGCAGGCATTGTCGGCCTGGGCGGCGCAACCTTCCCGACAGCGGTCAAACTCAATATGGGGCGCGAAAACCGGATCGATACGCTGATCATTAACGGGGCGGAATGCGAACCCTATTTAAGTTGCGATGACCGGCTGATGCAGGAACGCGCCGAAGAGATTATCGACGGCGTGCGTTTGATGCTGCACGGCATGGAAACCGAAAAGGCTGTGGTGGCGATTGAAGACAACAAACCGCAGGCCTATCTTGCGATGCAGGTCGCCGCCCTGCCCTACCCTGTAATCCGGATGCTGCAAATTCCCACCCGCTACCCGATGGGCTGGGACAGGCAATTGATCCGTTATGTCACCGGCAAGGAAGTTCCCGTCGGCTGCCGTTCCTCTGAGATCGGCGTAACCATTCATAACGTCGGCACGGCTTATGCGGTTCATAAGGCGATTCGCCTGGGCCAGCCTTTGCTTGGCCGTGTGATCACGGTCGCCGGCGGCGCGGTGAAACGCCCGATGAACTTGGAAGTGCCTTTCGGTACGCTGATATCCGAGCTGCTCTCCTTCTGTGAAGTGAGCGCGGACCAAACTGCGCGCATCGTCATGGGCGGCCCGATGATGGGCGACTCCCTGCCGCATACAGCCCTCCCTACCGTTAAAGCCACCAGCGGCATTCTGGCATTAACCCAAAGCGAACTCAAAAACACTGTCGAGCAGCCCTGTATCCGCTGCGCAGGCTGCGTCAGCGTCTGTCCCGCGGGACTCAGGCCTTTGGATATGGCGAACCATATCCGCATCAATCAACTGGATGCCGCAGTCGATATCGGGCTGAAAGACTGTATCAGCTGCGGCTGCTGCTCCTATATCTGCCCGTCCAATATCCCGCTGGTTCAGTATTTTAAATATGCCTCGGGTGAAGTCATGGCCAGACAGCAGGCGCAGCATAAAGCCGAGCAGACCAAACGTCTGATCGAGGCGCGCAATGCCCGGATGGAACGCATCGCCCAACAACAACGCGAAGAAGAGCAGGCCCGACTGGCCGCGAAGGCGGAACGGGAACGGCTGAAAGCCGAACAGGAGGCATTGGTATGATGGTGCACCTGAAACCCAGCAGCGGCGCCCATGTAGGGGCGAAAACCAGCGTCAGCCATATCATGTGGCAAGTGATGCTGGCGCTGTCGCCGGCGACCGCCTTCGGAATCTTTTGTTTTGGCTGGCCGGCCTTGAATCTGCTTATCATCACCGTGTCATCGGCGGTTTTTTTTGAAGCCTTATGCTTACGCCTCAGAGGCAGGACGGCCAAACCGGTCATCATGGATGGCTCCGCGGTATTGACCGGCTGGCTGCTGGCGATGACTTTACCGCCCTGGGCGCCGTGGTGGATAGGCGTGGCCGGCTCGGGACTGGCGATTATATTAGGCAAACAGGTTTATGGCGGCCTGGGGCAGAACCTGTTCAATCCCGCGATGCTGGCCAGAGTCGCACTGCTGATTTCCTTTCCTGTCGAAATGACGACTTGGGCGAATGTATCGCCATTATTTTTTCCCCATTCGCCTGGCCTTGCCGAAAGCTTGCGCATTACTTTTACCGGGATAGCCCATATCGACGCAAGCACCGGGGCTACAACTCTGGGTTATATCAAAACCGAGTTCTCTCAAAACCGTTTGTTGCCGGAAATTTTGCAGAATTATTCCGCATTGCTCGATTTTATCGGCTGGACGCGCGGCAGTTTGGGCGAAACCTCGACGCTGCTGCTGGGCCTGGGCGGCGTCTGGCTGATTCGCCAAAAGGTGATCCAATGGCAGATTCCGGTTTCCTTGTTGCTGACGGTCGCGCTGCTGGCCGGCGCTTTTCATATCATGGACAGCCGGCATTATGCCAGTCCGCTGCTGCATCTGAATTCCGGAGCGATGATGTGCGTCGCATTTTTTATCACCACCGACTATGTCACCTCGCCGAATACACCGGCAGGACAGCTGGTATTCGGCGCGGGCTGCGGGTTGCTGATTTTCGTTATCCGTACCTGGGGCGCGTATCCCGAAGGAGCGGGTTTTGCGGTACTGCTGATGAACGCAGCGACGCCTCTGATCGACCATTATATCAGGCCCCGCATATACGGACGCGACCGCAAAGGCAGGCCCCTTGAAATACCGAAATCGTAGGTTAGGTCGCCTAAAGCGCCTACTGTTGGTAGCGATAGTATCACCCGACAATTTTGCTTCAACAGCAAAAATATAACATCAGCTGAGTACTCACCCATGTTTGAACAGAGCGTAAGCCATGAAACTTGACCCCGCAACCATCGATTATTTGAAGGAAAAAATCGCGGTTTATCGGGAATTCCTGAAAAACTGGCTGGAACCGTCGAACCTGGCGCGGCTCAGGCCCACTCTAAAATTCCAGACCGGCATTTTGGCGGGATTCGCCTTGCTGGCCAGTGTGCTGCTGGGCGTGACCAATTGCAGTACGGAAGGCACGATTCAGCGGCGACTCGACGGTGATTTAAAGAAATCGCTGGAAGAGGTCGTCCCGGACGGCCTTCATGACAATAACATGCTGCTGGACACGCAGACTGTCCCGTCGGCCGAATACAATATCGGCGCTATTGAAACCACGGTTTATATCGCCAAAAATTCCGGCAAGGTCACCGCCGTGTGTTTTAAATTTACCGCGCCCGACGGCTACTCCGGCGCGATCAACATGATCATGGGCGTGGACCGCGACGGCAACATACTGGGCGTGCGCGTGCTCAGCCACAAGGAAACTCCAGGCCTTGGCGATAAAATCGAAGTCGCCAAGTCGGACTGGATCCTGAATTTCAATGGCCGCTCTCTGGAAAACCTGACCAAACAACAATGGGCGGTTAAAAAAGACGGCGGTGAATTCGATCAATTTGCCGGCGCGACCATCACTCCGCGCAAGTCGGTGCAGGCGATTTATCGCGCCCTGCAGTTATTTAATGCGCATCAGGCGCAACTGATCAAACCTTGAGGACATCGCCATGCTACTTTCAGAAACCTATCGTAAAATCGCCGCTGACGGAATCTGGAACAATAATATCGTATTCGGCCAGAACCTGGCGCTCTGCCCGTTACTGGCAGTGACCGGAACGGCCACCAACGGCCTCGGCATGGGCCTTGCGACGCTGGTGGTGATCACTGCGTCGAACGGACTCATTTCGGCCGCGCGGCATTTGATCCCCGGCGAAATCCGTATCCCTATTTTTGTACTGCTGATCGCCGCATTGGTGACCTTGGTGGATATTTTGATGAATGCATGGGCGCATGAACTCTATAAGGTCCTGGGCCTGTTCATCGCGTTAATCGTCACCAATTGCGCCTTGTTGGGCCGCGCCGAAGCCTTCGCCTCCAAACAGCCGGTAAGACATGCCCTGTGGGACGGCTTGATGATGGGCATGGGTTTTACCCTGGTCCTGGTCGCTCTCGGTGCGGCAAGAGAAATCAGTGCGTCGGGCACGCTCTTCGCCAATGCGTCCTTGCTGCTGGGCGAATCGTTCAGATTTCTGGAAGTCACCGTCATTCCCAATTACAAAGGGTTTTTATTGATGGCGCTGCCGCCGGGCGGATTTATCATGCTGGCTTTTCTGATTGTCGGCAAACGTCTGATTGACCAACAATTCGCTAGACAAAAAGAAACAGCAGTCGTCTCAACCCCGGTCGTCGCCGAATAAATCAAGGAGTGATCGCTCATGAACGTCGGAGTTTGCTACGCGGAAGTCGACAGACAACTTTGGATGCGTCTGGAAGTGCCGGATAATAGCACCATAGAGGATGCCATCAAGCTGTCCGGTGTGTTGAAAATCTATCCTGAAATAAACCTGGCCAACCAGAAAGTGGGTATATTTGGTAAAATCGCCGCACTCGATGCTCGGGTAAAGGATGGCGACAGGGTGGAAATTTATCGCCAGATTACAGCCGATCCGCAAACGGTGCAGCGGCGAAGACGCTAGCGCTGCACTTAACGGCATAAAGGAACGGCAATGTAACTATGCGTTTGCAAGGCGGTCACCGATTCGCAGATTGTAACTGCGATCGAAAGTGGTGTTTGTACACGAAAAAGGTTGACTCAATGCTTCGGAATAGGCAAAGATTGCGGAAAATGCAACAAGGACGTCATCGCTTTGCTTGAAAAAACAATCACACCCGTTCAACCGTTGTCATTCGCAGCAAACCAATCCTTAATCACCTAACGAGAAAAACACCATGAAAGGCGATATCAAAGTCATCGAATATCTCAATAAAGCGCTGGAAAATGAACTCACCGCGATCAATCAGTATTTCCTGCATGCCAGAATGTACAAACACTGGGGATTTATAAAACTGAACGAAAAGGAATATCACGAATCGATTGACGAAATGAAACATGCCGATCGAATCATCGAGCGGATTCTATTCCTTGAAGGCCTGCCCAACCTGCAGAACCTCGGCAAATTGATGATCGGCGAACATACCCAGGAAATGCTCGAATGCGATTTAAAACTTGAACAGATTGCAGTTCCCTTGCTCAGGGAAGCTGTTGCCTATTGCGAGACGGTGAGTGATTTTGTTACCCGCGAACTCCTTTCAGAGATACTGGAGTCCGAAGAAGAACACATCGACTGGCTGGAAACCCAGCTTGAACTGATTGGAAAAGTGGGACTGCAAAATTATTTACAATCGCAAATATAAGACTCAACCTACAGATCTTGACGGTGTTGTCATCGCCCGGAAAATAAAAAATCGGCGCGAACATCCCGAGGTTTTATCATTTAAGGTTATTGGAGACGTTATCCACAAAATCTGTGGATAACCCTGTCAATAACTTCTTAAAGCGCATCCCGACTGCCGGTGAGCCCTGGAACCTCATTAGATTGATTAAAAAATGATCAATCTAAATTGTCGTTTTACATTCGGCTGGCGCGTCTTCTGCGAATATTCCCCATTACGGATAAGATTAATCCAGGAATGTTTTTTTTGACGCCAACCGCACTATTTTCGCTATGAAATGCACCGGAAAATATGACAAGTCACGTGTTTTATAAGACAATCACAACGATTATCCATCATGTTAGGCATTTACCATTCAAATGAACAAATGGCTTTCAGTTCAAGCTCTCAGAGGCATCGCCGTTCTTGGTGTGGTTGCGTTTCACTCCATGATCATCGAGAAAAAATACTCCGGCGGTGATTTGCTGTTACCGGATTTTGTGCAACTCGGCCAATCAGGCGTAGATTTGTTCTTCGTCATCAGCGGCTTCGTTATGGTGTCGGTATCGACGGGACGTTTTGCGCGTAGCGGAGAAACCTGGCGGTTTCTGTGGAGCCGGCTTACGCGAATCTATCCGACCTATTGGTTCTACTTCCTGTTGACGGCTGCTGTAGCATTAATCAAGCCACAATGGGTAAACTCAACACAAGGCCATCAGGCCGAGTTATTTTCCTCCTTTTTGTTGCTGCCCGGCAATAAACTCCCGCTGGTCATGGTCGCCTGGTCGCTGATACACGAGTTATGGTTCTACATTGTTTTCTCAGTGCTGCTGCAATTGAATGAAAGGCAGCTCCTGCCCTCGCTTCTGTTCTGGGGAGCGATCATCGTAATAGTAAACGTCTTGGTGGAAGTTGCCGATTTGACGGCAGGCATCCGAATTGTTCTTCATCCCTATACGCTTGAGTTCATCATCGGGGCATTGGTCTCGATCTTTATCTCCAGCGAGTACGCCGGAAAATTCACTCAGCGCATGTCCCATATGACCATCATGGTTGTGCTTCCGGTTGGGCTAACGCTGGTTTATGCGTTCGAGATTCTCAAGGATGCGAGCCTGATGCGTGCGAACGTCATCGGCACTCTGTACGGATTACTCGTGCTGTCTCTCGTGTCGCTTGAAAGGGAAAAGAAAGCCATCGCGCCAGGGTTTCTGCAATTTATCGGCGATATGTCATACACCGTTTATCTGTCTCACGTTCTCGTTCTATCCGCAATCGGCAAACTTTGGACGATGGCAAATCCCCCGCAGGACAGTTTAATCGACAATATGTTTGTCTGCCTGACGATGTTGGCGGCCGCTATCTGTTACGGCTGGATTGGCTACCGGCTGATTGAAAAACCGATACTCCGTATCTCTCATCGTTTGCGAACCCGCTGGTATGAAACTGATTGGCAAAGTTCGCCACATCCTGCCGCTAGTTCGGACACCGTGCGCTAATCTTGTAAGGCGAAATTGGCGTTAGCCGAATTGCGGCTTACTGCGTTGACAGCTTCTATCTTCATTCGACAAGTCGGTTAACCACCTTTCGGCCCCGCAAACCACCAAAGTATCAGACCGACAACGGGCAGCAGTAAAATCAAAATCACCCATAAAACTTGCGATCCAGTTGAAGCGCCACTTTTTACGGTGCTAATAATGGCCCAGATGTCCAAGACAAGCACGATAAAGCCCAGAAAACCGCCGACTTCAATATCCATAAGTCCCCCTAACAGGTTTGTGTTTAATAAATAAACTATTTTGCCTCATCAGCTTCAGACTTTACGCTTAAAAAATGGTTGAGTTCTGTACGGTAACGCACATTGCTCAGCTTGCATCAAATTGGATCATGGAAATGTCGGTCATAAACTGCCTGCCCGACCTGCATGGCTGCATAGAAAATACCCGTCGGCAGAAATTTAAATCGTCGCTCGCTTGTTACGGATAAATGACTGGGCGCAGCTATCGACGAAAAATACGATCAGCGTATGATGTCAACTTTTACCCTCGCCCACTTTTATTGTCATGGTGAATCTCATGAATTCAAAAAAAATAGACCTGACAGAGTCTGATTTGTCCAAAGCCTGCGACTACATTGCCAAACAGTTTGCTGCGCATAGCTGGTGGCCATCCGAACAGCCGGGCGAAGCAAAGCGGGAATTTGATTTAATGAAAGGCAGCGCAACCGCATTGAATATATGGTGCGAGCGATGGCTGGATGCCGGGCAATGTAAAAAAATGGAAAAAGAGATTCGATCCTAGGGATTCACCGGACACCAACAGTAGGCGCTTTAGGCGGCAACTTTTCGTGGCTCAACATTTCTACTCGCACTTTGCGAAACATGCGGCGCAATGCGGCTAAGGCCTATTGCACCCTACGGATTACATCTTACTGTGTTAAATGCCCATAAGCCGGTAAGGTTTCCAGCCGTTTATCTTCCAGCGGCTTACCCACGGTAAAATGATAGAGACTTTGAAACTGATCGTCCTTGATGCCTAAAACCTCATGCACGCTGTCATCAAAGTAACAGCCGATGCCGGTGCCGCGTATGCCGGCCGCTTCCGCTTCCAGATAGAGCACCTGGCCTATCAAACCGCATTCCCAGAACAGGCGGCGGTAAAGCCACGGGGCGGCTTTGATGGTTGCGCCAAATTCCGCAACCATCGCCAGGCTGAAGGCGCTGTCGCTGGCGATAGGTTGATGGCAGGACAGCGTTTTGGCTATCTGCCTGCAATCCTCTGAATACAAATGATAAAGCGGTATCGCTTCGGATACTTTCCGCCAGTCAAATTCAGCCAAAGTCGCGGCCTGCAATGGTTCAAGGGCATCGTCATGTCTCGGCAACGCATAGATGCCGGGGGCCAAGCCTTCAACGCGATGCACAAAAATAAACAGGTGAATTTTCGGCGGCCAGCGCCATAGTTCGAATGCAGCTGTTGTCGGCAGAACGGCGGCCAGCATCCGGTAAAATTCGCTCTGTGGCAATGGAGGCATCTTGCCGTCAAATTGTTGGGCACTGCGGCGTTGACGGATAATTTGCGTTGCGGTTTCGGTGCAGGATGATTTTATAAGCTGCTGCCTGACTGCCTGCCACACAGGCTCTTCGGTTCGCGGCTTGCTTGCGGCAGTCGAGACTTCATCAATGATCGGCCACTGATACATATGATAAGCGCGAAGGCTGTCGGCTTTCCCGGCCCAGATTCCTGATCGCGCATGTGCCAACAACGTCTCGGCAGCCAATGGCTTGGCGTCGGCATGGGTATTAATCCGGCAAATGAAATCGGGGTTTTCATGTTCCTGTTTTTTAAAATCATCCCGGTCAAGTCCCAACAGCCTGGCGATGTCGGCATCCGACCATTCGGCCTGCAATTCCACCGTCCAGCCCAGCGTTGCCGCCGCATAACGCAACGCACCCAGGGCATGGCCACTATCATGCTGGCAATAGCGCCAGGCTCTTTCGCCGTATTTCCAGGCTTCCCGCCAATGGATTGAAGACAGGCCGATCAGGATGCCCGGATCGGAAAAATTGTCGGAAAACCGACAACGCCGTTCAAGGCTGTGATCGTGACTGACATAGTGGTAAACGCCCGATTCAATAAAGTTATCGCCAGGGATGGTGTGTATGCCGGAAACCTGCCGGGAGCAGGTTCGGCGATCGCCTGGGATGGTATCTATTCCGCTAACCCGCCGGGAGCGATCACTGCCGGTGCTGATCAGATAAGCTTCAGTCGGGTGCAGATTGCCGCTGGAGGGATTGCAGCGCAATGCCCAGCGGCTGGGGCCGTATTGTTTCCATGCCGACAGGCCAAAGGCTAATTCCAGCAATAAACCTGCATTACGAAGATTTAACGGTTTTACCGGTATGGTTTCCGGGTTATCCAGGTCGGCAAACAACGGTTCAAGTTCGGAACCCGGTTTTGGCAGCATGACCCTGTCGCAACCGGAAAATCGCCGGAATGGGTCGGGTTGGTCTTCCCAATCGATTGACTCCGGGCCCTTTGCGTATCGTTCCAACCGGTGTTTGCTGCGATTGTGATAGTTTAAAACGGTTTCGGTATGCTTATTCATGATTACATTAAATGCAGATTAATTAACCTGCTTGGGCTCCAGTGCCAAATCCTCAACCCAGCAGCCGATCGGATTGCCAAGATTCAGGTCTTTATCTTCAAAGCGCACCAGAAAAACGCTGCGTTCAGGCTCTTCTTCCACATGTCCGATCAGGGCGATGACGCCGCGCGTTCCTGCCTCGGCCAATATGTCGCCAGCGGCGCCGTTCGGCATGGAACCATCGTCAATAATCGTTTTTGCCGCATAAACGACATCGCCAATATCCAGATCTTCAATTTTCATACCTTGTCCCCTTGTGTTTGTAGCAAAGCTTACATTGTCGGCTTTGTGTGCGAGTAAAAGCTGTTTGCATGTGTGCAGTTTACTGTATGCCTGATTTATTAAAACCTTATTAAACAAGCCATTAATGAATAACAAACAAAATGGCATACAGGTTGCTAGAAGTATTTACAAGAACGATGCCAAACCATTCAGGAGACTTAAGATGATCACATTAACAGAAAAGGCCATTAACGCTGTTGGCCGGTTTATCGCCGGGTCGGGAACGCCTTCCGCCGGTCTTCGTATTGAAGTCACCGATGGCGGATGTTCGGGCTATCAATACGGCTTGAAACTCGATGCCGAGCATACGCCGGAAGACACCGTCATTGATTGCGGCGACGTGAAAGTGTTTATCGATCCGGTCAGCCTGCCGATGCTCGACGGCATGTCGATCGATTTTCTCGACAGCATCGATGGCTCCGGATTCAAATTTACCAACCCGAATGCGGCTAAAAGTTGCGCTTGCGGATCTTCGTTCAATACCAATGCCGAAGGCGCCGGAACAAAAACCTGTTCTTAATGGATCTGCAAACTATTTTCCGAGGATAAAGCCATGTGGGACTATTCAGACAAAGTAAAAGAACATTTTTTTAACCCGAAAAATGCAGGCGCGGTCGTTGATGCCAATGCGACCGGCGAAGTGGGTTCAATCAGTTGCGGCGATGCCTTGCGGCTGACCCTGAAGGTTGATGATGAGAGTGAAGTCATCCTCGAGGCGGGCTTTCAAACCTTCGGTTGCGGTTCGGCTATTGCATCGTCGTCGGTATTGACTGAAATCATTAAAGGCATGACCCTCGATGAAGCGCTAAAAGTCACCAATCAGGATATCGCCGATCACCTCGAAGGGCTGCCGCCCGAAAAAATGCACTGCTCGGTCATGGGACGCGAAGCGCTGCAGGCGGCGATTGCCAATTATCGCGGCGAAGAATGGAAAGACGATCATGAAGAAGGCGCGCTGATCTGTAAATGTTTCGCGATCGATGCGGTAATGATCGAGGAAATGATCTGGGCCAATAAATTGCGCACCGTACAGGATGTGACCAACTTTACCAAAGCCGGCGGCGGCTGTGCGGCGTGCCATGAAGATATTGAAGCCATCCTGGAAAAAGTGCTGACCGAAAAGGGCGAAAAATTTGATCCTCAAGCTGCGCCCATTGAGCAGCCCGCCAAAATCGCGGCCGTCAAGGCGCCAATGACCAATCTGCAACGCATCAAAAAGATCGAGCAGGTGCTGGAGTCGCTCAGACCATCGCTGATGGCGGACGGCGGCGACGTGGAGCTGGTTGAAGTCATCGGCAACACCGCATACGTCAACATGACCGGCGCCTGCAGCGGCTGCCAGATGGCGGCGATGACGATTGCGGGCATTCAGCAGCGCCTGATGGAAGTGATGGGCGAATTCATAAAAGTCGTCCCGGCAACGCAAATGCCCAAAGAAGCTGTAGGAGCGTAAACCATGACCGACATCTATCTGGATAACAATGCCACCACCAAGGTCGACCCGGCCGTGGTCGACGTGATGATCCCCTACTTTCTTGAACAATACGGCAATCCGTCATCGATCCATAAATTCGCCGACGGCGTGGCCCGAGGACTTAAACAGGCCCGGCAACAGGTCCAGGCCTTAATCGGCTGTGAACATGATTCCGAAATCATTTTTACGTCCTGCGGCACCGAATCCAACTCCACGGCGATACTTTCCGCTATTAAAGCACAGCCGAATAAAAAGGAAATCATTACCACCGCCGTAGAACATCCGGCCATATTAAATCTGTGCGAATATCTTGAAAAGGAAGGTTACACCATCCACAGAATGCCGGTCGATAAGGCCGGACGCTTGAATCTCAATGCCTTTAAAAATCTGCTGTCGGATCAGGTGGCGATTGCCTCGGTGATGTGGGCCAATAATGAAACGGGTACGATTTTCCCGGTTGCGGAAATGGCGGCCATGGCGAACGCGGCTGGCGTGATGTTCCATACCGATGCCGTGCAGGCGGTAGGCAAGATACCGATGATGCTGCAGGATACCAAAATCGATATGCTGTCGTTATCGGGTCACAAGCTGCATGCGCCCAAAGGCATCGGTGTGCTGTATCTGCGTCGCGGCACCCGTTACCGTCCGTTGCTGCGCGGCGGCCATCAGGAGCGCGGCCGCAGGGCAGGCACCGAAAACAGCGCATCCATTGTCGGTCTCGGCAAGGCGTGCGAACTGGCGCTACAGTATATCGAGTACGAGAACACCCAGGTCAAGGCCATGCGCGACCGACTGGAGCAAGGCATTACCGCGAATATTCCGCATTGTTTCGTGACCGGCGATTTGAACAACCGGCTGCCGAACACCACCGATATCGCCTTTGAATATATCGAAGGCGAGTCGATTTTGATGCTGCTCAATAAAGCCGGTATCGCGGCATCGAGCGGCTCGGCCTGTACGTCCGGATCGCTGGAGCCTTCGCATGTGATGCGGGCGATGGATATCCCCTACACTGCCGCGCACGGCACGATACGTTTTTCCTTCTCGCGCTATAACACGATGGCGGAAGTGGATGAAGTGCTGAAAGTAATACCCGGCATCGTTGCGACCCTGCGCAAATTGTCGCCTTACTGGGACGGAGACGGCCCGGTGGCGAACCCCGAACAGGCTTTCAAGCCGACCTACGCGTAGGGTACGCATGGCGTACCTTTTAGGAGTTAAATGGTAATGGTACGCGATGCGTACCCTACGGTGAACTATGAAAACCCAACCCCGCCATATCATCATCGACGACACCACGCTCAGGGATGGCGAGCAATCGGCCGGCGTCGCCTTTTCGCTGGATGAAAAGCTGACGATTGCGACGCAGCTCGCGGGCCTCGGCATGCCGGAACTGGAAATCGGCATTCCGGCCATGGGTCCGGCGGAACGGGAGGAAATCAAGGCGATTGCGGCGTTGGAATTGCCGCCAAGGCTGCTGGTCTGGTCCCGGATGCGCCGCGATGACTTGCATGCCTGTTTAGGCCTGAATGTGGATAAAGTCGATTTATCCATCTCGGCGTCGGATCAGCATATTCAGTACAAGCTCAAGCAAAGCCGGCAGTGGGTGTTAAACAGCATTAGCCGCTGTGTTGATGAAGCGCGAAGTTTGAATATGGAAGTCTGTGTCGGCATGGAGGACGCCTCGCGGGCGGATGTGGATTTTTTGATACGGATGGCCGAGGCCGCCCAATTGGCGGGAGCCAGCCGGATTCGATTCGCCGATACGGTCGGCATTATGGAGCCTTTCGGTGTCTTTGAGACGATCAAGACATTACGAGCCGCAACCGATCTGGAAATTGAAATGCACGCCCATGACGATCTGGGGCTTGCCACCGCCAATACGTTGGCGGCTGCCCTGGCGGGTGCGACTCATGTCAATACGACGGTTAATGGCCTGGGCGAGCGCGCCGGCAATGCCGCCCTGGAAGAAGTGGTGGTCGGACTGAAGCAATTGTACGACATCGAAACAGGAATTAATTTACAGAATTTCCCTGCCTTATCGGAACAAGTCGCCAGCGCCTCGGGCGATGCCATCGGCAGCCGCAAAAGTCTGGTCGGTAAAAAGGTATTCAGCCATGAAGCCGGCATTCATGTCGATGGGCTGTTAAAGGACCCTAATAATTATCAAGGGGTTGATCCTGCCGTGGTTGGACGCAGCCATCAATTGGTTTTGGGCAAACATTCCGGTACACAGGGGGTCATTCATGCCTACCAACAAATGGGCATACCGGTCACTCGAACACAGGCACAAGCCTTATTAATGCAGGTCAGGCGCTTTGTCAGCGATACCAAACAATCCCCCAAAGCGGTCGACCTCAACCGATTTCATCAAAATCTTTAGGAGCTGCAGTTATGAATGAGCACCTCGACCAACAAGCCAGAGAAAGCGAGACAGAATCCATAGAGAATCGATTAAGTTCGCCTCTGCGGGAAATTCCTGATCAGGACGATCGATTTCCCGGTTCTTTTTTCAGAATACCCGGGGCGCCCGTCCCGGGTAAAACGACTTGGAGCATCAGCTAATGGTTAGGGTCATGTCTGAAAATGCAAGCATCAACACCGAAAAACCGCTGAGTTTTTTCGCCCAATGGAACGAGGATGTTTATTGTGTATTCGGCCGTGACCCTGCCGCACACAGCGTCTGGGAAATATTACTGACCTATTCGGGCGTCCATGCGGTGCTGATGCACCGTATCACCCACCGTTTATGGCGGGCGAACTGGAAATTGACCGCCAGAATCCTGGCGGCGCTGACCAAAATGTTTACCAGTGTCGAAATTCATCCGGGCGCCACCATCGGGCGCCGTTTATTCATCGATCATGCCCTGGGCGTCGTGATCGGCGAGACAGCAGAGATCGGCAACGATGTAACGCTCTATCACGGCGTCACTCTGGGCGGCACCACCTGGAATCGGGAAAAGCGCCATCCGACTCTCGGCAATAATGTGCTGGTGGGTTCCGGAGCCAAGATCCTCGGCGCCATTACCCTGGGCAACAATGTCCGTGTCGGCGCCAACTCGGTTGTCGTCAAGGATGTGCCGCCGTGCTGTACCGTGGTCGGCATTCCCGGCCGTGTCATTCAAAGTAAAGGGACGCAAATTCAGAACAGGCACGGCATCGATCTGGATCATCATCTAATTCCCGACCCGGTCGGCAAGGCAATTGCCTGTTTGATCGATCGGATTGACGAACTGGAAGCCCGACAAATCGGAAATAAAGTCACGGTTGAAGAAGATTGCGATGTGTGCGAAGGGGAAAGCGTCTGTGTCCCCAGGAAAGAAGGTCCGGTAAAACTGGCGGCGAGGGCTTAGATGGATCTGTTGGATTTTGACGCGCAAGGCCTGTATTTTGACGAACCCGATGTGGCGGGCGTTAAGGAAATGATCGCAATCGCAGCGGAGAATTATGCGCAGGGTGATGCCGAACTTCCCTTGCTTAAAGCCTATTTTCTTGCGCCTGAATCGTTGAACGTTCTGGTGGCATTGAACCGCTTTTATTATTACCAGCATCGGCTGGAAGAGGCCTTAAACGCGACCGGCAAAGCATTGGCCGTCATCAGGGCATTGCTGGCTTTTCCTGAAAACTGGCATGAGCTGCAGTCCGAACACATCACCCAAACGCCTGCCGAATTATTGACGCAGGTCAGGATGTATTTGTTTACCCTGAAAGCCATCGGCTTCTTGAATATGCGTCTGGAAAATCTGGATTTGAGCCAGGCCATTTTCGAAAAGCTGGTCGAACTCGACAGCAAGGACAGAATCGGCGCTCAGGGATTATTGGAATTGGTGATCAAACGTAAAGCAGAGGCTGGCTCGATCGCCTAAAGCATCTGCGGTTGGTAGTTTGGCGCAATCCAATCGCGCAAGTTTTTATTATCGGAGCAAGATCATGATGAAAGAGAAAAATGTGTCATTACTGGGACTATTGAGCTTGGCTGTGTTTATCATTCTGGTCATCTATCTTTTAACCCAGGACGCCTCTTTAGTCGGCCCCATTTGAATCCAACCGGAGACTAGACATGAGCTTTGAAGAAGAAATGGATGAGCTGGAATCTGCAGAAGATTTCCTGCAGTATTTTCAGCTGGACTATGATCAGCATGTGGTGCATGTCAACCGCTTGCATATTTTGCAGCGTTTTCATGATTATTTACAAAAAGCCGGCGATGAAATGCCTGAAAATGAACCGGCAAAGCGAGCCGTATACAGCAAATTGCTGATGCGGGCCTATCAGGATTTTGTCGAATCCAATGCCCAAACCGAAAAGGTGTTTAAAGTGTTTGCGATGGGCGAGCCGCAAACGGCGTTTGTTTCGTTAAGCGATATCAAAACATGAAACCCGAACGCTTTGATGAGGGCCGGTTTGAATACGGCGAAGCGGTCCGGGTGACCAGAAACGTCCGCAATGACGGCACCTACCCCGGCATGGAAGTCGGCGCCTTGTTGATTCGCCGGGGCAGCGTCGGCAATGTCATCGAAGTAGGCACTTTTCTCCAGGACCAGGTGATTTTTACCGTCCACTTTCTAAACCATGGACGAATGGTCGGCTGCCGTCTGGAAGAATTGATAGGCGCTGACGAGCCGTGGCATCCCAGCCGCTTTGAGTTCAGGGACAAAGTGCTATGCGCCGTCGATTTAGGCATGCAGGGCCGGATCCTGTTCGCAAAAGGCACGGAGGGCGAAGTTTTAAAGGTACTCAGGGACAGCGAGCGGATTCAATACCATGTCGCCTTCCAGGGCAGACTCCTGCAAGTCCCTGAAGCGGCGCTCGCTCCTGCGCACCCTGAGTCGTTCAATGAACCGGAGGTTTGATATGACTAAAATTGAAAAACCTGCCGAGCCCGAAACCTACAATTTATTAAGAGCGGCTTTAATTTTATTTAAAAAATCGCCCGCTGAACTGGCGAAAGACGAGTTTAAGCGGGCAAAAATTCAGGCCTTGAATGAATTCAGGATTGAAAGCAAAGTGCTGAATGCGCCGGAGGCGGCTTCGGTGATCATTACCGAACGGGAATTGCAGCAGGCCTATCAGGAGATACGCGGCCGTTATCAGGATGAGGCTGCATTTTTCGGCGATCTGGAAAAAAATAAGCTCGACCAGGCCAGCCTGATGGCCGCCCTGCATCGCCAGTGCAAAGTGAATACCGTGCTGGAATTGATTGCCAGCCGAGCGCCGGCTATCAGCGAGGTCGAAATCGGCATCTATTACCATCTGCATGCCGATCAATTCCGTCTTCCTGAACGGCGTGAAGTCTGCCATATCTTTATCAGCATCAATCCGGATTATCCTGAAAACACCTATGAGACGGCATTCATGCGCGCGCAGGAAATCGCCGACAAACTGCATAAAAAACCGTACAAATTTGCCGACCTGGCATTGAAGCATTCGGAATGCCCAACGGCCATGCAAGGCGGGGTTCTGGGCACGGTATCGCGCGGCACCCTTTATCCTGAACTGGATGAGGTGCTGTTCGGCTTAAAGGCGGGCCAAGTCAGCGATCCGGTCAAATCAGAAATCGGTTTTCATGTGCTGTTATGCAAGAGTATACAAAAGCCGGAAACCGTTTCCCTGGCAAAAGCGACACCGAAAATTCGCCAGCTAATGAAAGAACGCGCCCGGCGTACCTGCCAGCGCGCCTGGTTAGCCGGTTTACCGATACCTGAATCCGGGGAAAACAGAACATGAGCGACAAAGAAATCAAACACTGTTCATTTTGCGGCATTGATCAGTCTCCATCCGTGCCCCTGATTGCCGGCGCCGAGGGCCATATTTGCGGAGCTTGTGTGTTACTGGCGCATCAGGTTGTCACCAACTGGAGCCGGAAAAAGGAACTATCCGATATGCAGGGCGCATTGCCCACCCCGGCAAAAATAAAGGAGCATCTTGACCAATATGTTATCGGACAGCATCTTGCCAAGGAAATATTGTCCGTTGCCGTTTATAACCATTACAAACGCCTCAAGCACGAAAGCGGCGATGCGGGTCTGGGGGATTTTGACAAGGATGTGGAAATCGGCAAATCCAACATTCTGTTAATAGGCCCCTCCGGCACCGGAAAGACCTTGTTGGCCAGCACGCTGGCAAAAATTGTCGGCGTGCCGTTTGTGGTGGCGGATGCGACGACACTGACGCAGGCCGGTTATGTCGGCGATGATGTGGAAAATATTCTGGTCAGATTGCTGGATGTCGCGGAGGGCAATATGGCTAACGCCGAATGGGGCATCGTTTATATCGATGAAATCGACAAAATTGCCCGCAGTCCCGAACAGCAGACCGGAACCCGCGATGTATCCGGCGAAGGCGTGCAACAGGCATTGCTCAGGCTAGTCGAAGGCTCCCACGTCAAGATTTCCGGCAAAGGCCAACGCAACAAGGACGGCGAAACCACGATCGATACGCGCAATATCCTGTTTATTGCCGGCGGCTCCTTTCCGGGCCTGGAAAAACATGTCGAAAAACGCTTGGTGCCGACCAATTCCGCAATCGGATTTCATGCCGAAGTGAACAATCCGGCCGAAAAACCGGCGCTGGAAGACTTGCTGAATGCGACTCAACCCAGCGATTTACGGAAGTTCGGCCTGATCCCCGAGTTTATCGGCCGCTTTCCGGTGCTGGCGCCCCTGGAACCCCTGGACGTGGAGGCATTGATTCAGGTGTTATCCGAACCTAAAAATGCGCTGGTTCGTCAATATCAGCAACTGTTTGCCTATGAAGGCGTGGAACTGACCTTTGAGCGGGACGCCCTGGTTGAAATCGCCAAAAAAGCCATGGAACGGGAAACCGGCGCACGCGGTCTGCGCAGCATCATGGAGCAGATCCTGCGAAAAACGATGTTTGATATTCCCTCAACCGACGACGTCATCCAATGCATTGTCGATGCGGATGTCGTCAAAGGGGAAGGCGAGATCAGGCTGATAACAAAAGCCGAAACCAAACTCAGGCAACAGGCCGGGCAGCAATAAAAGCTAACGTAGCCCGGATGGAGCTTTGCGGAATCCGGGATGATTGTGGCACGAAATACCCGTATTCCGCTGCGCCGCATACGGGTTACTCCTGACCAAATAATAAATAGATTTAATTTTAAAGAGACAACCATGAAAACCGAAGACAAAATCCGCAAGCAACTGGCAGACCATCCGATCATCCTTTACATGAAAGGCATACCCGCGAATCCTCAATGCGGATTCTCCGCCAAAGCGGTCGGCCTGCTCAATGCGACCCATATCCAATACGCTTATGTCAATGTCCTGGAAGCGCCTTTTATTCGTGAAAAGCTGCCGAGCATTTCCCACTGGCCGACCTATCCTCAACTGTTTGTTAACGGAGAACTGGCCGGCGGCTGCGATATCATTGAAGAAATGTCCAACAACGGCAGCTTATTACCGTTATTGAAGACTGCCGTGCCGGCAAATGCGCCAGCCGCAAACGGCGCATTAACCGCCGGCGAAGTTGCACAACTGGTGCGGCAAGGCCTCAGCGATGCCAGCGTGATGGTCGACGGCGAAGGCTGCGATCTGGTGATTACGGTGGTCAGTCCGCAATTTGGCGATTTGTCATCGGTAAAAAAACAGCAGCTGGTCATGGCAACATTAACAAAACCCCTGTCGTCAGGCAAACTTCATGCCGTCAGCGTTAAAGCCTATACCCCGGATGAATGGCAGCAGCAACAGCTCAACCGGGAAAGCGGGCTGCTGCAAATACAGCATTGACACAGAGATTACAGTTGTCCCAGTAGGTGCAAATAAATTCGCACCTACTGGCTATTATTGAAAGCACATTCACTTGGCGAGGACAGCATGGCTAAAGTAGGCATTTTTTTCGGCACGGATACCGGCAATACCCGGCGGATTGCTAAAGACATTGCAAGCATGCTGGGTTCTGCTACGGCCGCCAAACCGGTGAATGTGCGCAATGCCAGCGTGGCCGATATGCTGGCCTGCGACGCCCTGATTTTAGGCACGCCCACTTATGGCGAAGGCCAGTTGCCCGGCTTGTCGACCGGTAACGCCACCGAAAGCTGGGAGGAATTTTTGCCGACGCTGGCAGGTCAGGATTTCAGCGGCAAAAAGGTGGCCATTTACGGGCTTGGCAATCAAAAAGGTTATCCCAATGAATTCGTAGACGCCATGTTTTATCTGCATGAGCGGTTTGCACAATGCGGCGCGACGATGATTGGCGCCTGGGATGCCGAAGGTTACCGGTTTCAAAACTCTAAAGCGATCATTGATAGCCGCTTTGTCGGTCTGGCCCTGGATCAGGAAAACCAGAAAGAACTGACACCTGCAAGACTGGATGCATGGTTAACCATGCTGACCAAGGCTTGGGATTAAATTTTGCCGAAAAGCATCTGTCCCTGATCGATTGAATGGTGATAGCGATGATAGAAGAATTAGCCGTCGTGGTAAAAATTGAAAACCGTCAGGTCTGGGTGGAAGGGAGTCAGCAAGACGCCTGCGGCGGATGCCGGCAAAAAGCGTCATGTACAACTCACGCCCTCGGCAGCGTTCTCAGGAAAAAGCCGGTTCCGGTTGAAAGCAGCATTCAACTCAAGACCGGTGATACCGTCGCGGTCGCTATCGACGGAAACCTGTTGCTTCGCGCCGCCTTGTTAGTGTATCTGCTGCCGTTAATAGCGCTGTTTACCGGCGCCGGCATCGCCGACTGGCTGCTGGAGGATCATGCCGGATACGCCGATTTATGGATTGCCGGCAGCGCCGTACTGAGTTTTTTACTGTCGCTGTGGTCCATTCACAAATTACATACTCGATGCGCACGCTTTCCCTGCCCTAAACCCGTTGTTGTGAAAAAAATTTAACCATTCAGCCGCCATGAATGTCTGGGCTATCGATAAAGACACCCCGCTCAAGCTGTTGCTGCTGGAACTGATGCATCGTTACGGTGAAAATACCTTTGCGCTGAATAATCAGGAACCGCACTATCAAGCCATCGATCTTTGCGCGTTTAACGATCCTGCCCTGTCCACCTATATCTATACCTTTGGCCAGATCGCGGGGCGTTATGGCATAGACCTGAAATATCCCATCCCCGCGCACAACATTGTCGGTGAACATGAAAACCTGACATTGGATCAAACCATTGAGATTATCTCAATCCATCTGTTTGCCTAGCGCAGCGGCCCGACTCTATCCTTCAAAAAAAAGAATCTTGACATTTAATCAGACGTTTTATACATTCGATTTAAACATATGTTTAAATCGAATGGCTAAGATAATGAATGACATCGCAAGCCCCGATTCCACCCGAGACCGCATATTGATCGCAGCGGTCGAGATTTTCGCTCAACGCGGCTTCAAGGACGCCTCGGTAAGGGAAATCTGCGCTCAGGCCGACGTGAACGTGGCCTCGGTCAACTATCACTTTCGCAACAAGGCCTCCTTATATGCCGAGTCCCTGGCTTTCGCGTTCCGCCAGGCGGGCCAACGTTATCCGATGGATGACGCGCTGGATAGCACTCTATCAGCCGAAGTGCGCCTCACCAGTTTCATCCGTGTTTTTCTGCATAAGCTGATGGACGAAAGCAATCTCGGCTATCACGGCAAACTCATCGCCCGTGAGATCGCGGACCCGACCAGCGCCCTGGATGAAATCATAAAAATTGCCATTATTCCTCACTTCGAAATGCTGGGAACTATCGTTCCGGAACTGCTCGGGCCGGGCTGGAGCAAAACCGATCTGCATCGATTCATACTCGGTATTCTGGGTCAATGCCTGATGTTCAAGCATTCCCGCTCCATCATCGACCGAATCTGCCCCGACGTGATCGCCAGCCCGGAAGAAATTGATCGCTCCGCAAAGCACATTGCCCGCTTTTCGCTGGCTGCCTTCAAGCAGCTGTCGCATGAACAAAGGGGAATAACAGCATGAATTACATTGCGCTAAAAATGCTCATGGGCGATCGGGGCAAATATCTGGGTATTGTGATGGGCCTGACCTTTGCTTCCCTGATCATGACCCAGCAACCGGCGATTTTTATCGGGCTTATGACAAGATCATTCAGCTTCATCTCGGATGTGGGTCTTCCCGATATTTGGGTGATGGACCCGAAAGTGCAATTCGTCGATGACATCAAGCCAATGCAGGATACTCAGCTGTTCCGGGTGCGCGGGGTTTCCGGTGTGGAATGGGCGATGCCGTTGTACAAGGGTCTGCTCAAGGCGCGGCTCGCCAACGGTACCTTCCAGACCTGCAATGTCATCGGCCTGGACGATACCACCCTGATCGGCGGCCCGCCCATCATGCTCGAAGGAAGGCTTGAGGATTTACGCCGTAGCGATGGCATTATCGTCGATATCGACGGCGCCATCGACAAACTGGCCAATCCGTCCACCAAAGCCGGCGGCAAACCGATTCCACTCAAGATCGGCGATAACCTGGAATTGAACGACAAACGCGCCATTGTCGTGGGCATCGCCAGGACGACGAGAACATTTCAGTCCCAGCCGGTGATCTACACGACCTATTCGCGCGCGATCGGCTATGCGCCCAAGGAACGGAAACTGCTGTCTTTCATACTGGTCAAGGCCAAGGCCGGCGAGGATCTCCGCATGCTGACCCGGCGCATCCGGGATACCACCGGCCTGGCCGCCTATACCCAGGAGCAGTTCAAAACGATCACTTTCAACTACTTTATGAAAAACACCGGCATCCCGATCAATTTCGGCATCTCGGTGACCCTGGGATTCATTGTCGGCGCGGCCATCGCCGGCCAGACTTTTTATAATTTCACGCTGGAAAATCTTAAGCAATTCGGCGTCCTGAAAGCCATGGGCGCGAGCAACTGGACCTTGTTGCGGATGATCCTGCTGCAAGCGACCCTGGTCGGCAGTATCGGCTACGGGCTGGGCGTCGGCCTGACGTCGCTGTTTGGCTACGCCATGCGCAACACCATTCTGGCCTTTAAATTTCCCTGGCAATTGCTCGTTTTCAGCGGCGCGGGCGTGACGCTGATCAGCATCTTCGCCGCCCTGATCAGCATCCGTAAAGTCATCCAGCTGGAACCTGCCATTGTCTTCAAGAGTTAACGCCATGAACACGACTCAATTGGCGGTGCGCTGCGAAAACGTGATCAAAACCTATGATACCGGCGATCAAAAAGTGACCGCTCTCAGCGGCATCGATCTGGAAATCCGCATGGGCGAGCTGATGATGCTGGTGGGGCCTTCCGGTTGCGGCAAAACCACGCTGATCTCGGTCATCGCCGGCATTCTCGATCAGGACGAAGGTCGTTGCGAAGTATTCGGCGAGGATTTTCTGCATATGCGAGGCAAGGACAAGCTGAATTTTCGGGCGCGCAATGTCGGCTTCGTGTTTCAGGCTTTCAATCTGCTGCCGACCCTCAATGCCGCCGAGAATGTGTCCATTCCGCTTATTATTAACGGCATGAAACGCCAGCAAGCTTACCGCAAAGCCGCAGAAATCCTGGACCGTGTCGGCCTGGGAACGCGCATCACGTCCCTGCCCTCACAGCTTTCCGGCGGCCAGCAACAGCGGGTGGCCATTGCCCGAGCGCTCGTGCATAGCCCGCGGCTGATAGTGTGCGACGAACCCACCAGCGCCCTCGACCACGAAACAGGGCAGCAAGTGATGGAACTGCTGAAAGAGGTGGCTCTGCAAAAGGATCGCGCCCTGGTCATTGTCACCCACGATGACCGCATTTTTGGTTTTGCCGACCGCATCGCCCGAATGGACGACGGGCGCATCAATAAATTGGTGAATTCGGCGGCGGAACTTTAAATCGATATTTCCGAGGAGTCGAACATGTTACCCAAATATACCCTTCCCGCCCTGGCCATCGCCGGTTTCCTGTTCGGCGTCTACACCGTTGCGGTCGGCAATCAGCCGACGCCGGTCGCCGATCCCGTAGCCGAACCGGCCGAGGCGCCCTTCAAGGACTTTATTGCCGGATCGGGCATTATTGAAGCGAAAAGCCAGAATATTGCCATCGGCACGTCCTTGCCGGGCATCGTGTATACGGTGGCGGTTCAGGTCGGCGATCAAGTCAAAGCCGGCGACATTTTATTCCGGATCGACGACAGAGAGGCGCTGGCCGATCAAGCCATCAAGCTGGCTGATTTGAACAGAGCCAGAGCCGGTGTTGCCGAAGCCGAAGCATCCTGGACCGATGCCAATACCCAATTGAAATTGATCGAGGCGGTAACCGACCGGCGCGCCATCAGCACCGAAGAACTCGAGAACAGGCGGAACGCCGTGTTGATCGCCAAAGCCGCCGTGGCCAGCGCCCGTGCCCAGGTCAGACAGGCGGAAGCCAGTCTGGATGCGGTACGGACCACGCTGGACCGGCTGACGGTGCGCGCGCTGTCGAACGGGGAAATTCTGCAGGTCAACATTCGCCCCGGCGAATTTGCCCAGGCAGGTAATTTGTCCGTGCCGCTGATCCTGATGGGCAATATGGATCAGCTCCATATCCGCGTCGACATCGATGAAAACGACGCCTGGCGTTTCCGCAAGGAAAGCAAGGCGGTCGCCTATCTGCGCGGCAACCGTCGGTTTCATACCGACTTGAAACTGGTCTGGCTGGAACCTTATGTGATACCGAAGAAATCCCTCACCGGCGACAGCAGCGAACGGGTCGATACGCGCGTCCTGCAGGCCCTGTACAGCTTCGAACGAGCCAGCATGCCGGCTTATGCCGGCCAGCAAATGGACGTCTTCATCGAGACTCCCGCGGAAGCAAGCCAAATGCCTAGCCAGACAGGCGCGCCATCATGAAGGCCGGCTTTTGCATGCCCTTGCTGGGTGTTACGCTGATCGGCTGTGCCGTCGTCGGGCCGGATTACGTGACGCCGGAAGTGGTGACGCCCAGGCATTGGAGCGCAGCAAAAACGGCCAAGGCTAAAACCCCGAACACCTATTCGGACTGGTGGAAAACCTTTAACGACCCCATGTTAAACGGGTTGATCAATGATGCCGTTCACTCCAATCTCGATTTGCAGCAGGCGGCGGCGCGCATCCGCGAAGCCCGCACCCAGCGTACGATTGCCTTCGCTGCCGGGCTGCCCAGCCTGGATGCCCGGAATAACGTCAGCCGCAGGCTTAACGCCACTTCATTCGGTCAAACCGGCGGATCTTCAGCAGCCGGCGGATTCGGGTTCGGACAACAAATCATCAACATATTCCAGATGGGTTTCGACGCGCAGTGGGAAATCGATTTGTTCGGCGGGATAAGACGGTCGGTTGAGGCCGCCGATGCGACGATAGCAGCCGAAGAGGAGAACAGCAAGGACTTGCAGGTCACTCTTTTGGCCGAAGTCGCACGCAACTATATCGATGTGCGCAGCAATCAACAGCTCATCGCCGTCACCCGGAAACATATCATTTCCCAACAAGACACGCTGGCGCTGGCCGAAACGCGCCAGAAAGCCGGACTGGCATCCGACCTGGAAGTGGCGCAGGCGAGATCACAGCTTGAAATCACCGGTGCACTATTGCCGGTTTACGAGACAGCCGAAAAAACCGCCATTCATGCGCTGAGTATTTTATTAGGCAGGGAACCCGGCGCCCTGCTGGTCCGCTTAGAGCAAACCGGCCCGATACCTGCGGCGGCGAATCCGGCACTGGCCGATTTGCCTTCCGAATTGCTGCGCCGCCGCCCGGATATTCGCAGCGCCGAACGGCAACTGGCGGCGGCAAACGCACAGATCGGGGTCGCCACCGCCGAGCTGTATCCCAAGTTCAATCTGGCGGCTTTCATCGGCCTGCAAAACCTCAAGATCACCGATTTCACCCCGATCGGCAAATCCTGGTCGATTGCCTCCACCCTCACCATGCCGATTTTTAACTGGGGCAAGCTTCAAGCTAATATCAAAGGCAAAAAAGCCCTTTACGAGCAAACATTCATTGCTTACCGAAAAACCATTCTCGATGCCTTCAAGGAAGTCGAGGATGCCTTGATCGCCTACGCCAACGAACAGGAACGGCGCGATACACTGGCCAAAGCCGTCGAAGCCAGCCAATTAGCGGTCGATCTCGCGGATGAACGTTACCGCAGAGGCCTGACGTCCTTTTTGGACGTCCTCGTGGCCGAGAAGGTCCTGTACCAGGCGCAAAGCAGTTTCTTCGAAAGCGACGCGAAAACATCGCTGCAACTCGTGGCGTTGTATAAAGCCCTGGGCGGCGGCTGGCAGAATGGGGCGTTTGTTATCCATAACGAGTAGTTCGTAGCCTCGATGCAGCAAAGCGGAATCGAGGGATAGAAGCCATAATTTTCCTCGATTCCATTACACTCCATCGAGGCTACCTCCTACCTCCAATGTATTTCACTTTATGAATTGACCAAAAAGCAGAATGATGTAAAAGTTTCATGACTTATATGCCAGCCCATTAATAGTTATGGTCAACTACCGACGCAACTTTGTCCCTGGCGGCACCTATTTTTTCACCGTCGCAATACGGGATCGCCAATCCCGGCAATTGACGCAATCCATCGACATTTTAAGGCAGGCCTTTCGGAAAACACGACACTCCCGGCCCTTTCATATCGACGCCATCGTCATCCTGCCCGACCATCTCCATACGATTTGGACCTTGCCGCCCGGTGACATGGATTATCCGGGCAGGTGGAAAGCGATCAAATCAAACTTTAGCCGAGGCCTTGAAAAATCCGGCATTCCGGTTGAAAAGCGAAAAGACGGCAGTGCCTTGATATGGCAGCGCAGGTATTGGGAACACACGATTCGGAATGATGACGACCTGTACCGTCATATCGATTACATCCACATCAATCCGGTAAAACACGGCTGGGTAAAGCACGTGGCCAATTGGCCCTATTCATCGTTTCATCAGTATGTCAGGCAGGGTTTGTTACCATTGGATTGGGCGGCGGATGTTATTCCCGACTCGGCGTGCAGCGAACCTGAATTTGATGGTTGAAACTTTTCGTTGTCTCCCGCTATGTCAGAAAGCGAAATTGAAGGGAGTGCGGCTTCGATTTCCTCGATTCCGTTACACTCCATCGAGGCTACTTGCTATTTTTTTAGGATTCGGAAATTTTTTTGCCCGGCATCATGAGCATTTGGAATTTTCCCGATCTGTTTATCATTCACAAAATGCGGGTTATGCCGTTTAGAAAATCAAGTATTAAAGGTCATTCTTGACTATCAAATATGAAAAGATATAAGTTAGCTGGACCTGGATAATAACTTGTTATGCGTCGAGACCATCGGAGGCTTGTCCATGATGTATGAAGAAGTGGTCCGAGACTTTGCTCTTCGGACACGAAAAAACCTTGAGGCAATTGAAGCTCTTCAGAGTCTTGATGCTGGTGTCTTCGAGGTAACGCAGCTAATAAACTCTATGCTCGGCCTTCTAGTCTTTCCGCAGCAGGAATATGTTGAATCAATTCCCAAGACCCCGCTCGAAGAATTGCGTCGAGATGGCTGGCCAATCCCGAGAGTCACTGGCGAGTTTCAACAAGTCACAGACCTTAATCAACTCGTTCGTTACCTTCGAAATGCAGTTGCGCACTTCAACATCGTGTTCATCGGGGATGGGGAAAACAACATCAAAGTACTGCGGGTCTGGAATATGGCTCCTGTGCGCAATGAAAATGGGAAGATGCTTCGGGGGCAGGACGGGAAGATTGTTGAAGAAAAGAACTGGGAAGCCGAATTGACAGTTCATCAACTTCGAGGCATCGCCACTCGATTCATTGACCTCTTGCTGGGACCAGCATCGACGCATAACCCTGCTGTCCACCGGCCGCTGCGCGATAAAGCCGCGCAGGGCCGGTAACCTCCACGTTAGCGTTTCTTCGCAATTTACCTCTGACAAGTTGCAAGGAGCTAATAAATACTCACAGCCCCAATTCACTCAACCCCGGATGATCGTCAGGACGGCGGCCCTGCGGCCAGCGGAACTTGCGGTCGGCCTCGCTGATCGGCAAGTCGTTGATGCTGGCGTAGCGGCGGCGCATCAGGCCGTTTTCATCGAATTCCCAGTTCTCGTTGCCGTAGGAGCGGAACCAGTCGCCGCTGTCGTCATGCCATTCGTAGGCGAAGCGGACGGCGATCCGGTTGCCGTCGAAGGCCCAGAGTTCTTTTATCAATCGGTATTCAAGCTCTTTCGCCCATTTGCGCGTCAGAAACTCGATAATCTGTTCCCGGCCTACGGGAAATTCTGCACGGTTGCGCCATCGGCTGTCGACGGTATAAGCCAGGGCGACACGCTGAGGATCGCGACTGTTCCAGCCGTCTTCGGCCATGCGTACTTTCTGTGCCGCGGTTTCGCGGGTGAAAGGAGGAAACGGCGGACGTGCCTCGTGGGTTGCATTCATTGAAAAAACTCCTAAGTCACGATCCAAGGTGTGATGAGTTTACCTCATCCTAAGTTTTCAAAGGTAGCCTGTTAGGTTCTGTTGACATTTCGCTTACTCCAAATCAATGCGTACCCTACCAAGCTCCTGGTTTTGAGCGCCGGTCGCCGCTGTCAGTGGCAATTTCATGATAATCAAAACTGGGGAAATTAAACTTGTCCCCACGAATCCCGTGTTTTCGGCAATCGGCCCAAATCGTCGATGACGTGCAGCGAATGCGGGGCAGCGTTGCTCCATTGCCATAGGATCAGATTGCGATTCTGAGCCGTGCAGCCGGGTGCGAAGCTCCTTACCACAATGCCGGCAAAACCCTGGGCTTGCAGGCGATCGGCAAGCCGCCAGGTTGGCGGCTCCTGTTTTTGTAAAGCCAGTGCTTCCCAGGCGCAGCCGAGATCGGCCGACGAAATATCGGCATGACGCAACGCTACGGCATCGTTAAGATCGGCGATATCGGCGCAATCCACCTCGTAGGCAACCAGCGTCATCGGCTGCGGTTTGAACGGAAAACCCTGCTGCGCCTCCATCCATGCGGTGGTTGGATCCAATGACGTATAAAGCGCATGGCTGCCCGGCCGATTAAAGCGTCCGCCATGTTTTTTAGCGCCTTCGCCGGATAGCGGCGTATAAGCCCACATCGGGTGATGCGCCCGATAGGCAATGCCGGTAAAGCGGCTATGCGGTATGTTCAAGCGTAGCCGCCGTCGGCGATCCTGGCAAGATAGGCTTTAACCGCATCGGCGCGGCCTTCTTTGACCAAATCTTCGGCGGTTTTATCACCGAATGACGGCAGCGGCTGCGAGCGGAACCACGCAAATGCCCGGCCGGCGCCGCCGGACCACTCGGAGACGCGGTTGATGATTTCCACCGTATCCCGCAACCGCGCCTGAGTGGCGCGGCTCTTAAGCCTTGCCCGCTTGGAAACCGAATCGAGCGATAATCCGGTGACTTCGGCGAGATCGGTTTGGGTAATGTGTAAAACCTTGGCCAGCGAACTGGCCATCACCAAACCTTCATCGCTGATCACCTGTTGTAAAAAATCGATGCTTGCCATATTTGCCTCAATTTATGACCGTAATAATGTCATTATTATAAGGCACAACCGAAAGATTGCAAAGTGCGCTAGCTCCTGTCGCTTCCACGGAAAAAGCTGCTTATTCTGCAGACGCTCATGATGCCGGATTAAAACTTGCTGAAAAGCCGCCGATGATATCTGGCAAGGCATGAGTGACAGGTGTAATATCAACGGCACCCCGCTTTTTTGAGGATTTTTTG
This sequence comes from uncultured Methylococcaceae bacterium, assembly GCA_964568805.1. Classification (GTDB taxonomy): domain Bacteria; phylum Pseudomonadota; class Gammaproteobacteria; order Methylococcales; family Methylomonadaceae; genus CAZMRW01. The sequence continues at coordinate 46,767 of CAZMRW010000008.1, read as the reverse complement.
ATGGAATTTTATAATGCCATCCCACCGTTACTCGTGCAATTCGTCATGACGGTGGCTTTTTCCTTTGTCGTTGGGCTGGAGTTTCGGCGCTATCATCAGATCAACCAGTATAAATTCCATTTCGGAAGTACCCGAACCTTTGTCCTGATCGGCATGCTGGGGTTTTTACTGTATTCCATCGATACCGGCCGAATACTGTTTGCCGCCGGTTTTTTGCTGCTGGGCGCTTTAGTGCTGGTTTATTACTGGCGGCTTGCGTCGGAAAGGGTCTATTCGTTATTCAGCGCAACGCTGGCGCTGCTGATTTATTTGATCGGACCGGTAGCGATTGCTTTTCCGAACTGGTTTCTGATGCTTTTTATCGTGGTCTTGATTCTGATTCTCGGTGAAAAACCGCTGATCCACCGCTTTTCCGATCAACTGGCGAGCGATGAAGTCGTTACCCTTGCCAAGTTTCTGATTATTTCGGGTGTCGTTCTGCCCTTGCTGCCCAATCAGCCGATCGCTCCGTTTTTGCCGGTAACCTATTACAAGGTCTGGCTTGCGGTGATCATCGTCTCCGGCATTTCCTATCTGAGTTACCTGATACACAGTTATTTTTTCAAAAGGCGGACCCTGTTGATCACCGCTATCCTGGGCGGACTCTACTCCAGCACCATTACCACAGTCATCATAGGACGCCGGGCGCATAATTTGGCGGCAGCGGGAAGAGATGTGTCTTCGGCACTCATCATAGCCACGACCATGATGTATATCCGCTTACTGGCGATAATCTTCCTGTTCGACTGGGAGGCCGGGGAAAAATTATTGCCGCCGTTTGCCGTTATAATTGTCCTGTCGCTATCGGCAATCGCCGGCTTGCTCGTATTCAGGAATCACACGCCGACTCAGCATGACGAGGTTGTCGTCAAGCATCCGCTGGAACTATCGACGGCGGCACTATTCGCGATTCTGTTTATGGTTTTTACCTTCGTGGTGAACTATGTCACCGGTCATTTCGGCAGCAGCGGACTTAATTATCTGGCCATAGCAGTCGGCTTGACCGATATCGACCCGTTTATTCTTGCGTTGCTCAGCGGCAAATTCGCAGTTCCGGATGCCGCCATCGTCGCCGCGGTCGTTCTCGCCAGCGGCAGCAACAACTTGCTGAAAGCGGCCTATGCGCTTGCACTGGCCCGCAACCGTTCTATTTTGTTTGGCTCGGTATGGCTGGTATTTCTGTTTATGGCATCGCTGGCTTATGCCTATTACCGGCTGATGTGAAGTCCGCTTCCCTATTCAAGCAATTAACCAAGGCCATACGGCTATTGGGGAACGCCGGGTCTCGGCTCACTTGATCGCGGCGCAGCGTCGCTCCCGAATTCGGCTGTCACTTCCTGTCATTTGAAGTGCCTTCCTGACAACAAATCGTCAACGAAGGGTGCCCGACGATCCGTCTAGCGTTGAACTTGCGCTTAATTTACAGGTCTTGATTTGTTAGATAGCACCATACCTGAGCCCTGAATTCATATCGTGATGGCGTCTGGCATTTATCGCCGGTTCAATGTTGCCCGACTCTAACTTTCTCGGCATTCATATAAAGACTGCGTCTGCAACCTGATACATCAGAGCACTGACGGAAAGCCGGGCGCCTAAAAGATCAGTGGAATGTATCCGGTCATCAAGCGTTAACGGGAGGCTGTTTTGATAAAAAAATACAAATTGGAACAGGACAGTATGGGAACAGTGGAAACCCCTGTGGATGCCTTGTATGGCGCACAAACCCAGCGGGCCATCAATAATTTTCCGGTCAGCGGGCTGACCCTGCCGCACACATTTATCAAAACCATCGCCCTGATCAAAAAAACGGCGGCGAAAACCAATCGTCAATTGGGCGAGATCGATGCCAAACTGGCCGATGCCATCATCGCGGCTGCCGAGCAAATCATGGCCGGGGAATTCCCTGACCAGTTCCCGGTCGATGTGTTTCAAACAGGCTCGGGTACCAGCACCAATATGAATGTCAATGAGGTACTGGCTACGTTGGCGACCAGGCGGGCCGGCATCCCTGTCAATGCCAATGACCACGTTAATCGGGGTCAAAGCAGCAATGATGTCATACCCGCTGCCATTCATATCAGTTCGGCAATCGAGTGCCAAAGGCATCTGCTGCCGGCCCTGGCACATCTGTTGGAAACGCTGGAAACCAAAGCCGCATCGCTGGATAGCATCACCAAAACCGGACGCACCCACCTAATGGACGCCATGCCGATACGGTTCAGCCAGGAAATCGGCGGCTGGGCTTTGCAGATACGCAACGGCATAGACAGAATCAATGGAACCTTGCCCAGGCTTTACAAAATCGCTCAGGGCGGCACTGCCGTAGGCACCGGCATCAATGCCCATCCCGATTTTGCCGGACAATTCGCTGCGCTGTTACGTGACGAAACCGGATTGCCTTTCCAGCCTAATGACTCATTCTGTGAAAGCCTGAGCTGCCAGGATGCTGCGGTTGAATTGTCTGGCCAATTGAAAGTCGTTGCCGTAAGTTTCATTAAAATCGCCAACGATTTGCGCTGGATGAACAGCGGACCGCTTGCCGGACTGGGTGAAATTGAACTGACTGCGTTACAGCCGGGCAGCAGCATCATGCCGGGTAAAGTCAATCCGGTGATACCGGAAGCGGTGGCCATGGCCGCCGCTCAAGTCATCGGCAATGATGCGACGGTTACCGTGGCCGGTTTATCCGGCAATTTTCAACTGAATGTCATGCTGCCCGTCATCGCCTACAATGTTCTGCAAAGCATCGAAATTCTGGGCAGCGCCGGCAGGCTCCTGGCCGACAAAGCCATTGCCGGCTTTACTGTCAACCAGGATAATGTCAGCCGGTCATTGGCCAAAAATCCTATCCTGATAACCGCGTTGAATCCAATCATCGGTTACGCAAAAGCCGCGGACATCGCCAAGGCCGCCTACCGCCAGGGCCGCCCTATCATTGACGTTGCGGCCGAAATGACCGATTTGTCCCGGGAAGAACTGGAGAAACTGCTGGATCCCATTCACCTAACCCGGGGCGGCGTACCCGAAACCGAATAACGCTGCCCCGGACTAGCACTAAAAGTTGGCACAGTTTTTACCGTATACCTGCCGGCAGATCTCTTTTTTGGCTTCCAGCCAGTCATACAGCTCATATCCTGGAGAAAATGAGCGTCTTTCGGCCTTGTAATAAGCGGCTTCCGCAATCATTGCATTAATATTGACGCCGATCCCGCGTGAAGGGACGGCAGGTACCGGTGCAGGCACTGTGAATCCGAATTTAATCAGGCCCAAAAGAGTTTGCGGCGAATCCCCTTTGATGCCGATTTCTGCCGGTTCCGCTTTTTTCAACGTGCCCAACAGGCGATCCCATAATGAAAAAATAGCGCCGTAGTTGCTGTCGTGCTCCTTGCGATCTTTCGAGTGATGCAAGCGGTGCAAATAGGGCGTAACCACCAGATGCCCCAATAAAGACTCACCCCGGAATGAAGTATTGGCATGATGGAACATGACAAAAAATGGGTATACTGTTTCATAGACAAGCAGGGCCTTTTTATCGATGCCAAGCGAGACCACATAAATTGCTTTCAGGATGCCGGTGATGATCAGTTCCACCAGATGAATCCGGAAAGCGGTCGAAACATTAATGTAAGGATCGTTATGGTGGACTTTATGAAACATCCAGAGACCGTCAAAACTGTGACAGGCTTTATGCCAGAGATAAAGGAATAAATCGAGCAGCAAAAACGACAGGACCGCCTTCAATACAGGGCTGGATAGGGTGCTCAAGAGACCTGTCCCGGAATACCTGTCGATCAGAATCAATAACGATGAAATCGACAAAATCGAGACCAGTATATTGTTGAAAACGAACATGCCCAAATTGGTTTGATAGGATTTTGTCAATCGATCACGGGGCTGATCCAGTTTAGGCGAATCTAGCTCGAGGTTTGATAAAATCGCGAATACCAATACCATTAAAATGGTCGCCATTTCTCCGGTCAGGAGGGCCTGCCAGGAAAAACGGGTATCTATAAATTCAGTTATGGATGTAAATAGGGTTAACATTGACTTATCCTCCGATCATACTGATGGAAAAGCTATTGTATCAATGACAGCTTAAATTAAGTTTATGACAACATGATGACGGCCATTACTCTTCATTTTATGAGAGATGGGGTACGCTTTACATTAATTCAAGCAAATTCTGTACCAATTTTATAATTTCGATTTTCAAGCATTAACTAATACATTCATTATCAATGAATTACATTGTCTTTACTTGATATGGCTTAAATCTTGAGTTGTAACTATCTGTGAAATGCTTAGTTATCGCCTGCATCACTAAATGGCGGTACGATCCGTTATTGTGCAAGAAATACAAAATCCTTATCGGCATTTAAAGACCATCAGGGTAATGTCGTCATTATATTTTTCGCTTCGGCAAAACTGTTGCAGTTCAATCAACATCTTATCAATAATTTCTCTGGGGTAATTACCGGAGTACCTGCTGAAAATGTCGATGACCCGATCAATGCCAAAAAATTCCCCTTGGTCATTTTCTGCTTCGGTTAAGCCGTCGGTATAAAGAAAAACAACATCTCCGCTGGCCAATGTCGTTGTTATCTCTTCAAATCTGACATCCTTATCGACACCCAGTATCAACCCGTCCGCATCGAGTTTAGTGCAGGCATTTTTAGCGGGTTGAAATAACAACGGCGGAGGATGCCCGGCATTGGCAAAACATAATTGCCGATTGCTGCTGTCGTATTGCAAATAAAACAGCGTGATGAAAAAATCAGATTTATTCAAATCTTCAAAAAGAAATTGATTCAGCAAGGTCATTTTTTCCGCCGGCGTTTCATGCCCGCTGGCCTGCGCCCTGATGGCACTGCGCGTTTCCACCATAAACAAGGCAGGACCGATGGAATGCCCCGACACATCGGCAATAATCATTTCCAAACATTGATCCTTACGATAAAAATAATCAAAATAGTCGCCGCCAACCTGATCAGCGGGCAAACAAAACCCGGTCACTTCAAAATGTTCGGTTTCTATCGGCACCGAAGGAGACAAGGAGGCCTGTATCTGGCGGGCAATGTTGATTTCATTTCTGGCTATTGCCAATTTGATCTGACCTTGCCGAATTTCCCGTTCCGCCGCTTTTCTGGAACTGATATCGTGAATAAAAGCGCTGAAACTATAGGCATTGCCTTCTTTCATCGTCGAGATGCTGAGTTCGACGGGAAACTCCGTTTGATCCCGGCGCATGGCGAACTGCTCGATCAGCCGATTCAAAAGCGGCCCCTCCCCCGTATTCAGAAAGCGCTGCAGCCCCCGGCGATGGGCATCGCGGAACCGTTGCGGAATAATTAACTGGGCAAGCGGTTGACCGACCGCTTCACTCCGTGACCATCCGAATATTTTTTCCGCCTGAGAATTCCAGTCGGTAATCATGCCATAAGAATCCATGATCACGATGGCGCTTAAAGAACTTTCTATGATCATCCGGATGCGTTTTTCACTTTCAATCAGCGCATCCTGAAATTGTTTTCTTGCGGTAATATCCCGGTCGACGCCTCGCCATTTTAGCAATTTCCCGGCCGCGTCAATAATCGGCAAGCCGGTCGATTCGGTGATGACCTGGTGCCCGTCCTTATGTTGATAATGATTGGTCAGACCATAAAAGGGTAGGTGGATTGCTGCATAGGTCTGCTGAGCTTTTTTATCCTGAACGGTTAAAAACTCGGTATAGTGTTTGCCGATGACTTCATTTGGAGAGAAGCCTAAAATCTGCTTAACTGCCGTGCTGCTATAAATATAATAACCGTCGGGATCTTGTTCCCATAACCATTCCCCGGCCATATCCGCCATTTGCCGGAAACGCTCCTCACTTTCGACCAGTGCGGACTCGACTTCCCGGCACTGATAGGCGCTATCAGGGCTGTCCTTTTCCGAGATAAGCGGTTCGACATCATGTTTCGCAGGCCTGCTAATCTCCTGAAGTAAAACCAGGATGTTGCCCGAGTAACGATTTTGTCCGCGTAAAGCCATCAGCGATATGAATACCGGGATGACGGTGTTGTCCTTATTAACAATTTGTCCTGAAAAACTATTGGCCGTCCCTGTGGCGGTCAACTTGGCGATAGCGGTTTGCCATGATTCCCTTTGATTTCCGTCCGGATAAATAATATCAAGGTTTTTATCCAATAGCTCGTGCACGCCATAGCCCAAGAATTTGGCGGCGGAAACATTGATATATTTAATATGCGAACGACTGACCATGGCGTCATCAGTGCGATCTGATTCGACGATAATAATCTTGGCGGCAGGGATATCTTTGATCTGATCCATGGCTATCATCATAAGGGTTTAATAAAATGACCGCTATTCAGGAGTTACAGCATATCATAACTAATTGCCTGAAAATCGGGATAATTAAGTTAGCATAAGAGACTCACTGTATATCAAAATTCGGCGCTCTCGTTTTCTCTTTTGCTTATAGAGGAACGCCGGATTTTAAGGTTCAAACACACTGGTTTAAATCAACGACTCAATGATTCAAGCGTTAAATTCATTTCACCCGGTTGTTGCCGATTGGTTTATCGGTCAATTCAAGGCTCCTTCGGACGTTCAGCGCCTAGCCTGGCCGGCGATCCAGGCAGGGCAATCGACATTGATCGCCGCGCCTACCGGCTCTGGAAAAACGCTCGCTGCATTTCTGGCGGTTATCGATCAATTGGTCAAAAGAGGTCTGGAATCCTCCTTGCCCGATGAAACCTGTATTCTGTATGTTTCACCGTTAAAAGCGCTATCCAACGATATCCATAAAAATCTGGAACTGCCCTTGAACGGAATTGGCATGGCCCTGCTGGAATCCTCCCTGCCCGGTATCGCCATACGCGCACAGACCCGGACCGGCGATACCACTCAGGCCGAACGCACGGCGATGAAACGTTTTCATCCGCACATTCTGGTCACAACGCCCGAATCGTTGTATATCCTGCTGACCTCGGAATCCGGACGGGAGATGCTAAAACCCGTCAGCACCGTGATCATCGATGAAATTCATGCGCTGGCCGGTAACAAACGGGGCGCTCATTTGATGCTGTCGCTGGAACGGCTCACCCGGCTGACCGAACGGCCTCCCGTGCGCATAGGCCTGTCGGCGACGCAAAAACCGCTGAATGCCATCGCCCATTACTTGAACGGCAATCGCAACATTCCCTGTACGATCATCGATACCGGCCATGTCAGAAGGCGCGATTTACGTATTGAAGTCACCGGCTCGCCGCTGGAAGCGGTCATGGCCGGTGAAGTCTGGACTGAAATATACGATCGCCTGGAACAGCTGATACTGGAACATCACACCACGCTGATTTTCGTCAACACCCGGCGCCTGGCGGAACGGGCCGCCGCCGCCCTGGCCGAACGACTGGGCGAAACGGCAGTGACCGCCCATCACGGCAGCCTGGCCAAGGAACATCGGCTATCCGCCGAACAACGATTAAAACAGGGACAACTGAAAGCATTGGTCGCCACCGCTTCCCTGGAACTGGGTATCGATATCGGCGATATCGATCTGGTCTGCCAGTTGGGTTCGCCTCACGGTATCTCCGTCTTTCTGCAGCGGGTGGGCCGCTCCGGCCATAAACTCAATGCCACGCCCAAAGGCCGGATGTTTCCGCTATCGCGTGACGATTTACTCGAATGCACGGCCCTGCTGGCAGCCATTGCCGAGGATAAACTGGATAAAATCCAGATACCGGAACATCCCCTGGATGTATTGGCGCAACAGATCGTCGCCGAAGTCGCCTGCCGGGAATGGCGCGAGCAGGAACTCTATCAAGCGTTTACGGTCGCCTGGCCCTACCGGTCGTTAACCGAGCAACAATTTTCCGATGTCGTAAAAATGCTCAGCGACGGCTACCACACCCGGCGCGGACGCCGGGGCGCGTATATCCATCGCGATGCCGTCCACGGCATGCTCCGTAGCCGGAAAGGCGCTCGTCTGACGGCGCTGCTGAACGGCGGGGCGATACCGGACCAGTTCGACTACGATGTCATTTTGCAGCCGGAAGGCCTGTTTGTCGGAAACCTGAACGAAGATTTCGCTTTCGAAAGTCTGCCGGGCGATATCTTTCAACTCGGCAATAATTCCTACCGGATGCTCAAAATCGAACAGGGCAAGGTGTTTGTCGAGGATGCCCACGGCCAGCCTCCCAATATCCCGTTCTGGTTCGGTGAAGCGCCCGGACGCACTATCGAACTGTCAGAAGCGGTCTCGGACTTATCGGAAAAAATCGACGGATTGCTGGAACAGGGCACCGAAGCCGCCCGCCACTTTATTTTTAACGAACTGGCTCTGCCCGCCGCGGCGGCCGAACAATTGCAGACCTATCTGTCGACCGCAAAAGCCGCGCTGACGGTATTGCCGACACTGCACACCATCGTCTTCGAGCGATTTTTTGATGAAACCGGCGATATGCACTTTGTTATCCATTCGCCTTACGGCTCCCGAATCAACCGGGCCTGGGGCCTGTCGCTACGCAAGCGCTTTTGCCGCCGTTTCAATTTCGAACTCCAGGCGGCCGCCAGCGAAGACAATATCGTTCTATCGCTGGGGCCGACGCACAGCTTTCCGTTAATCGAACCGGCGGGTTATCTTAAATCCGATACGGTTAAAGATATTCTGGTACAGGCGTTGCTGGCGGCGCCGATGTTTCCGACGCGCTGGCGCTGGGTTGCCAATACGGCGCTGGCAATCCCGCGCAACCGGGCCGGTAAAAAAGTGCCTGCACCCTTTCAGCGTAATGATGCCGAAGATCTGATTTCCGTCATTTTCCCCGACCAGCTGGCCTGTTTTGAAAATATCGCCGGCGACCGGGAAGTGCCAGGCCATCCGCTGGTTAATCAAACCATCTGGGATTGCCTGCATGAACTGATGGATATCGACGGCCTGCAGCAATTACTGAGAGGCATCGAAAACGGTACGATCAGGATCATCCCCCGCGAACTGACGACGCCGTCACCCATGGCGCTGGAAATCATCAACGCCAGACCCTATGCCTTTCTCGACGACGCCCCGGCCGAAGAGCGGCGTACACTGGCGATACAGCAACGGCGTTTCGGCAGCCCAAAAGAAGCAGCGGAAATCGGCCGGCTGAATCCTGAGGCTATCGAACGTGTGCGCCATGAGGCCTGGCCGGATGCCAGAAATGAAGATGAATTGCATGATGCCCTGGTGATACTTGGTTTCCTGACCCAACAGGAGGGCGAACGCGGTCCTCTGTCCGGTCAACCGCATCATGGCGCCCAGAGCTGGTCAGCCCTCTTCGAGCAATTGGTTGCGTGCCAAAGGGCAACCGAGTTAATCTTAACCAACGGACAACACCTGTGGGTCGCGGCCGAACGCTTGCACGAGTTACTGGCCTTGTTTCCGGACGCGAACCTGTCGCCCGCCGTATCGCCGGTTATAGAGGCAGGCGATATAACACCGGAAAGCAGTTTACGTGAACTGATACACAGCCGGATGGAAGGGCTCGGGCCTGTCACGGCCATGCAGCTAGCAGAACCTTTGGGACTTTCCGCACCGCCAATCGAACAGGCTCTGTTGGCTTTGGAGCAGCAAGGCATCGTCCTTCAAGGGCAATTCACGCCGGGCTGTCCGGTGACGGAATGGTGCGAACGGGGTCTTTTGGCGCGCATCCATCGCTACACATTGAAACAATTGCGCAGCGAAATCGAACCGGTCGCGCCGTCGGATTTCATGCGCTTTTTATTCCGCTGGCATGGCCTGCACGATCCGCTGGCTGGAGAAGCCGCATTGGCAAAGACATTGCGGCAACTGGAAGGTTGCCAGTTACCTGCCGTCTGCTGGGAATCGGACGTATTGCCGCGCCGAATAAAACCTTATTTTGCCTCGGAACTGGATCAACTGTGCAACTCAGGCAAATTCATCTGGTTAAGATTGAAGCAGCCTGCCGGTACTAACCCCAGATCGGCGGGGAAAACCACATCGATCGCCCTGATCGAGCGGGTCAATCTCGGCTATTGGCGCGAATTCTCGCCGCTGCCGGATAAAGAGAATCCCGATCTGTCCGGAAATGCACAAAAAGTCTATGCCGCATTAAAACAATGGGGCGCCAGTTTTTTTCAGGAACTGATCAATGAAACCGGGCTGCTGAAAACGCAGCTTGAAGAAGCCTTGGGTGAATTGGCCGCTTCCGGCCTGATTACTTCCGACAGTTATCAAGGGCTGCGCACGCTGGTGACGCCGCAAAAAATTCTGCATCGGCGCAGCAGGCGTTATCCCGTCCATGATCCTCTCGCCGCAGCCGGGCGCTGGTCATTGCTGCGGCCTCAGCGGGCTTCCCCTGACTCATCCAGCCAGACGGTTGAACATATCGCACGAACGCTGCTCTTGCGATATGGTGTGGTATTCCGCAAAATCCTCGATAATGAAGAAGGCATCCCGTCCTGGCGCGAACTGCTGTATGTTTACCGGCGTCTGGAAGCGCGCGGCGAATTACGCGGAGGCCGCTTCGTACAGGGTTTTGCCGGCGAACAATTCGCCTTGCCCGAGGCCCTTAACGCCCTGCGGAATATCCGCAAACAACCGAAAACCGGCGAACTGTCCGTTATCAACTGCGCCGACCCGTTGAATTTAACCGGCATCATCACCCCCGGCGACAGGGTCGCTTCAATTGCCAGCCAGCGCCTCGTGTACCGGGACGGCACACCGGCGGCCTACGGTTCACGCAGCAAGGCACATTATCTCCAGGACATAGATGCAGAACATCAATGGAAACTTAAATGGACACTGATGAGTAAATAGAGAAAGTATTTTCTTTACTTTAAAAACAACTACTTACCGAATGCTTGAAAATGATGCCTGCAAACGCTTTTTCTCACATGATGGGCGCCCTGGATGGCGATATACATCGATGACATCTATTAGGCTGGATCCTATTATTTATGTTTTAATAAGAGGACTCTGACATTCCTGTTCCATCGTGATTAAAGTTATTGTTCCTTTTCTTTTTATTGCCGCCTTAACACTGTTAGTAACGGCAAAAATTTTGGTCTGGTTAGCTCTGCCGGCTCTGCCGGAGGCCCTGTTCACATTAGGATCGGTCATGCTGTTAAGCGCATTGGCGTTGCTGTGCTTCGCCGGCTTACTGCGGATGGCAAAAATAGTCATCCATTCTGTCCGCCAATACGTTTCTTCCAAGCAACGTATTCGACGCAAAATGTTGTTTATTCAAGTCAAGCAGAACCGGATCGACCGGCTGTTTTATTTCAGAAAACTGCATATCAACTATTTTCATGCGCAGCAAAAAAAGCAGCTGGCAAAGGTCAATGATCGTCAACACATCCGCTTGTTGTCCAACGCCATACAAAGGGAATTGATCGCCCGAAAAACAAACCTGCCGCCCGCATCGTTCAAACAATTGCAACAGGAACATGCCCGCTGTCGCGTCAGCGAGGATAGTGAGGCCTTGCTAAAGTTGCAGCAAAAAATAGTCGATATGGCTCGAACATGAGCGATCTTAAAGAACGGTTATTCGATCTGGTTAATCTTTTCCATTCGGTTAAAGATAAAAACCTGGAATGGCGGCGAAACAACCAGCATCAGCAGATCGAACTCAAACAGCGTCAGGTGCTGGCGGAAAAAGCGCTGGAAGCGGAATTAAAAAAGAAAAGTTTGCGGCTGGAACACGAAATCATCTTGCTTAAAACCAAAAACGCCGCAGAGTTATCGATGTTCAGGACCCGATGCAAACAGGATATCAAGGACTACAAACAATATCTGGCTTCGCTCGATAAACTCAAGCAGTCGATCCGGAACAGCTACACTCATTTGCCGGAGTCCGTGGCTTTTACCATCCATCATCACGCCAAACACCTCTTGCATCAAATGTGGGAAGCCGAAGATTTCGAACAAAAAATGCAGCACGAGATGCAGTTGATCCAATTTATGACCGCAGTGCATGAAGATGCCCGACTGCATCTGGAAGGCGCCGCAACCGGTAATCTTCCGGAAAGAACGCTGAAGTTGATACAGCAGCAGTAAAACCGTTCTGTGCCGAAGTCCTTGCTGCCGGGGCGATTTTGAGCCGGCATGCTCATCGAATTCATTACAAAGGTTTCGGTGCGATTGATTCCAGGGAACTCTCGCCTATCGACCAGATCGAATTTGAAAGCAAAATCCGGAGTGCACTACTCGGGAAAAATATTATTTTATGCTTAACCATGTCAATCGTTGTCAGTAAATTGTATGAACGTCTCTGCAAATAAATTGAAACCGGCATCCGAATTGCTGATTGATCCCCGTTGGACGGCCTTAGTCAGCCGGGACCCGAATGCGGATGGCCCATTTTACTATGCGGTCAAAACTACCGGCGTTTACTGCCGCCCGTCCTGTCTGGCGCGCCTTGACAATCCGGAGAACGTTCGGTTTTACGAAAATTCGGACCGGATACTCGGGATGACCCCCTTGAAATATCGCCCTGGCGACGCGGATACGGAGATTCGCTTCGCCATCGGCAAGTGTTCATTGGGATCGATCCTTGTTGCGGTGAGCCCCGCCGGCGTTTGCGCGATCTCGTTAGGCGACGACACGGGTATCCTGGCTTGCAGCTTGCAGGACCGATTTCCACAGGCAAAACCCATTGGCGGCGATAGCGAATTCGAACAACTTGTCGCCAACGTCATCGGTTTTGTTGAAGCGCCCGCGTCGGGGCTAAAACTGCCGCTCGACGTGCGGGGCACGGCCTTTCAGCAGCGTGTCTGGCAGGCGCTGCGGGAAATTCCGGCGGGAGCCACAGTCAGTTATACCGATATTGCTCTGCGCATCGGCTCGCCGAAATCGGCTCGGGCCGTGGCCAGCGCCTGCGCCCGAAATATCTTGGCCGTGGCTATCCCTTGTCATCGAGTAGTCCGGAATGACGGCACGCTATCGGGGTATCGATGGGGAGTCGAGCGCAAGGCCGAATTGCTTCGCCGGGAAAGTGAAACAAAAAAATCGGGGACGGTAACTACACAGCCCGGTTTTCTAGCATCACATCGTCTCGGGACATGAATCCGGAATTTCTATTCTTATGAATTTTAGCAAGTCCACTTAGCCTGGCAAGCTACAGTAAGTCTGCAACCGCCTTCAGAGCGAATCGGCTGCTTCAGCATTGATTAAAAAGCCTTGATGATAAACAACAGCCCCTTTAAAACTGCTTTTATCAAACGGCGAGGCAAGAAAATATTTCTGCGGAAAACCTTCCAAAATCAAATCCGGATAGTTCCTGAATCCGAATTGTTTAAAGTAATCAGGTTCACCTAAAAGAACGCAGTCCTCGGCTCCCAGAGCTTTCAACAAAGATAGACCTCCTTCAACGAGAGATTCTCCTATCCCTTGTTTCTGGAAATATGGCAGCACAGACAGCGGACCCAGGCCATACCAATTTTGACTACCGTCGGAAATGGCTACGGCCGAAAAAGCGATATGGCCTGCGATTTTTCCGTCTATCTCTGCGACTAGCGAAACAGTCAAAGCATTATCGGCACGCAATGCCTGGATGATCATCGCCATTTCCAATCATAAACATTGGCATTAAAAATATGTTAAAAATAAAATTGATTTTCACCATTCATAAAGCAGCAAAACCTTTCTCAATAATCCCATTGTGATAATATTTATTTAGATCAATACCGTATTGACTTGCCCTGACAATTTTTTTGATTCTATAACTTTGCCCGCTCGCATCCAGATCCATTTTTGACAAATCAATCATCCGCTCCGGTCTGGGCTTTTTATCCTCATCCAGCAATAAAATGATTTTGGGTTTTATTTTTTGCTTTGGATTGACTTCAACAACGATGGCAACTTCACCATTTTGCAGTTCAATAATACATCCCGGAGGATAAATACCAAGACACTCAATGAATTTATAGGTAAGTCCGGAATCAAGATGGCTCCCGCATGCCTTGGTCATGATATTGATCGCCTCCAGATGATCTCTGCCTTCCTGATAAACGCGATCGCTGGTAATAGCATCATACATGTCGACGATAGCCACCATACGTGTATAAGGCGTAATATTTTCAGCCGATAAACTCCGGGGGTAACCGGTTCCATCCAGGCGTTCATGATGGCTGTATGCTACGTCAATCGCACCCGCATACATGTCGCTGCTCGACATCAATAATTTCCGGCCCAATTCGGGGTGGCTTTGCATGATTTTTAACTCATCGGACTCCAGCTTTCCCGGTTTATTCAATATTTCCAAAGGAATACGCATTTTTCCCATGTCATGCATCATGCCACATAAACCAAGGTTATTGAGTTCGTCAACCGGTAAATCGACCTGACGCCCCAAGGCAATGGCGAGTATACAAACGTTCATACTGTGTTGAGAGGTATATAAATCCCTGTTTTTTAACTGAGTCATCCACAACAAGGCATCGGGGGCATGAAGAACGCTTTCTACACACTCGGCTACGGCTTTTTTGGCAATTTCGACATTAATGCTTTTTCCGAACTGGATTTCCTGCATAAAGCTTCTAACCAGATTGCTGGTCTCTTTATAGACGTAGCCGGCTCGTTCTATCTCCTTATCAAAAGAAGAAAGCGCTTTAGGAGGTGTACGCTGTTCCAGCCAATCTTTAGTATAAGGTGTATTTCTTGATACAAATCTCTGGATTTTATTTTGTCTGGCAACATCAATAAAAACGAACTTGCATTGTTCCCTAACGGCATTGATGTCCGCCTGGTTTTTAATTTCAAACCCTTGAAACAAAAAATTGCTTTCCAGCCAAGGTTTGTCCAGTTTGGAAACGTACATTCCCACTTTTAAATCCCTAACATCTATCTGGATCAACTCAGTCGAAGAAGCGAGATAAATTTCGTTATACTTTTCTTTCATAGCCCTTATAAACTATATGGCTTGGGTTGAGATAAAAACCTCTTAACATGAATCGGATAACCTTAACCTGTTGAGACCAATTGAAATTATAGTCCCGGTGATCACATTTAAAAAATATAATCTTAACTGGCGTTTGTTAACTGGATTTAAACCTGCTCCAATGACTGTCGTAACGTTAGGCTATAATTAAGAGTTTGACGCAATGAGAGTTTCCAGATAACATTGCAAAGTTATGTTAGATCGATTGCCAAAATATATTGACCCATTGCACCTGGCTGACAAGCGAAGTGTTTTGAAGGGCCAAATCCCGCTAAGCTGTTTTGACCGCTTAGCCGAACTGGTGCTGAATGATACCGGCAGTGTCTCGGTTGATCTGTCTTTTGGCCGTGAAGGCAAGCTGGCTTTCATTGAAGGAAAGATTGAATCGACTCTGAATCTGGTTTGCCAAAATTGCTTACAAGCTGTAACTTGGCCAATCGACAATGCGATCAAACTGGGCGTAGTCAATTCCATCGAAGAAGCGGGCAGATTGCCCGATGACTTTGAACCCTTTTTGCTTGAACAGGATAAAGTCCTGCTAAAGGATATCGTAGAAGACGAATTGTTGCTGATTCTACCGCAATTTCCAAAGCACTCGCATGATTGCCGCAATCAGGATTCGAAATTTGGCAAGACGGATTCCGCCACAGACACAATGCAATCGCATCGAGAAAACCCATTTTCCATTTTAACCAACTTAAAAACATCGGAGAAATCTAATGGCAGTACAAAAAAGTAAGGTATCACGTTCAAGACGCGGCCAACGCCGTTCGCACGACGCCCTGACAGGCAGAACCCTGGCTCAGGACCCCATGACAGGCGAAACTCACTTGCGCCATCACGTCACCCCTGACGGATATTTTAAAGGCCGCCAAATCGTCACGGTTAGCGACGAAGATTGATCATCTTTACCGCAAGAATGCCAGTGTAACACCTCTTTTATGATACTCGGTTTGTTTATTTAGGCTAAAGCGGTTGATAAATAACAATATCAGGATCGTCAAACGGAAATATGTGCAACACTAGCCGAACCGGATCCGGTTCGGTTTTTTTATTACTATTTCGGAGTCATTCATCAAAGTGAGTTTAACAATTTCTATCGATGCAATGGGCGGGGATCATGGTCCTGAAGTCACTATTCCGGCATCATTGGATTGCTTGAAGTGCAATCGCGATTTGAAACTGATTTTGGTTGGTGATCAAACGGTACTCAAACAGCATTTGGGACAACACCTTGACACATTTCAAGACAGGCTGTCTATCAAGCATGCCTCCCAGTGCGTTGAAATGAATGAGTCGCCATCGAAGGCTTTAAAAAATAAAAAAGATTCGTCCATGCGGATTGCAATTAACCTGGTGCACGATGGCAAAGCCGATGCGTGCGTCAGTGCCGGCAATACGGGCGCATTAATGGCCACTGCCCGCTTCGTTTTAAAAATGATTCCCGGGATAGACCGCCCTGCCATTATTTCCACCTTGCCGTCAATCTACGGACATACCCATGTGCTCGATCTGGGCGCCAATGTCGATTGTACCGCTGACCACCTGTTCGAATTTGCGGTAATGGGCGCTGAACTGGTTAAAGCGGTCGAGAATATTGACTCGCCTACGGTAGGTTTGCTTAATATCGGTGAAGAAGACATGAAAGGAAACGAGCAGGTAAAAGCAGCGGCAAAATTGCTCGAAAAATCCTCATTAAATTATGTCGGTTATGTCGAGGGCAACTCCCTGAATGCCGGCAATGTCAAGGTGGATCTGATTGTTACCGACGGTTTTGTCGGCAATGTTGCGCTCAAATCTATCGAAGGCGCAGCAAAAATGATCGGGACCGCACTGAAAGACGCTTTTTCCAGAAATTTACTGACCAAATTGGCCGGATTGTTGGCTTACCCGGTGCTAAGATCCTTCAAAAAACGCATCGACCCGCGTCTTTATAATGGTGCCAGTTTTCTGGGATTACGCGGTTTAGTCATTAAAAGCCATGGCGGAGCCGACATCTTGGCGTTTAAAACGGCGATACAGCTTGCCGAAATTGAAGTTAAAAAAGACGTTATTAAAAAAATCAGCGAACAGGTTGAAAAAACATTGGCCCAGAGAGCAAGCGCATGAATCGTTATTCAAGAGTCATCGGTACCGGCGGATATCTACCCGAAGAAGTCCTGACGAATGAGCAAATATCCCAATCCGTTGATACCTCAGATAGCTGGATTTATGAGCGTACCGGTATCAAAAGCCGCAGAATTGCCGGACCCAATGAAACCGCTTCGAGCATGGCCGAGATTGCGGCAAGACAGGCTATCGAAGCGGCACAGATAGATCCGGAAGAAATCGACCTGATTATCGTGGCAACAGGTACGCCTGATCGGATCTACCCGAGTACAGGCTGCCTGTTACAGCAGCGCCTCGCGATAAAAAACTGCGTTGCTTTCGATGTTCAGGCAGCCTGTTCAGGCTCGATTTTTGCGTTAAGCATCGCCGACCAATACATTAAAACCGGCGCCGCCAGAAAGGTTCTCGTCATTGGCACAGAAATCTGTTCGCGGGTTGTCGACTGGTCCGACCGAACCACCTGCATCCTGTTTGGCGATGGCGCCGGCGCAATATTGCTGGGCGCATCGGATGAAACCGGTATCATATCGACACATATTCATTCCGATGGCGAATACGAAGATCTTTTGTATTGTCCAAATCCACAGGCCGCAACCGATGACAATAAGGATGAATCGGGGTACATCAGCATGCGTGGCAACGAAGTATTTAAAGTTGCCGTCAATACCTTGGGACGAATTGTCGATGAAACGCTGGAAGCCAACAATTTGGACAAGTCGGAAATCGACTGGCTGGTGCCGCACCAGGCCAACATCAGAATCATCGCCGCCACTGCAAAGAAATTGAAAATGTCTATGGATCAGGTCGTGGTAACCCTGGAAAACCAGGGCAATACATCGTCGGCCTCGGTGCTTCTAGCCTTTAATGAAGCGGTTCGCGATGGCCGCATCAAAAGAGGACAAGTGGTTTTGCTTGAGGCTTTCGGCGCAGGCTTTACCTGGGGTTCCGCATTAATAAAATATTGATAATGAACGAACAATCCTGTAATTTAGCTTTTGTTTTTCCAGGCCAGGGTTCTCAATCCGTTGGAATGTTAAACGATCTGGCGGCAAGCTACCCCGAAGTAAAACAGACATTTGAACAAGCCTCGAATGTACTCGACAAGGACTTATGGTCAATTGTCGAGGGCGGCCCTGAAGCCGATCTTAACCAAACCGAAAATACCCAACCCGCCATGCTGGCGGCGGGATTTGCGATTTGGCAGGTATGGTGCAAATACAGCACCATTCGCCCGGCCTGGGCCGCAGGCCATAGCCTTGGCGAATATACCGCGCTGGTTTGCTCAGAGGCACTATCCTTTGAAGACGGCATCCGACTGGTTGCGGCAAGAGGACATCTCATGCAGGAAGCGGTCCCTCAGGGAGTGGGCGCCATGGCGGCTATTTTGGGCCTTGAAGATCATGTAGTCGCCCACGTATGTACCGAAGCCGCCCAGAATGAAGTTGTCTCGGCAGTCAACTTTAATTCCCCCGGACAGGTAGTCATTGCCGGCAATAGTGCCGCGGTTGAAAGAGCCATCACTGCGGCAAAGGCGGCCGGGGCCAAACGCGCCATGCTGTTACCGGTTAGTGTCCCTTCCCACTGTGCACTCATGAAGCCGGCAGCCCAAAAACTTGGTGAATACTTGCTCGAGGTGCCCCTGCAAAAACCCAACAGGACGCTAATTCACAATGTCGACGTAGCCGCTCACAGCGCTCCCGACGCCATCCGCCATGCATTAATTGAACAATTGTATCAACCGGTACACTGGGTAGAAACCATCAAATTTATGCAGGATCAAGGTGTCACCCGTTTTGTCGAATGCGGCCCGGGCAAGGTATTATCCGGTTTAGGCAAACGTATCGCCAAAGACGCCGAGCATATGAGCATTTTTGATTCAGAATCGATTGACAAGGTCATGGAGCAGTTAAATGGTTAAACAAGTCGCTTTAGTAACAGGCGCCAGCCGAGGCATCGGCAAAGCAATCGCAGAAAGGCTGGCCAAAGACGGTTTCTTCGTAGTCGGCACAGCCACATCCGACACCGGCGCCGAAGCAATTTCAGCCTATCTGGGCGAAAACGGCAAGGGCTTAAAGCTCGATGTCGCCAATGCCGACTCTGTCGCGGAAGTCATCAAAACCGTTACCGATGAATTTGGCTCTCCGACCGTATTGGTCAACAATGCCGGCATTACCCGCGATAATCTATTGATGCGCATGAAAGACGAGGAATGGGACAGCATTATCAACACCAACCTGACGTCGGTATTCAGGATGAGTAAGGCGGTGTTACGCGGCATGATGAAGGCCAAAACCGGCCGAATCATTAATATCTCATCGGTTGTAGGCGCAACCGGCAATGCCGGCCAGGCCAATTACGCCGCTGCCAAAGCCGGCATGGTGGGCTTTACCAAATCAATGGCCAAGGAAGTCGGTTCACGCAACATTACCGTCAATACAGTTGCACCCGGTTTTATCGATACGGACATGACCAGGGAATTGAACGACGATATTAAAAACAACCTGTTGTCATCGATTCCCCTGTCCCGATTAGGCGCGCCCGAAGAAATTGCCCATACCGTTTCATTTCTAGTTTCCGAGGGCGCCGGCTATATCACAGGAGAAACCATTCACGTTAATGGCGGCATGTACATGCCTTAACGTTACGATATATGGATTTTTTATAACACTGTAAAGTGGGCCGGCTCATTTCAACTGCCATGAAGTTAACGCGACCCATAATATTGTGACATTAAGTCAATATAAAGTATAATTCCACCCGCCGTCTGGAATTTCCGAGGACGGGATTTCTAGTAAAATTAATAACAATACTATTGTAAGTATAGGAAAAGAATCCGATTACTTGCATTGTTTGAGGATCATAATTATGAGTAATGTTGAAGAACGAGTGAAAAAAATTGTCGCAGAGCAATTGGGTGTTAAAGAAGATATCGCTAATGATGCTTCATTCGTGGATGATCTTGGCGCTGATTCCCTGGATACAGTTGAACTCGTCATGGCTCTTGAAGAAGAATTCGAATGCGAAATTCCAGACGATGAAGCTGAAAAAATCACTACGGTACAACAAGCTATCGATTACGTAGAAAAAAACGCTTAAACCTGATCTTTTAGTGGATGATCGAAGGATCATCCACTAAGTCGTCCACCCTATTATTCCTATTTTCACTTCTCTTACGGTAAATCACATTGAGCAAACGCCGAGTTGTCATAACTGGATTAGGCGCTGTTACGCCTTTAGCTAACACAGTTTCTGAAACATGGGACGGCATTATCAACGGTAAAAGCGGCATCAGTTCCATCGATTCCTTTGACATTTCTCCTTTCGCCACGACTTTCGGCGGTGTTATAAGAAATTTCGATGTGACCCAATATATCCCGGCCAAAGATGCACAGCGTATGGATGGTTTCATCCATTACGGTCTTGCCGCGGGTTGCCAGGCTGTCGAAGATGCCGGCATTGAAGTGAATGAAGCCAATGCCGAACGAATCGGCGTTGCCATCGGCGCGGGCATAGGCGGCATTACCGGAATTGAAGAGTGCTATGCACTCTATGATAAAAGTGGACCGAGACGCATCTCTCCCTTCTTTGTTCCCGGCAACATTATCAATATGATATCGGGAAACCTTTCGATCAAATACGGATTCAAAGGCCCGAATTTCGCCATCGTCACGGCCTGCGCTACCGGCACCCATAATATCGGCGATGCCGCACGCATGATTCAACACGGTGACGCCGACGTTATGATTGCAGGCGGCGCCGAACGCTGCACATCATCGCCCACCGCCATGGGCGGTTTTATTTCGGCGAAAGCGCTATCCCGCCGCAATGATAATCCGCAAGCGGCCAGTCGTCCCTGGGATAAAGACCGTGACGGTTTTGTCTTAAGCGACGGCGCCGGCGTCATCGTTCTTGAAGAACTGGAACATGCCAGGGCGCGAGGCGCAAAAATTTATGCCGAACTGGTCGGTTACGGCATGAGCGGCGATGCGTATCATATGACAACGCCTTCTCCAGGTGGCGAAGGTGCTGCCCGTTGCATGAGAAACGCCCTGCGCGATGCCGGTTTGAATGCCACCGATATCGATTACATTAATGCGCACGGCACGTCGACTCCCGCAGGTGATATAGGTGAAACCCAGGCAATGAAAACAGCACTGGGTGATCATGCCTATAAGGTTGCAGTGAGCTCGACCAAATCGATGACGGGGCACATGTTGGGCGCGGCCGGAGGCATAGAAGCTGTTTTGACGGCCTTAAGCATCAAGAACCAGATTGCCCCCCCGACAATTAATCTCAATAATCGGGATCCTGAATGCGATCTCGATTATGTTCCCAATATCGCCAGAAATATGAAAATCGATTTCGCCCTGTCTAATTCCTTCGGTTTTGGCGGCACCAATGGCACGTTGGTCTTCAAACGTTACGGTTAAGCTATTGATCGTTACGGTATGATTGACGTATTTCCTGATGATGATACTGGTCAATGGTGAATGCAGGGACCTTATAGAAATATCAGACCGGGGCTTTCAATACGGCGATGGCTTATTTGAAACCATCAAAATCAACAAAGGTAAGCCCGAATTTTTAAATCTGCATTTGCAGAGACTTCAGGCCGGGTGCCATCGTTTGCATATTCCCTGCCCTTCACTGGCTCTACTTCGTCAGGAAACCGCTGCCTTATGCAAACAATCCCGGGATGCCGTACTCAAAATAATCGTGACCCGCGGTTCCGGCGGGCGAGGCTATCGTCAACCTGATATCCTGCAGCCGACGCGTGTATTAAGCCTGCATCCTTCTCCTGATTATCCGGATTCCTACCGCCAGCAAGGAGTTACCGCCCGGTTTTGTCAGACTCGTTTAGGCCTGAATCCTTCGCTGGCCGGAATAAAACACCTGAATCGGCTGGAGCAGGTGCTGGCCAGAGCTGAATGGAACGACCCGGCGATTCAGGAAGGCATCATGCTGGATGGCAACGATCACGTCATTGAAGGTACAATGACTAATCTTTTCTATATCAAACATAATGCCGTTTATACTCCGGCAATGTACCAAACCGGCGTTGACGGCATTATCCGCCGGATAATCATGGGGTTAATAAGCAGACAACAGCTTGCGATCAGTGAAAGCATCGTTAACAAAGACCAATTATTAACGTCTGATGAAATTTTTATCTGTAATTCGGTCATAGGCATATGGCCTGTCAATCAAATTGAAAATTCCTGCTATCAAATTGGCCCGATTACCAGGCAGTGTCAAATCTGGTTAAATGACTATACACACGAGGCTCTAATCGATGAGCAATAAAATCATCGGCTTGATTTTAATTATTTTGAGTTTTGGCGGCGGCTGGGCGTGGATGGATTACCAAAACGCACTGCATGCGCCTGCTGTGAAAGAAAAACTGGTTACAATCGAAATCGAAAAAGGCGATTCGATAAACAGGATTGCCGAAAAGCTGGCAGCCCAAAAACTGGCAATTAAACCTATCTGGTTCGAAGTCATCGCCTTTCAAAAAGATTCGGCAAAAAAACTCAAAACCGGAGAATACGAACTCACCCCGGGTTTAACCTTACCCGCGATCATCGACCTGTTCGCTCAGGGAAAAACCAAGCAATACGCCATCACTTTCCCGGAAGGCTGGAGCTTTAAAGAGATACTGCAAGAAATCCGTAACAATCCGAATCTGGAACATACGCTCATTAACAACACGACTGAGCATGTAATGGAGCAGTTGGGAATGGACCCAAGACTGCCTGAAGGACTGTTTTTTCCGGACACTTATTTTTTTGAAAAACACATGTCCGATGTGTCCTTGTTAAAAAGAGCCTATGACAAAATGCAGTCGGTACTTCATGAAGAATGGCGCAATAAAGCGGAAGGATTACCTTTCAAAACACCCTATGAAGCGTTGATTCTTGCGTCCATTATTGAAAAAGAAACCGGAAGCCAGGCCGAAAGGCCTTTAATAGCGGGAGTATTTATCCGCAGATTAATCCATAATATACCGCTGCAAACCGATCCCACGGTCATCTATGGCATGGGCGATCAATATAAAGGCAATATCAGCTCTAACGACTTAAAAGCCGCAACGCCTTACAATACATATATTTTAAAAGGCTTACCGCCGACCCCCATTGCCATGCCGGGACGCCATGCCATCAATTCCGTATTGCACCCTGATAACAGCAACTCCCTCTACTTTGTTGCTAAAGGTGACGGCACCCATGTCTTCTCATCCAACTTAAAAGATCATAATCAGGCCGTCAATTTATTCCAGAGGCAACAAAAATGATGGCCGGCAAATCAGCGTCAATCTTAACGAGTGATCCTGTCGCTCAAGGAAAATTTATTACCCTGGAAGGCGGCGAGGGAGTAGGCAAAAGTACCAATCTGGCTTTTATCAGAGATTATCTGCAGTCTTTTCAAATACCGGTCGTAGTGACACGCGAGCCGGGCGGCACTCAACTTGCCGAAAAAATACGAGAATTGCTGCTCGACAAGAACGGCGAAAATATTTCCGAAACTGCGGAACTACTACTAATGTTTGCCGCAAGAGCACAGCATATCAGGCACGTCATCGAACCGGCATTGTCCCGGGGACAATGGGTCATTTGCGATCGCTTTACCGATGCCACTTACGCTTATCAAGGCGGAGGCCGCAAGATGAGCACCGGCACGATTGCCTGTCTGGAAACCCTGGTCCAGGGCAACTTAAGACCGGATTTAACGCTGTTGTTCGATGCTCCAGTTGAAATAGGGCTAACAAGGGCCAGCAAGAGAGGTGCATTCGACCGGTTTGAGACGGAAACACTGAGTTTTTTTGAACAGGTCAGGCAAGCTTATTTACGGCAAGCCGAATTATACCCGGATAGAATCAAGCTGATCTCAGCCAACCAGCCGTTAAAGGATGTGCAGTCCGCGATTGTTGCGGTCATTGACCCGTTAATCGGCAACAACTCGCAGCACTGCCCTATCCTGCAAGGTGTGGCGACATGACAGCCTTATTACCCTGGCTGCAAGACAATTGGCGTCATCTTTGCGAATACAAAACGCAAAACCGGATTCCTCAGGCTCTGCTGATCACCGGCAATAAAGGTCTGGGCAAACGGCAACTGGCCGATCAGTTCGCATATTCCCTGCTTTGCGCAACGCCGGATTCGCATGGTTTTTGTTGCGGACATTGCGACAGTTGCGTGCTAATCCAGGCAGAAACACATCCTGATTTGATCCGCATCGAACCGGCTGAAGCGGGTAAAACCATCGGTATCGATTTAATCCGGACGGTCATTGCCGACACGCAGCTTAAACCCCAGTATGACGCTTATCGCGTCGTACTCATCGAGCCTGCCGATCAACTGAACAAGTCAGCGGCCAATGCATTTTTAAAATGTCTTGAAGAGCCCGGCGAACGCACCGTGATCATCCTGATCACCGAAAAACCGGCCAGCTTGCCGGCAACAATTATCAGCCGTTGCCAGAAACTGGCCCTCGTGACGCCGTCAAAAGAAACACTCTTCGCCTGGCTCAAACAGCAAAATATCGACATCAACCCGGCTATTATCAGCGGCATGGTGCGAAATTCGCCGTTGCTTGCCAGCCAATATGCCGGCGAAGAGAACTTATCATTACGCAACGTCTGTTTCAATGAATGGCTGGCCGTTGCAAAACAGCAGGCTAGCCCCGTCAATATCGCGGAAAACTGGCTAAAATTACCGCCAGCGGAATTGCTATTCTGGCTGAGTTCATGGATGATCGATTTGATTAAATGTTTTTACCAAACAAAATCGGACAATTTTTATAATCCCGACCTGATTTCTCTCTTGCAAGAACTAACCGGACAACTAGACTTAAAAGGCCTGTATAAATTGTATGATTTATTACTGGCCAGTCGTCAACGGCTTGATACTCAAATCAACAAACAACTGATGTTTGAAGAAATATTGATACGATGGTCAAACCTCAACAGGAGTAAATAATACCATGACAGAAACAGCGCCCCGGCAGGGTATATTGTCGCTGACAATAAAAGATAAAAATTCTCTCTATGCTTCTTACATGCCTTTCGTGATTAATGGCGGTTTGTTTATACCGACCAACAAGCAATATGCCATGGGCCAAGAAGTCTTTATGCTGCTTAATTTAATGGAAGAAACCGAACGGCTCCCCATTGCAGGAAAAATAATATGGAAAACCCCGGTGGGATCTCAAGTATACAGGACCTCCGGCATCGGCGTGCAATTTAGCGACCAGGACGGAGGGGTTGCCCGTAATAAAATTGAAACCTATCTGGCCGGAGCTTTAGAATCCGACCGTGCAACGCACACGATGTAATAGCAAAAGCTCCAGGTAAACCACACACGCATTCATTTTTTTTTACTTGATTCGCTTTTCCTTCTGTCAATAAATGTATATCGATTCCCATTGCCATCTCGACCGCATTGATCTTGCGCCCTATGAAAACGATTTTGGCCGTTTCATGTCTGCCGCAGAGGACAGTCAGATCGAGCACATGTTATGTATTGCAATCGATCTGGAGTCGTACCCGGCGATGCTGGCATTGGTAGCCGATTACCCGACCATTTCCGTAACCGTTGGCGTGCACCCCAATGTTCAGGACTGTCATGAGCCCAGCGTCGATGAACTCATTGCTCTGGGACGATCACCAAAGGTTCTCGGCATTGGCGAGACCGGCCTGGATTATTTTCGCAGCACCGGCGATCTGGGTTGGCAACACCAGCGTTTCAGAAACCACATCCATGCTGCGAAAGCATTGCATAAACCGCTCATTATCCATACCCGAGAGGCTAAACACGACGCCTTGCGCATTTTGAAAGAAGAAGGCGCCGAAGATATCGGCGGCATCATTCACTGCTTCACCGAAGATTGGGAATTTGCCAAAATGGCGCTGGATTTGAATTTTTATATCTCTTTTTCCGGAATCGTTACCTTTAACAGCGCCAAAGAGATCAAGGAAACCGCCAAAAAGGTGCCTGCCGATCGCTTCCTTATCGAAACCGATTCTCCCTATTTAGCACCGGTGCCGTTTCGTGGAAAACAAAATTATCCGACTTATGTAAGATTTGTAGCCGAACACATCGCTGAATTGCGAAAAACGACTGTAAATCAAATCGCCGAGTTATCGACTCAAAATTTTTATACGCTCTTCAAGCTCAGACAATAACAATATTGTCATAATCAAATATAATTGCCGCAAGTTCTGTAACGGGCTCACGAAATCCCAAGGTATGCCCCGGTTCAAAGCATCTTACCCTGGAACTAGAATCAATCCAATGGGTCACATTGTTTGTGAGAAACAAAATGAAAACCTTTATCGCATTATTAATCGCATCCATCGCCGTTTTTTTTGCATTGAATGGATATGCCAAAGACGATGGGCAACAAAGCGGTATTATCGACGGCAAAAACCAGTCGCTCGCTACCTTCGCCGGCGGCTGCTTCTGGTGTACCGAAGCGGATTTTGAAAAGCTTCCCGGTGTCATCAAGGTCATTTCGGGATTCAGCGGCGGACATGTGCCAAATCCAAGCTATAAAGACGTCTCCAAGGGCATCACCGGACATGTGGAAAGCGTCCAGGTTTATTACAACCCCGGCATCATTAATTATGATACTTTATTGGAAGCGTTTTGGCGGATGGTCAATCCGACCGATAATGACGGCCAATTTGTTGACCGGGGCAATCAGTACCGCACATTGATTTTTTATCATGACCCCGAACAACAAGCAAAGGCCGAAGAATCGCGCCGGTTATTGAATGAATCGAAACGATACCCGGCCCCTGTTATTACCGAAATCCGGAAGTTCGAGTCTTTTTATCCGGCCGAGGATGATCATCAGGATTACTATAAAAAAAATCCCGTACGCTATAAATACTACCGTTATACTTCAGGCCGGGATCAGTACCTGAAAAAGATTTGGGGAGATGACCTGCATGTGATGAGCTTTTCTCAGCCACAATACAGCAAACCGGTCAGGGAGGTTTTGGCCAGCACCTTAACCCCGCTGCAATTTCAGGTCACCCAGGAAGAAGCGACCGAACCTCCGTTTGACAATAGCTACTGGAATGAAAAACGCGAAGGCATCTACGTCGATATCGTCAGCGGCGAACCACTGTTTTCATCCAGGGACAAATACGACTCAGGGACCGGCTGGCCCAGTTTCACCCGCCCTCTGGTTTCGGAAAATATCATTAAAAAAAAGGATTTTCTATTAATTTTGCCCCGCACAGAAGTTCGAAGCCGCTACGGCGATTCTCATTTGGGCCATGTATTTGACGATGGCCCACAACCGACCGGTTTGAGATATTGCATCAATTCGGCCGCATTACGTTTCATTCCTGTGGCTGAAATGGAAAAAGCGGGATACGGCAAATTTTTGGACCCGTTTCAGCCTGATCAGAACCCATAATTTCGATGATCTGCTTTAACGGTAGCGACCGGTCATGGGCTGCGAATAGTATGATAGAATAAAATCATTGAATTTATACGCCTCCCACGTCGGGATTCGGCCACTTTATAGACTGCAATATATCTCGCCATGCCTGATTCTTCAGCAATAACGCAACTGATCGACCGCTTCGGCAGAAAAGTCGACTATTTGCGCATATCGATCACCGATCGCTGTGATTTCCGCTGCGTCTATTGCATGGCGGAAGATATGACGTTTCTACCGCGCGCACAAATCCTGACGCTTGAAGAAATTTATACGCTTGCGAAAACGTTCACTGAACTGGGTGTAAAAAAAATCAGGATTACCGGCGGTGAGCCGTTAGTACGAAAAGGCGCATTGGAGTTGCTGGAAAATATAGGCCGTATTGAAAGTCTTAAGGAACTGGTGATGACAACAAACGGTTCTCAACTTGAAACCATGGCGGCATCGATAAAAAATGCGGGGGTAAAACGAATCAATATCAGTCTGGATACCCTGGATGCCGATAAATTCAAGGCGATCACCCGGACCGGCAATCTTCAGCAGGTGCTCAATGGAATTCAGGCCGCCAAATCGGCGGGTTTTGAGCGGATCAAGATCAACGCGGTCATCCTGAAAAACAGAAATCACCTGGAAGTCTGTGATTTAGTCCAATATGCCGTCGACAACGCCATCGATATCAGCTTTATCGAGGAAATGCCGTTGGGCGTCGTCGATCTGCATAACCGGTCGGAAGCCTATTATTCGAGCGATCTGATCAAAAAAGATTTGTCCGGTAAATTTTCTTTAATAGCAACTACCGAAAAAACCGGCGGCCCTTCGAATTACTTTAGAGTTGCCGGCACCCAAATCCGGGTCGGCTTTATATCGCCGCATAGTGAAAATTTTTGCAGCAATTGCAACCGGGTCAGATTAACCGCCGAAGGCCGTCTGCTGTTATGTCTGGGCAACGAGCATTCAGTCGACTTAAAAAAAGCCATCAGGGCCAATCCGGGAAACACGGCACTATTAAAAAAAATTATTGTTGACGCGATGCAGATTAAACCGGCCCGTCATGAATTTAATATCCATGAACAGCCGGTCATCATGCGCCATATGAATATGACGGGCGGTTAGAACTAAAACGGATCTTAAAAAACAGCAAAAACCGCCTGTCGATACGGAATATTAGAAACTGGTAATGGGTTAAATCTGTGAATTGACATGAGAATAATGAGATAATTGATTGATTTAAATATTTCATAATTTCCCACATGACCTGTTACCAAGAAATCACCTGCCCAAAGTGTGACGGCAATAACATCGCAAAATCAGGCTTGAATGCGCACGGTGTACAACGCTATCGTTGCCAGCACCCGGATTGCCCGACCAAGACCTTCATGCTCAACTACCGTTACAGGGCTTATGAGCCTGGCATCAAGGCACAAGTTGTCGAGATGGCCATCAACAGCAGCGGCATCCGGGATACGGCGCGGGTGCTCAAGATTAACAAAAACACGGTGATCAGCACCTTAAAAAAAAGCGTCCGCCATTGTGCAAGTGAACCCGTTGTATCTTAAGTATGCCGGGAAGCCACGGGAAGTGAGGCTGGAACTCGCCTGCGACGCGGTTGAATTGGACGAACAATGGTCGTTTGTGGGAAACAAGTCAAACCAACGTTGGTTGTGGCACGCCGTCGACCATGCCACCAACACCGTGCTGGCTTATGTATTTGGCAAGCGCAAAGACACGGTTTTCCAAGACTTGAAAGCGTTGCTTGCGCCGTTCAATATCAGCCGTTATTACACGGATGACTGGGGGGCTTACGAACGCCACCTCGACGCCGACAAACATGAAGTGGGCAAGCGAAGCACCCAAAAGGTCGAACGTAAAAACCTCAATTTTAGAACCTGGATCAAACGATTGGCGCGCCGAACAATTTGCTTCTCAAAGCTGGAGAAAATGCATGATATTGTTATTGGCCTGTTAATTAATAAGGTCGAGTTTGGGCGCGATATTCATGCTTAATCACAGGTTTAACCCACTACCTAGAAACTATACGATATCATCGTTGTGTACAAATCCCAGTGCTGAGTGATCCCATTCTGGTTTTCCAGAGGTGATAACCAGCCGGTGCCGTTGACGCGGTGATATTCCGCGCTCAGCATCAAAGAAGGCAAAATTTCATATCGCAAACCGAAGGTCCAGTCCTGGGCAAATCTGGAGTGGTTAACAACCAATCCGCCTGTCTGTGCAGACAATATATCTCCATGAGGATCATCAACATCCCAGATCAGGTCATCATAGCGGATGATACCCTCCAGCGCATCGGTAAACTTGTAAGTTCCTTGGATATAATAACTTTGTCCGGTAAAACCAATGTCAGGATTGGGGGCAAAATCGTTAAAATCCAACCTGCGTAGCGCGTATTCCCAGGTTAACGACCATTTTTCAGCATTATACTGGGCCGACAAAATGAGAGGGTCTAGCGCAAATGAACCCGCTTGCAGGACAGCTCCTGATTCAGGCTGGTAATTGCCTCGAAAATTGGCATAGGTCAGGGCCAGTCGAATGCCCCCGATCTCGCTCTCCCATTCGTAACCCAGCCGTGTAACCCACGAGGTATCGCCTTCCATGGCGCCAGGCGATCCACGCAAAATTTGTTGATTAAAATCAGGATCATCCATTCGTGGATTAACAATACCGATATTTAAGGTAAATTCTCCATAATCCGTTCGATGTTCTCCATAAAGATAACCTCCATCCGCCGACAAGGCGAGATTTCTGTTGATATCGAAATAAATGGATTGGGGTAATAATATAGTGGGCCGGGTTGCGGCAACATCCCGGGTGTCGTTATAAAACCCTAAAGGCGTCGGTACTCGACCGGCTCGAATGGACAGTAATGACGATTCAGATGAATAAAGATTATAATTGGCCAGTCCGTAATCGATCCTAAATCCGGCTTCATCCGTATCGCCGGCATCGCGCCAAACCACCTGCATGGCCACTTGAAGATCGGATAATATCTTCCAGGAACCATTGAGCCCCAATTCCCTGAAATCAGTGGAAACTGAATCATCCGAATTGCCAAAGAAATTATTGTCGGAGGTATGGATAAAACCCTGTGACAAAAATCCATGTATCTGGACCGATTCGGGCAACCAACGATCGGCATCGGGCTCTGCCGCCAGACACACATAGGGCGATAATAATGCGGTAACACAAGCGAAAACCTTAGATACACTCGCTATTTGGTAATTGGTTATTTTAGGCATTACTCTTCCTACTCAATATCCAGAATTTTGATGTCTTTGGTCAAGTCTTTGCCGCTCAAATAACCGACAGCGCCGGGGGTGTCGCGTAATTTATTAATCATTTCATCCTTATTTTCCAATAAAATAGGCGCCTGACCCGTCCCGCTGAAAACTAGTTTGTTCCAGTTTCTGCGCATCTGGTGGGGAAAAACATTCAAAATTTGTTTGCAAAATTGTTTATGCAGGGGATTATCATCCTGCAGCACAAAAACAGTAACATTTGAGCCATCGCTCCAGTGACGCAAACGCATTTTAAAAATGGCGCTTAAACCATTTTTGCTGATATTTCGTTGTGATGTATTGATATTGACGACCGGATAAACGGAATTTTGATCTATACGATCGATGTTGGAAGCGGAATTTGCCTGATCAATCAGGATAAACAGAAAAACGATAACCCAAATGCGCTTTGGTTTGAGAACTGAACGTTTGGGCTTCAAATCGGTTGCCTAAGTACCATAATGGTTGATAATTTCAAATAAGCTTAGTTCTTATTCACTGAATTTCAATGATAATCCTGAGTTGTCAGACATGATTTGAACGAAAAGTCTGCCCTGGTTATAAATGCGCCAATGCCCAAGAATAAGGTTATAGTACAGAATTATTAGAAATATACACTAACCAGACAAATCATGTTTCTTTTCGGCCTGAGCGATAAACTGATCAATTCTTGCCATTAAATCGATATATTCCGGCGTCTCATAACCGGCATAATTGAGGTTTTTAAACAACCCTGTCAATCGGGTGAAAAAAATACTGGCGTCTGCTTGATCAATAAACTTATAGTCCACACGCACAGCTTCAAATAATTTTATAAACGTTTCCTTTTGCCGTTTTATCGGTACGGCGACATCAACTTCATCATAAGCGTCTTGCTGCAGGTAAACCATATCAATTAATTGCGCTTCCTGGTAGACGACGTAATCATCGAGAGTGA
Organism: uncultured Methylococcaceae bacterium; assembly: GCA_964568805.1. Lineage (GTDB taxonomy): Bacteria > Pseudomonadota > Gammaproteobacteria > Methylococcales > Methylomonadaceae > CAZMRW01. The sequence continues at coordinate 15,007 of CAZMRW010000008.1, read as the reverse complement.
TCCCTTGTTCTCCCGCAACCTGAATCATTTGATAGATATTATCGGCGCGTTTTAATAACTCAAGTATGGCAAGAACCTTAACCGTCCAACCTTCCTCGATATTTGATTCGCACCAGTCTTTCAATTGATCGAGATAACGGCTCCATGATAATAACGGATCGACCGCCGGATAAAAACGCTTGTACGCTCTGTCGGAGCTAAGCCCTAAAAAAGTTTTGACGGTACCCAAGGTCGCTTGGGTAACGGGTTCTTCAAAGTTGCCGCCCGCCGGTGACACCGTACCGATCATGGTCAAACTGCCTTTGGCTCCATCCGGGTTCAAAATAACCCCGGCACGCTCATAAATACTTTTGATGGACGAATCAAGATAAGCAGGGAAGGCTTCCTCTCCGGGAATTTCTTCCAAACGCCCTGAAGTCTCACGCAAGGCTTGCGCCCACCGCGACGTCGAGTCGGCTAATAGTAACACATCCAGACCCATCTGCCGATAATATTCTCCTAGCGTGACGCCGGTATAGATTGACGCCTCCCGGGCGGCAACAGGCATTGAAGAGGTGTTGCAAATGATAATGGTGCGATCCATTAATGACCCGCCGCCTTTGGGATCGGTCAACAAGGGAAACTGGGAAATCGTTTCAACAATTTCGCCCGCACGTTCGCCGCAGGCTACGATAATGACAATATCAATCTCTGAATTTCTTGAGATCAGATTCTGCAGCACGGTTTTTCCGGCTCCGAAGGGACCAGGAATACAAGCCGTTCCGCCCTTTGCTATCGGGAAAAATGTATCGATCAAGCGCAAATGGGTAATCAATGGCTCCACCGGATATAACCTTTTAACGACGCCTTGTTTCAATAACAGAGAAGATAAAGGTTTGCGTACCGGCCAACGTTGCTTCAAAGTAACGATACGTTCAATGCCATTTACCAGTTTAATCTTCGCAACAGGTTCATCGACGGTGGCCAATCCTTCCTGTATCCAGACCACTTCCATAGGCTCTGTTACATCGAAAGGCGCCATGATTTTATGGGTAAATCGCCGCTCCTGAACCGTGCCGATAACCGATCCGGGCTTCAGTCTGGCGCCCGTTGCCACACTCGGTGTAAAAGCCCATTTTCTGTTATTGTCGAGAGCGGGAACATCCACGCCTCGCGGTAAAAAATAGCCGTATTCCAGGGCGAGAACATCCAGTGGATTCTGCAGGCCGTCATATATCTGGCCCAGTAAACCCGGCCCCAATTCAACCGATAAAAGTTCGCCGCTTTGTTCCACCGAATCGCCGATACCGATGCCCGCGGTGCTTTCATAAACCTGTGCATCCGCGGTCCTGCCGTGTATCCGTAACACTTCCCCTTTCAAGCGTTCAGTATATTGAGTCCTGCCGCGACTCGGCAGGATGTAAATGACTTCATTTTTAGTCAACGGGCGTTTTGTCCCGGCTAGGGTTTCTATGGAAACAATATCATCCTGAACAGCAATTACCCGGGCGGTGGTCAAATCTTCAATAGCCATCATTATATCCTGTTGATTTTAATTCAGGCACAGTTGAAAGTTTTAACGTCATAGCGCCTTAATTCCCTTTGCCTTCTCTTCCATTCCGGATTCTACCAGCCTCTCGAAGCGTTCCATTGCTTTATCCGCATTATAATTTAGCCAGCGATAAGTCAAATCCCATCTGAGAACATAAATAACAACCGCCGGAAAATCAAAATAATGCCGGCTGCCGATCCATGAATAGTGCCGCCATATCAAGTCAAGCAAAAACTTTTCCAGCTCAAAGGTTTTATTTTCAGCCAGCAAAGCCTGCGTGTCGATGACCCAGGGTAAGCGATGGCCTATACCAAAATCACTGACATGCCAGTTCGTCTCAATATAACCGGGCCAAATGCCAAAGCCAAGGAAGCGATCCTTTCCCGGCGCTTCGGCGCCGGCATGACGCTGCCGCAAGGCGGACAGCAACGTTCGTAATTCCAGATGCCATAGCGCCAGATGTTTTAGAAAATCATCCGTGATCAAGGAAATCGTTTCCCGGCATTTTTTTATGACAAGGTCATCGGATTCACCTTTAAACCGCGACCAGTACACTAATGTTTCAATCCGTTTTAATTCAACCGCATCCCGGGCATCAAGCAAAAGCAAATGCTGATCCAGTTTTATGCGGGACAGAGGGGTCTGGCCGGCTGAAAAAAGCCGCGTGGCGTGACGTGGCAAACTCGACATCAACAATACATAATTGCAACTTCGCGGAATCATTTGACTACTCCCTGCAACAAAGCGCGAAATCTGGGCTGCAGGTGTTCCAATAACAAAGCGGCGACCGCCTCATCGGTAAAATGGATAACGATACCGTCATCTTCCAGCTTGATCAGCAAACCGCAGACCGGGTCGTCTGCGACTTCAATATTAACACCGGAGCGGAATAAATCCATCGAAATGGCGGCCGTTAATCGGTTTAAGGCTCCTGTTTTAAGTTCTTCAGGATTACTTCTTAAATCGTCTAATCCGGTAATATCTTCCGGTATTTGGATGATAATTTTTTGGTAATTGTCCAGTCCGGTTTCATGCCTGACTCGTCCGGCCAATTCGATAATGACCTGCCGCAATAATTCTTCCTTGACCATTTCCTTACCCACCATTCGAATCACTTCACGACTAAAGCTGCCTAATAAATTATCCCGTAACTTTATAATTGCATCCCTGGCAGCCAGTTTTAATGCATCCTGGCCGGCCGATTTTAGCCGTTCCACGTCTCCTCGGGCATTATTCAGCAGCAGTTCAGCTTCTCGTTCGGCTTCTTCAAGAATCCATTCGGCGCGTTTTTGGGCATCACCCACGACTTGTTCGGCCTTTTCCTGTCCCGCGGTAATACCCTGATCCCTGAGTCTCTGTATCAGATCTTCAACACCCGATGAGGCAATTTTTGTCTGTTCGGCTTTCATTTTTCCCCTATGCCTGTGGTATGCCGGCACTGATGACCAAAGCGAAAATAAAGGCAAAAACGGCAAAGCCCTCAACAAAAGCGGCAGGGGCAACGGCAAGTGCGAAAATCTCGGGCTTGGCTTTTGCAGCGTAAATCGCGGAAGCGCAACATTGTCCCTGATAAATGGCACTTAACATGAGCGCAATACCGGACATCACCCCGATAGCGAAAATACCCGGAGCAACCTCCGGAATGATGGTTCTATTGAGCGTTAACATGACGACGATGCCATAGATAACCTGAGACGAAGGCATGGCGGAGATGCCAAGATATCGGCCATGGCCGGTTTCGGTATCCAGCATGGCGCCAATAGCGGCCTGCCCGGCAATTGTGCAGCCAACGATGCTGCCAACAGCACCCAATACCATCGGCGCATATATTCCGATCCATCCTAAAATTACAATCATCTCGGTCATTCATAAACTCCTTTTTTGGCAAATGCTTTAAAGGGATAACCCTCATCGGGGACACCCCAGTGGTAAAATTCGATAAAATTCAGTCTCAGTCCATGCACCAGGCCGCTCATTAAACACAACAGCAGATTCAATGCATGTCCCAGCAGAAGAATTAACAGGCTCAACAGCAATCCGCCCCCTTCAACCGTATGATAAACCTGCTCGGCTAGTTGATTAAAGATCAGCGCCAGCGATGCACTGGCCAGACCTAGGGCGAATAAACGCATATAACTGAGTACATCGCCAAATAACCCTGTCAATCTAGCCAGACTTTTAAAACCGTCCAGAATTCTCCATAACCAATCAACTGGCGTATTGATGGCCCCTTCACTGCTGAACAGCAATATCAAAAGCCCTCCTGATGCTAATAAACCATAAGCACCCTGCTTTAACAAACCCCATTCATAAGTCAACCCGTACCATTCCAAATATCCGCCGATAACGACCAGGCACCAGCCTAAAAATACGAAGGAAAAACTGCTACCCCGGTGCTGATAAAACATGACTCCATTTGCGATGGCGATATGGGCGACTCCCACCGCAATAGACAATCGCATCATGGCATCAAAGTCATTGATATAAATCAGCTTCAATGCCTGCAACACACTTTCCTGAGCCGGACTGACGCCAAAATAGCTTCCGGCCAGAACGCCCCAAATCATGGCAACCAAAACCGTCGTCATCGCCAGTCGGCGCAACCTTAGCCCTTTTCTCGATCTGCCCAGACTTTTCCATTTTATGAACAGCAGCAGCCCAAATAAACCGGCATAACCGGCGTCAGACAGGATCATCGAAAAAAATGCCGCAAATGAGAAAAACACCATGATGGAGGGATCCCAGCCATAATAAGAGGGTGGATGGTAAAAATAAACCAGTTCTTCTCCCCCGGCCAGATGTTCAGGATTTTTTAGCAAGGTAGGCGGTTCGTCACCGACATCCGGGTCGGCGCAAATTATTGCCAATTGATGCCGCTTTGACAAATGCTCGATATCAGCAAGGCGAATTTCTGGCACCCACGCCTGGACAATAAAAACGCCTTCGCTATCAATAGAGATTGAATCGGCTAGCCTTAATGCAGACTCATCCTCGGTTTTTGCAAGCTGGGCGGCAATCAAACCGATCCAGCGCGTCAACGATTCTCTTTCCGCCTGCAAATCCTCCAAAGCCAGTTCAAGTTCATTAAGTTCGCTTTTCAATTTGGATAACGGTACTTTTCCAACGTGCGTTCTGGGCACGGGCATACTCGACAATGCAGGCTCCTGACTGTCCACTACGACAATATAGCTATATAAATTATCCTGATGTACCTGTTGCCATACCAGCTTAACCGTCTGCATGGCAGACATCTGACGTTCAGGCACGCTATAAAACCAAAGTTTCAGCCCCTTCAAGGCCCCCTCCTCGGGAAGACGGAAGTCTCCCCACGGTTCGATTTCCCTGATCCGTTTTATCAATGCATCGCGATCATCCGCTAATTGTCTGTTTCTGGATTGGATGGCCAACACTTGCTCGATGATCCGGTCAAAATCAAAGTGTTTGGCGTCAAGCATTTGATGACGCTTATGCGCGCACTGATTCAAATATTTAAGCGATCTCAGTGCATTTACCGAGGGGGATGTTGAAGCCAGTTCTGCAGCTTCCGACATATCCCTTTGCTGAATAAGATGAGCACAGCCCAGTTTTTGCAGGGCTTCAAGCATAAGCAATTTATCGGGGCATAAGCCGCAAAATGTCAGTTTTTTTAACGCGACGATGGCCATCAGTTGACTTCCTTCAAACGTTTCTTTTTGGTCATTTTGGCCCTGATAACGCCGACTCTTTCCGAATCCGATAAATAAATACGAATTTTATTTATGTTCGACTGAGTCCTGGGAATGAGAACCTTATCAAACAGATTAACACGTTGCGTAATTTTTTTAACGGCTATGTCAAGAGCTTCCTTGCGCCGTTGATCGATCTGCAGCTGAATTTCAAGTTCCAGCATGCGTTTCAACTGGATGACCAGGGGGTCCACCCAGTGCGGCTGATCAAAAGTTGAATAGGGCTTGACCTCTATTTCCAGACGCTCTAACACCGGTACCGGGTTACCCATCACATGTTCAATCCCCATTTTGACAAAGGAAACCTTAACAAGCCCGTTCAAATCGATCGCTAAATCGGAGATCATGGGTAAGTTTTCGGCAATGAATCTCCGGATTTGCTGAATCGAACTTTCGGTTTCAGCCAGCTTTACAGTTGCCTGATACCGTTCCGCAATAAGCTTCTGGCGTTTCAAATCCAATGAAGGCAAATACAATTGGTAGCGTTTGAGCCTTGCGCTTTCTTTATGCAGAGTGGCTTTATTAAATGACAGCCTGGCCATAATGTGCTTGACCCGGAAAATAATTATCGATGAGCGTCTGTTTCATCAGCAGCTGATCGGCAGTAAAACAGTCGGCCAGCGTCTGCCAACTCAAATCCAGCGCCTTTTCTAGAGAAATCGATACGTTGATATCCATAAACCGCGATTTGAACAAACCGCCAAATTTAAGCAATTGTTTATCAAAAAGCGATAATTCAAAGGCCATGATCTGCTTTTGTTCGGCTTCATTGGCGGCCGCATACAGGCGGATCATCGTATTCATGATCTGATCATGATCTTCCCGGGTGACTTTGCCGATAACATGCTGTTTTAGCCGCGAAAGCGAGCCGAATGGATCGATCATGCCGTCATGCAGATAGAGCTGGCCCTCGGTAATGTAACCAGTATTATCAGGAATGGGATGCGTCACATCATTACCCGGCATCGTCGTGACGCTTAAAATGGTTACCGTGCCGGCGCCCTTGAAATCGCAGGCCTTTTCATAACGCCTCGCCAATTGAGAATAAAGATCCCCGGGATATCCCCGATTCGACGGCACATGATCCATCGATACGCCCACTTCTTTCAAGGCATCGGCAAACGCCGTCATATCGGTCATCAACACCAATACTCTTTTACCTTCTTCCACGGCAAACCGTTCGGCTACGGCCAACGCCATGTCGGGCACCACTAACCGTTCGACGATAGGATCGGAAGCCATGTTGCAGTACATGACGGTTCTGGCAAAGACGCCAGCCTGTTCAAAGCGGCTTCGGAAAAAATGAAAATCATCGAAAATCAAACCCATTCCTGCAAACACGACGATATCGGCATCTGCCTGAATGCCGATTCTGGCAAGCAATGAGTTATAAGGCTCCCCTGGGACGGAAAAAATTGGAATTTTCTGACTTTCAACCAGACAATTGAATAAATCGATCATCGGTATATTGGTCCGTATCATCCTGGAAGCCAATACCCGTTTCATTGGGTTGACCGTAGGTCCGCCGATGGCGACCTTGTTGTCGGGTTCCAGCTCGGAACCGCCATCCATAGGCTTGCCTGTCCCGCTAAATATACGCCCGAGAATATTTGGAGAGTAGGTAGCCTTCATGGGATAACCTAAAAAACGTACCGATGCGGCTGTCGAAATCCCCTGTGTCCCGGAAAAGACTTGCAGTAAAACCTTTTTCCCTTCGATCTTGATGACCTGCGCCAGCGAATTGGCGCCATTGGCGTCCTCAATCAACGCCAAATCTCCAAACCGAGCGCTGATGGATGAGCTCTCCAGCATGCGACTAAGCTCTACGGTAATGATATTACCGACGATGGAGATAATATTGTGATGCCTGACCATGCGTTCAAACAAGGAAATCTCCTGAACTATTTTTCGATAGAGTGCATTAAGTAAGTTCCGCTCTATTTGGCATTCCTGCTGAAAATGGCAAAAATCTTGACTTTGTCAGGCGAAATATCAACAGAACCTCGTCAACTTGCTCGCTCTTGTCTGACAAAAATGGAAAATATTCCACGCTTTTTTACCAAATATTGAGGGCGTTTTAGCGATAGACGTTAATATTGGGAACGGCCGGTTCAGGAAACAACTTGGCTTTAAACCGATGCAAGAGCTTGTTAAAAAGCTTATTTCTCGCGCGAATAAAAAAATAGCGTTTTTCCGGGATGCTGCCACGCCTCATTTTAGCCTCATCCGTTGTTTGACCCAAGTAAATGAAACGACAGCCATGCTGTATTGCCAACTGAATCAGCCCGTGTGTCAAATTTAGATAAGCATTGTATTCGTTGCCCCAATGCTCCCCCCTACCAAAGAACACTCCGGTCAAGTCATCCCCGTTTTGCAGTATTGTTGCTGCAACTATATTTCTCCCTCGATGTTTAATGGCCAAAACGCTAAAACCCGCGAGCATGTATAATTCCTCAAAAAATTCCGGTGTCTCGTCTAGAAATATTTTTGCTTTCGCATGATCGATGATATTACGATACATTTTGTAAAACTCATCCGGAGTACAAACCTCGGAACCCCCGACCACCCATCTGGGAGCCGGGTCAGACGGATCATAATCCTCAAAAGGCAGAATTTCCGGTGCCTCTACCCCCATCGCCTTAATAGCCTTTTTTACATCGTAGCGATATTGACATTTAAGGGATTGTAGATATGCTTGAAATGTGGGCCACTTGATTTCCAATCTGTGTACCGGAATACTTGGAGCAAGGATGTATCCGCCTGCTTGGTATATCTCGGTACCAGCCAGCTCTGTTTCTCCCGGTTCCTTTACGATGATAAGGTGCGCTTTGGTTTCTGTGGCTATTCGTTCCAATTCATCCCTGATCTTTTCATGTACCTGTTTGGCGTCATGCAAAGCACGGATGGCGAAACTATATTGCCCTCCGGGAAAAGGAATACCACATGCGGCAATCCTGATTCGCGGGCCGAATAATTTAGTCTCGAAGGCACAAAGCACAGCAGTTGCTTCGTAATCCCCCTGCTTATCCGGGAAAACCAGGTACCAGAACTGCGTGCTGTCAGATTTTCCACGTTCCATCGCCCGAAGGAAGACCCACGAATGGTAGGGATGCCCGGCACTTGGCAGGCTGTTCCACTTAGCCCTGTCGGTTTGTTCAATAGTACGGAATATGTGCATACCCAATTTGACGATTTATGGTTAAAACTGTACGCTCCAAAAGCTGGTTTTAATAATAACATTTATAATGGTTTAATGGGTCATATCCGCACAGTATAAAAGGAAAGTAATAATAGTTGACCTCATTATTAGTGCTGCCTGGATCCTTGGGATATTACCCTTATCCTGCAAAAACAACATCATGCCGCTTCATCAGGCAGGCGATATCTTTCCGGTAAAGCTCGAGTATCGGCAAACATAAATCTCCGGGTTTCAAGCCTCTTTCCTGCAGTGATTCCGATTCGGCGTAAATTTTATTGATATCATAGATTTCAAGAGCTTTGAAAATGGCTGCGGTATCTTTCATGCCAAAGATATCAGGATGCTGGCCGGATTTTATCTGGAAAACGGCGTCATCCAGCAATAATAGACTGACCTGTTGATCAAAAGCGGCTGTGGTCAATATAATATCCAGCAGTTCCTGAACCAGAGCCCCGCTGTGCGCAGGCTTGCGTAAAACAAATAAATATTTTTTCATATCTTTTCAGTCAAAGACGATAAAACGGTCGGCCAGCTGCGTCGCTTCAACCAGCTGCCCCAAACCGGAGATTCGAAAACCATCAGCCAGATCATCATCCTGTTTCCCTTGCCTTCTGGCTTCATCGGTACAGAGCAAGCCTCGCCTTTGCGCAGCGGAAATACATAAGACCAGATCGATTCGATGACGCTTGGCCAGGCCGCTCCACTGAGCGGTAAACTGAAGTTCATCATCCGGTGGCGTGGCATACTTGAAACCATGATAAATGCCGTCGTGATAAAAAAACACCCTGAATACCTCATGCCCCTGTGCCAGTAAGGCATGAATAAACCGGTAAGCGGTATATCCTGCGTTTGATCGGTATGGGCTGGAATTAATTTGAATGGCAAATTTCATAGAGATTTCGAGTTAAAACGTTGAGAACAAGCGCCCGGTTCAATTTACAATAGGTTATAATTTCCATCATTATTACTGTACAGGCAAATAAATATTCACCGCTTCCGGCATATTTAATCATTAAAATCGTCAATAGTTTCTCTAGGTTGGCGATTATAACTGCACTATTTTGAAGTTCTCTGTCAATTTATGACCCCAAAAAATCTCCTTGTCTTATTTTTAATTGCGATTGTTTCGACCGGCGTTGCTACACAATTCATACCCCATATCGATGAAAAAGCGGGCATTAACCCGCCGGCGACTGTCTATAACCGGTCGGAGGAAACCGGCGGCACTGAAAAACCGTGTCCTGATGATCATCCGGAATGGCGCCAAGCTCAAGTTATCGACGGAGTCCGCATAGAAGAATCCCTCGCCTGCGAACCCGATAATCCTTATGACGTTGCCGCAGCGGTCAAAGGCACTAACAATATATCGATGAGCACCTTGATGCAAACTGGTTTAGCTCAGGATGCCCTGACCTTAACCGACGATCTTGACGGCGATGGCGATCCCGATATCATCCGCATCAAGCTCGAAATTGCCGAACTGAACGGAGCCAGCCCGGATGGTAATTTTTTGATCAACACCTATGATATCGCTCCCGGCATTCAACCGGGACTTTGGGTATTTGCGCCCAAATCTCGCGGAATGGCGCTGAAAAACTTTAATTCGGTGGAAGCGAATCCCTTGTTGCGCGCGCCATCGCCTGTAATCCGGGTTGAGCAGGGCGACAAGGTTTATATCACGCTGGAAAATACCCATTATCTGCCGCATACGATTCATCTTCACGGCGTCGATCACCCCTGGATGACGGCAGACGGCAAGGATAATGACGGCGTCGAAGAACATGCGGTATTCCCTGGTAAAAGCCATACCTATGAAATACAACCCCGGCATACCGGCACCATGCTTTATCATTGCCACGTCCAAACCGCCCAGCATTACCTGATGGGACTCAATGGCCTTTTTATCGTCGAGGAAAACCAGCCTGATAATTGGGTGCAGACTTTCAATATCGGGGCCGGGCACGTTCGCCATCCCTCCGTGGCGGTTCAAAAAACATACAATCGGGAATATGATTTATTTTATCAATCGGTCGATAAACAACTCTCGCAAATTATCCAGAATGCCAACGATCCCAGATTGATTGCCAAGCGTATGAGCCGCGAATACAACATGACCGAGTCGGTTGAGAATTATTTCATGCTCAATGGCCGATCATTTCCCTACACCGTGCGAGACGGGCTGATCATCGCATCGGGAAATGAAAACATCAAGTTACGAGTTGCCAACGCCCAGCGTTCAGCGGTGGCTATTCATTTTCACGGCCATAAACCGACCATGACGGCTTTTGATGGTGTCGAGCAGCCGCAAGGTTTACAGGTTACCCGCGATGTCATTGATATAGCCCCGGCGCAACGCGTCGATTTAAGCCTTAACACGGCAAATGACGGTTTGCACAGTTATGGCCCCGGCTTATGGATGTTCCACGATCATGTCTTGACAGGCACAACCACCGATGGCATGGAGCCGGGCGGCAACATGGCGATCCTGGCTTATCAGGGCTTGCTCGACGAACAGGGCATGCCAAAAATGCACGATGAATTACTTGACCAAGTATTTGATAAAAATTATTACGCTAAAAAACAAGCGTTATGGACGGATGGAGATTTCGCTCCGCTGATGGGCGAGCCAGGGTTAATCGAACCCGGCATGGTGCGCGTGATCATCTTCGGTTTGAGCGCAGGCTTGTCTCTCGGTCTCTTTATCGTGATCTTGTTTGTTATCAAACGGAAAAATATCAAATGAAAATACTGAAAACCAACCTGCTATTCGTCATTTTGTTGATGCTGGGACTGCTTGAACCATCCTATGCGGCGATGAGTCATCACGGCATGACTATGGATGATAAAGGTATGATTATGAATGCCAATAGCGACAAGCTGCCGCGCGATTGCCAAAAACTTGCCGGTAATGTCGACATCACCATTCATGCGGGCCGAAAACATGCATTGAAATTCACCGGCAAGATGTTCGCCTTCGATCAACAGGAATGGGACGTAGCGCCCTGCTCCAAAATCAATATCACGTTTATCAATGATGATGAGATCAGACATCAATTGATGATTCATGGATTGCCCGGTTATTTATATCCCGACGGCATGTTCCATCTTGAACTCTACGGCCCCGGAGAATTAAAGGCGTCTCTGATCGTGCCCAGCCAGAAAAAAACCTATCTGATGCATTGCGAACTGCCGCAGCACATGGAAAAAGGCATGAAGGCGCAATTAAAAGTCGACGGCGGCGATGGCGATTTGCCCAGTATTCCCGGTATTAGCGAACCGGTTAGAGCCGATGTTTACCCGGTCGATTGGAACAGACCGGCCGTGGCTGCGTTACTGTTCTGCTTGCTGGCAGGCAGTGTGTTGCCGTTTTTTGTACTAAAAATGAAATCTTATTAAAGCAATTATTTAATCCATTCTTCCAGAGCCTCGATAATGCTTTTGGCTTGATCTTTACTGGAAATATTGAATTTGGATTTTTGGCGATATTCGCCATTCTGTTTCTGATAACGGCGTATCGTGTATTTATCCGGGCCGTATTCTTCCTTGGTGCGATTCCATTCCTGGTAACGAAACATGACCGTCGCCCAAGCTCCTTTGGTCAACACCTTTTTATCCAGTTCCTTGACCGTCTCAATACCGCCATCTTCGTAAGTTACAGTCAAGTCATCTACATTTTCAGCCATAAAATTTCCACAGTTAGTGTTTGCTCATCAAGAACGGGATTATTATTTAACGATAAACTGGCCGAAGGCACGACTGCCTTCACCGGTTTTAATGGTGTCAGCCACTTTCAATGTTTTTGCATCAATTACCGAAACGGTGCTGTCAAACCAGTTAGCCACATAGACATGACGATCGTCGGGATGGGTGCTGATGCCTTCCGGTTTATCGCCGACTTCGATCAAGGCAATTTCTTTCAAGGCCGTGGTGTCAATCACCGATACGGATCCGTCATCCTGATTGGTCACCAGCAAAAGGCTGTCATTCATCGCCAACGCAGCCGCATAAGGCCGCGTATTCACTTTGACTGTCGCAACAGGCTTCATTCGCGCCGTACCGATGATCGTGACATTATCGCTTTCTACATTGGCGACATAGATCCGTTCACCTTTGGCATCGATAGCAAGCCCGAAAGGATGGGAGCCGACCGGGACGGTTGCTACAACCGTCTGCGTGTTAACATCGATTTTGGAGACCGAATCACTCAAGCGGTTTGCAACATAAAGCCATCGATTATCCCTGCTCACGACCAGACCGGATGGCGATTGGCCGACCGCGATGCTTTTGATGACCTTCAGGCTCCCGGCATCGATCACTGAAACCGTGTTTCGATACCAATCGGCCACATATACCCTTTGTCCATCAGGCCCTACGGCAATGCCCAAAGCCCCGTTGCTAACCTTGACGTTGGCAAGTACCTGTTTTTTTTCTGCATCAATAACAGCAAAACCCTTGGCTTCGGGGACGCTGATATAAATTCTGGCGCCATCGGGAGAAACAGCCACGCCGGCCGGTTTGCCGGCAACGGCAATGGTATCTGTCACCCTGCCCGTTGCCGTATCAATAACCGAAACACTGTCACCTAACTGATTACTGATATAGGCGAATGGCGCGGCGGTAACAGGACTCGCCGAAAAAACCGCAGCGAAGGCCATCGCTACAGCCATGCCTTTAGCATGCAAGCGGTACATTCCTATTTTTCAGCCAATGTCTTCAGATTGGCCAATCCCTGTTTCAACACCGCCGTTACCGCAGTATTGGCCGCTTCTTCGTTCATTTCTTCTGGAGGATTATTGTTCATATAAGCCCGGTAATAGGCCGCTTTCCAGGATACTTTTGATTTGTCGCCTTGCGCCTCCACCTCAATGCTTGCAGCATAGTTGTCTACTGGCAAAACCGGCACTTTTTCTTCTGCGCCGGAATGAGTGATGGTTTTTGCCGTACTCATGTCTGTAATTTTATAGGCATAAGTCATCTTGGCTTCATCATATTTCTTTAATTCTTCAGTGATGGTACCGCCGTCATTGAGTGTCAGCACACGAATGGCGCCTTTTTTATTGCCTTCTTGGTTGGTTACGCTTTTAATACCGGGATGCCAGGACATATCACCGAAATCCTTGATAATCGTCCAAACTTTTTCGGCAGGAGCATCGATAATGACTTCTTCCTCGGCTTTTTGGCGCACGGGCCCATGGGCAACAGCTAATGCAGAAAAAAAGAACAGAAAAACCGACACACCTAAAACTATTTTCTTCATATTGGCTCCTAAGCTGGAAGTACTAAAATAAACGTTACATTATATGACAACTGGCCGATGCAAGCATCTGTTAGAAAATTTTAACCGCTGCCCGCTGGCTTAAGCGAGACATTATTTTATCCTCCCAAGCTGAATGGAATTTAAATAGCTTCATTACTATTGAAAAACCAGCGGATGTTCCGGCATAAATTAACAAAATGACGATAATACTGATTAAAATATCATTGTATCTTAGATCAAAATTACGCTTCGTTGATCTGTCTCCCGAACTAGTAGTTCGCCAATGCAATTTTGACGGGAAGCGCAATAGAGTAGGTGCGGATTTATCCGCGCTGTGCGAATGAATTCGCACCTACATCTGACCGTCATTTCATGCTTGGCGGACTTACTAGTGGCCTTATTTGCAGACTATGAACTCAAATCCAATTACAGTTAGATCACCGTGTATCAGAAATTGTTGTCTGGATCAGAACGATATTTGTCTGGGTTGTTTTCGTTCACTCACAGAGATTACCGGTTGGAGCGAAGCAGACGACATGACGCGTCAGACCATATTAAATGATGCGCAGAAACGCCGTGAAACGTACAGAAAAAAATATAATCTCTCCCAAATTTAGATAGTAAATCCAGGTTCTGGCATAATAATTCTGGCATAATATAAAAAATAAGGAATTAATTATGAAACAATTACACAGAAAAGACTTGTTTGGCTGGTCTGAATTTAACAATGAAAGGAATCTCGATTTCCATAGCGTGCTTTGGGTACGCGAAGGCGGTAATGTACTCATCGATCCGCTGCCATTGTCTGAACATGATCATGGGCATTTGCAAAGCCTAGGCGGAGTCGGTTATATCGTCATTACCAATAGCGACCATTGTCGCGGTGCCGAGATGATTGCCAGCGAAACTGGCGCCAAGATTTTTGGGCCTGCCGATGAAGAAGAGACTTTTCCTCTTTCCTGCGATCGATGGCTTTTTGACCAGGACGAGGTCGTACCCGGATTGATCGCATATCGGCTTGACGGGTCGAAAACGCCGGGAGAACTTGCACTGGTTTTAGAAAAGGAAACACTGATAACCGGCGATTTGATTCGCTGTCATATCGGCGGTGAATTATGCATGTTGCCGGAGGCAAAACTGACTGATTTCAACAAGGCCGTTCAATCGGTCAAACATATTGCTGCTTTGCCCGGAATAAAAGCGGTACTGAACGGAGACGGCTGGCCGTTGTTCAATCATGGTGGCGAAGCGCTGCATCGATTGGCTAGGTCTATGTAATTCAGCTTTTTCTTTAA
>CAZMRW010000007.1:0-85671 GCA_964568805.1 uncultured Methylococcaceae bacterium | reverse complement strand
TGAAATGGGAAACCATCGACAAACCCCAGATCGACGACCTGATGGCCGGGAAAGACCCCCGTCCGCCACAAGGCGGCAGCGATATTACCCCGAAAACGACCGGCAAAAAACTCGATAAAACCGATGATAAAACCGTGAATGCCAAGAAACCGGTCGGACAAGTTTGAGGTGCGCTCATTATGGGGGCTATGATAGCCCCCTTTTTTATAATCTGTTCCCTGGACTTACTGCGAGAAAAAATTAAAGCCGGAAATAGATTTAATTCTGAGAGACAGCATCCGCCTGTTCTCTATCCTGAGTGGCTAGATTATCAAGATAGTGCCTGAAGTGTTCGTGGCTTTGGATCTTGATTACGCCGACTTCATCCAGCACCGCTTCATAATAAGCTGCGGATCTTCCGCCGACAATCAACGCAACATCGTTGCCGATCAGTTTTCTGAGTCGTCTTAATTCTTTCGAAACGACATGATCGTCAGAACTGAAGCTGATGCTGAGAGTTACTGCTCGCGCGCCGGTAAATCTGACGGCAGCGGCAATTTCTTCTGCGGGCAGATTGGCGCCAAGGTAAGTGACTTGCCAGCCCTTCAGTTCTGCGATAATGGCGGCAAGCAAGGCGCCCAGTTCATGCAACTGGCCAATGGGGGTGCTGACGACCATTTTTGGCGCCTGTGCGGGGCAAGGCGTGTTATTGCGTAAAATATAGGTCAGAGAACGTATGATCGATGACGCCATGTGTTCATGTACAGGCCGCAATTCGCCAGTACGCCAGCGCTCACCAATTCTTGTCAGTAACGGAGTCAGTAAGTTTTCAATAAACGCCTGAGTTCCCAGTTCGACAATGGCATTCTCAAAGTGCGACTCCAGGGCCTTTGCGTCGAAAGCTGAAACGGATGAATAACATTTTTCCAAATAATCTTCAGCCAGAAATTTTCTGTCGCCGGTCAATACCGGGTTATTATCGGCACGTTGAAAGTCTTCCTGATGCAAAAGCTTCTTAAGTTCATCCAGAGAATATTTTGCGATCCGGCTGATACTGTGTCCGTGGCTGGTTGCCTGGTTGAGTAATTTCAGCCGGGCTATGTCCTGGTCTGTGTAGACTCGATGCCCGCCTTCGGTGCGAGACGGTATGACGGCCTGATAACGGCGCTCCCATGCTCTGACCAGGTCGGACTTAACCCCGGATCTTTTGGAAACCGTGCTGATTAAATATTGCGCAGGATCATCCTTAGGGCTCGTCATGATGGCTCGCTCATATCAAATAATTAAAACAGGATTAAACTAGCCTTGAAAACAGGTAATTTTCAAATATAATCGAAAAACTAGTAAGAAACATCTTTAAGTTATTGAAATTTAATTTTTAACCAATGAAAAACACATGAATATATATTATCATAACTTGTACATTTTATTGACGAAAATTGTACATGGTTTTTCAACTAAATGGTTATCCGCCAGTATAAACAGTTGATCGACCGGCCTGAATGCAATCACGGTACTTTTCGATCAGTTTGGTAAAAAATAATATCCGGAAACCTTTTGTCAAAGGAAAGAGTGCAAGCGCAACCAACTGAATCCATGTCTGTCGAATTTTTAATCATCGGACAAGGATTGGCTGGGAGTTTACTGGCGTGGGAGCTCATTCAGCGAGACCGCCGCATTATGATTGTCGATAATGGCGAGAATAACGCCTCACAGGTAGCCGCCGGCCTGGTTAACCCGGTGACCGGTATGCGATTTGTAAAATCCCCGGATGTCGATACTTTTTTGCCCATCGCCAAAGACGTTTACACCCGGCTATCTGATTTTTTCCGGCAATCCTTTTACATCGAAAAACCGATGCTGCGGATTTTTCGCAGCGAACAGGAGTTGGGACGCTGTCTTCAACGACTGGGTGACCCCGACTACCAACATTTCTTGGGCGAGATCCATCCGGCAGGAAAAAAATTCGATTTGTTGGAAACGCCCTTTGGCTACGTGGAGCAAATGCAAACCGGCTATTTACTGACACGATCCTTATTGGCCTCATTAAAAAATTTCTTTATCGAAAAATCCTGTTATCGGCAAATCCGTCTTGATTATCGGGATATTCAATTTCAGCACCGTTTAAGATGGCGCGATCTGTGCCCTGAACAGATTATTTTTTGTGAAGGCTTTCAGGTGAACCATAATCCCTGGTTTTCATGGCTGCCCTTGCGTCCGGTAAAAGGGGAGATATTGACGCTGGAGCGTCCCATCGGACTGCCGGATCAGTTAATCAATTACGGACATTGGCTGTTGCCGGTCGATAGCCGTCAAATTCGCCTGGGCGCCACCTTCGACCGCGAGAACATCAACACCGTGACAACCGAAGAGGGCAGGGCGGAACTTATGACGGGCTGCGAAAAATTATTCCCGTGGATTCGACAGGTCAAACCCATCGACCATCAGGCCGGCATTCGTCCGTGTACCTTGGACAGACAGCCTATAATCGGCAAACATCCTAAGTGGAGGCAACTTGCCATATTTAACGGCTTTGGTGCCAAGGGCAGTTTATTAATACCCGGGTATTGCCGACAATTTGCCGATTTTTTATTAACTGGCTCGCCACTCCCGGAGGGCGCCAGCATCCAACGCTATGATAAAACACATTTCTCTGGTTAGCAGAGCTCACGCTATCATCAGGGACAAGCTGCATTCCGGCGCTATCGTCGTCGATGCTACGGTCGGCAATGGTTGCGATACCCTGTTTTTGCTGCAACAGATTGCTCCGGCCGGCAGGGTTTACGGCTTCGACATACAGCAGTCCGCACTTGATTCGGCCCGGTCCAGAATCGGCGAAACAGCGCTTTCCGATTGTCTGACGTTAATTCATGGAAGTCACGCCTTGATGGTTGAGAACATACCGCAACAGCATCATGGCCAAATCAGCGTCTGTATGTTCAACCTCGGTTACTTGCCGGGTGGCGACAAAACCATCATTACCAGGACGGAGTCAACCCTGGCTGCATTGACGGCCGCCAGCGAGCTGTTATCGGTCTCGGGCATGATCACTGTTATCGCGTATCCTGGTCATCCGGGCGGCGATCATGAAACGGAGCGGGTTGAACAATGGTGCGAAGGCCTGGATCTTGAGCAATTCAAGGTCGATACCATTAAGTCCAAGGAAAACAACGCTACGGTTCCCAGGCTATTTGTTATCTGCAAAACAGGTCAGAGGACGTAGCGGAGATTTTGCCGGACAGACTTGGATTCAACGTATCGGAAGGCATGTCGATCGATGTAGCCGAGCTGATATGGGGCTGGACGGGAACTCGGCAGCCGGCGGTTAATGTAATAATGAGGCGGGTATTAAGGCGATCAGGGATAAACGGCGGTTGTGATTGCTTTGTTATCCACTGAGCTGATTTTAGCGCAAATACATCGAGCTGGCAGGTAAGAATTGCTATCGGGCCAAGACGGCTGAAGAATCTTACCTGCAGTTTACTTCGGAAATGAAGCAGCGGGTGCTTTAATATCCGGGAATTAAGGATAGACAACCTTGGGTTGAAAGCTGGCTGCCGGATATTTTGGGTCGAATTCGGTTTGTTTGGCTTCCGCTTTCTGGCCCGGACATTTTGTGCTATCGCCGGCTGGGCTTGCCGCAACGGCTTCTTTGTCGATATAGACCACTTTGGGTTGAAAATCCGCAGCAGGATATTTACTGTCGCTGGTAGCGGATGCAGTAAATGAGCCCAGTGAAATAGCCGCGGTCGCCAATCCCAAGATAATAATTTTTTTCATATGATGATCCTCCAGTCATTATAATAGGCCGGGCCTTGTTTATTTGAATTCAAAACAAGGCCCGATTGGTTTAGTATCGGGCAATTTGACTGATTTAGCAACCCCGTTTTTTGCTTATCGGCACTCGTTTGCCTGCTTACAGAAGTTGTTTAATGAGGGGATGATGTTGGATCAGTTGTTGCCGGAAGAGTTCGATAGTGCCCTCATTATGACGTTCATTTCTTGGTATCGGCACGCTAATCTCGCTGACGACAGTCATCGGCGCTGCCGATAAAAAAATCAGACGGTCGGCCAGCGCTATCGCTTCCCGCAGATCATGGGTGACGAATAGTACCGTATGCGGCCGTTGCCGCCAGAGGTCCAGCAGCAGTTCCCTAACCTGTCTCGCCGTTGGCGTGTCCAGCGATACAAAGGGCTCATCCATCAACAAGAGTTCGGGATCGATGGCAAAAGCGCGAATGATCGAGACTCTGCGGCTCATGCCCAGCGAAAGCCGTTCCGGGTAAACATGTTGCGAGCGTGATAATTGCATGGCTCCCAGTAAGAAATCGACGTTTTCATTGGCATCCGGGTTCGCCATGACCAGTTCGATGTTTTCCCTGACCGTGCGCCATGGCAACAGGCGGGGATTTTGGAACACATAGCCTATTTTCGGGCGGGCGCGCTGGTCGCCAACTTTGATTTCGCCGTCATAGTCACTATCCAGGTTGGCAATGATGTTCAGCAGTGTGGTTTTGCCGCAGCCGGACGGTCCGACCAGGCAAACAAACTCACCGGAATCAAGTGACAGATCAAGATTGGCAATGGCCTGGTGCGGCCCCGCTTTATCGACTCCCGGGAAAGTTTTGTTTTTAATATGGATTTGAATGGAAGTCACCTGCGCCACCGCTGTGATTTTTTGTCCAGCGGTTTTAAAACGCTGAACTCTATCAATTGGATTACCGTCACGAAGGCAATGGTATAAGCCAGGATACTGGCAACATCAAACAGTTGAAAGAACAAGTGCAATTGAAAACCGATGCCGTTGTTGCGGCCCAATAATTCAACCACCAGAATAATTTTCCAGATTAAGGCCAGGCCAGAGCGTGTCGCGCCCATGACAAAAGGATGCAGTTGCGGCCAGATGACATGAGCCAGCGTTTTACGCCGGCTAAACTGATAACAGCGGGCCATGTCCAGCAAATCCTGATCCAGAGACCGGGCGCCTTCCCGGATGGTGACAATGACATTGGGCAGTTTGTTAATCACTACGGCCAGAATAGCCGCCGATTCCGCCAAACCAAACCAGACATAGCAAAGGATTATCGTGACCAGGGCCGGGATGTTCAGGAAAATGACCAGCCAGTTGTCGAAAAAAGCGTCCAGTTGTTTGTTTCGGCCGAGCGCCATGCCTATGGCGCATCCCAGCAGCATGGCTATGGCAAAGCTTGCCGCGAGCCGAAGCAGGGTGACGCCCAGGTGATACGTTAGTTGTCCCGACATAAGTTCCAGCCAGAATACGCGTGCAACCACGCCGGGCGATGGCAGTACGCTGCTGTTCAGATAACTTGAGACGCCTTGCCATATTGCTAAAAAGGCAAGCAATGACAGAACGGGAAAATAACTTTTTAGCCTCGTCAAAATCACTCTTTGTCAGTCAATCGACCAAAATGTGCCGGGTTGCAGTGTTTCTGATTGCCCTGTTAACTTGTTGTTGCTCAGCATGCGCAGCAGTGAATAAATGCGCTCCGCGGCGTGGCGTTCCGGTTCGCTCCATTGTTCAATCACGCCTTCGCAATAACGTTGTCTCAGTTTGTTTTGCGTAGGGATGTCATCCGCCTTGGTTAGCGGTAGAACTTTTTGCCAGGCCGCGTCATTACTGCACAGCCTTTTCTTGGCTTCATTGCCAGCCTTAAGGAAGTCATTGACGGCCGTTTTATGAGTCAAGGCCCAGCTTTGCTTGAAAACATAACCAATGCTTGGAACGTTCTCCTTTATGCCGAGGGCTTTTAAAATGCCCTTGCCGTCAATAATTTGCCGATAACCCTGAGCTTCAAGCCGGGCGGCGAAATGCCAGTAGTTCAGTGCGGCGTCAATGCGCTGTTGTTTGATTTGTTCGTTGATCAGCGGGGGCGCGGCAAAGACCTTTTCGACCGAGGTATTCAGGTCCAGGTGGTCTTTTTGAGCCAGGGCTTGCAGCAGCAGCCAGTTTTTGTCCAGTTCGCCGCCGGCGATGCCCAGCCGTTTGTTTTTAAGATCGTTGACTGACCGGATAGGGCTCGATTCCGGAACGATCAGTGCTCCCGACGTCGTTGAATACGGGTAAAAGGTGAAGTCGCTTCCGGTAGACCGCAGTCTCGAAACCCAAATCCAGTCGGATACGATCATATCGACAGCGCCGGCCTGCAATGCGATCTTGCCCGCCTCCGCATTGGCCAGATGCTGTATTTCCAGCCTGAAATCGGCTGATTGGGTCTTGGGGTCATCCTGGAGAGCTGCTAACTCCCAATCGACTGTCCCTCCGGCTTGAACGCCGATGCGAATAGTGGTTTTGTCGGCGGCTGAGCAGTTGAAAGATAACAACAGGCCAAGGCCGATATAAAAAAGGTAATGTTTCATGTTATCGATCCCGGTTGGAAGAGGGTTAAAACAGGCTATTGTTCCGTTGCGAGGGGGATAGGGCTGTTGAATATCAGATAGGGTACGCATTTATGCCCAAGAGGGTATCGCGTACCATTTCCCTCAGCAGTTCGGCGCCGCGTCAATAGTTTCGTTGAACGGAAAACCTGGCCAATAAAATTAATGCATCCTTGTATTCGGAATCGGGCAATACCTTGAGCGCTTTGATGGCCGTTTCGGCTTCTTCGTCGGCGCGGCATTCGGTGTAAGCTATCGCCTGAGTGCGCTGTACGACGGCGTAAACCTCGTTAAATGCATCGCGATTGCCGTGTTTAATGGCGTCAATAATGATTTCGGCTTCCTTTGGGGTGCCGTTTTGAATGGCGTAAATCAACGGCAGCGTGGGTTTGCCTTCGGCCAGATCGTCGCCGAGGTTTTTGCCCAGCATTTCCTTGCTGGCTTTGTAATCGAGAGCATCGTCGATTAATTGAAAGGCGATGCCTAAATGCTGACCGTACTGGGCCAGGCCTTCTTCCGTTTCGGCAGGCGCGGCGCAAATAACGGCGCTTAACCGCGTGGCGGCGCTGAATAAGATGGCGGTTTTCCGGGCAATAACCTGTAGATATTTTTCCTCTGTCGTATCAGGATTGTTACAGTTCAACAGTTGCAGCACCTCGCCTTCGGCTATCGCCGTCGTGGTTTTCGACAGGATTTCCATGACGCGCATGTTGCCTGTGCGAACCATCATCTCGAATGCGCTGGAGTAAAGATAATCGCCTACCAAGACGCTGGCGGCGTTGCCCCAGACGGCATTGGCGGACTCTTTGCCGCGCCGAAGATCCGAATCGTCCACCACATCGTCATGCAGCAGCGTCGCGGTGTGGATAAACTCGATGACGGCCGCTAAAATCAAGTGCTTGTCGGTGGCGCCGCCCAGGGCCTTAGCCGCCAGTAGCAGCAGCATCGGACGCAATCGTTTGCCGCCGTTGCCGACGATATAATGCCCCATTTGGTTGATAAGCACGACATCGGAACTGAGTTCGTCAATGATCAGCTGATCGACAGCTTTGGCTTCGGTTATCGTTAAATTTTTGATTGAATCGAAATCGATGGGCGCCTGCGAACTGAAGGCTGGTTGTGAGTGCAATGCCATGCTAATAGTAGGTATAGAAGTTTCGGTTATCTTTCATATTTGATGACTATGAAGCACTAAGCGGTTAAGCAAATCTTAACGAAGTAGTAAATCGCCCATGCTATTGAATAAAGTATGTTGATGTCAATAGCTTTATTGTGATATTTTATACCGATCTTAATGTTGCCATTCAAATTTAATTTGACTCGGTATGGTTTTAAAAATACAATTATCTGTTCACTTTAACAGATAAATGCTTGATGGAGCTTGCTCAGATGTATGCGGTAATTCAAACAGGTGGTAAACAGTACCGAGTAGAAGAAGGTACTACCTTAAAAATAGAAAAACTGGAGCTGGGTACAGGCGACAGCATTGAATTCGATAAAGTGCTGATGATTCAATCAGGCGATGCTGTTAAAGTCGGTTTGCCTTTTATTGAAGGCGGCAAAGTTACAGCGACGGTTATGTCTCAAGGCAGACATAAAAAAGTCAAGATTATTAAATTTAGACGGCGTAAGCACCATATGAAACAAATGGGGCACCGTCAATACTATACAGAAGTCCAGATTACTGGCATTTCTGCTTAATTTCAAGGGGAGTTATTGTGGCTCATAAGAAAGCTGGTGGTAGTACTCGTAACGGACGCGACTCTAATGCAAAAAGATTAGGCGTCAAGCGTTTTGGCGGACAATTGGTAAAAGCGGGCAATATTATTGTTCGTCAACGCGGCACCCGTTTCCATGCAGGTGATAACGTTGGTTGCGGAAAAGATCATACTTTGTTTGCAACGGCAGACGGTAAAGTAGTCTTCGAAGTCAAAGGCGATAAAGGCCGTAAATTTGTCAGTATTGTTGCTGCATAAAGCCCGTAGCCGCCATAACTAGTTCGGCGCGGCGTTTTTAGTGCCTAAAAAAGCTCCGCCTATCAACGGCGGGGCTTTTTTTGTTTTTATCGATTCGCATGTTTAATGCCAGAGTGATTTATGAAGTTTGTTGACGAAGCAGAGGTCCGGGTGGAAGCCGGCGATGGCGGGAATGGCGCGATAGGCTTCCGACGCGAGAAGTATATTCCTCTGGGTGGTCCGGATGGCGGCGATGGCGGCGATGGCGGCAGCGTTTATCTGATAGCCGTGGAGAATGTGAACACCCTGGCCGATTTTCGTTATCATGCGGTGCACAGGGCGGAGCGCGGACAAAATGGCATGAGCCGCAACTGCACAGGCAGGAAAGGCGAAGACTGCTTCGTGCCGGTCCCGCTCGGAACGCAGGTATCCGATGCCGAAACCGGCGAAGTGATCGGCGACTTGACCGAAATCGGTCAAACACTGCTGGTGGCTAAAGGCGGCTTTCACGGCCTGGGAAATACCCGTTTCAAAAGCAGTATCAACAGGGCTCCGCAAAAAGCCAGCAAAGGCACCCCGGGAGAACATCGCATACTCAATCTGGAATTAACCCTGATCGCCGATGTCGGTTTGCTAGGCATGCCGAATGCCGGTAAATCCAGCCTGATTCGTGCAGTATCTTCCGCAACACCTAAAGTAGCCGATTATCCGTTCACAACTTTATACCCTAACCTGGGCGTGGTCAGGGTTGACGATTTACGCAGTTTTGTCATCGCCGACATTCCCGGCGTGATCGAGGGCGCCGCCGATGGCGCCGGCTTGGGTTTGCAATTTCTCAAGCATTTATCCCGTACCGGATTATTGTTGCATCTCATTGATGTCGCGCCTTACGAAAGCGCCGATACTCCGGTACAGGCGGCGAAAAAGATTATCCATGAAGTTGAAAAATGGAGCGATGATTTAGCCCGGAAGCCGCGCTGGCTGATACTGAATAAAATCGATAGATTGCTCGATGACGCAGTGGACGAACATTGCCGGGCAATTGTTGATGAACTGGGCTGGACGGCTCCGGTGTACAAAATTTCGGCTATCAACGGCAATGGCACAAGAGAACTCATGTTTGCCATCATGGAATTTTTGGAACAGCAACGACGGAAGGACAGTGAACAGGAGTGATTTTGCAGACGTAAAACGGGTTGTCGTGAAAATAGGCAGCTCTTTACTGACCAAAGGCGGACTAGGGCTGGATCAAGCGGCTATCAAGTCCTGGGTCGGGCAAATGGCCGGCTTAAGAAAAAACGCCATCGATGTGGTGCTGGTTTCATCCGGCTCGGTTGCGGAAGGCATGTGCCGGCTAGGTTTAAAAGTTCGGCCGAAAACCCTGCATGAATTGCAGGCAGCTGCAGCAGTCGGCCAAATGGGATTGGTGCGGTTTTTCGACGATAATTTTCAGCACCATGGCTTGCATGCGGCGCAGGTCTTGCTGACGCATGATGACTTATCCGACAGGCAGCGTTACCTGAACGCCAGAAGCACCCTGTTAACATTGCTCAAGTTTGGCATCGTGCCGGTAATCAATGAAAATGATACCGTCGCTACCGAGGAAATCCGCTTCGGTGATAATGACACCCTGGCCGCATTGGTCGCCAATCTGGTTGAAGCGGAATTACTGATCATTCTGACCGATCAACAAGGCTTGTATACCGCTGATCCGAGCGTGTATCCCGAGGCGACTCTCGTCTCCGAAATCAGCGTTAATGATAGCCGCCTGGATACAATGGCGGGTGAAAGCCGTAGTGGTCTGGGCCGGGGCGGTATGTACACTAAAGTTCGCGCTGCCCGATTGGCTTCCAGATCGGGTGCGGCGACCGTGGTTGCAGCGGGTGTGGTAAATGATGTGATTTCCGGTGTGATTGCAGGCAACGATCTGGGTACTTATTTTCTGCCGGATATGGAACCTCTAGCGGCAAGAAAGCGCTGGCTGGCCGGGCAGTTGCAGGTCAAAGGGAAAGTGGTTCTCGATGCCGGCGCCGTCAGAGTATTGAAAAGCAATGGTAAAAGTCTGTTAGCGGTCGGCGTCAAATCGGTATCTGGCCGCTTTGAGCGCGGGGAGCTGGTGTCCTGCGTCGACGAAGACGGTTTGGAGATTGCCCGGGGTCTGATTAATTACAGCAAGGCGGATGCGCAGTTAATAGCGGGCAAAAGCAGTTCGGAATTCGAAAAGATTCTGGGATATGCCGATGATTCGGAATTGATACACCGGGATAATATGGTGCTGATTTAGCGGCAGGTTTTGCAAGCGATCAAATCAATATAAAATTCCGGCCCTGATTTGGCTTTAATGGCGTTTTTGTAAAACAGCGCGGTCCATCCATGCTACAAATTGGCTTCGACAATCAATATCGCGCCAATCAAGCGAACCGGGAATGGAGCATCATAATACGTTTCTAAAGGTGTTTTAGAAAATCGTTCGCCTTAAGCCCCCAGGCCAGCAAAGACTCAATTCTGCGATTATCGTTCTGCAACCGTTCAAAGATAACCAGTAAGAGCTTTTTGAAGAATAAATAGCCTTTGTCCGGATTTGCATCCAAATAAGCATTCAGTTTTTCCGCATCAATTTCCACAACGCAGCCGTCGCTGATCGCTGTTACCGACGCATTACGCACACCCGGTTTCTGGAAACAGGTCTCACCAAAAATTTCGCCTGTTTTCAAGTCGCTAATTCCTGTGTGTATTTTTTTATTTTTTTCCAATTTCACTTGAACGGATACGCGCAACGAACCTTTTTCGATAAAAAAAAGACTTTTACTCGGCTCTCCGTCACGAAAAATTACTTCATTGGTTTGAAAATAACGCTTTTTCCAAGCAATGCTCTCCTTGAAGATTGGATCATTGAGAATCTCATGAACAATGTCTCTCAAAAACTTACCTCTTGGTTCTATTAACGTAAGGTAAAAGCGATTTTACCGGTTAGCCCGGTATAGTTACAAAAAGAGGGTAAGTGCAGTTGGGTTCGATAGAAGTTAGCACTTACTTTGCATTCGAACAGCATTGCCTGTGTCAAACTTTACCTCAGCCCGGATAGAATTTCCAGTCATTAAACGCCTGTCAAAAGCATGTGCGGTAGAAAACGGACTCCATTATAGTTGGTTTGCACCAATCTTTATATTGATAGGCAAATGGCGACCTTGCCGAGTGGATGGTCAATGTAGTTAACGAGAAAACGTTTTTAAAGGAACTGTCGATCTAAACATTAGACAGATCAAAATATCTAATGTTAGCCGAATAGCCGACAGGAAATCTCATGAAACTCACCCCACAAGACACGTTGTCAGAGACAGGATTCAAAACAGGCTTACGACCCTGATAAGAAAATACAACCTATTCAAAGGAAAGAAACTACTGGCAATGAGCGAGTTTCCGGTGAACTGACTTGTCCAGTCAGGACAACTCCAGACCTTCGCCCACGACCCCATGTTGATACCAATTCAATGCCCGCTATCCTTTCCTTTCGCAAACACGACGGGCTGAAAGATATCCGGATTTTCGGGTCCTTCCACTTCAAGAAAACCGGCCGCACCCTTTTTCAGGCGGCTTAAACTATGATCCACCAAAATATATGTGCCCGGGGCTTCGAGCTTTATATCAACAACAACCGAACCGCCGGCTGGAACCAGCGCCGTTTGCACATCGGATATAAATTCAGACGGGTTTCCGCCGGTATAAACCTTGTCGAACATTTCACCAATCACATGGAAGCTGGACGTTACATTGGGGCCGCCGACACCGAAGAAAATGCGCACGGTTTCACCCACTTTGGCTTTTAGAACGTTATCTTTTGACAGGGCACCCACACTGCCATTAAAAACTACGAAATCCGGTTCTTCCTCATCCATCTTGTGCATAGCGGCTTCATGGAGTCCTCGCTGATTGCTGTTGCCGTCGAGATATAAATCACCCTGCATGACATAAAACTCGCGGTCTACCTTCGGCCAGCCAGCAGACGGTTCAACCACCATTAACCCATACATGCCATTTGAAATATGATGAGGAATCACCGGGGTTGCGCAGTGATAGACGTAGGCACCAGGTTTTATCGCTTTAAAACGCAGAATACTTTTATCGCCCACCGCCGTTTGCATAAATTTAGCGCCGCCACCAGGTCCGGTTATACCATGGGAATCGATGCTGTGCGTGATCGGACTCAGCGGTGAGTTTTTTAAGGTCAGTTCAACGGTATCGCCCTGGCGCAAGCGAATCATGGGGCCAGGCACTGTGCCGTTGAAGGTCCAGTAATTGTACGCGATATTCTCTGTCAGCAAGGCAGTTACAGGCTTAGCCTCCAATTCAACTTTAACAAATTCCGGTTTTTTTCTGATTAGCGCGGGTGCCGCATGAGGAATGGGTAGGTGCCTAATGCCTTTGGGCAGATCAGGAATTTTGTCTGCACCGGCGTGAATGTGATCGTGATCCGAGCTGATGGGGGTTGCCGCTAAATCTGCGGGTTCCACGGTCAATTTTCCCGACATGCCGGAATCGTGATGTCCTGGCAAGGTGCAATCAAATTTAAAATCGCCTGGTTGCTTAAAAACCAGGGTATGACTCGTTTTTTGCCCTGCTTTAGCATGCAGGTGTACTCCAAGTTCCTTAATGATAAAATCATGTTCAATAGCGCCTTGACTGTTGTCAAGCGTGAGAGTTACGGCTTGGCCTTCTTTAACTTTTATATAATCCGGTTTATAACTGAATTCAGTTGAGTTAATCCTGATTTCAGCCGGTTCAGACTGAGCGGTTGCGTTTGATTTTGCTTTTATTGCTGATGATTGCTTGACAGCACAACCTTCGGAAATCAGCAAAGCAATTGACACAATCATCAGCAATGGGATTGTTGATTTTGATCCGTTGTTATGAGTCTTATCATAATGAACGAAATCCATTCGATTTAATAATATATTATTTTTCATTTGCCTTCTCCTTATGATTAAATCAAAAGGCATCCTAATTCAATTAATATTTACGAGTATTCTGGAGCTTGAATATTTCACAAATAATAGTCAAGTAAGAGCCTCTTCCAAGGCTACAGGAGTCTGATAGATGGCGCGCTCAAGATATCTCATGCAGCTGGATAGAACTGGATAAAATGAATCCCTTTTGTCTGATGGTCAAAAACACGATCTAGATATTGGCGAGTCTTCCAGAAATTCCCAACAGTCAACTATTAGACAAAACGTTTTCACCGTTTGCAATTGGTCTATGGCGGTCATCAGAGTTAACATAAATAGATACAATGCCCAACCATGCCAACGGCTGATCGAAATTGTAATATGTCAACCTCAATACGCAATACGTATAAATACCTATGATTCAGCAAATTATTACCTTGCAATCATCATGCGCGACCTCAAAAATGAGGAGGAATTTTTCTGAATGTAGCGGTTCAAGCCTCATTTGTCTGTTACTGATTTTTGAAGATAATCCATCGCGAGCGCAATCGGCTGGCCATGGAAATTTCCCCCTGAAAAGATCCGGTTCGATCCGGAAAAAATCAGCGGATTATCCGTTGCCGAGTTCATCTCTATTTTGATGACCCTCTGCACATAATGGAGTGCATCCAGAGAAGCCCCATGCACCTGGGGAGTGCATCGAATCGAGTAAGCATCCTGAACAGGAGAGCAATCCTTGTGAGACGATACGATTTCGCTGTTTTGAGTGATGCGCCTTAGATTTTCAGCGCTGATCATCTGACCCGGATGCGGCCGCACATCGTGTATTTTTTTATCCAGCTCGATATTGGATGCCAGCAAAACCTCCAGGCTCATGCCTGCGTCGATATCGGCCGTTTTGAGCAGGTTTAAGGTTCTGAGAATGATTGAAACTAAAGCTTCACTCAGGGTGCCGAAGCCCGTATTGATTCCATAGATGACGCGCTTGCTTTGAGGATTTTAGATATTAACGCCAAATACACAGAGTATGTTTTTATTGGGCTTTCATAAAATAATCATCGTGACGTGTGAATAAGCTTTCATTCGTGTCCGCTTATCGCATTGGATTTGCTAGCCAAAATTACAAGAGGAATTATAAGAAAACAATAATCGAGCACTATGAAACAGCAACTGAACCCAGTATTACTGCATTGCTTTTAAAAACGGCATAAGCTGAAACTCCAGGTTTCAAGCGCAAGAATTCAGAACTGACTTGGGTTATTGTCGCACCAAGACTTTCGCTACCGGCAAGTTGGATCACAACCTCTGAATCCACGCCGTCATGGTGGATGCGTATTACCGTGCCATGCAGGCAGTTGCGCGCTGACAAGTTGTGGCTGCCGGGGGCGGTGGCTACAAGAATCTCCGAGGCGTTGATCATCAGTAAGACATCGCTGCCGATTTTGAGTTCAAGTTGCTTTAACTCCGACAACGTGAGCGATGCCACAATTTTTTCGCCGCCTTTCAATTCGACGAACACTTCTGCATTGATGGCACTTGTTTGGATGGCGGTAATTGTGCCAAATAACTGATTGGTGGCACTGGTTTTGATCACCAGCCGTTTAAGCAGCAACTGCATATCGGGATCGTCTGCCAGGCTCCGGTTGAGTTGTAATAAGAAATCGCTATGTTGCTTTTCCAGTCGGGTAAAAAGCTTCAATAAAGACTGTCCTGCGGCGGTCAGGCTCGTGCCGCCGCCTTTGCTGCCGCCGGTTGCCGTGGCAATCAATACTTTGGGAGCCAGATTGTTGGCACGCTCAATCATCTGCCAGGCTCCTTTGTAGCTTAAATCCATTTGCTTGGCGGCTTGATTGATGGAGCCGCTTTGATTAATCGCCCTCAGCAAGCCGATCATGCGGCGATCCAGTGTGCCGGCCAGGCGCAATTCGCCTTCAACCCAGTTTGCATTCAGGCTGTCACTCGTTTTTTTAGGCATTTCATTAACCAAAAATCCAATACTCTCATCGTGGGGCAGGAATTGATTCTCCGGAAGAAACAAACTGTTTCTAGCTATCGTTATTTACTTTTATACATAGCGAAATATACTAAACCTGTGCTTGAAGAACAATGCTGCGAATAAATTACGATTTATTGAGTCATTGCGGCAGCGATCCAGGATTTAAGTTTGCGATTATAGGTCATCCATGATTCTAAAAAAACTTTCTACTGCATCCGGCATTAACCAAGGAATTAGTCTGTTCGTAGCGGGCCTAAGCGATTAGCGGATAATACAAGGGTGTGTTACTGGCTAAACGGCGCAATATAACGACCGAATCATTCCGTCCAAACCTTGAGGTATTGAATATGAAAGCAAGTGCACGCAATCAGTTTACCGGAACCGTCAGTGACGTTCTCATCGGCGCGGTGAATACCGAAGTTCATGTCAGATTGAAGGGGGGCGAAACTATTGTCGCGACGATTACCAAGGATTCCGCCGAAAGGCTGGTAATCAAAACCGGCATGGAAGTGATTGCCCTGGTCAAAGCCCCGCAAATCATCATCGTCACCGATTTCGGCGGCTACCGGCTTTCGGCACGGAACCAATTGCCAGGCACGGTAACTCAGGTTAAACCCGGCGCGGTCAACGCCGAAGTCGATATCGAGTTAAAGGGCGGCGAACAGGTTGCCGCCACGGTTACCAACGACAGCGTCGAAACCCTGGGTTTGCGTAAAGGACAATCCGCCACTGTTATCTTTAAAGCGGGCGCCGTCATACTGGCGGTTGCCGGTTAATGCTCCAATCAACTTTGTCGTAAATTGCGGCCGTACCTTGCTCGCCGAAATAACTCAGGGGTGCTTGCCGGGACATGGTCTTGCAGTATGATGTTATTTACTTTGGTATGCGACTTCTTATACTGAAGCCCTTTTCATTACCGAGACTTAGTCGAATAAGATCTGTAAGCATCGATGATATAACGTCGATGTACCTTCCAACTCACATTCAAAGGTGCTTGATGACACGAAGAAAACGTCTTGCATTGGCTGCCGTCGGCCATGTGCTCAAACTGTTTTTTACCGGTGGCTTTTACATAGGCAATATTAATACTGTTCAGGCAGTAGAAATGAAAACTTACACCAAACCGCCAACCGCACCTTTTGAAAGCCAAATGTCCGATGCTTTGCTGGGTTCCTACAAATATGAGAAACCGGTCTGGAATCTGCACGATGCATTGAAATTACCGGAATGGTTATCGATGTCGCTGGAACAGCGTACCCGCTACGAAACTATGGATGGGACCTTCCGTACCAACAGCCAGGGCGGCGATCAGCAAATTCCGATGCAGATCGATTTGTGGCTGGAGGCTCGCTTCGGGCACTGGCGCGCCGGCGGCGAATTTCTTGATGCAAGGCAATTCGGCTCCGATGAAGGATCCAAAATCAACAATACCCATGTCGATGAAGCCGATTTCATTCAGGGCTATCTGGCCTGGGCCGATCAAAACGCAGGGTACAGCGGCTTGGGCGTGGAAGCCATTGCCGGCCGGCAAACCCTGAATTTCGGCAGCCGCCGACTGATTGCCAGAAATGCTATGCGTAACACCATCAACAGTTTCGACGGTTTCCGGCTTAGGGTTGTCGATTACAATCACTGGCAATTCAACGCGTTCGTGACCAAACCGGTGGGGCGTTACCCGAATGACTCCGATCAGTTGCTTGATCATTTCCACAGCTTCGACGAACCCGAGGAACAAATCTGGTTTTCCGGAGGATTTTTGGAAGTTTACGATTTGCCTGGAAAAATCAATGCCGAGCTCTATCTGTATCATTTGGATGAAGGCGACCGCAAACGCAGCCCGACCCGGAATCGCCGCTTTTTCACTCCGGGTATGCGCTTTTATATCAAACCCGTCAAAGGGAATTTTGATTTTCAATCAGAAACCATTGGCCAGTTCGGCACGGTTCGGGAAACAGCCGCCGCCAATGATGGACGCGATCTCGATCACTCCGCCTGGTACCAGCATCTCGACGTCGGCTATACTTCCGAGATGCCGTGGTCGCCGCGTCTGGCGTTACAATACGATTACGCCAGCGGCGATCACGATCCCAACGACAACAAAGATCAACGCTTCGACACCCTGTTCGGCGCACGGCGTTTCGAATTTGGTCCGACCGGTATTTACGGCGCTTTTGCCCGCAGCAATATCAATACGCCCGGTGTTCGACTCGAATTTTCCCCGCGTCCCGATGTCCAGGCCATGGTGGCGCATCGGCTTTTTTGGCTGGCCGAGGATAAAGATAGCTGGACGACGGCGGGACTGCGCGATAAAACGGGCAACACCAGCCCTTTTATCGGCCAGCAAATCGAGATGTCGCTGCGCTGGGATGTCAATAGCAGCATGAATCTGGAAACCGGCTGGGCTCATCTGTTCAAGGGGGCTTTCGCCAAAGAGACTGCCAATGCGCCGGATGGCGCGGATATCGATTATTTTTATGTGCAGAATGTGTTTCGTTTTTAATCGTGGATTCTGGAGTTAATCATGCTTTTCAACTACTCATGCCGCTCACTCGTTGCCGTCTGCTTGTTTGCTTATGGCTTGTCCGCTCATGCGGATACCACGCTGGTCGCGGTCGCCTCCAATTTCAGCAAGCCGATGACCGAAATCGCCGAGGCGTTTGCAAAGTCTACCGGCCATAGCGCCAAGCTGTCTTTTGGCTCGTCCGGAAAATTTGTCGCTCAGATCGAAAACGGTGCGCCCTATGAAATATTTCTGTCGGCAGATGACAAAAATCCGATCAAACTGGAACAGGCCGGACTGGCCGTTGCCGGCAGCCGTTTCACCTACGCCATCGGCAAACTGGTGTTATGGTCTGTGACGCCGGGATTGGTAGACGAGCAGGGGCAAATTTTGAGCAAAGGCGGTTTCAAGCATCTGGCGCTGGCCGATCCCAAATTGGCGCCGTACGGGGCCGCTGCAATAGAGGTCATGAAACACCTGAATGTGCTGGACAAATTGCAGCCGTTGTTTGTTCAGGGTGAAAACATCGCGCAGACCCATCAATTCATCAGTACCGGCAATGCCGAACTGGGTTTTGTTGCTCTATCGCAAGTCATCGATAACGGCAAGATTGCCAGCGGTTCGGGATGGATTGTTCCCGATCATCTGCATAAGCCTATCCTCCAGGATGCGATATTACTGAAAAAAGGCGCCGAAAATCCGGCAGCACCGGCCTTGCTGAAATTTTTAAAATCACCGGAAGCGCAAGCGATTATCGGTAAGTACGGTTACGATGTAGCCGGACAACCGTGAAACCATGTTAAGCTCTGCCGACATGGCGACTTTAGAATTGACCTTCATGATTGACTACATTGCCGCCATACCGATGCTGTTGTTTTCGTTTGCTGTATTGTTGATGCCATACACCTAACTAAAAAGCCTATTCCGTTGTCCACCAATCGTTCAATTAATCAAACGACGCCGATACCCGCATCTTTTCATGCTCGCTTCGAGCTCGATTATGGGGCATTTCAACTGGCAGTCGATCTTCATTTACCAAGCTCCGGCGTCACTGTGCTGTTCGGACCTTCCGGTTCCGGCAAAACAACGCTACTGCGTTGCATCGCAGGGCTTCAACATGCGCCGCAAGGTTTTTTGGAAATCAACGGTAACGTTTGGCAAGACAGCGAGAAAGGCTTGTTTGTTCCGACTCATAAGCGGTCGCTGGGTTATGTGTTTCAGGAAGCCAACCTGTTTCCACATCTGACGGTAGCAGGCAACTTGCAGTTCGGCGTGAAGCGGATAGCTGAACTATCCGAGACCGTTGGTTTTCAGCATATTACGGAATTACTGGGCATTGCGCATTTGCTTGAACGCATGCCTGATCGACTGTCCGGCGGTGAACGGCAGCGTGTAGCCATTGCCCGTGCACTGGTGCTGAATCCTGAAGTATTGCTGATGGACGAACCGTTGGCATCGTTGGATTTCAAACGCAAGCAAGAAATACTGCCGTTTCTAGGCAAGTTGCACCAAGAGCTTAATATCCCGGTATTGTATGTTACCCATTCCCATCAGGAAGTTCTGCAACTGGCCGATTACTTGGTGATTCTGGATGAAGGCCGTGTTTTGGCATCGGGACCGCTCTCGGAAACGCTCAGCCGTCTTGATGTGCCGATGGCGCAGGACAAGGAAGCCGCGACGGTTTGGCAAGCGACACTCATTGAACATGAAAAAGACTATCATCTGACGCGCGTCGCATTTGCCGGCGGCACACTCTCTTTGCCTATGGTTGACATGGCGATTGGTTCGCCTTTACGGGTGCAGATTTACGCGCGCGATGTCAGTATTGCGCTTGAGGCGCCGACTGCTACCAGTATTCTCAATGTGCTACCGGCGACCATCACCGGCATCGCTGATGATCGTGCAGGCCGGAGGGTGGTGCGCTTGCAAGTCGGCAATCAGGTGCTGCTGGCGCATATAACCAGCAAATCCGCTCAGTTGCTGAAGCTAGAAATAAACATGGCTGTGTATGTGCAGATCAAGGGGACATCGATATTAAATTAAGAGATGTGGCCCTGCGCCGTAAAGTATTTCCGCTTGAAATAAAGCGCCACTTTGACCAGGCCGATAAGCACCGGAACCTCTACCAATGGACCTATGACCGCGGCGAATGCCTCCCCGGAATGAAGGCCGAAAACCGCTACGGCTACGGCGATGGCCAGTTCGAAGTTGTTGCTGGCGGCGGTGAACGAAAGCGTGGCACTGATACGATAGCCGACGCCGGTCTTGGCCGACATGTAAAACGTGACCAGGAACATGATGAGAAAATAGATCACCAGCGGTATCGCAATACGCATGACATCCAGGGGCAGTTGCACGATGTATTCGCCCTTGAGGGAGAACATGACCAGGATCGTGAACAGCAGGGCGATTAGGGTCATCGGGCTGATTTTGGGGATGAATTTTTCCTCATACCAGTCCCGTCCTTTTCGCCGCACCAGAACAAAACGGGTGAACATTCCGCCGAAAAAGGGGATGCCCAGATAGATCAAGACGCTTTCGGCGACCTGCAAAATGGTAATCGGGACCTCAAGGCCGGAAGCTACGCCCAGCCAGTCCGGCAGCACGGTCACAAATATATAGGCGTAAACCGAAAAGAACAGCATCTGGAAGATCGAATTGAAAGCCACCAGACCGGCGCAATATTCGGTGTCGCCATCGGCCAGGTCATTCCAGACCAGAACCATCGCGATGCAGCGGGCCAGACCGATGATAATCAGTCCCACCATGTATTCCGGATAATCGCGAAGAAACGCAATGGCAAGCGCGAACATCAGCACCGGGCCGATGAGCCAGTTTTGAATCAAGGAAAGCATCAGAACCTTGGTGTTCTTGAAAACTTGGGGTAATTCCTCGTAACGCACCTTGGCCAGCGGCGGGTACATCATCAGGATAAGGCCGATAGCAATTGGAATCGAGGTGGTGCCGACCTGGAAACGGGTCAGCCACTGGTTAAAACCGGGATAAAAATAGCCGACAGCAACGCCGGTCGCCATGGCGATGAAAATCCAGAGCGTCAGAAACCGTTCGACGAAACCCAGGCGTTTCGGAGTATCGATGGAGGCTTGGCTCGATCCATAGGATTTGTTCAGATCGTGGTGACGGGATGTCTTCCCGGATTGTTGTGTTTTTGGCATACTCATGACCGTAGTCCTGTATAGTTAGCTATCGAGTTTGCCGATGGCATTCAATTTGGCGGCTAGTTCCCCGCGTGGCATCGTTTCCAGTGGCAATTCCAGCATTTTTTTGACACGCAATTCCAGCGTACTAAATGTCTGTTCGAATGCTGCGATTTTTTCGGCTTCGGTGCCTTCGACATGGCCCGGATCGGCCACGCCCCAGTGCGCCCGAATGGCTTGGGTCAGATAGACCGGACAGGTTTCACCGTGGGCGTTATCGCAGACGGTAATGACGATATCCATCGGCTGGTCTTCAAATTCATCCCAGGACTGGCTTTTATAGCCCTCCGTCGGCAGACCATGGCGTTTCAAGGTAGCCAGTGCGCCCGTGTTAATTCTGCCGATGGGGTGACTGCCGGCCGAATAGGCTTTGATGCGCCCCTGACCCAAATGATTGAACAAGGCTTCTCCCATGACACTGCGGCAGGAATTGCCGGTGCAAACGATCAATATGTTTAACATGCTGTTTCCCTAATAGTCTTATTGAAGTGTTTGTGAATGGTTTTGATTTTTTCGGGTGATGAAGTTTTGTCGGCCGGGACAACTGAGCCGCCACTCCAAAGCAGGTGCCGTCATCACGCCCATGTCAATTAACCGCAACACGATGAGGCTGCATTCCCGGCGGGGCGGCAGGCAAACGGATTCTCGCCGTCAGATGACGCTTTTTTATCGTTAAAGGTCGGAATTTCGGACAATGAATGAAAGGATTCCCAGGCGATGCCTTGCGGGTCGGTAATCCAGTATTTATCGGACCGCATATAACAGCAGGCCGCTTGCTCCTGGGTTTCGATGGGGCGTTGCGTCGCATCCAGACGCAGCTTGATGTCCTGTAATTCCTCTTCGTCCTCAGCCTGAATACCCAGATGATCGAGGCCGAGTTTGGCGCTCCGGTTGGAAATGGCGAAGTTGATGCGGGGATCATCCAGCATCCATTTCGCATAATCGTCATGCTGTACGCTGGGTTTGCAGCCGAACAGGGTGGTATAAAAGTCGATGTTCTGAGCGAGGTCGTCGACCGCCAGATGGAGATGGAATCTTTTCATGTTAGTGCCTATAGTGTTATACGGATAAACGAATATAATGAATAAAAAATAATCAGCAGCAAACGGTCATATCAGGTCTGCATTCCATGCTGTGCAGGCGCTCCTGGTCGACTTTAAACATGCCGGTCGAAGCAACTGCCTTCAGCGCATTGTCCAGAATAGGAAAAGCCCAATCAGGCAGTTTGGGGTTGATCTGATAATAAACCCACTGTCCTTCACGACTGTCCAGCAGCAAACCGCATTGACGCAGCGACGCCAAATGCCGGGATATTTTAGGCTGCGACAAAGACAGGGCTGCCGTAAGTTCGCAGACGCAGAGCTTGCCTTCTTTTTGTAGCAGCGTGACGCAACGCAGGCGCGTTTCATCGGATAAACATTTAAAAAATAGGGTTGGGGTCATTGGAATGTCTGTTAAATCGTATATACGCATAATCATATATAAACAATAAAATTAATCAAGCTTTTTTAAAACGATCACGCGGGGCGCAGCGAATACGCCTAAAAAACCGAAGGTGTATATTAATGAAGAATCCGGTAGAATGGCGCAGGATAGGATCAGCCAAATGGACTCAGCTTGTTTATCCTGCAAGCTGAAACAGGCTGACTGTTTTACGCAAAAAAAAGGCCGGCAACTCAAAAGAGTCCGGCCTTTTTTGGAAGATAGCGCTTTGGCTTAAGCGATAGACTTTACTTTTGCATTCAACCGGCTTTTGCTGCGTGCTGCTTTATTTTTATGAATAATGCCTTTGTTGACTGCTGAATCGATGATCGGCACGGCAGTATTGTAAGCTGCTTGCGCTTTTTCCTTATCGCCAGCGTTAACGGCGGCAATGACTTTTTTCACGAAGGTGCGTAAGTTGCTGCGTTGTCCTGCGTTGCGAATACGGCTTTTTTCCGCTTGTTTCGCGCGCTTTTTAGCTTGTGCTGTATTAGCCATAGTGTCTCGATTGGTGCAAAGTAAGTTAAATAGACCCGCTATTATCATGTTAAATGATATTATTGTCAATATTTTAACAGATTGAATAGGACAGGCATTGAGCGGGCAGCTTTTTAAATCAACAGCCGTGGTCAGCGTCATGACGCTGATTTCACGTGTTTTGGGTTTTATCAGGGATATGTTGATCGCGCGGTTTTTCGGCGTCGATACGGCAACCGATGCGTTTTTTGTGGCGTTCAAGTTTCCGAATTTTTTACGCCGTCTGTTTGCGGAAGGGGCCTTTGCCCATGCCTTTGTGCCGGTACTATCGCAGTATAAGGAGCAGGGCAGCAAGGCCGCTTTAAAAACGTTTATCGATAAAACCGCGGGGACTTTAACCTTGATCCTGATGTCGATGACCGTGATCGGCATTGTTGCGGCACCGGTATTGATCCTGTTGCTGGCTCCGGGATTTGCATGGCAAGGGGAGCAGCATGACTTGGCCGTGCAACTGCTCCGGATAACCTTTCCTTATTTGCTGTTTATTTCGCTGGTGGCGTTTGCAGGCGGCATTTTGAATGCATACGGCAAGTTTGCCGTTCCAGCGTTGACTCCCGTTTTTCTCAATCTCTCGATGATCGCGGCGGCCATCTGGCTGGCGCCGTTGATGGCGGAACCGGTCACTGCATTGGCCTGGGGCGTGTTTGCCGCCGGCATCGTCCAGGTTTTGTTTCAGATTCCGGCGTTAATGCGTTTAGGGCTGCTGCCCAGATTGCGGCCGGGATTTAATGATCCCGGCGTTAAAAAGATTATCGGGCTGATGCTGCCGGCCATGTTCAGCGTTTCCGTGACGCAGATCAACCTGTTGCTGGATACCCTGATCGCCTCTTTTTTGACCGCCGGCAGCGTGTCCTGGCTTTATTATTCCGACCGGCTCGTTGAGTTTCCGCTCGGGATTTTGGGAATCGCGGTGTCGACAGTGATACTGCCCGGTTTATCCAGGCATCATGCGGCCGACGATCCGGCTGCTTTTTCAAATGCGCTCGACTGGGGCTTGCGCCTGGTGCTGCTGATCGGGTTGCCGGCAACATTCGGCTTGCTGGTGCTGGCCGAGCCTTTGCTGTCCACCTTGTTCCAGTATAACGAATTCGGCATAGCCGACGTGCATTTTGCCGGGCTCAGCCTTCGCGCCTACTCGGTCGGATTGTTGGGATTTATTCTGGTCAAGGTGCTGGTTCCCGGTTTTAGCTCGCGCCAGGATATGAAAACGCCGCTCCGGTACGGGGTTTACTCCATGCTGGTCAGTTTGGCATTAAATGTGGCCCTGGTGTTTCCATTGGCTCATGCCGGTCTGGCGCTGGCGACATCATTGGGCGCATTTTTCAACGCCGCCTTGTTGCTGGCGAGATTGCTCAAGGACAAAATCTACCAGCCGGCCAAAGGCTGGGGACTGTTTTTTCTGCGCGTGACCTTGGCAAGTACTGTGATGTCGGCCGGATTGTATTACTGGGTCGATCCGGCTTGGTGGCATCAGTGGGGCGCAGGCATCAGAGTCATGCAATTAATAAAGTGGATAAGCATTGGACTGGGCCTTTATGCAGCGACGTTGCTGTTAACGGGGCAGGGCTGGAACTTATTTCGCGTTAGCCGAAGTAGAATTAAGCAATGATCACACGGATGGATAACCCTGAAAATCGTTCGTCAAGCCTATAGTAGGAGCGACGCCTGTTTTTATGTTGTTCCAGACGATGTAAATACAGTTGGGCAAAGCTGATCTCAGGTCATCACTAACACTTTGATAAGTTAAACAAATTTCTGTTATAATACGGTCTGGGTGGCTTTTAGGCAACGAAATCGAGGGCAACTAATACCAACTACTGTTACCCTAGATTCCGAAAGTTGCATGGAAATTACACGCTATCGGGCATGCGGCAATTCGATTGTTGCCAGCAGCTTATCCTCCGCCGGTTTATTCGCGCTGTACAGCGAATAGGCGTTAAACACCATCTGATGGGCTCGGCCCAGTTTTTCCTTGGTAAAATCGATGGCGAATTTCTGGTTCAGCGTTTTGCCGTCCCAAGTATAGCCTTTCATAAACTGCTCGTTGTCGGCGCCTTTTTTATCCCAGTTAGCGAGCAGCGACGAGGTGTAATACAGGCGTTTGCCATCCCAACTCGACGACACCATATTGACCTGCGCGCCGATCTTTTGTTCGTACACCTGTTTCGGCTTGAACGGATCTGTGATGTCGAACGCGCGGGTTTTGCCGTCCATGAAGGTATTGACCCAGAGCATGGTGTCGTCGCTGGAAATCGAAATGTCGACCGGCAGCGGCACTTTCGACGGATCGCCGACATCGGCGACTTCCTTGGCCTGCCATGTGCCGTTGGCGTCTTCGTAAATCAGCCAGATTTTCGAGGTCAATGCGGTGCTGGTGAAGCAATAATTATGGTTTTCGCCCCAGGCGCAGCGGATTTCCAGCGGCGCGCCGGGCACGTCGAAGACTTTTTTCGGCTGCTTGCTGTGCAGGTTCCATTGCACGACGGTATTTCCGAATCGTTTCATCGCTTCCGGATCGTTCAGCATCTTGCCGAAATCCATCATGTAATTGGACCAGCCGGTAAACGACGAGGTCAGCATCAGGTTGCGCCGGGGCAGTACGCGCAAATCATAGCCGTAGCCGTCGGCATATTTGCCGGCTTTGACCGCGCCGCCCAGATCGCTGTCGGTCGGCGTCCAGTGCGTGGTGATATAATCGCCGTCGTTGGTGTATTCGACGAGGCCGGTACGGCCGCCGTGATCCTTGTTATTCGACAGTCCGGTAATGATCATGCGGCCTGGCAGGGCATAGGTGGTATGCGGGCCGACCACGCCGCCGCTTTTAGCGACGAAATCGGTAATCGTCTTGACCAGCTTGGGTTTGGCAGGATCACTATGGACGTCGAAGATAAACAGCTTGCTGGTGTCCAGCGCGCCTGCCCATAGATATTGGCGGTCGTCGGTAAAGCCGGAGTGGTGCGCCTCGTTGCGACCGCCGACCGACAGGGTATGGACGACTTTGCCGTAATTCGGCGACTTGGGATTGACGTCGACGGTCACGAGTTTGTCCTGCTCGTCGCCGATGCCTTCTGCGCCTAAAGTCCAGACATAAACGAAATCTTCCTGGCCGACGATTTTAGCCATATATGGCGACTGGCAGGTTTCATCGGCGAGAACGGCAGGGCTGCCGAGCCCGGCCAAGGCGAGCGTGGCGGCGGTAAAAGTACAGGCCTGTGCCAGGGCGCGCAGGGGGTGGCGGTGGTTGCTTGTTGTATTTTTCATCACGGTTCTCTCTTATTTATTGTCGTTGGCTACCTGGAGCGCACCGGAAGGACACCGATTAACGACGGCGGCGATATCTTCGTCGCTCGCATTAGACGTGTCGATGACAAACCGACCGTCCTCAATTTTAAAAACCTCGGGCAGCGAGCTCACGCAGACGCCCGCATGGCAGCACAGGTTTTGATCCCAGGTGACATTCATGGTGATTCCTCAGGTTAAATTAACGGCATTCCGCGGTAGTCGGATCGATCACGGTTTTGATCTCGGAGATTTTATTCGCCGGGAAGCCGCCTTTCTCCGCATGCTCCTTGATGCTGGCGGCGTCGGGAGCGATATAGACGCAGTAGATCTTATCGCCGGTCACATAGCTTTGCAGCCATTGAATCCTGGGCCCCATCTCGTGCAAGACATTGCACGACTTTTGCGAGATACCTTGTAAATCCTGTGCGCTTAAGGAACCTGCATTAGGAATTTCACGTTCGATAATAAATTTTGGCATGTCAGTTCTCCGGTGTGTGGTTAGTTTGACGGGCGGTCATCGTCAGGGCGGTTGTCATCGCGCCCTGAAATAATCGCCCAGTAAATCCTGGCAACACTGTGTGAGCGGTGCAGATGATTTTTCAATTTTCATTCGTAACAAGGCTCCCTGCCAGGCGTTGACCAACATATCGGCCATCGCTTTGGCCGATTTATCGGTCCTCACCGTGCCCTGCTGCTGTGCCGTGGCAAGACCCGATTGCAGCAGATCGCGGTACCGATGCACGGCCGTTTGCAGCGAAGTTTGGCAGAGTTCGCTGGTGTCCCCGACTTCCCCCATCAAATTACCGAGCAAACAGCCGCCTTTAAAATCGGCTTTTTCAAGTTCGGCGATCAGTTCGTCAAAATAACGGTTGATCGCCGCCAGGGCATCGCCATTCAGATTCTTCAGATGGCTATCCAGTTGCCGGATAAAAGGGGCGATATAGTGCTGGATGACTTCGGCGGCAAAACTTTCCTTACTGCCGAAGTAATTGTAAAAAGACCCCTTGGGAATTTGCACGGCATCGAGAATCTCTTTCAGCCCCGTGCCGTGATAACCCTGATGCATCAGCAAGTCGACACCCTGGCTTAACAGATTGTCGCGGTTTAGATTTTTTCGTGACGTTTTGACCATGGGCGAATAATATGACCGGTCGTCTTAAATTGTCAAGAATTTTTTATTTTGTTCTGAACAGAATCAGGGTTGTCCCTTGCTCGGCAACTGCTTCTGTATAGCTCTACTGATCTATATCTAGGCAGGCAGCCATCAGGAGATCGCCGCGAAGATGACTGATTTTAAAGTTTGAAGAGTGTATATTGGCAACATTCGTCATAAAGTTTTTAAAATAGCATACCTTGTATTGAAGCCATCCATTACCAAGCTTATGGAAAAACTCCCTCAAACACTCTACCGCGCCGCCCAGGTCAGGGAACTCGACCGTATCGCCATCGAAACGTTCGGCATACCGGGTCATGAATTGATGAGCCGGGCCGGCGATGCGTTATTTCGATGCATCACGGAAAAATGGCCGAACGGGCGGACGATAGCCGTCTTTTGCGGCAGCGGCAATAATGCCGGCGACGGATATGTCGTGGCCCGGCTGGCGCTGGAATCGGGGTTGCAGGTCGCAGTCCATGCCGTTTCGGAACCCGAAAAACTGAAAGGCGATGCGTTGACAGCGTACCGGGATTTTTCGAATATCCAGGGCAAGGTAATTCTTTTCCAGGCCGGACAACTGATCGAGGCCGATCTGATTGTCGATGCGCTTTTGGGAACCGGCCTGGACCGGCCAGTGACTGGCCTTTATGCCGAGGCGATTGAAGTGATCAATCAAGCCAACGTTCCTGTCATTGCCGCAGATATTCCTTCCGGCCTGAATGCCGATACCGGCCACGTAATGGCCTGTGCGGTCAAAGCGGATTGCACGGTGACCTTTATCGGACTTAAACAGGGCATGTTTACCGGTTCGGCGGCGGAGTATTGCGGCGAGATCATTTATGCTTCGTTATCCGTGCCTGATGAGATTTTTCAGCGAGTGCCGTCCAATGTTGTTCGCGTCTTGCCCAAGGCGTTAACGCCTCGGGACCGGTGCGCGCATAAAGGCAACATGGGCCATGTCCTGATTGTCGGCGGCGACAAGGGTTATTCCGGCGCGGCGCGCATGGCGGGGGAGGCGGCTTTACGAGCCGGCGCCGGCCTGGTCAGCGTGGCGACAAGAGCCGAACATTCGGGGTTAATGAATCTGAGCCGGCCCGAATTGATGTGCCACGGCGTTGAAACGGCCGGCCATTTGGCAGTGCTGCTGGACAAAGCCGACGTCGTCGTGTTGGGTCCGGGACTAGGCCAGAGCAGTTGGGCGAAAACGATGTTTGACGAAACGATCGAAGCGCAAATTCCGTTAATTATCGATGCGGATGGACTGAATTTGCTTTCTGCCCGGGATTTAACAAGACATAACTGGATTTTAACGCCGCATCCGGGCGAAGCCGCCCGCTTGCTGGCATGTTCCACGGTTGAAATTCAACTGGACCGCTTCGCTGCGGTTTCGGCCCTTCACGGCCGCTATGGTGGCATCGCCGTGTTAAAAGGCTCAGGCACCTTGATTGCATCGGATCATAAGATTTCGGTGTCAAACACCGGAAATCCCGGCATGGCGTCCGGCGGCATGGGCGACGTGTTGTCCGGTGCGATTGC
This sequence comes from uncultured Methylococcaceae bacterium, assembly GCA_964568805.1. Taxonomy (GTDB): domain Bacteria; phylum Pseudomonadota; class Gammaproteobacteria; order Methylococcales; family Methylomonadaceae; genus CAZMRW01. The sequence continues at coordinate 56,691 of CAZMRW010000007.1, read as the reverse complement.
CGCATTAGTGGCCCAGGGTTTGTCGCTGGAGGATGCGGCCAGGCAGGGTGTTTATCTGCATGGCCATGCCGCCGATCTGGCGGCGGCAAAGGATGGCGAACGGGGTTTGCTGGCAACCGATTTGATGCCTTATCTCCGATGCGTGGTCAATTGATGCAGCGCTATTTGCATGATACCGAAGAAACGGAGCGATTCGGGGCGGAGCTTTATCGGTTATTGCCGGCAAACTGTCTGATTTTTTTAGAAGGCAGCCTGGGCGCCGGCAAAACCACGCTGGTCAGAGGATTTTTGCGGGCGGCCGGCTATAGCGGTGCAGTCAAAAGCCCGACCTATACCCTGGTTGAAGAATACATGGTGAACCAGCATAAAATTTTTCATTTCGATCTTTACCGTCTGGCCGATCCGGAAGAACTGGAATGGATGGGCATCAGGGATTATTTTGCCGAGGACTGTGTGTGTTTTATTGAATGGCCTGCTATGGGCAAAGGGATACTGCCCGAGCCGGATCTGGTTATCAGCCTGACCGTTCAGGGTAAAGGGCGATTATTGACTTTCAAGAAGATTTCCGATAATTTAAAGTTGTGTTAAGCTCCATGTAAAAACATGGACATACTGCTATAATTTAAACCGGATTATCAATTTTTTTTGACGGTTATGAAAATTTTTTGCAAGTCCTTCATTTTGCTTGTCTTACAGCTATTGTCTGTAAGCGGTTATGCGCAGATGGTCAATATTGATTCCGTGCATTACTGGACTGCGTCAAAACAGGCCCGGCTGATGATCGATGTTTCATCGGTGCCGGATCATCGTGTCGTGTTGCTGGAGCAGCCGTCGCGCCTCGTCATTGAGCTTCGCAATGCACGGGTAAGCCGAGCGCTAAGCCAGCCGTCTGCTTCGCACCCCTTGTTTTCCGGGGTAAGCGTAACTCAAAATAACAATGACGTCAGAATTGTCGCCCGTTTAAAAAGGCAGGTCAGCCAGCGCAGTTTTGCTTTAAACCCCAATAAAATGCACGGTCATGTCCTGGTTGTCGATGTGTCCGATAAAGGCCCGATCACGCTGGCAAAGATGAATCGAAGCGCCGAACTCAATTCAGCTTCAGTCAAATCGGCTGTCACCGGTGATTCCAGGCCGAAGAAAACATCGGACAAGGCCGAAGGCGACAATTCGAGTGACATAATGCCGGTTGCCAAAAGAACCAAAGGCATTGTCGTTGCTATCGATGCCGGCCACGGCGGAGATGATCCCGGGGCTCACGGGCAAAACGGCACCGAAGAGAAAAAAGTCGTCTATGCCATTGCCCGGAAACTCGAAGCGTTAATCAATGCACAAAAAGGTATGAAAGCGGTGATGGTTCGCAAAGGCGACTACTATGTCGATCTCAGAAAGCGAATGGAAATCGCCCGCGCTGCCAGAGCCGATCTGTTTATCTCGATACATGCGGATGCTTTTAATAATACCGCCGTCAAAGGGGCATCCGTGTTTACCTTGTCGCGCCGGGGCGCATCGAGCGAAGCCGCCAGGTGGCTGGCTGACAGTGAAAACGCCTCCGAACTCGTCGGCGGGGTCAGGCTTGACGATAAAGAGGAGGTGCTGGCGTCGGTATTGCTGGATTTATCCCAAACGGCAACCCAGGAGGCCAGTTTCAACGCGGCCAGCCACGTGTTAAAAACCTTCGAAAACATCGGCGAACTGCATTTCAATACGGTGCAAAAAGCAGGATTCCTGGTGCTGAAATCGCCCGATATTCCATCTATATTGGTGGAAACGGCATTTATTTCAAATCCCACGGAAGAGCGTAAACTCAACAGTAAGGCTTATCAATCAAAAATTGCGCTCGCCATTTTCAAGGGCGTACGTAATTATTTCAAACAGTATTTGCCGGTCGACACGAGAGTGGCAGGGCTTTAAACCTGAATATAAGTCTATTTCGAAATTTTTTCTTTCCAAAAAGACGAAGAATTAGGCGTGTTAGAATTCTGATTAAATCTTCTTAGCGCAACTGAGGAAAAATGTATAGACATTAGGAATTAGTTGGGTCGATAATCCAAGTGTCATTGATTGACGTCGTCTCAGGAATGAGAATTGGATTACCCACGAGTAAGGGCAATGCGGTTAAATTAAGTAAAGAACTCCCTCATGATGGAATTGAGGTTCGGGACAGGAAATGGATAGATAAACTACTGTTTATTCCCTAATTCCCGGTCATCCCATTGGATGGCAGTATGACGGTAAAGCATTGAATTTAACGGCATGACAAAAAAAGGGTTTTAGTGAGAACTCTGTGCAGATTCCACTCCTTAAAAATAATCTTCGTGGCATATATTTTCGTTCTTTTCATAATAATAATTACGGATACGGGGGATTTATGTCATTTCCAATTAATAATAATATTTTTCAAAAAGGCAATTTTGATGGCTTTTCGGTTCATGGACGATGCCGTGTTGATAAAGATTTTAAACATCGATTGGAGCCTGGAAACACTATAAAAACACCCGGATTCGGACATTCGATGGCGATTCTGGATGACCCTAATCTCATCGATCATACGGATGGTACCCGTTTATCCTCAGCCAAACTTCCTGCAAACGCCTTGACTCCTCCCGCAACCGCTAAATCTTTCGATACTTCCGACTATAGTTTTACCGATGCTTCCCAGCAAATCACTCGCGGCACCGATGGCGCTTGCTTGGAAGTGACAGGAGTCAAAATAAAAGCAGGCCACATGATCAAACTTCAGTGGGATTTTGTTCGTTATGAAGATCGTTTCGATATGAACGACTTTGCCTTGGTTGAGATCCTTGATGAGGATACGACCGGATTAATCAATCGAGACTATCTGGTGCAAAGTTCTAAAATGAAGCGCTCGGACGGCATGCCTCGCTGGTCGTCGGGTTGGATGCAGTACTCCTGGCTTGCAAAAAATAACAGTAAGATTACTGCTCGCATCGTTGTGAGCAACGGTTACACTTATTCAGGCGTCATAGGGCCTGATCCCCTGCAAAAAGTCACATCCAGAGCCTTTCCTAGCGGCTTGCTGCTGGATGGCATTTGGTTAGTTTAAAAAAGGGGATATCGCTATGAACGCAAAACTCATTAACTTACTATTATTAGCAGTTTCGACCGTTGCTGCCTTATCAGCGTGTAGACCAGTTTCCGAAGCCGAGAAGTCAGCCTTTCGGGTTATTCATGCCGATGTGGTTGCGCTCGATCATGATATTTATTTTAATCGCTTCGGCTCGCATGATCCGTATGGAATGATCTACGCCTTAAAACGCGACGTTGTCAGCAAGGATGGAAAAAACGGAGAACTACAAGCCGGCAAAGTGAGATTGCGTAGCGATAAACGAGCGCGACCGTTGGCAATAAGAGTTAATGCCGGCGATATTTTGGAAATAACGTTTACCAATTTGCTGAGTCGGCAGAGACCGCATCGACATCCCGATGATGTAGAAGCCGCCGATGAAGGCGCTTCAGCTCCAATTGCATTGGACCAGGCGGCGAGAGCAGGCAATGCGATAGGCATAGACGATTGTAAATCCAGTCAATCAGGTAAGGATCACGGCGATGCGCCAGCGACACGTTGCGCCACTATTGCGTTATCCGGGCTTCCGCTTGCTCCGGAAATAGACGGGAAAGACCCACTGTATACCGGCTTACAAGGGATAGCTCCCGGAGAAAAAATTACTTATCGCTGGAAAGTACCGGAAAAAACCGAAGGTACATTTCTGTTCTCCAGTCTTTCGGCACCAGCTGGAGGTGAGGGCGACGGGGGGTCATTGGTGCATGGCTTATTCGGCACAGTGACGGTAGAACCAAAGGATAGTCGCTGGTACCGTAGCGCTGTAAAATCGGAAGAACTTGCGGCAGCCAGAAAACAAGCCCGAGCGCCTGCTTTATTGAATTATGAAGCCACCGATTCAATGGGTGATCCTATTCTAAACATGCTAAAGCCGCTTGGCGATAAACGTTTTGAATTGATTTACAGTCCCTTGAATGCGATTATTGTCGAATCCGGTCATACTACGGGTTCGAGAGAATTTACCGTTGTGTTCCATGACGAGCTTAAAACGGTTTATCGGCCTGAATTTCAAATTCTCGGTACCAGCAAGCAGCTATCAGGCGTCCGGGATGGCTTTGCTATCAATTACGGCGCCAGCGGATTAGGCAGTATTTTATTAGCCAACCGATTGGGTATTGGACCGGCCAAGAACTGCGTCGACTGTTTATTTGAGGAATTCTTTTTGCAGTCCTGGGCTAACGGCGATCCGGCCTTGCTTCTGCAGAATCCTGATCCGGAATTAAAAGATGAAAATATAGAGTATCTCGATGATCCCTCCAATGTTCATCATAGTTATCTTGGCGACCCGGTAAGGTTTCGCAATGCCCATGTAGGCCCGAAGGAAACCCATGTATTCCATTTACATGCACACCAATGGGAATCCAGCAAGAGCGGCTATGCCAATTACCTGGATTCACAAACTATTGCTCCGCAATTGAGTTTTACCTACAACATCGCTCATAACGGCAGCGGCAACCGAAATCTCTCGCCCGGAGATTCTATTTTGCATTGTCATTTATATCCCCATTTTGCTCAGGGTATGTGGGCATTATGGCGGGTGCATGATGTTTTTGAAGATGGCACCAGACGACTTCCGGATGGAGAGCTTCCGGATGGGAAATTGGGGAAAGGGACCGATCCGGAAACGGGTGTGACAGAGAGCGGCACACCTATTCCCGCTCTTGTTCCGCTGCCGGGATTGGCTATTGCGCCCGAACCGACTTACCCCAAGAATCCGAAAATCGGCCATACAAATACGGCCGCATTTCCCGGTTATCCTTTTTATATTCCAGGAAAGCCCGGACACAGGGTTCCACAGCCGCCGCTGGATATTGTCGAAAACGGAGGTCTGGGCCGGCATATTGTAAGTTCCGGTGTGCGTGAATTCACAGGTGGTAAGACCCCGGTCGAACAGTTTGCTAATGCCGATTTGACTGCACACTTCAAAAAAGTGAGTCTTACTCTATTCCCTGATTCCGGTACCGATGCCGAAAAAGCAGCAATGGAGTTTCATGCGAAAAGAGAAGGTTACGCAAGTAAAACGCCGGAAGGATATGATGCCGTTTTTCGTGTTAACGGTAAACCCCCTCGTCCCGGTGCGCCTTATGCCGATCCTTGCGGAGAAGATCCGGACGCTTCGATTCGGCGTTATCGGGCTTCGGTGATCGATCTGGATATTCAAACTAATGAACATGGCTGGCACGACCCTCAGTCCCGTATTAATGTGCTGGATAAACAGGTTGCCCGCTTCGAAAACAAAAAAACCAAGGATGCGGAGCCGTTCTTCTTCCGGGTCGAATCCGGTGAATGCGTTGAATTTCTTCACACCAACCGCACAGACAAGGCCCTCATGAGGGACGATTTTCAGGTTGCGACTCCGACCGATATCATCGGACAGCACATTCACCTCGTTAAATTCGACGTGACTTCCTCGGACGGCTCAGCGAACGGTTTCAATTACCAGGATGGAACCTATGCCTGGGACGCCATAAAAGAATTGTCGGAAGCAAGCAGATTAGGTGAAGTCAGGGATTATTTGGGAAAGGTGCAACCCAAGCCTAAAGCCAAGACCGATAAAGAAGGCGGGCCGATTTATCAAACCACTATCCAACGCTGGTGGGCTGACAGTCATAATCACAAAGACGGCGACGGCACCTTGGGCACCGTTTTTACTCATGATCATTTTGCACCCTCCTCGATTCAGCAACATGGCTTTTATAATGCCATGCTCGTGGAGCCTAAGGGGTCCGTCTGGAGAACGCCGGACGGCACAGACATGAAAACTGGTAAGCGGGCCGATCAGTCAGGAAATGAAATTTTGGTCAAAAATGCCATGATCGATATTGATTGCAAAGCCCCTATAACCGAGCCGGAGCGCCGCTGTAGGGAGTCATTTGCAGTCGGTTCGCGCGGCATGGTGGTAAAGGCTGAAGATCAGAAAAAACACCCTGATACACGCGAATTTGCGTTGGCCATAGCCGATTTTGCACTTCTTTATGACCAAGGTCAGCAAACAGGGCCGGAAATGCCTGGAGGTATGATAGGCAAAATCGGCGATGGATTGGCTGAAGATTTTGCAAAAATTCGCAAGGAACACGGTTACCCGGTCGATCCTCCCTTTTTGCCTGAGGCGATATCGACCGATCATCATAATCCCTATCTGATCAACTACAAGCATGAACCCATACCGTTAAGAATTGGTGAACGCGGCCAAAATCTCGGCAAAAAGACCGATTTTTCGTCCTTGTTGCCCAGAAACGTCAATTGTACGATGGGGCCGCATCTGTTGCCGGCCGTAAAGGATAAATGGGCTCAGGATACCTTATGCAATCCTGCCGACTTTGCTTATGTCTTTAGCTCCCATGCGCCCCATGGCGATCCTTTCCTGAAACCGTTTCGTGCTTATGAAGGCGATAAAGTTCAATTCAGAATTATCCAGGGCGCGCAGGAAGTACAGCATAGTTTTACTGTGCATGGCCTTAGTTGGAAAAGGGAACGACATAATCCGGATGCGCCTTATATTAATGCTCAGGAAATCGGCATTTCCGAACATTTCGAAATGGATGTGCTTAATTTAGGCAACATCGGATCTGGATTAGGTACAGCCGATTATCTGTTCAATTTCGGTACTCAAGACGATCTATGGAACGGCAGTTGGGGTTTGCTGCGGGCTTTCGCCAGTCCGGATGCTTATGATCCGGCCAATTGCGAAGATAAGAACAGCGGGATTTTAAAGGTTGGACAGGCTGATTTTATCGATGCGAGCGCTCCAGACCGAGATGCAGACGAACGCGAAGATCTCATAAAAAAAGTGTTGAAGTCCGGAAATTGTGAGGTCAAGACGGTAAGCAAGCAACAGTCGCAGTGCCGAGAGGGTGGACGAGTTGATGACACTTGTGGATTGGCTGTTTTGTCGGCGAATAGCGCAGGAAAAGTCAAAGCAATTAATGCAGGTGAAATCACTGCGACCAGCGGTTGTCCAGTGAAGGACGGCAATGGCAAACCAGTCGAACGCATTCCATTCGTGGTAGAAGCGTGGCAAGCGAAAGACTTACTGGGTGATCAGAAGGGCATTGCCTATGATGCAGATAACGGCATTAGCGATGCGGACGCTTTACTGTATGTTCTTGAAAATGATCGTATTGCTATTCAGGAGGGCCGCAAGAAATCAATAGAACCTCTGGTTTTGCGTGCTCCTACGGGAAGTTGCATAGAGTTATCGTTGATTAACAAGCTGCCTCCGAAACTGGATGATGGTAAGGGTGATGCCTTGATGCCGAAAATCACCAGTATTAACGTGGATAGCGTCCAACAAGATGGCATCGATGCTACGCCATCCAGCCTGGTTTCCATGCATCCTCAATTGGTCGCTATGGATGTTCTTTCAGGAGATGGGGCTGTTGTTGGATTTAACCCTACTAACAACGCAATTGCAGTTTCTGAAAAGATCGCACCCGGAACAAAGGCTGTTTATCGATGGTATCCAGGCCGGGTTGAATTGGAGCATCAGGGGCAGCCCAACGAACGTCTTTCGTTGGTAAAATTCAAAAAACCGACGGTTGCAGGGTTAACTTCTTATGGCGATGTCATCGGGCAGGGATCTCATGGTTTGATTGGCGCTTTGGTGATAGAGCCAGAAAAAAGCGAAATTTACTTTGCAGACGATTTCAGTACTGATGTTGCCGGCGTGCATGGTAAAAGATGGGACCCTCGTAATCAAGATAGCGGGGAACCTAGTCCGGGGCTCTCGGCTGTGGTTGTAGATCCATCGACCAAAAAATATGCCCGTGAATTTGTGGTGTTCTATCAGGACGGCATCAATTTACAGAAAAATAATAAACCGGTGCCTGATTGCCGCATTTGTGATGATTCCTATGATCTTGGAGAAAAAGGGGTGAATTATCGTAGCGCCCCTTTTTTGGCTCGTTTGGGTTTAGATCCGATGCCCGGTTCGGAACAAAGGGACACAAATAATCTGAATGATATCGTCTTCCCCAAGAACTTTTTTGATCCAGGTTTTAGGCCATTTCCATTTAAGGATTTCAAAGCAAATGCCGGAGAGACTCTTCGTTTCCATGTTCTGCAGCCCAGCGGGCGAGGAAGGCAGAGAACATTCCAATTGTATGGACATCAATTTAAGGACGATATACCCGGTTACGGTACGCCTTGGTCCAGGTTGATAGCGCCTGGGATTGCCTATACAGCCGAAGTTGAACATGCGAAACCGGGGAACTGGTTATACCGTGATGGCCCTGCACATATTTTTGCCGGCGGATCGTGGGGAAGACTGGTTGTTGAGCCTTAAATTAATTTTTCCTTTGAAAAGTGAACAGGGATGTTCATTCCTTTAATGATTAATTTAGACGCTATTTGTACTCTTGTTTTTATTAAACATTTATAGCTTATCTACCATGAAACCAGCCAGTCGGATAAAATACAGTTTTTGTTCCAGGCCGGCTGATGCGCATTCATTTACTCCCTACCCAACTCATTAATCAGATAGCTGCGGGCGAGGTCGTCGAACGGCCCTCCTCGGTGGTGAAAGAGCTGGTGGAAAACAGTTTTGATGCGGGCGCCGGTCAAATTATCATAGAAATCGAGCAGGGCGGCGCGCAACTGATAAAAATCAGGGATGACGGTTGCGGCATCGGAAAAGAAGACCTGCCGCTGGCGTTATCCCGGCATGCAACCAGCAAGATCGCAACGCTTCAGGATCTGGAACAGGTTGTCAGCATGGGGTTTCGCGGCGAGGCCCTGCCCAGCATCAGTTCCGTGTCGAGGCTGACGCTGATCTCTCGAAATGCCGGCTCCGAGTGCGCCTGGAAAGTTACCGCCGACGGTTCGGACAGACAATTGGACCCGGAACCGTCTCCGCATCCTCAAGGCACCACAATCGATGTCCGCGACCTGTTTTATAACACGCCGGCCCGGCGCAAGTTTTTAAAAACGGAAAAAACCGAATTTGCCCATATTGAAACATTGATTCAACGAATGGCATTAAGCCGGTTTGATATCGGATTTAAGCTTTTCCATAATCAAAAAGAAATTCTTAATTTAACACCGGCGTCCACTGATAGGGAACAGGAACAGCGCATTGCGCATATTTGCGGATCGGCCTTCATTGAAAACTGTGTCAAGATCGATTTTGAAGCATCGGGTTTACGGTTATTCGGCTGGGTCGGTTTGCCGACGTTTTCCCGCAGCCAGCAGGATATGCAGTTTTTTTACGTCAACGGCCGATTGATCAAGGATAAACTGGTCTCGCACGCCGTCAAACAGGCTTATCAGGATGTCCTGCATCACGGACGGCATCCGGTATTTGTGTTATACCTGAACCTCGATCCTGCTCTGGTCGATGTCAATGCGCATCCCGCCAAACTGGAAGTCAGATTCAGGGAAGGCCGTTTGGTGCATGATTTTTTGTTTTCCGCATTGCACCGGTCGCTGGCCGAACTGAGGCCGGGCCATCAGGAACTTGCACCTGTCCAAAGCTTGGAGTTTGCCGTTGAACGGCAATCGGCCGGGATAGCAGACCGCAAGCCCGTCTTCAGTCAACGGCCGCCTGAGCAGGCCGCATTGCCGTTATCTGTGCAGGAAGACATTCGAACCTATGCGAGGCTTTATCCGGAAGCGGCGCCGTCGCAACAGCAAGCGGCTTCAACGCAAGCACAGGAGATGCCTCCGTTAGGCTATGCCATTGCACACATACACAATATCTTTATTTTGTCAGAGACCAAAAACGGCATTATTCTGGTCGATGCCCATGCCGCGCATGAGCGCGTCAGCTATGAGCGTTTGAAAAGTCAATTTCAGCAAGGCGCCGTTCCCAGCCAGCCGTTATTGCTCCCCATCAAAATAAAAGTCAGTGCTGCTGAAGCGGAACTGGCGGAACAGCAACATGATTATTTTCATTCTCTGGGTTTGGATATCAACCGTTCCGGGCCCGAGACCGTGGTCGTGCGCTCCGTGCCGGTTTTGCTGGCCAGCGCCGATATCGAGGCCTTGCTGCGGGATGTTTTGGCCGATCTGACCGAACACGGGATGAGCCGGCGCATAGAAGACCGGACGAACCAGGTTTTGGCCACCATGGCCTGTCACGGCTCGGTCAGGGCGCACCGCCGTCTAAGCACAGATGAAATGAATGCCTTGTTGAGGGATATGGAAAAAACGGAAAGAAGCGGGCAATGCAATCACGGCCGGCCGACATGGGTTGAATTATCGTCCAGCGACCTTGATAAGTTTTTTATGCGCGGTCATTAGGGACACTCCCGATAAATATGCAATCCCAATGACCCGATCGATGGTATCTTGCTTCTGGATAAACGACCGATCATTGATCATGCCGTGATGATTAATTCTACTTCGTAGGTTACATGATTAATATGTCTCAAGACCGTCATATCGGCATACCCTCTGAGCCACAAGTGGATTGCCGGAATCCAGACACCAGGGATGAGTTAAAGTTTGCCATCCCTGGCGCTGGATACCGCTTCTCGGCGGGTATGACGAGCTTATGCACTAATCAGGCAAAGTAGTTGTTTAATCCCATCATTCAATGCCGGTCCCTACAAACTCATAAGTCAACACTTCCTGAACACTGCCATGCCATCCCGTTTTTTTGACCCGGTAAAATCGCCCCTATGCCAGGGCACGAATCTGATTGAGGCTAGCGCCGGAACCGGTAAGACCTATGCGATTGCCATGCTGTTTTTGCGCTTTGTGGTCGAACAGGGCCTTGAGATCGATCAAGTCCTGGCGGTCACGTTTACCAAGGCGGCAACGGAAGAATTAAGGTATCGGGTGCGGCAGAGACTCGCCGACGCCAAACGGGCTTTGGCCGGTCATAGTGATAAATTAGACGGCAATGTTGTTCTGTGGCTGGAAACTCTCGACATCGAGCCGGCGTTAATTCGCCAGCGCCTGGATCTGGCTCTGCTCAATATCGACAGGGCCGGAATTTTTACCATACACGGATTTTGCCAGCGCATTCTGAAGGAGCATGCACTGGAAAGCGGCCAATTATTCGACGCCGAATTGACCAGCGAACTGGCACTGATCAAACAGGTCTGTGCCGATGATTTCTGGCGGCGGCAGATCTATCCTCGTTCGCTATGGGAAGTCTCCGTGCTGACGGCGGAGTATAAAACGCCGGACGCCTTGCTTGCCAGTGTGGATACAGTTGCACCTCACATCAGCGTTTATCCTGAAGTCGAAGATCTGGATGTCAAACTGGAGGAATTAAAGCGCCTTGCAGATCAGGCAAAATCGGAACTGGACCCTACGGTAAAAATTCTGACGGCCAGGTTTGCCGATGAAAAATTCAAGCCAAGCTATTCAGAGACCTTTGAATTGCATTACCGGCAATTACATGACTGGCTGCATGGACGCACAGCCGAGATCCCAGCCGTCGAATCGTTTGCATTATTGACACATAGCGGTTTAATAGCGGCCCTGAACGGCCATAAGTTCAGGGCAAATAAAGAGCAGACGGCCGATGAGCGTAAATCCACTTACCTGGCAGAATTGGCAATCAATACCGGGCCTTTCGATGCCCTCTCCAAAGCATTTGATCAAATCTCGCTGGTGCTGCGAAGAACCTTGCTGGAAACGTTGCAACTGGAAATGGATAAACGCTTGCAGCAACTGAATCTGTTGTCTTTTGATAATTTAATCTCCAGGCTGTCGGATGCCTTGCTGGGAGACAACGGAAAACTCTTGATTAGTGAGTTACGGCTACGCTTTAAAGCCGCATTGATCGATGAATTCCAGGATACCGACGCCAGCCAGTGGCACATTTTCTCGTCGCTTTTTGCAGCACCCAGCCAGTATTTATATCTGATCGGTGATCCTAAACAGGCCATTTACAAATTTCGCGGCGCCGATATCTATGCCTATTTATTGGCTCAAACGGAAGCCCAGCACCGGTTTACCCTGGGGCAAAACTGGCGCTCTCACCCGAAGCTGGTTCATGCGGTAAACAGGCTGTTTCAGAGAGAGCGGGCATTTTTGCTGGAGCATGTCGAATTTCACGATGTGGAACCGGTCAGATCGCCGGATGACGGGGAGTTACATTTTGCCGGTGAGGCCATCGCGCCGATGATGTTATGGCAATTGCCTGAATCCGACAGCAAGAATGGCTACTGGACGGCAGGCAAGGCAGCGGAAACGATCAGGCCGGCGGTGGTGAATGAAATTGTCGATTTGCTGAACGAGGCCTATACCCTTGCGCCTGGCGGCAGACGGTTGCGGCCGAGCGATATCGCCATATTGGTAAGGACGAATACCCAGGCCAGGGAATATCAGGCGGCATTATCGGCGGCGGGGATACCTGCCGTCATCAACAGCACCGAATCTATTTTTATCTCGCAGGAGGCGGCGGATTTATTTGCTCTGCTGCAGGCGGTGGCCCATCCCGGCGACACGCTGCTGTTAAAACAGGCATTGGTTCTGGATTGGTTTGGCCTGGATGGACAGGCGCTTGTCAAGATCGGCAATGACGAAACCCTACTGGACGCGTGGCTGTCCCGCTTTGCCGGATACTATCAGGGCTGGCAGCAGCAAGGGCTGATGGCGATGATGATGCATTTGCTGGCAGAGGAGCGCATCAGGCCGCACTTGATCAAGACTGCGTCGGCGGAAAGGCGCATCGCTAACCTGCATCATTTGATCGAACTGGTTCAGCAGGCGGCTGTCGACGGTCATCTGGGCATCATTAAAACTCTGGACTGGCTGCATTCGGCGATTACCGCGGCTTATCAGGGCATCAGCAGTTCGGAGGATCAGCAGGTGCGGCTTGAAAGTGACGATGACGCGGTGCAGGTCATTACCATGCATAGAGCCAAGGGCCTGGAATATCCGGTCGTTTTTTGCCCTTGTCTCTGGCAGCGCAGCGATCGATTAAATCGGGAAAACCGGCTGATTAAATGCCACGAACAGGGCCGTATGATTGCCGATTTGGGCTCCGATCAGTTCGAAAGGCGGCGTGAACTGGCATTAACGGAGGAATTGGCCGAAGATTTGCGCATTTTGTATGTCGCGGTGACCCGGGCAAAATACCGATGCTATCTGGTGTGGGCCGATGCACGGTCCGAGCATGTCGCCAACGCTTCGGCTTTAGCCTGGCTGCTGGAATTTGCCGACGGCGGTTTCGCCGGGCAGCAGGCGAAGTTTAAAACTTTGTGCGAGTCGGCGCCGGCTGCCTTTGCTTATGGGATGCTGCCGGTAGCAGGGGGCATCGATCGCCACTACCGGAAAGCCGCAGCGATACGGCCCTTGCAGAGCAAATCCAGGCAAAGATCGCTCTATACGAATTGGCAAATGAGCAGTTACACGGCATTATCGGCCCTAAGCCTTAACGACGCGCCGGAATTGCCGGCCGATAAGGCGGGAGAAATGCAGATTGCTGTGGAGCCGTTGCCAACGCTACTACCCAGAGGGGCAAATACCGGCAATCTCGTGCATGAATTACTGGAAACCAACTCATTTGCCGAACTGGCGCAGGGCAAGGATATTTCATTGCAGCGCGATCAGTGTTGTCAACGCTACGGTTTGAAACTGGAGCGCCCCGAACTGATCGACGAATTGCTGCACGCCGTTGTCACAACCCCGTTGTCTGATAGCGAAGCTGCATTTTGCCTGATGAATATCGACGATTCACAGTGTTTAAAGGAAATGCCGTTTTATTTGTCGATGCAAACGATGGATGCCAGTCATATCAACCGGATACTGGAGGCTACGCCGGCCTTCCAGCCCTTGACCAGCAAGGCCATGAGCGGCTATCTCACCGGTTTTATCGATCTGATCTGCGAGTTTCAAGGCCGCTACTATGTCATGGACTATAAAACCAACGCTCTGGGCGATTACAGCCGCCCAAGCCTGACCGAAGCCATGCGGGAACATAATTACGGCCTGCAATACTGGCTTTACACGCTGGTGCTGCACCGTTATCTGCGCTATCGTCTGCCCGATTACCGCTATGAGACGCATTTCGGTGGCGTGCGCTATCTGTTTGTCCGCGGCATGCGGCCGGATGTTCCGATGAGCGGGGTTTATCAGGATAGACCGGATTTTGACAGGCTAGACGCCTTGTCTCGGCTGTTCGGGAGTTGAGCCATGCAGGACAAAGAGTTTTCTCCCAGCAGACTCAATATCGCATTTGCCCGATTCCTGTCCCAGCGCTCCAGGCTGGAAGCCAGCCATAAGCCGGCATTCGAACGACTGGTGCAAACCGTGTCGAATGAGCTAAGCCAGGGCCATAACTGCATCCCCATTAACGATAAGGACAAACAGGTGCTGATGGCGTCGGGGCTGGCGGCATCGACGGATCAGATGACAGCGCCATTGCCTTTGGTTGTCGAGCAATCACGTTTGTATCTTTACCGTTACTGGTTTTATGAAAACAGGCTGGCGGAGCAGATTAAACGAAAGACCCGTTACCGCCATACAGTCGAAGGTCTCGATGAACGCCTGGACCGTTATTTCGGATTTTCCGGCGATAGCGATGAATGGCAGCGCGAAGCGGCGAACAGAGCGGCCAGGCAGTCCTTTACGATGATTACCGGCGGGCCTGGAACCGGCAAAACGACCACGGTGGTCAAAATTTTAGGCCTGCTGCAGGAAATGGCACCGGAACCACTGCATATCGCCCTGGCCGGTCCAACAGGAAAGGCGGCCATGCGCTTGCAGGAATCCATCGCTTATAACAAGACTGCCTTGCCGTGCTCGGAGGAGATTAAAGCGCATATTCCCGAGAAGGTAACGACATTGCACCGCTTGTTGGGAGCCCGGCCGCCGTCGCCTTATTTTCGCCATGATGCCGATAAACCCCTGGTTTATGATCTGATTGTCGTGGATGAAGCGTCGATGATCGATTTGGCGCTGATGAGCAAGCTGCTGGATGCTCTGAAGCCGTCGGCCCGCCTGATCTTGCTTGGCGACAAGGATCAACTGGCATCCATTGAATCGGGCGCCGTATTGGGGGATCTGACTCAAGCCTTGCCGGAACATACCGTAGAGCTGAAAACAACGCACCGCTTTGACGAGAGCATCAAACGCCTGGCCTCGCAGGTCAATCAGCAGCAGGATGACGAAGCCTGGCAGACGCTGCGGGGCGACGATGATGCCATCTCGGTGCTGGAGCAGGATGCAGTCGATTATATCGCCGGGCAGCAGGCCGATTATTTGCGCTTGCTTGCAGCCGGCGCGGGATTTGACGAAATCTGCCGCAGCCGCGCCCGCTTTCAGGTGCTGTGTGCGAACAGGCAGGGTAAAAATAGCGTTGCCGACATCAATTATCGGGTGGAGCAAAAACTTTTCCGTGATAGGTTGATCGATTTATCCGGGCGCTGGTATTCGGGACGACCAGTCATGGTGACTCAAAATAATCCAGCGTTGCACCTGTATAATGGCGACACCGGCATTTGCATGCCGGATCAGGACCAGCGCGGGAAGCTTATGGTCTTTTTCCAACGCGCCGACGGCTCAGTCAAAAAATATTTGCCTGGCCGTATTACCGACTGCGAAACGGTTTTTGCGATGACCATACACAAAAGCCAGGGCTCCGAATTTGACGAGGTGATGATCGCTCTTCCAGGCGAGATAAATCCGATTCTGACCAAGGAACTGATTTATACGGCCATTACCCGGGCAAAAAAAAAGGTCAGGCTGGTGTCTGACGAAGCCGTGTTCAGGGCGGCGGTCAGGCAGAAAATTACCCGGATCACCGGCTTGATAGATAAATTAGCAACGGACCATTAAGTATCCCACGGTGCTTTGATTTCATGGTAGCGGATATTTCAGGACATTGTTGGCTGTGGCGTTCGTTTCAAACGATCCGCCGGCAAATCCGCTACCGAAAATCGTGCGGTAACAATTTCACTTCTGTATAGATAAAACCTTTTCAAACACTCGGCAATATCTTGTAAGATACTCCCTATAGAAACAATCCATCCCAGCCATTAGATCAAGCCGGTCCTCATCAACATCCATCGCCCGACATAACCATGACAACGCTTTTTTTGGCCGGAACAGTCTATGCTGCGTAAAATTTTAATCGCCAATCGCGGCGAAATTGCCGTCCGTATTATCAGGGCGTGCGCCGAAATGGGCATACGGTCGGTCGCCATCTATTCCGAAGCCGACCGTTTTGCCCTGCATGTCAAAAAAGCCGATGAATCCTATTGCATCGGCAGCGAACCGGTCGCCGGTTACCTTAATGTTTACGCGCTGGTGGATCTTGCCGCAGCGACCGGCTGCGATGCCATACATCCAGGCTATGGCTTTCTGTCCGAGAACGCTCAATTTGCCAGAGCCTGCACCGAGCGCGGTCTTATTTTTATCGGTCCCAAAGCGGATGTGATCCAGCGCATGGGCGATAAGACCGAAGCCAGAAATGCGATGATAGCTGCGGGAATTCCAGTGACGCCGGGCTCCGGCAATTTGAACAGCATTGAGGAGGCGCTGGCTGTCTCAGCAAAAATCGGCTATCCGGTCATGCTGAAAGCAACATCGGGCGGCGGCGGGAGAGGCATTCGCCGCTGTGACAGTGCCGATGAATTGCAGCGTAACTTTCAGCGTGTGATTTCCGAAGCGACCAAAGCGTTCGGCAGCGCCGAAGTCTTTCTGGAAAAATGCATTGTCAACCCGCGTCATATCGAAGTCCAGATACTGGCCGACCACCACGGCAATACGCTGCACCTTTACGAGCGCGACTGTTCGATACAGCGCCGCAACCAGAAACTGATCGAAATCGCTCCGTCGCCGCAACTGGATGAGGCGCAGCGCCAGTATCTGGGCGGACTGGCAGTGCTTGCCGCCAAAGCCGTCGGCTACACCAATGCCGGCACCGTGGAGTTCCTGCTCGACGATCGCGGCCGCTTTTATTTCATGGAAATGAACACCCGAGTGCAGGTGGAGCATACCATTACCGAAGCCATCACCGGCGTTGATATCGTCGAGGAGCAGATTCGGGTCGCCGCCGGCTTGCCCTTGCGCAGCCGGCAGGAAGACATTGTCAGGCGCGGATACGCCATGCAATTCAGGATCAATGCCGAAGATCCCAAAAACGGCTTTCTGCCCAGTTTTGGCCGGATTTCCCGCTACTATGCACCCGGAGGCCCCGGCGTGCGTACCGACGCCGCGATCTATACAGGCTATGAGATACCGCCGTTTTACGACTCGATGCTGGCCAAGGTCATTGTCAGCGCCTTAACCTGGGAAGATGTCATCAAACGCGGTGAAAGAGCGCTGCGCGATATGGGCCTGTTTGGCATCAAAACGACGATACCCTATTATCTTGAAATTCTGAAACATCCCGAGTTTCGTGCTGCCGATTTTAATACCGGCTTTGTCGAAAAATATCCCGAACTCGTCAATTATTCGAACAAGCCCCGGCCGGAGGTTCTGGCCAGCGTGATCGCGGCTGTGATGGCCGCCCATACCGGTTTGTAATGAAGGAAACACCGATGCAAAAAGTACACATTACCGACGTTATCCTGCGTGATGCGCATCAATCCCTGATTGCGACGCGCCTTCGTACCGAGGATATGCTGCCGGCTTGCGCCATGCTCGACGCCATCGGCTATTGGTCGCTGGAGTGCTGGGGCGGCGCCACTTTCGACGCCTGTCTCAGGTATCTGAAGGAAGATCCCTGGGAACGGCTTAGCCAACTGAAAGCGGCCCTGCCGAATACCCCTTTGCAAATGCTGGTGCGCGGCCAAAACCTGCTGGGCTACCGGCATTATTCCGACGATGTGGTGCGGGCCTTCATCCTGAAAGCGGCGGAAAACGGGATGGATGTTTTCCGTATTTTCGATGCCTTAAACGATATTCGCAATCTTAAAACGGCGATCGAAGCCGCCAAGGAGAGCGGCAAACATGCGCAAGGCACGATTTGTTATACCACCAGTCCCGTGCATGACATCAAAAGTTTCGTCGAACTGGCTATAGGCCTGGAGACGCTGGGTTGCGATTCGATCGCCATCAAGGATATGGCGGGCTTACTGACTCCGTATGCCGCCGGCGAACTGGTCAAGGCGCTAAAGGAGGCGGTCGCTTTGCCGCTACATTTACACACGCACTCGACCTCGGGACTGGCCGAAATGTGCCAGCTCAAGGCCATAGAAGCCGGTTGCCGGCATGTTGACACTGCGTTATCGTCCTGGGCAGGCGGCACCAGTCATCCGCCTACCGAAAGCCTGGTGACGGCCCTGCACGGCACCGGCTACGATACCGGTCTGGACCTGATCAAACTGCAGGCAGTAAACACTTATTTCGCCGAGGTTCGAAAAAAATATCGCCGCTTTGAAAGCGAGTTTACCGGTATCGATTCACGGGTTCATGTATTCCAGGTTCCCGGCGGCATGATCTCCAATCTTGCCAATCAGTTGCGCGAACGGAATGCGCTGGACCGGATTGAAGAGGTTTATAAGGAAATTCCTGAAGTGCGCAAGGATTTGGGCTATCCGCCGCTGGTGACGCCCACATCACAAATCGTCGGTACGCAGGCGGTAATCAACGTATTGACCGGCAAGCGCTACAAAACCATCACCAATGAAGTCAAACGCTATCTGCAAGGCGGATACGGCAAGGCGCCCGCGCCAGTCAACAGCGAGCTGCAAAAAAAGGCGATCGGTTCGGAAGAGCCGATTGATTGCCGTCCCGCCGATTTGCTTAAACCGGAATTGGAGCAATTGCGTCATGAAATCGGCCATCTGGCGCTCACCGATCAGGATGTATTGAGCTACGCCATGTTTCCCGAGGTCGGCAAACAATTTCTGGAACAGCGTTCAAACGGCAGTCTGGTGCCGGAAGTGCTGATCGTTGAATCCACCGAGTCAGATGGCGTAAAAAAGGCGCCGACGGAGTTTAATGTCGCGCTGCATGGCGAGTCCTATCACGTCAAAGTGACCGGCGCCGGGCCTAAAAACCAGATGCTCCGGCATTTCTATTTTATGGTCGACGGCGTTCCCGAAGAAATCGTCGTGGAAACGCTGGATGAAATCGTTCTGGATGGCGGCACTCAGGGTGCAGTTAAAAGCAACATAGCCAGCAAACGCAGACGTCCAACATCCGAGGGCGATGTTGGAGTCAGCATGCCTTGTAATATTCTTGAAGTTCTGGTCAAGGTGGGTCAACGGGTCTCGGCCGGCCAGGCGGTCTTGGTGACCGAAGCGATGAAAATGGAAACCGAAATTACCGCGCCGATCGCCGGCATTGTTAAGGCCGTTCATGTGGTCAAGGGCGAGCCGGCTAATCCGGATGAAGTGTTGATCGAAATTGACGCGCTTGGTTGAGCGTCGGCATTAATAAGTATCCGGTCCCCGTATGAAGCGTGTAGGCAAGAAGAGAGGTATTGCATAAAACCCGGGAAGAAGTGCGTTGTTGCAAGACTTTTGATCCTATTACGTTAATCGGCCGGTAGCATGGGCATTGAATGTTATCCCTACCCGGTTATCATACATAAAACATATGTTATCTCGCCTACAATGTCTAGTATTTATGATGTTCTTGACAGATGAACATGAAAAAGGTAGAAGGTATCCCGACCTATATAATAACTTGTTGAGCGTGGAGAATGATGCGTGCGATTTGAGTATCAAGGTACAAGTGAATATCTGACCCCGAAAGCGGTAGCTGCGCTACGCAATTTGGAAGGAGTGCCGCTTTACCACCATGAACAAGAGATGCGCCACCCGCTGGAAATCTACCTAACCACTTTTTCGGACGTTTTGGAACAAAAGCTATCGCTGATTGAACTTCTTGACGAGGCATCAGCAGAACTGCCATACCTTGGGAACAAGAAGCCAGGCTGGGAGAAAAAGATAGTTGCGGCCACTGATCACTGGCTTGATTCCGTGATTCAACACATCGATTCATGTAAAGGAATATTGTCTTCCTTCTTTGGTGAGGATGACGCGGAGCAAAAATCAAAGTGCATCAGCTCATTTTCGAAAAGTGTCGAGCAATACCGAAAGCAGGTTGCTACCATCGTCAACCTAATAAAGCACAAGCACCGGTTTTTGCGCGTAATCTATTTTCATTGGGTGGGCGGGTTCGTGCCAGGGTATTTCGTTGAGGGCGTCGTTCAAGAAGGTGTTTTGGGGCCAGATCCTGTTGTTCATACGAACGCAAATACGGCGATATCGTACAATCGTGACATTCCCTTCCAGTTGGCCAACTTGTTCTTTATTTCTGCAGTGTTGGCTCGGCACGTTTATGAGATAACGAAGCGTCCGGCGGGTGTAGATACTGAAAAGCCATTTAGGGACCCTAACCTCGAGAAGGTAATCAAGAAGGTCTCGATTATGCCGCTGACGTTCTTCCCCGACGAAGTCAAGAAACCCGTTCCTTTCGTTAAGTATCAACAGAAACACAACGGAACCGTACGGGTGCTGATTGAGATGCCGAGTAGATGTGGCAAGCCGCAGGCTGTCCCTGAAAAGTCTCAAATTTCTACTACGTTCCGAATTGGGGAGATAGCTAAGACATGCAAGCTACCGTACTTTGGAACCGAAGTGCCAGTATAGTACCCAACAAGTCGGTGAACCCGACGCCGGGGAAGCATGCGGCGCTTCGCGGAAGCACTAGTGGCGGCGCGGGTTACCGACAACGTTGGACGTAGGAGGAAAGACATTGAGTTTTCTAAGCGGAGCTAGGCTCTGGGATACAATTTCTGACGTGTCTTCCAAGAGTAGACGTCGTCAATGCGCAGTTGCCTATGTGTCAAATACTAGTTCACTTCATTTCACAAGCGGAGACCTGTTAATAGTAGACGCTTCCAATGAGTCGATTCAAGGTGGGCAGACTTCGGCGCGGGAATTACAAAGACTTAAAAGCATGGGCGTTCAGCTTTATTCAAGCCCGCATCTACACGCGAAACTTTATATATTTGATAATTGCCTGTTGGTCGGATCGTGTAACCTATCTGCAAGTTCGAAAGACCGATTGATCGAAACAGCGGTCTTGTTGAGAGACAGCTATATAATTGCCGATGCCCGAGACTTCATCGCTGAGCTTGCTAGAAAATCCGAGTGCATCACGGATAATTTTATTGAAAGAATTATAAAGATACCTATACAACGTCCGCTCGGGAACGAGGAGTCGAAGCCAGCCCTAACTGCGAGCACGCTATGGCGTTTGAAAGTTCCGCCTAATGCCCTATCAAAGGAAATGAATTGCTACTTTCATGCTCTGATTGTTGCCCAGATAGGAGACCTCGTGCCGTATCAGGAATTTACTCTATGGCGCAGCAGCAAGGGTAAGGACGCGTTTCGGGCACATTTGGAAGCTAAACCGAAGCGGATGATGGGAAGCAACGGGCAGTATTCATTAACAGACGATGGCGCCAAATACTTTTCTTCGCGAAAGCTAGATGAACAAATGGTATGTCAATTTTTGTCTGCAATTAGGACAGGTGAAATCGCTCATTTGCCAGACTCAGTAGAGAATGCAGAGATGGTTCCGCTCGTATGAAAATGGGGTCCAACAAGGCCATAAACGCAGACTGCATAAAGCTGGAATCAATGAGAATCAATGGGGTCAGAATCCATTGATTTTGAATAAAGAAAACTAGGGGCAGCCCAGCAGTCGGGCAACAGCTTTATCATTACCTGATATTTTGATTAGTCAAAGTAACAACAGAACACAAATAGCAAGATATGAGAATTTATGCAGATACATCGGTTTTCGGTGGGGTGTTCGATGAAGAGTTTGCTGAACCAACCAAGCAATTTTTTTCAGAAATAGACGCAGGACGGTTTGTGATCGTCACATCTGCAATTGTTGAAGCGGAGATAGAACCAGCACCTAAGAGAATTCGTGATTTTTTCGCCCGCTACGAAACAGTTGCTGAAATTGCTCAAATCACTCAAGAAATGCTTTTGCTTCAACAGCAGTATATCAACTCAGGTGTTGTTACTCCGAAGTCTGCCGATGATGCTTTGCATGTCGCAATTGCTACGGTAACGCAATGCAACCTTATTGTAAGCTGGAATTTCAAGCATATCGTCCATTTCGATAAGATTCCTAAATATAACGCAGTGAATACTCTCAACGGCTACGGCCAAATTGGCATTTATTCTCCACTGGAGGTTATCAGTTATGACAGCGATGATTCGTGAACCTGAATGCGTGTTGTTGAAACGGCGCGGTGCTGAGCATGTTGCAAAATTAGTAACAGGCATGACTTTACAAGAGCAATTGGAGTTTTGGCGTAAACGTACAAATGCCATGTTAGTTCGCCAAGAACAATCACATCAAAAGAAAACTATTGCCTAACGAATAAGGTTAGATTGTGTGAGCGAAGCTAACCACAATCTGAACCGTTTGTTAGACATTATTAGCGCTCAATTTTTGTCCAAAGGTGCTTCATGAAAGATGAGATAAATACTAAGAAACAAGGGCGGGTTACGACGCGCGGAAAATCTGGTTGAAAACTAAAAAAAGCAGCAATTTGCGCGTCTAACCCGCCCTACCGCGCAGCATTCTGTTAAAATGACGGCATGAAATCCATTATTGCAAAAGAAGCCGCCATTGATTATGCAGTCGATTTACTCCGACAGGGCCGCCTGGTGGCATTTCCAACCGAAACCGTCTATGGCCTGGGCGCTGATGCCGCTAATGCCGAGGCAGTGCGTGGTATCTTCAAAGCCAAGGGGCGTCCTGCCGATCACCCGCTGATCGTTCATATCGCCGGCGGTGACCAGTTGACCGATTGGGCGCGGCATGTGCCTGACGCCGCAAAACTGCTGGCCGAACACTTCTGGCCAGGGCCTTTGGCCATGATACTGAACAAAAAACCCGAAGTGCCTCTCGTGGTCACCGGCGGTCAGCAAACCGTCGGTTTACGCGTACCCGATCATCCGGTGGCCTTGAGCTTGTTGCGGAAATTCGGCGGCGGCATCGCAGCTCCCTCCGCCAACCGGTTCTGCCGCATCAGTCCCACCCGGGCGGTCCATGTCGAGGAAGAGCTGGGCGATGCCGTCGATCTGATTCTCGATGGCGGGTCCTGTCAGGTCGGCGTGGAATCGACCATCATCGATCTAAGCGGACTGCGACCGAGACTGCTCAGGCCCGGAAAAATAACCCGCGAACAGATTGAAGCGCTGCTTGAGACCGAACTGATAATGGAGGCGCAGCAGGAGCAAACTGCGATACGTGCGCCGGGCATGATGACCGTTCATTATGCTCCCATTACCCCGGCGCTGCTTTGTAACGCTGATCGATTAGCCGCGTTGGCCGGGCAATTGGTCGAGCAGGGCAAACGCATCGGCATACTGGCTTATCGTCAGGCGATAAAAGAGGGCAGGCACACGCATTTAATCAAAATGCCCTTGCAAGCCGATGATTACGCGCAGGCCCTCTATGCTGCATTGCATGAACTGGACCATCAGGGTCTGGATCTGATTCTGGTTGAACAGCCGCCTGACGGGGAAGCATGGCGGGCGATCATTGACAGGCTGGGCAAAGCGACCCAACCGGCGCATGGATTGTCCGAGCTTAATCAAATGAGCGCATAAGCCCAATCCTGATGATCGAAAAAACCTTGACTTGGCCGGAACGGCTGGACTTCGACCGGCAGCATCTCTGGCATCCCTATACGTCGCTGGCTGCGCCTGATCCTGTTTATCCCGTGGTCTCCGCAACCGGCGTCAAGCTTGAACTGGCGGACGGCCGTGAGCTGGTTGACGGCATGTCTTCCTGGTGGTCGGCGATACACGGTTATAACCATCCCCGCTTGAATGAGGCGGCGACTGCGCAACTTGGCCGGATGGCCCATGTGATGTTTGGAGGCCTTACCCATGCGCCGGCGATAGAATTGGCCAGGCGCCTGTTGAGTCTCGCTCCCGACGGGCTGAGTAATGTTTTTTTCAGCGATTCCGGCTCGGTTAGCGTCGAAGTTGCGCTGAAAATGGCGATACAATACTGGCAGGCGCAGGGGCGGCCCGGCAAGAGCCGGTTCATCGCTCTGAGAGGCGGTTATCACGGCGATACCTTCGGCGCGATGTCGGTCTGCGACCCGGTCAGCGGCATGCATCATTTGTTTCAGGATGTTCTGACGCAACATCATTTTGTTCCGCGTCCGGCGAGCCGTTTTCAGGACTCCTGGAATAATGAAGACATCACGGCATTGGAAGAACTCCTATCTCGCCATGCCGATCAATGCGCCGCGATGATTCTCGAACCGATAGTTCAGGGCGCTGGCGGCATGTGGTTTTATCATCCGGAGTACCTTGCCGCCGCGCGTAAACTCTGCAATGACTATCAGGTCCTGCTGATTGCCGATGAAATCGCCACCGGTTTCGGCCGAACCGGCCGCATGTTTGCGTGCGAGCATGCCGGTATTGCTCCCGATATACTCTGCCTGGGCAAGGCGTTGACCGGTGGCTATCTGAGTTTTGCGGCGACGCTCAGCACGGCCCGCGTAGCTGAAGTCATCTCGACGGGTGATGCAGGTTGTTTCATGCACGGGCCTACCTTTATGGCCAACCCGCTGGCCTGCTCCATTGCCTCGGCCAATATCGACCTGTTACGGGAAACGGACTGGGAAAGGCGCATAGCCGCTATCGAAGCCCTATTAATTGACGGTTTGCAGCATTGCAGGAAGCTTCCTGGCGTGGCGGATGTCAGAACCCTGGGGGCTATCGGCGTTGTGGAAATGACCGAGCCTGTGTCCGTTGCCAAAGTGCAGCAAAGATTGGTTGATCTGGGTATCTGGCTGCGGCCGTTTGGCCGGCTCATTTATACGATGCCTCCCTATATTATTACCGACGCGCAATTGGAAAAGTTGACGGCGGCTATAACCAAGACGATAAAGTCTTTATAAATAGATAAAGCATCGAAGCATATTAGTGTTAACTCTTGGCTGTCCGATTCAGCAGATTAATTGACATCCCTGTACGCAGGATTTATAGCACGGCATGGATTTTCCCATCATTTTCAGTTCATTTAAGGTAGACCAGCATGATTGATTGGAATACGACGTTTGCGGCAATATGGCGGCAGCGCAAGGAGTATTTGCGTCCGGTGATACAGCTTGACCCGATTCGCCTTGACCATTTACTGGGCATCGATAGTCAAAAACAGCAGTTAATAGACAACACGGAACGGTTTCTGGCGCAAGAACCCGCCAACAATGCCTTGCTTTGGGGGGCGCGGGGAACCGGCAAATCTTCTTTGATCAAGGCTTTGCTGAATGAATATAAATACCGTGGTTTACGCGTTATTGAAGTCGATAAACAGGATCTGATTTATCTGCCGGAGATAGTTGACGAAATCCGCGAGCATCCCCGCCGCTTTATCATCTTTTGCGACGATCTGTCTTTCGAAACCGACGATAGCCAGTACAAATCGCTCAAGAGCGTCCTGGAAGGCTCGATCGAATTACCGCCGGAAAATGTGCTGCTTTACGCCACGTCGAACCGGCGCCATTTGTTGCCGGAATACCTGCGCGACAATCTGGATACCCGCCTGGTAGACGGGGAGGTGCATTATTCCGATGCGGTTGAAGAACAAATCTCCTTGTCCGACCGCTTTGGCTTATGGCTGGCGTTTTATCCTCAGCCGACTCGAACCTATCTCGATATAGTCGACAGCTATTTTGCAGATTACGATGGCGATCGTGAGACTTTACATAAAGCGGCTCTGGAATTTTCCCAAAAACGGGCAACAAAAAGCGGCAGAACTGCCAAGCAATTCTACAATGCTTACGCAAAGCCGGCCGGTAACGAGTAACCAGGTTTTTCCGCTCTTTTTTAACTTGATCATGACGGCGTCCGGCAGCCACTGCAAGATGCCGCTTGCCCCAAAGCCTCTAAAATCTGTAATGGGGGAATCGGGCGTTGTTGATCGGCAATGATCATAAATACGATGCTAAGTGCGATGATCATCGGTTAAGATATCGTTTCCATATAATAAAAAATAGAGGACAGCACATGAAAAAGTTTCGTATTTATCTATTAGCGGCTGTTACGGCTTTGACGCTATTTTCGTTTCCCAATGCCTATGCGCACACTTCTGCTCAGAAATTCGGAAGGGGCCTGGCGGGAATGACCTGCGGTTTTCTTGAGATACCGGGCAATATTGTCAAGGAAACAAGAGCTCAGGGAGCGATCGGTGTTCCTATCGGTCTTGCTATGGGATTGGGTATGACCGTCTCCCGCGAACTGGTCGGCGTTTATGAATTTATCACCGCACCTTTTCCGCTACCGTCCGGTTTTCGGCCTATTTTATCTCCCGAGTACCCATGGGATTATTTTTAATAAATCATTTAAGCGGGGCTTGAATGAACCCCGACCGGCAGAGAGCGGGATGAACTGCCTGTTAGCAATGCCTTGACGTCATTGATAATATGCGGCGCATCCGCTTGCAGTGCCCGGCAGTATGGTTTTCAACACCCTGCCGGCATTGATTTCCATTTTATAATGCGTAGAATTTGATTATGAATAAAAACAGTTCAAACAGACGAATAATAGGCGGTACCAGTAAAGAGATACCATTGTTAAGTCATGCGGCGCGACCTTTCCGGGTTATTTTATGGGCGCTGCTTGTTTCCATCGTGTTGCCGCAGTCGGCTTATGCGCATCGTGGCAGTGATGATGAAACGGATCCTTGCAGGATTCAGGTTGGCTATGAATGGATACACTTTTCGGCGTACACTCCAACATTTACCGGCAACAAAAATTATTGCAAGGCCATCCCGGATGTGGGCGTAACAAACCTTGTCTTCGATTATGAAGGTAAAAAACTGCGTAAGGTGAGTATCGAGTTTGAAGTGACCAAGGAACCTGAGGGAACGCGGATATTTTACCGGCCCCCTGACACGAGTAAATCGGGTACTGTTGATGGCACAGTCGATTTCAGTCAATTCGGCCCTGGAAATTACCGGGCGCACGTGACCCTCGTCGACGGGGAAAAAAAACTCGATACCCATATTCCCTTTGCAGTAGGTATCGAAGATGACGAGTCTTATATCGGCATAAAAAGATTCCTGATTACATTCTTAGTCAGTGCCGTAATAATTTATTTGAGTTACAGGTTCTCTCGGTGATAAGGCGATGATCCAAAAGTTCGGGATGCTCCGTCCATTCGTGATAAGGCATTGAGCATCCTGAATTTTGGAAACAGCAATGAAAAAATAAAGGTACTGAAGGAACTAAAGGGTTTTAAACGTCCCGGAATGTCGCTGACGTATTGTTTTTTGCTAAAGGCATGACATTCAATAAGTGCGTCACTATGGTCATGCAACCGATCATCCTCGGCTAAAGGTTTATGTCCGGCAGGATTAACTTGATATCAGCGTGACTCCGGCAATGGCTTTATCGGCCACCAGGGCGCCGCAAATAGCCTCGCCCATGTCGAGGTCGCGCACGTGCCATAAAGATGCCGGTTCGCAACTTGCAGGAACGCTTAACCATGTCGCCGGATTTTCGGGGTTAATGACGCAGCGGCTCAGGCCCAAGGCAATGCCGCGGCCGTCCGCTTTGACAAGGGCTTCCTTGCGGGTCCAGAAACGGTAAAACTCTCGGATTTTTTCGGTCTCAGGCAATGTGCGCCACCAGGCTGCTTCAATTTCAGCAAAACATTTTTCAACCAGTGCCGGAAAATTGGCTCTAGCCCTGCATGTTTCTATATCGATACCCAGCCGACAGTTTTCGCCGAGAGCGAGTACCATAGTGTCTCCCGTATGGGACAGGTTGAAGGCGAGATCAGGATAGTCGGCAAGATACGGCTTGCCATGCTCCATGCGGCGGATGACGAGTTGTTCCGGCGGCTGATTGATGGCTTTGGACAGGATGGATCTCAGGAGTCCCTGCGCCCGCACATAACGTCTGTGCAGAACCTCCTTTTTGATTGCATCGGCCCGTTTCCGTTCATCCGCATCGAGGACCGTCCAATGGTGTTGATAATCCGCATCATCAACGGTAAGTTTTCGGTGCCAAAGCTTTATAGTCACGGAATTCATCGATCGGTTCTGCATTGTAACGGGCAGGATTGTTTATTCATTTCAAACGAAAAGAAAGTATAGAGTTCAATGAACGCAGTTTACCTAAAATACCGCTGCCAAGCACGCATCATGCGAAACACAGGGTTGCGATTTATCGCCCTCCTTATACAGTATCGAATCTCCTAAACCCAAATCAGCCCGTTTTATCTCTGTTTCTCCATGGTACTGTATCGTTACACTATCCGCGGCCTCGGTTTTCGCCTGGCCCTAGGTCCGGAAGGCGTAGCCGGACGCAGTGCACCGTGTGGCAAGCAATCAGATGACCGACGTTAAAGGCTGCAATCTAGCTGGCTCCCAAGCACCAGTTCGTGTATGAGATTAAAGACATTTTTTCTGTTCAATCGAATTTAATTGTTTAGATTGAGTCATAAAAAACAAATAACACAACGATTTTCTTCAATATCAGTCTCACATAATCAACGATATTCTGCTTAAAGACCCCAACTCTTTTGTATTTGATTGCTGAAGGGTTTAAACAATTAACATTAGGAGGGTAGATCAGATGAATATAAAACAATTCTTTATGGTTGGTTTATTGGTACTGTCATTAGGTCTGGGCAGCCACAGCGCGAATGCGGTAGATGAAAAGTCCGGCTTGTCACAACCCATCAATAATACCATCACGCACCTGGATGCGGCGCTGAAGGGGCTTGAGGCGAATGAGCTGGACGCGGCTCAGGAACATATGAAAGCAGCCGCGCAATCTTCTAAAAACATCGTTGGCGGCTCGTTTGAAGTCAAGGCGCAACGCGGTTCCAGAGCCATCGGAAACGCCCGCCGCCAAAGCAGGGACGGTGACAAGGATGGTGCGATTGTTTCGTTAAAAGAGGCGCTTCAAATTTATAAATCCTTTCATGAACCGGGAAAATCCGGCGGGCGGGGCGGCCTCAATTGATGAAAGCGCTCGTTCTCAAACCGGAAGCTTGGGAACGAGTCATCGGCAAAGCTATTGAATATCCCAGATGCCCATCATGCCGATGTCTTCATGCTCCAGAATATGGCAATGGAACATGGTCATGCCGGTAAAGTCCATCACCGGAACCAGCAGTTTAACGCTGCCCATGCGCGGAACGATGACGGTATCCTTTAATGCCGACGAAGTCGTGTAAAGCGATTTATAGGTGGAATCGCCTCCCGAAATGGAAATCACCTGAGCATGGTTGACATGCTGATGGAACGGATGATCCATCATGCTGTTGTTATGCACTTCCCAGATTTCGTAAGTATACAACAACGAAGAAATGGTGTAGGCATCGGTTTCGGAAAATGAAATGCCGTTGATGCTTGCCATGCCCATGCCGCCCCCCATCATACCGCCACCCATCATGCCCATGCTCAAGGTCAGCTGGCGCGTGACAGCATTGGCAGGCACTGAAAGCCGGACGGCATTCGGATTGACGGTTGTGGGCAAACTCTGGGTTAGCGAGGAACCGGTGATATTGGCCGTCATCAGCGTTATTTCTTGAGAAGCCGAACTGCCGGCGCCGCGATTATAAGGCAAGGCCTTGAATTTATAGTAGCCTTTGCTTGTGGAGGCTTTGACCAGGATATCCGCGCGCTCCCCCGGCGACAGCAGCACGGTGCTTTGAGCGTAGGGTTTATTCAGCAAGCCGCCATCGGTGCCGACGACATACAGGCTGTGGCTAGCTAGGCTCAGTTTGTAGAAGCGGGCATTGCTGGCATTGACGATTTTCCAGCGCTGTACCTGGCCGGGTTTCATGGCCAGTACCGGATTGACCTGGCCATTCACCATCATCGTGTTGCCCTCCTTGCCGCTCATGAAGTCATCGGAGGTATGCGACGCTGGAACATCGCCGTTCAGGGAAATATCTTTCAGCACGAGAATATGGGTTTCATAGCCGGAAAGAACCGTCGTTTCATCGCCGACATCGAGCGCGCCGGCCAGTCCCGACCAGACCTGTTCGGCCGCATTGCCGTGCGCATGGGGATGGTACCAATTCAGGTTGCCGCCGGGGTGCAGGCTCAAGTCGTACTCGTAATCGAATGCCTCACCCGGCATGAAGTTCAGCATCACATTATCCGAATTGCCCTCTGGCGAGACATGCAGGCCATGCGTATGGAGATTGGTATCTGCCCTGGGATGATCGTGCATGTTCAGGCCGGTATCTGGCAACGAGTTTTTAAAATGCACCCGCAATAAATCGCCCTGTTTGACCTTGATCGTGGGCGCCGGATAAGCGCCGTTGTAGGTTTGGAGATTGGCTATAGTGCCGTTGATATTGATCGGCGCCACTTTCGCTTCCAGATTGATTTCCACAATTCCGGGTGTCGGGGAAAGGTTGGTCATGACTTGCGGGTCTTTAAAGGCCGCGCCGCGGGGCGGGTCGATGATGGTTGTCGTTGAACAACTCATCATGCAGCCACCGCCGCCCATCGCCAGTGCAGGAGGATGGAAGAGGGCTGCGCCGATGACGCATGACACGGTAAAGGCATTGATTTTTTTAACTATCATATTATTTTCATTATTTAAAATAGGATTAATTTTGCCAGGAGGGTCGCGTTCAATCTCTTTTCAACAGCATGTCTGGCTCATTAGGGAGGTTAATTGTCCTAATTCGAGCCAGGAGCGCTTAATTAAGCAAAACGGGTGCCATCTATGAAAAATGATATAAAACAGTTAATTAGAAGATGTTTCGAGGTTCTGTTAACTCTAATTTGCATTAAAAATAATGTGATATGCCTCAATTGATTGTGTGAAATCACATGGAATTTGTAAAAAATACCTGGATCTATTTACAGATACGGCTCTTTGACGTATTAGCGCCTTCGTCTTGAGATGACCGGCTTTGCTTAAGGCAGCGCTGGAATAAAGGGTTTTCAGCGTGTGTTCCGGATTTGCAATCGGAGACCGGTAACAACATGTCGGGTAAGTGGAGACTTCGCCAGAAAAATCGGCCTAAATAAGCGTGTTTGGTATCATAGTGGTTTGAACAAACTTAACGGGCAGCGATGTTGAAACGAAACGAACGCGAACGATTAAAAGCTGATCTTATGTTGCCATGGGCCATGGTAGGCCTGATATTTGCCGCGCTGGCAGGTAATGTGATTATCAGTCATGTGCTGGGCGACCAATGGCAACAGCATTTGCCGGAACAACAGCGTGAATGGATCAGAAACATTTTTTATGCAGTCGCCATCATTACTTTTCCTGTGACCAACCTGATCAGACACATCATGGTACGATTGAATCAATCCATGCCTGGCGATAAACTGCCCAAACATCGCTATTTGACGACCATTATCGTGTCCATGGTACTGATGGAAAGTGTCGGGATGTTGGGTTTTACCATCTTTTTACTGGGAGACGGTTTCAATTCACTCTATATTTTTACCGGGCTGGCCGTACTTGGGCTTTTTTTATACCGCCCCAAACCGGATGAATATTTGACTATCGTTGATGCATTGGCTGACAAATAACATGAATGAATTGATCAAAGATGCCGATATCTGCGTCAAGTGCGGCTTATGTCTGCCGCACTGCCCGACTTACAATAAAACCGGGAATGAAAACGAATCGCCAAGAGGTCGAATCGCGTTGATTCAGGCCTGGGCATCGTACCAACTGGACACATCGGAAAAGCTGCTTGGACATATCGATAACTGCCTGCTATGCCGGGCATGCGAACGGGTTTGCCCGGCCATGGTTCCTTATGGCCGTTTGGTGGATAATTTTCGAGGTCAGGTCAAAGCCAGACGGCATTCGTCTCTGGCGACGGCATTGCTGAAGAGGGTGTCCCGCAATAAAACCTTATCCGGATGGACGCAATCGGCGATTGGTTTTTATCAGGCCAGGGGCTTACAAAAAACGTTAAGGTTGCTCGGGTTGCCCCGTTTATTGGGGCTGGGTGAAATTGACCGCTTATTGCCGAAGGTTATCGGTCAACTGCCGATTGCTCATAGTGCCATGCCGACTGGCGACGTTAAAGGACCGTTGGCTTGTTTACCGGGTGCATGGGTTCGTTGCTCGACCACGAAACCGTCAATTCCGCGGTGCGGTGTTTGATGGCGGCCGACTATAACGTCTATTTGCCCGACCAACAAACCTGTTGCGGAGCAATGGACCGGCATGACGGAGACCTGAAAACGGCCGCACAACTTGCCGAGATGAATTGCCAGGCATTTGCCGAACCTGATTTGCTTGCGATAGTCACTATCGCCAGCGGTTGCGGTAGCCAGTTAAAGGAATATGAAAACACGGAATTTGCCTGCAAGGTTGTCGATATTAGCCAGTTTTTGATTCGATCGGGCAGCAACTTTACCGATCGGCTAAGGCCGTTGGCGGCTTCTGTCTGCCTGCATACGCCGTGTTCGTTAAAAAACGTCATGCGCGAGGAGCAGGGCTCCTTGCAGTTGCTTAGGCAAATACCCGGGCTGACGCTGGCGCAAATGCCCGAAACGGTGCAATGCTGCGGTGCTGCCGGCACTTATATGCTTGATCATGCCGATATGGCCAAAGCCCTGGCCGACGACGCCCTGGGGTTTGCATCGGAGACTGATATCCGTTATCTGGCAACCTCGAATATTGGATGCGCCTTACATTTAACCGCCGGTATCAGGGATAGAGGCATGAATATGGAGGTGATTCACCCGGTTACTTTGCTGGCACGCCAGTTATTGCCAAAATCAGAGTCTGGCGTTGCCGGGCGCCTGTAGCAAGTCGGCTCGGATAGATTCGGCATTTCTCTGGAAATTTTGCTGCTAAAACAAGTGCTCCATCGCTGTATTGGCCTGGATACATGGGGACTGACGGAATTATCCTTCTTGTGACCGCCCTTGGCTAAAATCTAAAGGAGAGAATGCGGATACAATGAAACAGTCAGCCCGCAGAATCAATACAGCGTACCGCTGTCATCATCGGTTTCCGTCAACATCATACCCTCATCGGCAAAGTTGCCGGTTTCGGCCCCCAGCTTGATCATCAAACGGACTTCGTTTCTGGAATCGGCGGAATTCAACGCGTCTTCATAGCTGATCTTGCCGGACACATAAAGGTCGTATAGCGCCTGGTCGAACGTTTGCATGCCCTGTTCCCGGGAGTCTTTCATTAACTCCTTCAGTTTATGGACTTCGCCTTTTCGTATGTAATCCTTGGCCAGCGGGGTATTGATCAATATTTCGATTGCCGGATACCGTCCTTTACCGTCAGCCCGTTTAATCAGCTGTTGCGCGACGATACCGCGCAGGTTGAGCGACAAATCCATAAATAATTGACCATGCATTTCATCAGGAAAGAAATGCAATATCCGGTCTATCGCCTGGTTGGCATTGTTTGCATGCAGGGTTGAAAGGCATAAATGTCCGGTTTCGGCAAAGGTGATCGCATTTTGCATGGTTTCACGGGTCCGGATTTCGCCGATCAATATCACATCCGGCGCCTGTCGCAACGTATTTTTTAACGCCACTTCATAGGATTCGGTATCGACGCCAACTTCACGCTGAGTGACGATGCAGCCCAAGTGAGGATGTTCGAACTCCATCGGATCTTCTATCGTGATGATATGCCCGCTGGTATTCTGGTTGCGATGCTTGATCAACGCGGCCAGCGATGTCGATTTACCGGTGCCGGTGGCGCCTACAAATATAACCAGCCCGCGCTTTTCCATAATCAAGTCTTTTAGCACGGGCGGTAAATGCAAGGCGTCAGCATCAGGTATCGTGCTTTCAATTCGCCGCAAGACCATGCCAGCCGCATCGCGCTGGATAAATGCGCTGACCCTGAATCGTCCAAGATCCGGTAAGCTGATCGCAAATTGGCACTCCTTGGTATTGTCGAACTCGTCTTTCTGCCGCTGGTTCATGATGCTTAGAACCACTTTCAATGCCTGCTCCGGCGTCAACGGCGTTTTGGAAACTTCGACCATTGATCCGTCAACCTTGATGGTCGGGGCTCTTCCTGCCGTGATAAATAAATCGGATGCCTTTTTTTGCACCATTAACGCCAGTAGCGCTTTAAAATCCATAATCTCTCCTTAACCTGAAGTAGGGTCTTTGCCGTTGCCGGACTCTAACGATGATGTAATGTTGTGAATACAAATCAACTTTTGGGCCGCTTTCCATAGGAAATAGGCTTAACGGAACATATCCTTATTAACAGCCTTAACCATCGCAGCTTTGGAAGTTATCAAGCCTTTATCGACCATTTCCTTAAGATTTTGATCCAGTGTCTGCATGCCTTCCTTACGTCCGGTTTGAATCGCGGAATACATCTGTGCGACCTTGGCTTCGCGGATTAGGTTCCTGATCGCGGCAGTGCCGACCATAATTTCATGCGCGGCAATGCGGCCTCCGCCAATTTTTTTTAGCAGCGTTTGGGAAATCACGGCCTGCAGCGATTCGGACAACATAGAGCGGATCATATCTTTTTCCGCAGCCGGAAAAACGTCGATAATGCGGTCGATTGTTTTAGCCGCGGATGTGGTATGCAGCGTGCCGAAAACCAGGTGGCCCGTTTCGGCTGCGGTCAAGGCCAGCCGAATGGTTTCCAGATCGCGCATTTCGCCGACCAGGATAATGTCCGGATCTTCACGCAAGGCCGAGCGCAAGGCTTCATTAAAACCATGGGTGTCGCGATGGACCTCGCGCTGGTTGATCAGACATTTCTGGCTTTCATGGACAAATTCGATCGGGTCTTCAACGGTCAGGATATGAGCATAATCATTGGTATTGATATGATTGATCATTGCCGCCAGGGTGGTTGATTTGCCGGAACCGGTAGGCCCCGTCACTAAAATGAGTCCGCGCGGCTTTCTGGTCACTTCTTCAAAAAATTTGGGCGCTTTCAAGTCTTCCAGGCTTAATACTTTGGATGGAATGGTTCTGAAAACGCCCGCCGCGCCCCGTTCCTGATTGAAGGCGTTGACACGAAACCGCGCCACGCCTGGCAGTTCAAAAGAAAAGTCGGTTTCCAGGAATTCCTCGTAATCACGCCGCTGTTTGTCATTCATGATGTCATAAATCAATGCATGCACCGCTTTGTGATCCAGAGCAGGAATATTGATGCGGCGTATGTCGCCGTCCACCCTGATCATCGGCGGCAGACCCGCGGATAAATGTAAATCCGACGCATTATTTTTAACTGAAAAAGCCAGTAATTCGGCAATATCCATAATATCCTCTAAAAAACACATGCAAAAGTTAAAATCACTGCTTACACAATAGTTCAACTCTTTGATTTTTTGAAGCGGTGTTGTTTAATAATCGGCCGTGATTCTAAAAATTCTTTTGGCAACTTATGATTACCCAGAAACTTGAACAAGTTCGTAGACACTTACAGGCATGCTGCGCTGCCTGGAATCGCAATCCTGAATCCGTCTTACTGCTGGCCGTTAGCAAAAACAAGCCGGCAGCGGATATCGCCGTCGCCTATCAGGCCGGCCAGCGCAATTTTGGCGAAAGCTATTGTCAGGAAGCGGTAAAAAAGCAGCAGGCTCTGGGAGCTTATGATATTACCTGGCATTTCATCGGGCCGATTCAGTCCAATAAAACCAAATTGCTGGCCGCGCATTTCGACTGGGTGCATAGCATTGATTCATTAAAGATTGCCAAGCGACTCAGCGAGCAACGGCCGTCCAGGTTGCCGCCATTGAATATTTGTCTACAGGTCAACATCAGCGGCGAAGCAAGCAAGTCTGGCATTGCTTTGGAAAAATTACCGGAGCTTTACAGGCAAGTGGTCGGGTTACCCCATTTAAAATTGCGCGGCGTCATGGCTATCCCTTCTCCGGAAACGGATTTCGAAAAGCAGCGGCTGCCTTACCGGGAGCTTTATCAGGCCGTCAGGAAACTGGACCATCCGGAATTGGACACCTTCTCTTTCGGAATGTCCGGGGATTTGGATGCGGCGATTGCCGAGGGTGCAACCATCGTCAGGATAGGAACCGCAATCTTTGGCGCGCGCTAGCCACATTTTAGCAAGTAGTTAGCCGTTTTGGATCGAATAAACAGCAATCAGGCCAGTTTTGCATCGAGGATGCCGATGATTTCTTCGCAATCGATAATCTGTTTGCCCGCATTCAAAATATAATCCGCCAGCACAGTGATGGCGCTCCAATACAATTTATCGTTGATAAAACGATACGCAGCCATAAATAATTCGGCAATTTTCTTTTCCTTTTGCATCGGGTCGGCCAAAAGGCAATCAAGATATTCGTTGGCAATTTTAAGATCGTTCGAGCCGCCGTAATAGTGGAGGGCGTTCAAATCGATCAATCGCGGAGTCATCAATTCATTGTCGCGTATTGCTACATATTTAGCCTCTGCGAGAGGACCGACCAAAAGATTCATGATATCGGCTTCGAAAGCGCATTGATAGGCGTGTTTTTCAGAAGTTGAAAAATGGCGAGTCGCTTCGTGGATCGACGATGGCAGCGTATGGATCAGGCGGCCGCCTTCTACTACGGCATAACATTGAGTTTCTAAGTGGCGGCCAGTCAGCTTAAAGTCGCAATTTGGCTCTTTAATGAATATCTGAAAAAAAATTGGAGGCAGTTGCTTTTCCTTATTATTGATATAAATTGCAGCGGCGTGTCCTGCTTCATGGACTGCGGTTTTCTTGCTTAGTTCGAAGGGGTGCAACTGGAAATTTGTTCTTTTAGTTGGAAAACTCCGGTTCATGATGTCACCTCGATTTAAAAAAAATGCGGACAAACTTGCCGTCCGCATTGACAGAGAGGAAGGATGGTAACTGATGTAGTTTTAAAGCACTTACAAAAGTCGGACACAGTCTAACGGTTTGGGTATATCCTGAAAATGTGACATATTGACGCGCGTCAAAATGCCGCTGTTTTTGGCATTTAAATTGCTTAATAATTTCGTTTGTCTTGCATCATTCAGGAATTTCGGGCGATTATCAGAGTATATTACGGGATTGACTGGGTGATATGGCTCATCTGATCAGGGCATTTCACACACTTCTCGTATTTTCAAGGTAAAATCCGCTCTCAGGATTCGTCTGGGAGTCGTTTGACATTCCATATCTAATTTCCGAGCACCCGTCAACTATCGGCAAATCCTGCCGTCCTGTTGCAGCAAAAGGCCCGACTACGAATTGCACTCTAGGTGCACTTGCGGAGGGGCCATTGTTTCGACGCCTTTGGCACCAGCTTCGCTTGCTGCACTTAACATGAATGGGTGACAGTCCATTACCGATTGAGTAAAATCCGGATGGCACTGTTTGATTGGCCCCGGCATTTGTATCAATGAATATTGAAAGGGCTACAGCGATGACGGCCAGACTACTGATGCAAGTCAAAAAATCTATAATAACTAACGAGGAGTTTGAAATGATTTCAGCAGGTATTTATATTTTAACGATTACCTATGCAGTCTATGTCATTTATAGGGTACGTAATAGATAATCCAGTGTTGAATGGAAGGCATGCTGCCGTCCAATAGCTACCAATTCAGCTTGTATTTATATCTGTTGCGACACAGATATAATCAATGTGATAGTCTTTTATTGGCCAATTTTGACGCAGTTAGCTGGCAAGATTGGCCCCTAAGAAAAAATATCTGAGTAATTATTTGCCGTTACTTAAGTGGACAAATGATAAATACGCCAGTACCTCGAATTTAAGTAGTGGTCACTTAAAAACAACCAAGCCATTGAAACGAAAAAATAGCGACTCACTTTTACTGTCCGATTGGCATCGTTTCAATGACAGGAACCGGAGCGTAAATTAAAAAGTAACCTGAGTTCTTGAAATGTCGTCTATCCTTATAAGCTAAGGCTTTTTATAAGCTGAAAATACGAAATTCATCTGCACCTGTAATTGGGAGATAAATAAACCAGGAAAGAGCCGTTGAGTCATTCAATATGCCACACAGGGTGATTGCACTTTTTTGGGTTAATCTTTATCTCAATCAGTTGATTTAAGACGCCAGCTAGCCAGAGATTATCAAGGGCCTGGATGCTTTCGCTGTGTCCCTGACGTTAATGAACAGTTAATTTCAACATGCGAGAATGCGCAGTCGCCCAAACTTTTGCCGCAGGGTCATTTGGAGACATAGCAGGCTAAAACCAACCTAATCTGATCTGTTGGAAAGACATGATTGCCAGGCCTTGATGAAATCCAAACCGTTGATCACAAGAAACGAAAAAATCTATTTGTTAAACATGTCCAAGATCAAACCTTTCTGGATGTATGGTCTTGTCCTTGCGGTATGGTTTGCGGCGACTTCAGTGACGACAGGTTTGGTATTAAAGCTTGTGCTGCATCAAGCGGAAGTGGCCTTCAATGAGCGAGTCGTGCAATTATACGAAAACATCGATCATATCACTCGTGACAACGAGTCGATTTTGGAGGGTTTTTCCGCTTTTTTGAGCGCCATTGAATATGCCGACAGGGAAAGTGCATCCCGTTACGCGAGACAAATTCTTTCCAGATATCCGCATGTTTATCGGCTCGAAGTCATACTCAGCGTGAAAAGGAATGAATTGGCAAAGTTTATCGCAAGGCAAAGGCAAACGTGGTTTCCCGGATTTAAAGTCAAGTCGCTCAAGTATGAGGCAGGTCGCCTGAACTGGCGGCTTGTTGCCAAAAAACCGACATACAACCCCATCATTTTCATTGAACCGATGTCGCCCAATATCAAGCAACAGATCGGGGCAGATATGGATTCGGCGCCCTTTCTGCGCGATGCTCTACATCAAGCGATGCGAACGAAGTCTTCTGTGGCAACTATCCCATTCAATCTCGTAGAAGGGCCACGAGGGTATGTTTTATTTCACCCTGTTCCCGATCCTCCAAAAGGTAAATTCGCCAAGAGAAAGCAAGCGTTGGCACTATTGGAGGTCAATGCCGACGCGATCCGGAGCAAGATAGCTCACTTGGCGGAAACGCTTGAATTTCGCCTCTATCATGCAAATTATTCGAGCCATCAACCGGAAGGCCTGCTGGTTCATATCGCTGCACCCGCACCAAACAAATTGGAAGCAAAGCTTTTCCCCAAATTAATCTCCGAAAGGAAGCTGGATAGCCTCGGCCAGCCATTTGTGATTAGGGTTGAAAAACAACTGGGTTGGTCTGATCTTGATTTACCGCTGGTGATCGCGACAGGCAGTACGGCACTCTTGTCCTTGGCGCTCCTTCTGCTTTTCCTGAACACTCATTTCCAGCGGGAAGAACAAATGAAAAGGTCGGCAAATCGCTTGCTTCATATGGCGACTCACGATGCCTTGACGGGACTCCCCAACAGAACGCTACTAGAGGATCGATTCAGCCAGGCGTGCTCCAGAACACAGCGGCGCGAAATGCCATTTTCAACTATGTTTATCGATCTGAATGGATTCAAGATAGTGAACGATACTTATGGACATGATGTTGGCGATCAGCTACTCAAGGCATTGGGTTTTATCTTAAAGGAGTGTATCAGGGATGAGGATACCCTGAGCAGAATCAGCGGCGATGAGTTCGTGATTTTGCTGGAAGATGCTTCTTATGAGAATGCGGAAAAGGTCGCACAGAAAATCCATGACAGGTTGAAGCGGCCGGTGCTTATCCGGGGCATCGAATTGAACGTTGGTCTTAGCATAGGAATTGCGGTTTATCCCGACGACGGCACGACGATGAGCGACTTGCTCAGGAAAGCGGATGAACGAATGTACAAAGATAAAGAGCAAGGCAAAGGTGTTAGGAAAGAACGCTTCTAAGGAATCAGATCATAATTTGAGTGCGCTTTCGAGCTTGTTGGCCACCAGAAAAGGTTGTTGAACTCTGCGAAAACGGATCCTGGTAGGCGCACCAGCTTGTGTTCATCCAGGTTGGCTTGCGTCGAGCGGCCAGAAGCCCATTTTTTAGCATGTTCCAGTGGTTGCAATCTTTCGGACATGAACTGCTTGTAAAAAAACCAGTCGGTGATGTTTACGGTTCAGGCTTGTTCAGCTTCGCTATCAATATAGATATCGATAGGATTTTCGGTAACGATAGACGACACCGGGAGTTCCAGTCCCAGGCGCCAATTAGTGACCGCTTCCTGTTTACTCTTGCCGGTAATCAGGAAGACAAGCTGCCGGGTATTGCCCAAGGCTTTTGCGCTCATCGAAACG
Source organism: uncultured Methylococcaceae bacterium (assembly GCA_964568805.1). Classification (GTDB taxonomy): domain Bacteria; phylum Pseudomonadota; class Gammaproteobacteria; order Methylococcales; family Methylomonadaceae; genus CAZMRW01. The sequence goes on along the minus strand of CAZMRW010000007.1, from coordinate 16,560 downwards.
CGTTCAGGCGGCGGTTTGGGGGAATTGTAAACGGCGTGCGCCAATTCGTCCGGGTCATGTATGTGGCCGGGAAACAGACTGGCGGTATGGCCGTCTTCGCCCATGCCGAGCAACACGAGGTCAAAGGGAATGGCGGTGGCAATGGTTTTGCGATAAAGTTCGGCGGCAAGTTCCGGACCCAATTCGGCCGGAATGGTAAATATCTGCGATGCGGGGATTGTGACCAGATCCAGAAAGGCCTTGGCAGCCATCAGGCTGTTTCTGTCCGGATGATCACTCGGCAGGCAGCGTTCATCGCCATAATAGATATGCCATTTCGACCAGTCCGTATCGGCCTTGGCCAGCAAGCGATAAACTTTCTCGGGGGTGCTGCCTCCGGCCAAAACCAGTTTGAATAGACCCCGTTCAAAAATTGACCGGTTTGCCGCTTCCAGTATCTGTTGGCAGGCGGCAGTAGCGACCTGGTCAGCGGTATTCAGATGGTGCCAGCGGTAGTTCTTCTGCATTTATTTACACTCCGGGATTAATGTGCTGCGCCAGCATTGGCTGTCTTTATCGAATAGCCGGCTGTCCTCCGGTCCCCACGAACCGGCCGGGTAACTGGCTATATAATCGCGTTCGATCGCCCAGGTTTGCAGGATCGGGTCGACGATTCGCCAGGCGTATTCGACTTCGTCAAACCGGAGGAATAATGACCGATCGCCTTTTAATACATCCAGCAGCAAATCTTCATAAGCATCAATGGCTTTTTCATCGTGATTCCGGAAACTGGCATCCAGGCTGCTCGTACGGGTACTCATCTCCAGTCCGGGTTCTTTCACTGTCATTTCTATCCGGATGAATTCCTCCGGTTGTATACCCATCAGCACCCAGTTTGGATTCATGCACTGGACTTTGGTGTCACGGAAAAACTGTAACGGCGGATGGCGGAAACAGATCGAGATAGTCGATTGAGCTTTGGCCAGCCGTTTGCCGGTACGCAGGTAAAACGGCACGCCGCGCCAGCGCCAGTTATCGATATACAATTTCATGGATGCATACGTTTCTGTGACGCTGCCTGCCGGAATGTTAGCTTCCTGCAAATAGCCATTGACCTTTTCGCTATTCACGGTTCCCTTGGTGTATTGGCCGCGGAAGGCATGGGCGTGTACGGCTTCTTTCGGAATCGGGCGGATGGATTTCAATACCTTGACTTTTTCATCGCGCAATGTTTCTGCTTCCATCGAAACGGGAGGCTCCATGGCCACTAAAGTGACCAGTTGCAGCAGATGACTTTGCAGCATGTCGCGCAGTGCTCCGGCGCTGTTATAATAGTCGCCGCGGCTGTCTATGCCGATTTCCTCTGAATGGGTGATTTGAATATGGTCGATATAATTGCGGTTCCATAAGGGTTCCAGCATGACATTGGCAAATCGGAAAACCAGAACATTTTGCACCATGCCTTTGCCCAGATAATGATCAATCCGGTAAATCTGCTCTTCCGTTAAATAGTGGCTGATCCGCTTTTGTAACGCTTCGGCGCTGTCGAGATCATATCCGAACGGCTTTTCAATAATCACCCGACGCCAGCCGTCTTCTTCATCAAACAGGTTATTAGTACTCAACATCTCCATTACCGTGCCAAAGTCGGACGGACTGATAGACAGATAAAAAGCGATGTTTTTGGGAAAGCTGTTCTTTTGACTGAGCAAGTCTGCCAGCCCTTGATAACACTGGGCTTGTTCTATATCGCCCTGATGATAATGCAGGCGTTCGCTGAAACGCTGGAAAATTTTTTCATCAAAATCTCCTTTGGCTTTGGCCTGGATCATGTCCCTGGCTTCGTTCAGCCATTTTTGCTGATCCCAGGGTCTTCGACCTATGCCCAGAATGCGTGTGCCTTCAGGCAGTCGATTGGCTGCATCGAGGTGATAAAGTGCAGGCATCAGCTTAATGCGTGACAGATTGCCTGTGGCGCCAAAAATGACATAGGTACAAGGGTCGGCGTTCATGTATAAAGCAGGTTCAGGGTTCAGGGTTCAAAGTTTATTCTTAAGTTCTGTATCTCTTGAATTAAGCTGTAATTTGGGGTGAGGTGCGAACCCCAGTGGTATCGTACTTATCTCCAAGCCAATGCCCACCTCAATGCGCTACGATTCAACTATCATGCTGTTACCAGTACCAGCCGTGTATGAATTTCTGTAATGAACGCATGTGGTGCCCCCAGTGAGACTGATATCCGAGTTGGTAGTGAAACAGCGCGTCATCCACTGAAGTATTTTTGAATCGCCACTGAATTTCTGCAAGATCATCCATAATTTCCGATAAATCCAAAGCGGCATCAAAAAAAGAGAAATCGTTGCTATAACTCTTATCTTCAGGAATTTGGAACCACCTCTCGGCCTCTATGAAAGATTCTTTTGCATTAATCTCTGGCGGCTCTGGATATTCAGCCTCATCGAATTGGAATTGAACCCGATGTGTCAACCAAGCAAGCTCATCTAGCTGCTTCGCCATCTCACCGATATCGCATGAAATTGTTGGGCCTGCTTTTGCCAGCAACAGAAATTGATCAACGGCTTTTGATATATTGTGCAGCATTGAAGGTTCACATATAAGTAAATGGTGCGACGATTAGAATATCCCTCTTGGCGGTATATTAGTTGCCTTTGTTCAAAATAGGGGAAAGCTTCCTCTGTAATTTTTCGTCGCTCACTAAATCACCTGGATAAATTGAAATAAGATTAATACCGAATTCTTGGCATATCCGCATTTTTTGCTTTATTTTTGCATCGTAATCCTGATTGCCAGCCAAACCAAAGTATTCTATGAAAACACCGTCAACTAGAAAATCAGCACGAAAATTACCTGTTGGGTATCGCGGTTCTTTGTCATGATGAATTCCCTTGTCAAAAAGAAAGTCGTCAATAGTCTTTTCTCCAAGCGATAAGCAAACATGACGATCTTTCGCAAGTGTTTGGATGCCACGGCTCGTCTTTCTTGTTCCGTCCTCCAAAACACCAGCCTCAATTAAGGCTACCAACCAAGAATTAAACTCGTACTTTACCCGGTGAAGCGTCGGCTTTCTCTGAAGAAGTCGCAAGACTGCCAACCGGTCATTATTCGAAAGCCCTTGAATATCAAACGTATTAACGCCAAAATCTTGGGAGGGCACTCGACCTAATAGTTGCGCTAGGTTCTGCAAATAATCAATGATTTCTTGGCGAGTAACCTCATCACTAACTGTATCCGGCAGGATAATATCCTTGAGGCATGGTGCGCAGTAGTCTAAGTAGTCGATTCCTAATCTTTCGATCAGGGGAATTGGCAATGAATCTTCGACAAAATTTTCGTTGCACAAAGGGCATATTTTCCAAAGTGGTTTCCGAATAGCCGACGTGAGACCAATCTGCTCGGCTCGTGATGCTGCAAAGTACATCAGGACGTTATACCAAGCATATTGCGAGCAAACTGGATCTTCCGTTATCCATTTATCAATGCTGGTTGGTTCGGTTATATCCCTAATTTTGTCCGTGATTGACCAAAACCATGCCCACTGTTTTTCTTTAATTTGCTGTGTCAGCAATTGGTCTTGTGCAGGTGTCCACCACTTTAGAATAAACTTATTTTGCGCATAATGCGTTCCGACTAAAGGGCTGCCATACGCTGATTTTTCCAGTTGATCGTAAATTGACATTGCAAATCCGTAAGCGTGACCTCAAGGAAGACTGACGTAAAGTAGACACTTAAGTAGGTGCTTTGTAAAATTCAAAAACCAGTGTATATCATATCTATTCTTGTTTCTGAGTAAATAACATATCCGATTCATTTTTTGAGAGCAACCTATTCATGCAAATAGGTAATTCGAGGACAGGCTCTCGATTAGCCTCTCCCGTCCATTTTCGCTTTTATCCACACGGGATTTCTTCGTATTGGCAACACTGCAACAACAGAGGCGACATATTCATTCACGTAATAATAAATGGCGTATGGAAACCGCTTCGATAGCATTCGATGATAGCCAAATTCTTTTCTGTGGACGCCTGCAAAAATCACCAATGATTCTATATCCGATAGCAGGCTATCCCAAAAATAATCTCCAATTGCATCCCCCTGTTTGTCGTAAAACTCGCGCCCCTCATAAAGATCATTTTCGGCATCGGAGAGTATTTGAATGCGCTTGATTTTCATCTACCCTGTCTTGATCTTAGTTCCTCAATTGAGCGGAATTCAGCTTTGCCTTCTTCAATATTCAATTTTCTGGCTGCAAGAATATCCCGATGCCACTCGGGCGATTCGATCTCTGAATTTTCATGTATAAGGGAGTCCCATATTGCTTCCATTGTTTGAAGTCTTTCAATTGCACTCATTTTGGTTATTTCAATTGTATTCATTGTCTGTGCTTCCTATTTTATCGAGAGCAGGGCTCTTTAATGCCTAACTATACATTGTAAGTAGACGAAGCCGTTTTTCCGCCATGACCGGTCCAGTCGGTATGGAAAAATTCGCCTCTGGGCCGATCTATGCGTTCGTAGGTATGAGCACCGAAATAATCTCGTTGCGCCTGTAATAAATTGGCGGGCAAGTTCTCTGTACGGTAGCCGTCGTAATAGGCTAACGCGGAAGAGAATGCCGGAGTAGGAATGCCCAGTTCGACACCTAGGATGACGGCTTTACGCCAGCCCGCTTCGGCATTTTTCATGGCATCGACAAAGAAATCATCGAGCAGCAGATTGTCCAGTTCTGGTTTTTTATTATAAGCCTGTTTGATATCGTTTAAAAATCGGCTGCGAATGATGCAGCCGCCCCGCCACATCAGCGCGATTTCACCATAGTTGAGGGACAGCCCATATTCTTTCGAAGCTTCACGCATCAGTCGGAATCCTTGCGCATACGAAATGATTTTGGCGGCATACAAGGCATTTCGAATAGCATCGATCATGTATTTTTTATCCCCTGAAAATGCCTGTTGAGGAGGCTTAGGGAGCGTTTGCGCAGCTTTGATGCGTTCATTCTTTTGAGCCGATAAGCAACGGGCAAATACGGATTCGCCAATCAAGGTTAACGGTATCCCCAAATCGAGCGCATTGATGCCTGTCCATTTGCCTGTGCCTTTTTGTCCGGCCGTGTCCAGGATTTTTTCCAGCAAAGGTTGGCCGTCATCGTCTTTATAAGCGAGGATATTAGCCGTGATCTCAATCAGATAAGAGCTCAGCTCGCCTTGGTTCCATTCGGAAAATATTGAGTGCATTTCATCGGCGGATAATCCCAGCCCTTTGGAAAGCAAATGGTAAGCTTCGCAGATTAATTGCATGTCGCCGTATTCGATACCGTTATGCACCATCTTGACGTAGTGACCGGCGCCATTGTCGCCGACCCACTCGCAGCAGGGTTCTCCGTTGACTTTTGCGCTGATGGCTTGAAAAATCGGCTTGATGGTAGTCCATGCTGCTTTATTGCCGCCGGGCATTATGGAAGGGCCATGTCTGGCGCCTTCTTCACCGCCGGAAACACCCGCGCCGATATAATTGATGTTTTTTTCCTTGAGGTATTGTGTTCGGCGATGGGTATCGGTAAAAAGGGAGTTACCGCCATCAATGATGATGTCGCCGGGAGATAACAAGGGCAGCAGCTTGTCGATGTATTGGTCAACAACATCGCCGGCTTTAACCATCAACATGATGATACGCGGCGACTCCAGGCTATTGACCAGTTCTTCCAGTGAATGTGTGCCCGATACTAGCGTGTTTTTGGCGGGGCCGTTTAAAAACTCATCCACAGTGCTGGTGGTGCGGTTATAGACAGCCACTCTAAAACCATGGTCATTCATGTTGAGAACCAGGTTTTGCCCCATGACGGCCAAGCCGATTAATCCGATATTTGCTTTCATTTTTTGCCCCTTACTGAATTTTGATTTCGGAAACATTTTATCATGTTGGGTGACTGTCAAGTTTGAATGACAGGATTTTACGCTTTGCTACTCTGATGCAGCTGAATTCTGGTGCGAATGAGTGCCATAATGACCACAATCAACAATGTGGCCAAGGAAAGCTCCAGCAACAGAAACGCCGCTATTTTAAACCAGGCAAATTCCGGATGAACGAATCTGACCAGCCAACCTCCTGCTTCATCAGCTATGGCAGACAAGTAGGTTAATCCGCTTAGCCAAATTTTCAACCGGTTCGAGAAGTCGGTCATCAACATTAAATGGGTCAAGGTTACGACCAGCATGCCCATCGAAAACAGGTGAAAATGAGAGACTTCGAGCATCCCTTCATAGCTTCTGGGCTGGGTGAATTGTGCTTCCGAGCCCAGATAATAGCTCACTACCGAATCGGGCGTTAAATCCATGCGATGAAAATACATCAAGCCATTGCTTACCCACAATAACACGATATACCCCAAAAACATCAAGACCAGGGCATTCAGCAGGGATTTTCGGTGCTGTTCGCCGGTAACAAAATATCGCATTACTGTTTACTCTTGTCGTTGATCATGACCTGATAAATTGCCATCACTTTACGGATGCTGCTGATAGCCGCGCGCGTGCTGAGAGTCGCACCGCTGATTCCATCCACGCCTTTGTTAAAATCCATCTCGCTTAAAGGGCGTTTATACAACTGATCAAACCAGCGATCGGGCGGTTGATATTCCGGCGGTTCGTGAAAAGCGAGAGTATAGACATTGCGAAGATCGCCATCGGAGGTCAACACGATCATCAGGGTTTCCGGCTTGGTTCTGACCGTGATGGATTCTATTGCGGCGTAGCCCAGGATTTTACCCTGGTCCTTACCGACATAAAAGGAGAACATACCCGATTCCAGTGTGATCTTAGCCAGTTCCTGTATTTTCGCTGTTTGTTGCTCGTCAGGAAACAGTGATAATAATTCTACCTGCCTGCCTTTTCCGAAGGCCAGTTCCATCGCTTCATTCTTGCTGTAAAAAATTTTGGCTTGACTTGGCGCAATGCTGATCAAAAGCAAAACTGTAAAGAGAAGGCAGCCGGTTAGCCGGAAGATTTTCAAAATGCTCTCCATAATGATGATAAGGCCCATAGAAATGTTTTTAAACATGCGGCCAAATCCGCCAGAAGCCGCCTTGAGCATGCAGGTTTATACTGGAGGAGGAATAAGGCGGCGGTTTCTAAAAGTGTCCGTCGCCATTTCCATAACCGCTCATCTATATCATACTATAGATGACGGCAAGGCGAGGCTAGAAAATAAAGCCCAAGCCAAGGTTGAAGTCATCTGGCAAATCGCCTTTTCTCGACGCAAAATTGCGATAATCGGCTTTAAGGACGACATTGGGTATCGGCTTGTATTGCAAACCGAATTGATAGATTCGCCGATCTTTGGTTTCATCATCCAAATACCCGGTTGGCGCAGAAGCAATCGTGTCAAACTGTTCATATCGGAAAAATGGCGCCAGATATTGCGCCGTATCGTTGAATATCCAAGGCAAAATATCGTAGCCGACTTCGGTATACCAACCATAATTGTCTTTCCCTATAGTCTGTCCTTTTGCAGCGCTCAGTACGCCGGCATCGCCTATATGGCCCCAGGAGCCCAGTGCCCGGAATTCCAGTCCGCGGTATTTCCATTGCACATGGCCTTCGTAAAGCTGGGTAAAGACGTCGACTTGCTGGCCGTCAAACAGTTGATTCTGTCCGGAATTGCCTAAATAAGCCGAGCCGCCCACGGATAATCCGGGCAAGACCGGCGGCGCATAATCCATGCGTCCGACGAAGGCCAGATCTTCGGCTTTGGCCTGACTGCCTCCTTGTCTACCATCGCGGATGCCGCTAGAAGTGAATTCTTCGGCATTTAGACCATTCACTACATAAGTCGTATACGTCAAGTTTGGCAGTATCTCGCCAAACAATCCGGCACCGATTTCGCGCCAGGTGCTGGGTATGATTTGCCGTTCGACTTCCGGCCTATTGTTGCCGAAATAAAAGGGCGGTTCATGAATTTGGTTGATAAAGCCCATTGGAAGCAGCACCATACCAGCGCGAACATTGGCCATCGGATCGATGAAAAAATCCAATGCTGCAAATTCGACTGATACTTCCCCTTTTTCTTCGTCACCCTCTCCTGTGGTGGCATGCTCAAATTCCAGCTCACTATTGAAAAGGATACGATCAGTAAACTTGTAACCGGCATAGAGTACCATTCGCTCAAAGTCGGCATTGTCATTTTTGCCTTTTTCATCACCGACGGTGGCCTGATAATTAGCTTCGCCATAGCCGCCAATCGATAGCCCTTTACCTACCTGATAAACCTTGGATGCGGCAGGGCCCAGGCCATAAGCACTCTTATATTTGGTTTCTTCGGGAATCACCAGATTGGTCCGCAGTTTTTCCACTTCCTGGGTCAAGATATCGGTCTTGTGTTCCAACGTTTTGACATTGTTTTGCGGCACTTCGCCTGCTGGCTGTTTCTTTGCTGTTTCCGCCATCGCGGTCTTCATTTCGTCGATCTGCTTCTGCTGAGCCTCGATAATTTTCCACATGTCTTCCATGGTCTTAGGCTTGTCCATGGCATTGACCGTCGGCGTCAAAGCGAGCAATGCGGTTAGAGCGCTGCTTTTCAATACTATCTTGTTGTTAATTTTCATTTGCCCATCCATTAATAAAATTAGATGGTTGATAGTATAAGACAAATAATTGTAGTATTGCAAATGATTCTTATTTAGATGCGTATTGCTAGGTAATCGATCCCTATTGGTGCGGTAAAATTATGCTGACTGGTAACCTTGACAGGGTGCTTTTTCAGCTCCCTGTTAAATCAAAAAATTATCTGATGCGGACGGGTGCGATTACAAACATGATCGAAAAACCGATAGCGGAAATGGCTGTCAGCCATTTCGCCAGAGTATATGCCCGCCGTAGTTTTCGATTGGCCTTTTTGATCACGGTGAATTCATCCAGGAATATCGTTTCGCAAGCGCCATTGCCGGTGTCATCTCGGGTGATGCTGGTGCCTCGTTGAAATCCGTTGCCTCTATTGGAATACTCCGACAGCACTCCTTTCAGTCGAATATGGTCCCCTGCCTCGGCTTCCATCAGAGTTTTATTGATTGCAGTATCATTGGTCAGCAAATGATTATTGGATAGACTATTCATTTTAAATATCTGTCCAGTACTTGCATCGTTCCAGGAAGCCCAACAGGTCCAGCTGTCGTTGCTAAACTGCATGCTCTGATAGACCCCAGATCCGACATTGTCTCCCCAGACCACACACAAGTCGCGCAGATTCAGATAATCCTTCCAGCGCTTGTGATGCCAGATATCGCCAAAGCTGTCGGCATTGTGGTAACTGACGATAATGCCGTCAAGTTCGTAGGCATATTTCGGTTTGATCGTGTAATCTTGCTCATTGACCCTGACGTCAAAAGGAGGAACCAAAACCGGTGTTTGTTTTGGAGGCTCGAGATGTGCCAAATCATAAAAGTCCGGGTCGGGCAATTTATCCTTGTAATTAAAAGTGATTCCGAAAAGCAATGCACTGACCAGGAATAGCCATTTGAACAAGGATTCAACAACGGATGCTAGTGCCATACTCTGTCTTTACCGCGTTGATTTGCAGCAATTTAAATGATATAGCCCGGTGGCAGCCTGGCCAGGTCAAATTGATGCGGTAGAAGCTTTCCGTCACATTATCTTGTGGTTTGGGCCGGTCTAGCTATAACCGGGTTGATTCCCATCGTATTCGACTTAACGGTGAAGTTATCTAATGGGGTAAATGCAAGGCCATTTTTTTTAGAGCCAGCGCCGCTTCATACAGGCTTTCGGAAAGGGTCGGGTGAGCGTGTATAGTTCTGGCCAGATCTTCGCTGCTGGCGGAGAACTCCATAGCCAAGACAGCTTCGGCAATCAGTTCGGAGGCGTGTTCTCCTATGATATGAACGCCAAGTATCAAATCCGTGTCTGCATGCGCGATAATTTTAACCAGTCCTTCGGTTTTACCCATAGTCAGTGCTCTTGAAGACGCAGTAAATGGAAAAATGCCGATTTTGATCGGTTCGCCCAAGGCTCTTAAAGACTGCTCGGTTTGCCCGACCCAGGCGATTTCAGGGGCGGTATAAATGACACTGGGGAGTAGGTCGTAATTGATGGGGGAATGGATCCCTGCAATCTGCTCCGCTACGAATACGCCTTCTTCAATCCCTTTATGGGCCAACATGGGACCGAGCAAGGTTAGGTCGCCAACCGCATACACGCCGGGCAGATTGGTCCGGCATTTTTCGTCGACATGTACATAACCTGATTCATCAAGGAGCAAATTGGCTTCAGGTGCGGCCAGGTTTTCGGAATTGGGTTTTCTGCCGGTTGCGACAATCAGTTTATCTACGCGAAGGATATGATTTCCTTCGTGATCCTGATATTCAATGGTGACTTTTTTATTGCCTTTTTTAGCTGAAATGACGCGTGCGCCCAACCGCATTTCCAGCCCTTGTTCAGTAAAAATACGATAGGCTTCTCTTGAAATCTGCTGATCCGGCAACGATAAAAATATTTCCTGAGCTTCCAGCAATATGGTTTCCGAGCCCAGTCTATTCCATATGCTGCCTATTTCCAGGCCTTTGATGCCGGCGCCGATAATAGCCAGCCGTTTGGGTACTTCGTCAAGATTTAACGCGGCGCTGGTATCGATGATCGTTTCGTTATCGATAGGTGCGCAGGATAATTCGACAGGCGATGAGCCAGTGGCCAGAATGATATTATCGGCTTCAAGTCGATAGGAATGGGAAAGGTCCACTGGAAATACTTCAACTTGTTTTGCCGACTGCAGTTTGGCCCTGGCATGAATGGTGTCGATTTTGTGAAGTTTAAACAGATTGGTAATTTTGCGGTTGAATTCGTCAATGATGTCATCTTTACGGCGAATCATTTGGCTGACGTCCAGCGAAATCGCATCGGCAACTATGCCGTGATGAATACTGTTATTTGTTAGGGTGTGGTAAATTTTAGCCGATTCAAGCAAGGCCATCGACGCTACGCAGCCGGCATTGAGATAGGCGCCCCCCAAATTGGGTCTGCCCTTTTTATCGCTCCAATTGTCGATGCAGGCCGTTTTTAAGCCGAGTTGGGCTGCCCGGATGGCGCTGACATAACCAGCGGGGCCCGCGCCTATAACTATCAAATCGTAGCGGCTTTGTGTTTTGGTCATGGTTTATATATTAAGAAGTAGGTGAGCAGGCGCTTCCAGGCATTCTTTTATGGTCACTAAAAATTGCACGGCTTCACGGCCATCGACCAGACGATGATCGTAGGACAGGGCCAGATACATGATCGGTCTGATGACGATTTGTCCGTTTTCCACAACGGGGCGCTCTTTAATCGCATGCATCCCCAAAATGGCGCATTGCGGGGGGTTAAGAATCGGAGTCGACAGCATGGAGCCAAATACACCGCCATTGGTAATGGTAAAGGTACCTCCCTTCAAATCATCATAACTTAAGGTACCGCTACGCGCTTTTTCTCCAAAATCGGCAATACTTTTTTCGATACCGGCAAAATCCAGCTGATCCGCATCATGCAACACCGGCACGATCAATCCACGCGGGGTGCTGACGGCAATGCCCATGTCGTAGTAGCCGTGGTAGATAATATCGTTGCCGTCGATTGACGCGTTGATTGCCGGGAATTTTTTTAAAGCCTCGATAGAGGCCTTGACAAAAAAGGACATGAAACCCAGTTTGACATTGTGCTTTTGTTCGAACCGGCTTTTATATTGATTACGTAAGTCAATCACGCTTTGCATGTTAACTTCATTAAAGGTCGTCAGCATGGCAGCGTTTTGTTGCGCCTGCAGCAGGCGTTCTGCGACTTTTGCCCTTAATCTTGTCATTGCCACGCGCTGTTCAGGGCGCAGATTTGAAACTGATGTCTTGGCTTCAGTCTGTGTTCCGGGTTGATGCAGGGTTTCGGCTGTCGGGGCCTTATTTTCAACAGGCGCGGAAGGCTGTTTTTTGAGATGGTCCAGAACGTCAGTCTTCGTGATGCGTCCGCTTTTCCCGGTTCCGGCAATGACAGCAAGATCGATGGTGTTTTCATTGATCAAACGGCGTACCGAAGGGCTTAGCGGCATATCCTGTTCGCGCTCTCCGGACGTTTTTGTTTCGACAGTTTGAGTGTCAGTCTTGGGCTGTTGTTCTGCAGCGGCTTGTGTTTCGATTAGGCCCAAAAGCTCTCCGCCGGTGACAATGGCGCCGTTTTCCTTGAGGATAGAAGTCAGTATGCCCGATTCGGGAGCGGGCACTTCCAGGACGACTTTATCGGTTTCAAGATCGACCAGGTTTTCGTTTTTGGTTATCCTGTCGCCAGCCTGTTTATGCCAGGTGATCAGGGTGGCGTCTGAAACTGATTCGGGTAGATTGGGGACTAGGACTTCAATGCTCATGTTATTTTCCAGAAGATTTGCCGTATAAGGCTGATTCAACGACAGCTTTTTGTTGTTCGATGTGGATGTGAAACGTGCCTACGGCAGGCGCGGCAGAAGCCTCGCGACCGCTATAGGTGACTTTGATATTGGGCGCCAAATTGTCAACAAAGTGGTGATTGGACTGATACCAGGCCCCCTGATTCTTGGGCTCTTCCTGGCACCAGACGAATTCTTTCAAATTCGGGTATTTGGCTATTTCAGTTTTAAATAATTCGGTAGGAAAAGGATACAGCTGTTCGATACGGGCAATCACAACGTGCTTAAGGTCGTCCAGCCGCCGTTTTTCCAGGAGATCGTAATAGACTTTACCCGCACACAAGATAAACCGGGTCACTTTTTTGGGATTCATGTCATCCACTTCGCCGATGATGGGCAGGAAATGCCCGTGAGTTAAGTCTTCCAGGGTCGATACCGCGAGTTTATGTCTCAGCAGGCTTTTCGGGCTCATCACGATCAGCGGTTTTCGGTAAGGTCTGATCAATTGGCGGCGCAGCAGATGAAAAATCTGCGCCGGTGTAGTAGGGTAGCAAACCTGCATGTTATGTTCGGCGCAGAGTTGCAGATAACGTTCCAGTCGGGCGGACGAATGCTCGGGGCCTTGCCCCTCAAAGCCATGGGGCAACAACATGACCAATCCGCATAGACGCCCCCATTTGGTTTCCCCTGAACTGATGAATTGATCGATGACCACCTGCGCGCCATTGGCAAAGTCGCCGAATTGCGCTTCCCAGATGACCAGCGTATTGGGCATCGTCGTGCTGTAGCCGTATTCGAAGCCCAATACCCCGGCTTCTGAAAGCAGGGAGTCATAAATCTGGACGCGGCCCTGATCTTTATCCAGATGTCTGAGCGGCGTATACGTTTGATTGTTGATTTGGTTATGCAAGATAGCATGACGATGCACAAAGGTGCCTCGTCCGACATCCTGACCCGTCAGGCGGACGTGGTATTGGTCCATCAGCAGGGTTGCATAGGCCATATTTTCGGCAAATCCCCAGTCCAAAGGCAGGGCGCCTGCCGCCATTTTACGGCGATTATCCATGACTTTGGCGACTCTCGGATGCAATTCGAAACCTGCCGGAAGACGCAGCATCCGGTCGTTGCAAAATCGCAAGTGATCCAGAGAAACAGCTGTTTTACAGGGGATATCCCAATTTTTATCATGAAACTGGTTCCATTGATGTGTATAGGAATAGGCGGAATCGGTAATTATCGGTCTCGAAACTACTTCACCGGCTTCCAGTAATTTCTGATAGTCCTGTTCCATAGCGGCGGTCTCATTGCCAGTACAAATTCCCTCAGCTATGAGTTTTTCCGCGTAAATCCTCCGAGTACTTTTGTGTTTGCGGATTTTTTTGTACATGATCGGCTGGGTTGTCGCCGGTTCGTCAGCTTCGTTATGACCGAGCCTGCGATAGCAGATGAGATCGATAACGACATCCTTGTTAAAGTTCATTCGGTAATCGAGGGCCAGTTTAGTCACGAAGATGACTGCTTCCGGGTCGTCGCCGTTGACATGAAACACCGGTGCCTGGATCATGCTGGCTATATCGGTGCAATACAGAGTCGATCGTGCATCCAAGGGGTTGCTGGTGGTAAAGCCGATTTGGTTGTTGATGACGATATGTATCGTGCCGCCGGTACTGAATGCCCGGGTTTGCGACATGTTGAGCGTCTCCATGACAATGCCTTGTCCCGAAAAAGCAGCATCGCCGTGGATTAAAACCGGAATCACCGTGTTTATGCCGTCTTTTCCGGCTCTGTCCTGCCGGGCTTTCACCGAACCCTCGACAACCGGATTGATGATTTCGAGATGGGACGGGTTGAACGCCAAGGTCAGATGGACCGGTCCGCCGGGCGTGGCAATATCGGAAGAAAAGCCCATGTGATATTTGACATCGCCGGAACTGACGCCGGGCGTTACCCTCCAGGTGCCGGCAAATTCATCAAATAACGTGGCAGGGCTTTTGCCCAATATATTGACCAGTACATTCAAGCGTCCTCGGTGCGCCATACCGATCACAATTTCATTGACGCCCTTTTCGCCTGCACCCAGGATCACTTCATCCAGAATGGGAATCAAGGAATCGCCGCCTTCCAGGGAGAATCGTTTTTGACCGACAAATCTGTTGTGTAAATGGACTTCAATTCCTTCCGCGGCTGTCAATAACTTCAGTATCCACCGCTTTTTATCGGGATCCAGAGTCAGTTGCATTTTGCTGTTTTCCAGGCGGTTGATCATCCAGCGTCTGATCTGAGTATCGACGATATGCATGTATTCGGAGCCGATACTGCCGCAATAAATCTCTTTCAGGTTGGCAATAATATCCCTTAAGGGTAAGCGGTCAACTCCATACAGCGTTCCGGTATCGAACAGGGTATCCATGTCCGGCTCTGAAAGTCCGTAATAAGCCGGATCCATATCCGGCGGTGCCGGAGCGGTGCTACCCAGCGGATTATTGTTGGCAATTTGGTGCCCGCGTACACGGTAATGGTTGATAAGACGGGCAACTGCCGTTTGTTTTTTTACGCTTTCTTCGGTAAAACCTTGCAATTGGGCCAATCTGCCTTGAGACTTGACGGCCAGTTGGGCAAACCGTTCAACGACAGGGCTATGAGGTGTTTCATAAACGGCTCCGTCATGAATTTCCCGGAACTGTTTTTGCCAGCTGGGTTCAACGGACTCCGGGTCTTCCAAAAAGCGTTCATACAGGTTTTCCACAAACCAGGCATTGCTTCCATTTAATGAAGAAGAGTCCTGAAAAAGCTTTAGCAAGTCACTCATTGTCGTTGTCCCAAAAAATCTGCATGTGTTTTGGCTTTATATTACTTTCGAAGTGTTATATTACCAAGCTCTAACGCCTTATCTAACAAAAATACGGACTATTCTGACAGTTCAGTTAAGGCAGTATTGATGTTTCACCTTAATAGGATTGATCTTCATATGGCAGATAAAAAAAGTATTGTAATCAAACTAAAATACCCTGTGTCGGGACGTCAGGCCAGCAAAAACGCATCCTCACCGGAAATGATAACAGATTGGAATGTCAAGCGGATAGTGCTGGCGCTTGGCGCTATTATTCTGATAATTTCATTGCCGCTGTATTTTTATTTTAGTAGTTCACCGGAAGATAATTCACCAAAACCGTCGGGCTTGGCCGATCAGATTACCAGTCCGGAGATTAATCCGGATGCCGATAGCGACTCGGCAAAAGTTCCGGAAGCAAAGGCTGCATCGCCCCAAAGTATTAATGATGCAGCGCCGGAATCGCAGGTACCGAGTGAGCAATCCGGATCTGTTAAAGCCATTGCCGCTCAGGAATCGACCAAGACTCTGGAAAGCACCGGAAAAAAACAGACTGGTATCGAAGCTAAAGAGGTAGGAAAAATACAGCCGGTAATAGTCAAGAACAGTAATGATCTCACGGGACGGAAGAGCCATCAGGTCATCAGGTCGCTGCTTGCGTATAAAATAATTAATAAGGAGCCTGTCCAGATTATAGATTCGCCGGTAAGGGTCAGTAAATCCAAAGCCGTACAGGTTAATTATTTTACTGAATTAAAAGGGATGAATAAAAAAACCATTTATCATGAATGGATTAAAAAAGGCAAGGTCGTGTCGAGGCAACGGTTAAAAATATCCGCTGACAGATGGCGCACGGCTAGCACCAAATTATTTAACCACACTGCTTTGGGCCATTGGCATGTCAGAACGGTTGATGAAAAGAACAGATTACTGGATAAAAAAGAATTTAATATCATTTTGGATCGTTAACGGGCTTGTTTGATAGTACAGTCTTAAACTGCATGTCTTCGTCGTTAATCCTGGTGCATGATATGGACGCCGGAGAATATCTGGTCGTCCATATCGGAACGATGTATCTTTAATTAATTCGAACGTTTTTTCCGGCTTTTTTTAGAGACAGTCACTTTTGCCGGTATATAAGCCGGGCCCTTGATGCGAAGCTGTTGTGACAACTGCTTGACAGTGTCGTTCATTGCCGCGCGGGTTGCCTGACCCAACGCGCTGGCTGCAAATGCGCTTTCGCCTCCGCCGATACCGAACACGGATACCCCGCTGCTGGCCGATTCCGCGGTGAAACTGCCGTGGGAAACGACAGTACCCAGCATTCTG
>CAZMRW010000006.1:0-88682 GCA_964568805.1 uncultured Methylococcaceae bacterium | reverse complement strand
CCGGCGAGCCGGTGCCACCAGGGACCGATGCCATCTGGTTGCCCGGCGGCTACCCTGAATTGTATGCCGAGCCATTATCCCAATCGGCCACGTGGGATTCATTACGGTCCCATGCCGATGCCGGCAAACCCGTCCTGGCTGAATGCGGCGGCGCCATGTTACTGGGCAAAGCTTTGGTTGACGTCAATGGCAAACAGTGGCCTATGGCGGCTATTTTCCCCTATCTTTCAATCATGCAGACGCAATTGGCGGCATTAGGCCACAGGCAGGAAGCGTCCGGGGTAACAGGCCATGAGTTTCATTATTCCAAACGGGAGCAGGATGAGGGTTTGGAGACCGCTTTTGACGTCTTAAATGGCGACAAGGGCGTGCGCTATAACAATGTCAGGGCATCGTATGTGCACTGGTATTTTCCTTCCGAAAGCAATCAGGTCGCCACATGGTTTGATGCTGACAGTTAGCACGTTATACCTTCCAACGATTCGCTAGTATATTGGATCATTTCTCATTGATGATTTTGAGCTACAGTCGATGAAGGATCTAATGCCGAATTTTTTTCGGCATAATGCAAATTTAAACAAATGGCTTAAATCATCCCAGCCGTGTCTTGCTGTAAAATGCCGCAAGCAAAACTGGCGCAAAATACCTATAACCACACCTGCCGTAATTGAACATGAACAGCTGTTTGCTATCTGTATAATTCATTTGTAAGCGGGCAGATTAAAACAATAAAACAATTTCTCAATGGCCATCAAAAAAACCGAACTCTACTCATCCCTATGGCAAAGCTGTGACGAACTGCGGGGTGGTATGGATGCCTCACAATACAAAGATTATGTGCTCACCTTCCTGTTCCTGAAGTACGTTTCCGATAAATACCTGAACGATCCCAAAGCCATGGTCGTGGTGCCGGAAGGCTGCGCCTTCCCGGATATAATCAAACTCAAGGGCGATAAGGAAGTCGGCGAAAAACTCAACATCGTGCTGGACGGCATCGCCAAAGAAAACGAGCTGCCCTGGCTCGCCAACAAAGATAACGACTTTAACGATGAAGACCGTCTTGGCAAAGGCAAGGAAATGGTCGACAGGCTCTCCAAGCTGATCGGCATATTTGAAGGGCTGGATTTCGGCGGCAACAGCGCCCAGGGCGACGACTTGCTCGGTGACGCTTATGAATACCTGATGCGCAACTTCGCGAGAGACTCCGGCAAAAGCAAAGGCCAGTTTTATACCCCGGCGGAAGTCTCGCGCATCCTGGCTAAAGTGGTGGGCATCACTAAAGACACTCCGCAAGATCAAACCGTTTACGATCCCACCTGTGGTTCCGGTTCGCTATTATTAAAAGCCGCCGATGAAGCCCGCAATGGCTTAAGCATCTACGGTCAGGAAAAAGACGTCGCCACTACTGCGCTGTGCCGCATGAACATGATCCTGCACAACAATGCCGATGCCGAAATCGCCCCTGGCGGCCACAGCACCTTGGCCGAACCGGAATTCAAGAACGATAACAGCACACTTAAAACCTTCGATTTTGCCGTCGCCAATCCGCCGTTTTCGTTCAAAGCCTGGGATACCGGTTTTACACCGGCAGACGATTGTTACGGCCGCTTTGAATACGGCATCCCGCCGGAAAAAAACGGCGATTACGCCTTCTTGCTGCACATCCTTAAATCCCTGAAAAGCACCGGCAAAGGGGCCGTCATTTTGCCGCACGGCGTGTTATTCCGTGGCAATGCCGAAGCCGATATACGCCGTAATCTGATCAAACAAGGTTATATCAAAGGCATCATTGGCTTGCCTGCCAACCTGTTTTACGGCACCGGCATTCCCGCCTGTATCATTGTGATTGATAAAGCCGGCGCTAAACAGCGCCTGGACAATCCTGACAGCGGCATTTTCATGATCGACGCCAGCAAAGGCTTTAAAAAAGACGGCCCCAAAAACCGCCTGCGTGATCAAGACCTGCATAAAATTGTCGATGTCTTTAACAACCATATCCCCAAAAGTCGCTACAGCCGCATGGTCAGCTTTAAAGAAATCGAAGCCAACGACTACAACCTCAACATACCCCGTTATATCGACAGCTCTACACCAGAAGATCTGCACGACCTCAGCGCCCATCTTTGCGGTGGCATACCCAATGCCGACCTTGAAGCGCTGGATAGCTACTGGAAAGTATTTCCCAGCCTGCGCCGAACACTGTTTACCTCATACCGGGAAGGTTACAGCAAAGCCCTGGTCAAAGCCGCCGAAGTCAAAAGCACCATACTCGAACACCCTGAGTTCAAACACTTTGCCGAAATAAGTTTGGCCTTATTCCAGCGCTGGAAAGAGCAAGCCAATCTAGCGGTGCTCAATCAAAACGATTTCCCTAAAGACGTCATCCACCGCATTTCAGAAAAACTGCTCGATGCCTATACCGATGCGCCCTTGTTAGACCGTTACGACATGTACCAGATCATCATGAATTACTGGTTTGATACCATGCAAGATGACGTCTACTTTATTACCCAAGATGGCTGGGCAGCAGCTAATAGCATTCGTGAGCTGGTGGTTAAAAAAGGCGAAAAGCTAAAAGAGACACCAGACCTGATTATCAACAAAGCAAAATACAAAGCCGAACTGATACCGCCCGCGTTAATCGTGCAGCGTTATTTTGCCGATGGACAACGCGAAATCGACGCCCTGCAAGCCATAGCCGATGCCAGCACCCAGGAGTTGGAAGCCTATATCGAAGAACACGCTGTAGAAGGCGGCCTGCTGGAAGATGCGCTAACTGACGGCGGCAAAGTCACTAAAGCCAGCGTCAGCGCAAGGCAAAAACAAGCAACCGATGTGGATGAAATTAAAGTGCTTAGCCAAGTGAAAAAACTGCTTGAAACTGAGGCCGATAATAAAAGCTTGGTGAAAATTGCCCAGGAAGCCTTGGATAAAAAAGTCTTCCAGCAATACCCCAAGCTCACCGAGGCCGAGAATAAGGCGCTGATTGTTGAAGACAAATGGCTGGCAACTCTGCAAGCCAATATCGTCGCGGAAATCGAACGGGTGACGCAGCAACTCGCCAACCGCGTAAAAACATTGGAAGAGCGTTATGAAGCGCCTCTGCCGGAATTAACCCAACAAGTGGAAACACTCAGCGCCAAAGTCGATGAGCATTTGAAAAAGATGGGGTTGGTGTGGTGAATGGCATAGTGGAGCAACAAGTACCGGAAGGGTATAAGCAAACGGAAGTTGGGATTATTCCTAATGACTGGGATGTTAAGACGTTAAAGTCAATAGCATCTTCTATTAGCGTCGGATTAGTTATTAACCCATCATCATATTTTGATGAGAGAGGTAAGGTTCCAATGTTGGTAGGCTCAACAGTCAAAGAAAATAAAATAAACTGGGAAAAAGCAAACTGTATTACCGAAGAAAGTAATAGAAAAATCCCAGCTTCACGCCTTACTGAAGGCGATTTAGTTACTGTTCGTGTTGGGGAGCCTGGTATTACGGCTGTAGTGCCTCCTGAGTTGGACGGTTGTAATTGTGCATCTATGATGATTGTTCGCAAGAACAATTTATTTGATTCTCATTGGTTATGTTTCATTATGAACTCCGGTTTGGGAATATCACAAATTAGGAATGTACAGTACGGAACGGCTCAGAAGCAGTTTAATATATGTGACGCTGTAAATTTTTTATATCCATTTCCTTCTTATAAAGAACAAAACTCCATCGCCAACGTTCTATCCGATGTCGGTGACCTAATCACCTCACTAGAAAAACTCATCACCAAAAAACGCGCGATCAAAACCGCCGCCATGCAGCAACTGCTCACCGGCAAAAAACGCCTGCCACCGTTTGATCTTACTCACACTGGCTACAAACGCACCGAACTGGGAGAAATACCGGAGGATTGGGAGGTTGTTGAGTTCGGTAGTCTGTTGACAGAATTTAGAAATGGCTTTTCCTTTTCCGCCTCTGGCTACGTAACTTCGGGAGTACCAATAATAACAATGGCTCAAATTGGGTTGAGTGGTCAATTTCAATTTATTGAAACAAGGGTAAGTAGATGGTCGAAAGATACCTTTAATCAACTTAAGGACTTTTGGGTTAGGAATGGAGATTTAATCATTGCCATGACAGATGTAACGCCAGATAAAAATTTGATTGGGCAGATGGCTATCGTTAAGTTAAATCAAATAGCGTTGCTAAACCAGCGAGTTGGTCTTTTGAGACTTAAGCCTAAAATTGCATCGTCAAAATTTTATAGCTACTTAAGTTGTTTGCCTGTATGGAAAATATACTGTAAAGGCGTTGCTTCTTTAGGGGTTCAAGCAAATATCTCTACGGCAGACATCCGAAAAGCTGTTGTGTATCTACCTTCTTACGAAGAGCAAAATGTAATTGCGGATGTATTATCTGATATGGACAAAGAACTTGATGCGTTAGAGCAACGCCTCAACAAAACCCAACAACTCAAACAAGGCATGATGCAGGAATTACTGACAGGGAGAACCCGACTGATATGAGCACGATAGGCCAGCGCGAACGTGCCACGCAAAACCGCGTGGTGAAATTATTCCAGGATCAATTGGGTTATACCTATTACGGCGATTGGCAAGACCGTGCCGATAACTCCAATATCGAACCAGCTTATCTGCGGTCTTGGCTAAGCAAGCAAGGCGTCGATGAAACGATGGCGGCTAATGCCATCCGTAAATTCAAGCAAGCGGCCGGGATGGGCGACGGCAAAAAGCTGTATCACGCCAATAAAGACGTCTATAGCTTGCTGCGTTATGGCGTCAAAGTGTCGCAAGGCCAGGGCGAAAATACCAAAACCGTTTGGTTCATCGATTGGAATAATCCGTTAAATAATGACTTTGCCATTGCCGAAGAAGTGTCGGTAAAAGGCCAAAACAGCAAGCGCCCGGATATCGTGTTGTATGTCAACGGTATCGCTCTGGGTGTGATTGAATTAAAGCGCTCGTCGGTTTCAGTGACTGAAGGTATTCGTCAGAATTTGGATAACCAAAAACTGACCTTTATCCGTGACTTTTTCACTACCATGCAGCTGATGATGGCCGGTAACGATACCGAGGGCTTGCGTTACGGCACCATCGAAACCTCCGAAAAGCATTATTACAGTTGGAAAGAAGAAAACCCGGCCTATAACCCGGATGTCGATGACCGCAGTAAAAAACACTTCTCGGTAGATGATGTCGATTACGCCAATGGCTTACTCGATTTCGATATTATCAACCTGTGCAATAAACAACGCTTTTTAGAAATCATCCATAATTTTATCGTCTTTGATGCAGGCTATAAAAAGACCTGCCGCCAGAACCAATACTTTGGCGTGAAGGCTGCGCAGCAGCGCGTTAATAGCAACGAAGGCGGCATTATCTGGCACACCCAGGGCTCGGGTAAAAGCTTAACCATGGTGTGGCTGGCGAAATGGATTCGCGAGAATATCACCAATGCCCGCGTGTTGGTGGTGACCGATAGAACTGAACTGGATGAACAAATCGAAGGCGTATTCGGCGGCGTCGAGGAAGCGATTTATCGAACTAAAAGCGGCGCCGATCTGGTGGCTACGCTTAACGAAGCAGAACCTTGGTTGTTGTGTTCGTTGGTGCATAAGTTCGGCCGGCAAGGTGATGAGGGCGATGATAAAGCGACGGATGATTTTTTGGCCGAATTAAAAAACAGTTTGCCCAAAGACTTTAAAGCCAAAGGCAATGTGTTTGTGTTTGTCGATGAATGCCACCGCACGCAGTCGGGCAAGTTACACGATGCGATGAAGGCTATCCTGCCTGATGCGCTATTTGTCGGTTTTACCGGTACGCCGTTACTAAAAAAAGATAAACGCAAAAGCATCGAAATCTTCGGCTCTTATATTCACACGTATAAATTCGATGAAGCGGTCGCCGATGGCGTGGTGTTGGATCTGCAATATGAAGCCCGCGATATTGACCAGTACATCAAATCCCCTGAAAAAGTTGATGAGTGGTTTGAGATCAACACTGCCGGCTTAACCGATATGGCGAAAGTCCAGTTAAAGCAGCGCTGGGGAACCATGCAAAAAGTGCTTTCCAGTCGAGATCGCCTGGAAATGATTGTGAACGACATTTGGCTGGATATGAAAAAGAAGCCAAGGCTCATGGATGGCCGTGGCAATGCGATGTTGGTCTGCGCCAGCATTTACCAAGCCTGTAAAGTGTATGAGTTATTTTGCAAAACGGAATTAAAAGGTAAATGCGCGATTGTCACCAGTTATTTGCCTTCGCCGGCCGATATTAAAGGGGAAGATAGCGGCGAAGGTTTGACCGAGAAATTGCATCAATATGAAATCTATCAGCAAATGCTGGCGGACTATTTTGAAGTGCCGAAAGAAGAGGCGATAAAAAAAGCCGAAGATTTTGAGAAAAAGGTAAAACAGCAGTTTAAGAAAGAGCCGGGGCAAATGCGTTTGTTGATCGTCGTCGATAAATTATTGACCGGCTTTGATGCACCGTCGGCGACTTATCTTTACATCGATAAAAAGATGCAAGATCACGGTTTGTTCCAAGCCATTTGCCGGGTAAACCGCTTGGATGGGGATGACAAAGAATACGGCTATATCGTCGATTACAAAGACCTGTTCCACAGCTTGGAAACCTCTATCGGCGATTACACCAGCGGCGCATTCGATGCGTATGACAAGGACGATGTGCAGGGGCTGCTGACTAACCGTTTGGACACCTGCAAGGAAAAATTGGAGGAAGCCAGGGAAACGGTAAAAGCACTGTGCGAGCCGGTGTTGCAGCCCAAAGAATTGATCGACTACATTCGCTACTTCTGCGGTGATGTCGCCAACCGTGAAGACCTGAAGCTGAACGAAGCCAAGCGGGTCTCGCTGTATAAAAATGTCGCGGCTTTGGTCAGGGCTTATGCCAATATTGCCAACGAACTGCAAGGCGCAGGTTACACTGCCAAAGAAGCGCAAGAGCTTAAGGCTGAAGTTGAACACTTCAGCAAAATGCGCCAAGAGATAAAGCTTGCCTCTAAAGACGAAGTGGATATGAAGCAATACGAGCCGGCCATGCGCCGTTTGCTGGATACCTATATTCGGGCGGAAGACAGTGAAAAGGTCATCGACTTTGAAGAGTTGGGTTTGATTGAGCTGATTGTTGAAAAAGCCAAACAAAACCCGGCCGGACCATCAAACAAGAAAGTGCCGGAAGCGATGGCGGAAACTATCGAAAACAATATGCGCAAGGTGATTATCGACGAGCAACCGATAAACCCGAAATATTATGAAAAGATGTCTGAGTTGTTGGATGCTTTGATCACCCAACGCCGTGAAGAGGCGATTATCTATGAAGAGTATTTAAAAGAAGTAAAAAAGCTGGCTGAGAATATCACTAAACCGCAAGGAGGAAGTTCTTATCCTGACTCTATGAATACTAGAGGTAAACAGTCGTTGTATGACAATTTGGATAAAAACGAAGAGCTGGTGACGCGGCTCGATACCGCTATTCGTCATACAAAAAAAGAAGGCTGGAAAACCAATAATTTTAAGCAACGCGGTGTTGAGCATGCAGTTAAGGAAGAGCTGGGCCAATATCAGGTCGATATTAAAGACCTTATGGACCTGATAAAAAGCCAGTCAGAGTATGATTAGATGAGTCCAGCTAAGGACATACTGACAGTCAACGGTATTGATGTGCAGATAGTGAGAAAGGATATAAAAAACCTGCATCTGGCTGTTTATCCGCCCGATGGCCATGTGCGCGTTGCGGTGCCTCGGCACGTTACCGATGACAATGTGCGGTTAGCGGTCATTTCTAAACTGAGCTGGATTAAAAAGCAACAGCAGGCTTTCAATGACCAGCCTCGCCAATCGGAAAGGAAGTATATCTCAGGCGAGTGCCATTTCTTTTTTGGCAAGCGCTACAGGCTGGAGTTAATCGAGCACGAGGGTAAGTCTGAGATAAAGCTGTTACAGAGCGGCAAACTCAAAATGTTTGTTAAGCCCGATGCCACGATAGAAAACAAAGAAAAGCTGTTAAACGCTTGGTATAGGGCGGAGCTAAAGAAATGCATAGCCGGGCTGCTCGATAAATGGCAACCCGTTTTGGGCGAGCAAGTCGTTGCTTGGGGGGTCAAAAAAATGAAGACCAAATGGGGTAGCTGTAATAATCAGCAAGCCCGTATTTGGTTGAACCTGGAGCTTGCCAAGAAACCTATTGAATGCATTGAATACATACTGGTGCATGAAATGGTGCATTTGTTGGAGCGTAATCATAATGATACGTTTAAAAACCATATGGATAGGTTTTTACCGCAGTGGCGTAGCTACAGAGATATTTTGAATAGGTCGCCGTTAAAACATGAAGCGTGGCATTATTAAGGCGGCGTGAGAGTGTATAGGGGGCATAAAGGGTAAATAGGGGACGAGGGTAAATAGGGAAAGCGACGAATGGTAATTTTGTCTTGGGAAATACTCGTTTTCAGGAAAATATTTCGAACATGCTGGGACGGCGTGTGGTTCCAGGTAACTCGGGAAGGCCTAAAAAGAAGGAGGAAGGGTGAGGGCATTCCCGCTTAAAACCGTGGTCTGTCCCCTGTTTTTCTGCTTAATGTATATGCTATCAGCATGTGCGTAAATCTGCGGTGTCTCGGTGCTGTTATAACCCATAACGTTTGGATGCTCACGCATCATATTTTTTTCTATAAGACCATCGCTCGATTACTTATTGATGGGTTGCGACAGTACCTTTGTCTATAGAAGCCTGACCAGTTCTAAGTCTCTTTAGAAACTATCAGACCAGCCACGGAAGCATTATCACGGAATAGGGTGGAAATAATGGCCGTTATGCTATTGCCGATGTTGAACATGAAAACTGAATGCATTTCATTCGCTATCGTATAATAGTAGGTCCAAATTTACCGGGGAATGAACTGCATCGATAAGGCAATGATTTCGCTTAATAATGTCAGGCCTGATGAATTTTTCAATTTTTGGGCCGCTTTCATTCTTCTTAAATTTCGTGTGTTCAAATCAACAGAATCATTCATTACTCAGACTTAAGCCAAAAATTATCACTTCATGGAATTCAAACTTTTAACCACCGAGGGCCATGCCCGACGCGGCCGACTTACTTTTGCTCGCGGCGTCGTGGAAACGCCGATTTTCATGCCGGTCGGCACCTATGGCGCGGTTAAGTCGTTGACGCCGGAGGATTTAACCGGTCTGGGCGCGCAGATTATTCTGGGCAACACCTTTCATTTGATGCTCAGGCCGGGCATGGACGTGATTAAAACGCATGGCAATCTGCACGAATTTATGCGCTGGGATAAACCCATTTTGACTGATTCCGGCGGTTTCCAGGTCTTCAGTCTGGGCGCGCTCAGGAAAATTACGGAGCAGGGCGTCACCTTCAAATCGCCGGTCAACGGCAGCAAGATTTTCATGGGGCCGGAAGAGTCGATGCAGGTGCAGCAGGATTTGGGTTCGGACATCGTCATGATTTTCGATGAATGCACGCCGTATCCCGCTACCGAAAAGCAGGCAGCCGATTCGATGCGCCTGTCTTTACGTTGGGCCGAGCGCAGCAAGAAAGCCCACGGCGACAACCCATCGGCACTGTTCGGCATTATACAAGGCGGAATGTATGAACATTTGCGTCAGGAATCGATCGACGGCCTGACGGCCATAGGCTTTGACGGTTATGCGATCGGCGGCTTGTCGGTGGGCGAACCCAAGGAAGAAATGATGGCGACGCTGGACACCTTGCATTCTAAAATGCCCGTTGATAAGCCTCGTTATCTGATGGGCGTGGGAACGCCGGAAGATCTGGTTGAGGCGGTCCGGCGCGGCATCGACATGTTCGACTGCGTGATGCCGACGCGCAATGCGCGTAACGGCCATCTGTTTACCAGTTTCGGCGTCGTCAAAATCAGGAATAGCCAGTATCAGTTCGATACCGGGCCACTGGATGACACCTGCGGTTGTTACACCTGTCGGAATTATTCCAGATCCTATCTGCGACATCTTGATAAATGCGGGGAAATGCTGGGATCTCGGCTCAATACGATCCACAATCTTTATTATTATTTAAGCCTGATGCAGAATTTGCGCGGGGCGATCGAAAAGCACGAACTGGAGAGTTTTGTTAGACATTTTTACCGTCAACGAGGAAAAGTTGCCCCAACTGTGACATAATAGGAAAATTTTCATCATTATTATAAAAAATCGAGGATATCCATGAGTTTCTTAATTTCCGACGCGATGGCCGCCGCACCTGCGGCTCAGGCACCCGGCATCGAAGGCATGCTGTTTCCAGTGGGCGTGTTGCTTTTTTTCTATTTTTTATTCCTGCGTCCCCAATCCAAGCGTGCGAAAGAGAAAAAACAGATGATTGCATCGATGTCCAAAGGGACTGAAGTTGTGACTTCAGGCGGTATTCTGGGTAAGATCGTTGATCTGGATGATAATTTTGCCAAGTTAGAGATCAGCGACAATGTATTTATCCAGGTGCAGCGTCACAGTATCGAAAGCATCATGCCTAAAGGCACCTATAAGGCGATCACCAAGAAAGTTACTAAAGTTTAACTTTTTCGCATCAATGTCATAGCGCATTGGCGGCCGGTAAAGACCGGTTGATCCGGTCGTGACTTAATTGTTGGAATATAAAGAATGCAAAACCATTTCCCGCTTTGGAAAAATATATTAATCATCGCTATTTTTATTATCTCGTTGATCTATTCGTTGCCCAGCTTGTACGGTGACGATCCTTCCATTCAGGTGTCCTCGGCGCATTCGGCGAAACTGACCGAAGCGCAGGCAAGCCAGATCGAGTCCGTCATTAAGTCGACCGGTGTGGCTGTAAAAGCGTTTGAATTTAAAAATGACCATTTACTGGCGCGTCTCGCCAATACCGACGACCAGCTTAAGCTCGCGGATATGCTCAGGGATAAGATGGGCGATCAATATACCGTCGCATTGAACCTGGCTCCTAAAACGCCAGGCTGGCTGACTGCCCTGGGAGCGGAATCCATGTATCTGGGTCTGGATTTGCGCGGCGGCGTCCATTTTCTGATGGAAGTGGATATGGATACGGCGGCGAAACAGGCTGAGGAGCGTTACAATGATGATGTTCGCCAAGCCTTGAGAGCGGCAAAAGTTCATTATCAATCGGTAACCAAAGAGGGCGGCTTAATTAAAGTCACGCTTAAATCGGTTGAAGACAAGGCGGCGGTATTGGCTCTGCTGAAGAAGGATTTTCAAAGCCTGGAAGTCACGGATTCGGATCAGCAGGATCAGATCTGGCTAAAAATCTCCGAGAAGGAAATTAGGGAGATCAAAAAATTTGCCGTATCGCAAAACATTACGACCTTGCGCAACCGGGTCAATGAACTGGGCGTTGCCGAACCGGTGATTCAGCAACAGGGCGATAATCGTATTGTCGTACAGTTACCTGGCGTGCAGGATACTACACGGGCAAAAGAAATTCTGGGCACAACAGCCACTCTTGAATATCGTCTGGTCGATGTCGAGCATGATGTGCAGCAGGCTGTCCAGGGACATGTGCCGGCCACCAGTCGTCTGTATTATGAAAAGAACGGCGCTCCGATTCTGCTGGACCGCAGGATTATCGTGACCGGTGACCAGATCGTCGATGCGTCATCGGGTATGGATCAGGACGGCAGACCGGCGGTTTTTATCACATTAAACGGTATCGGCGCCACCAAAATGGGTAAAATCACACAGGCCAACGTCGGCAAGCCGATGGCGGTGGTCTTCATCGAATACAAGGTTGAAACCCAAAAGGTCGGCGGCCAGGACGTGCGGCGCAAGCAGAAAGTTGAAAAAGTGATCAGCGTCGCGACAATCCAGGGCGTTTTCAGTAAACGCTTCCAGACGACCGGACTGGACAGTCCTCAGGAAGCGCGGAATCTGTCGTTGTTGTTGAGAGCGGGAGCGCTGGCTGCGCCGGTTGATATCGTCGAGGAGCGTACCGTGGGTCCAAGCCTGGGTCAGGACAATATCAACAAAGGTTTTCTCTCTTTTATTGTCGGCTTTGTTCTGGTCGTGTTATTCATGGCTGTCTTTTACAAGCTGTTCGGCATGATCGCCAATCTTGCACTGGCGTTTAACGTAGTCATTGTTGTGGCTATTCTGTCGATGCTTCAGGCGACTCTGACCTTGCCAGGTATAGCAGGGATCATTCTGACCGTAGGTATGTCGGTGGACGCCAACGTGTTGATCTTTGAACGAATCAAGGAGGAACTGCGCAAGGGCAATACGCCGCAGTCTAGTATTTTTGTCGGATATGACAAGGCCTTTGCAACTATTCTAGACTCCCATGTCACTAATTTAGTGGTAGCGATTGTCCTATTTGCTTTTGGGACGGGTTCAGTTAAAGGTTTTGCAGTGACGCTTATTATCGGTATTATCTCATCGATGTTTACCGCCATTACCGGTACTCGGATGATTATCAACTGGATCTACGGTAACCGCAGGGTTGAGAAGTTGTCGATTTAATCAGATACAGGGCTCAAGGTGCAGGACGAAAAAAATTCGAATAGTGACCCTGCAAACCTTGAACCCGGTCTTGAATCCTGAACCTTATTTTTGAAGATTAAATACATGTATAAGACAAATATAGATTTTATAGGCAACCGGAAAATAGCGCTGACTTTTTCCGCGATCCTGACGATAATCGCGATCGTTTCGCTCGCCACTCGCGGACTGCATATGGGCATCGATTTTACCGGCGGTACGCTGATTGAAGTCGGTTATCAGCAAACTGCAGATTTAACGGTATTGCGCAGTACCCTTAAAGAAGCCGGTTTTAGTGATGCCACTGTGCAAAATTTTGGTTCGGCCAAGGATGTCCTGATTCGTTTGAAACTCCAGGAAGGCGTGAGCAGTAAGGATATGAGTGTCAAGGTGCTTGACGCCATAAATAAAAATAACGCAGAACCCGTGAAAGTGCATCGCGTCGAATTTGTAGGGCCTCAAGTCGGCGATGATCTGGCCGAGGATGGTTTTCTGGCTCTTCTCTATTCAACGATAGGCATTTTAATTTATATAGCCTGGCGTTTTGAATGGAAATTTTCGACCGGTGCGGTGCTGGCGACACTTCATGACGTGATTGTTACCCTTGGCTTGTTTTCGTTGATGGGTTTTGAGTTTGATTTGACGGTATTGGCGGCGGTTCTTGCGCTAATCGGTTATTCATTGAACGACACCATCGTTGTTTATGACCGGATTCGGGAAAATTTCAGGTTCATGAGAAAGGAATCAACCGAACAAATCATGAATATTTCGATCAATGAAACCTTAAGCAGAACCCTGATGACCTCTGTGACGGTATTACTGGTGCTGGTTTCGCTGTTTTTTCTAGGCGGTCAGACCATTCACAATTTTTCGATTGTGTTACTGTTTGGCGTGATTTTCGGCACCTATTCATCGATTTTTATCGCCAGTCCGATGGCGTTAATGCTGGGCATCAGTCCTGAAGATCTGCTGATACCGGTGAAAGAAGGCGCGGATATCGACAACCGGCCTTAACAGAAAGGCTCTTTCGAGGGCAATAGCGTTATGTTATCTTCGAAATAAGGGGCTGATCGGATATAATGGTCGATTAATTAAATTTTTTAACTGGAGTTTTGAAAAAAATGGCGATAGAACGCACTTTCTCAATCATTAAACCTGACGCTGTAGCAAAAAATGTGATCGGTGAAATTTACAGCCGCTTCGAAAAAAACGGCTTGAAAATCGTTGCCGCTAAAATGGTGCATTTAACCCAGGCGCAGGCGGAAGGTTTTTATGCGGTACACAGCGCACGGCCTTTCTTTAAGGATCTGGTTTCATTCATGATTTCCGGGCCTGTGATGATGCAGGTGTTGGAAGGTGAGGATGCTATTGCCAAAAATCGTGAAATTATGGGCGCCACCAATCCCAAGGACGCAGCTCCAGGCACGATACGCGCCGATTTCGCCAACAGCATCGACGAAAATGCGGTGCATGGATCGGATGCCGCAGAAACCGCCAAAGAAGAAATCGCATTCTTTTTCTCCGATAATGAACTCTGCTCCCGCACCCGCTAAGGTAAAATCCATTAATCTGCTCGATTTTGACAGAAAGGGCCTGCAGGACTTTTTTGTCGAACGGGGTGAAAAGCCGTTTCGCGCGACCCAGTTGTTGAAATGGATCTATCAGGAAGGCGTCGAAGATTTCGAGCAGATGACCAATCTGAGCAAATCCCTGCGCGCCCATTTGCACGAGCATTGCCATATGGCTACGCCGGAAATCGTGGTGGAACAAATCGCCACTGACGGCACCCGAAAATGGGCGATGCAGACCCATTGCGGCAATCGGGTCGAAACGGTTTTTATTCCTGAGGAAGGGCGGGGCACGCTTTGTGTTTCGTCGCAAATCGGCTGCGCGCTGGCCTGCACGTTCTGTTCAACTGCGCAGCAAGGTTTTAACCGCAACTTGACCACATCGGAAATTATCGGTCAAGTGCTGGTCGCGCAAAAACGCCTGGGATCCGGTAAAAGAATCACCAACGTGGTCATGATGGGTATGGGCGAGCCCTTGTTGAATTTTGACAATGTTGTCGCCGCGATGCATCTGATGATGGATGATTTCGCGTTCGGGCTATCCAAGCGCCGGGTCACCATCAGCACATCCGGCGTCGTGCCGGCGATGTACCGGTTGACGCAGGTTTGCGATGTCAGTCTGGCGGTATCGCTGCATGCGGTGACCGATGAACTCAGGGACCAATTGGTGCCGATCAACAAAAAATATCCATTGAAGGAATTGATGGAAGCCTGCCGGGATAACGCCAAAATTGCTCCTCGGCGCACCATTACCTTTGAATATGTGATGCTGGACGGTATCAACGATTCGATGCAGGATGCCCAGGGTTTGATCCGGTTATTAAAGGCCGTGCCGTCCAAACTTAATCTGATTCCGTTCAATCCTTTTCCTGGCTCGTCCTACCGCTGTTCCAGCAATACGACGATCAACCGTTTTAAAACCCTGTTAAACGATGCCGGAATTGTCACCACAGTCAGGAAAACCCGAGGTGAAGACATCGATGCGGCTTGTGGCCAGCTCGTCGGTCAAGTCGAGGATAAAAGCCGCAGACATCTTAAACTCAAAGCTATAGGAAACGAACGTGCGGCCTGATCATTTCAAAATAGTTAATCGTATTATGCTGGCCGCGCTGATTGCGGCAATTCTGACGAACTGCGGTATGCTCGGCGAATCCAGCGACAAGAATAAGGACATTGCGGAAACCCATTTGCAATTGGGCGTTCGCTACATGAATATCAATAAGCTGGATATTGCGAAAGAAAGCTTATTGAACGCAGTTGATCGTGATCCCGGCAACGCCCAGGCTCATAATGCATTGGCTTTTTTGTATGAAAAATTAAGACAGTTCGATGATGCTGAAGACGAATATGAAGCTGCCCTGAAACTGAAACCGGACGATTTCGGTGTGCAGAATAATTACGGCCGTTTTTTATGTGAACGCGGCGACACCGATAAGGGGCTGCCTTTGTTGGAGGCGGCCGCTACCAATCCGTTGAACGACAGGCAATGGCAGGCGATGACCAATGCCGGGCGTTGTCTTTTGAGCATTGGCGATAAGCAGAAAGCCGAAGCCTATTTCAGACAGGCGCTGGAATATAATAAGACTTTCGCGCCGGCATTATCGGCGATGCAAAAAATCAGTTATGAAAAGAGTGATTTATGGGCCGCGAAAGGATTTTTGGAACGGTATTTGAGCGTAGCGGAGCATACGCCTGAAACATTGTACATCGCCTTTTATACCGAGCGCGCGCTCGGCAATATCAGTAGCGCCAAAGAATACCGGAATTTATTACTGGAAAAATTTCCTATTTCAAACGAAGCAACCAAGATCCGGTCGGTTCTTCCGTAGCCGGCTGTCTAAGACATGACACAGATATTACAAGCAATCCGGGGGATGCATGATGTGCTCCCCGAACAAGCTCCGCTTTGGCAATATGCCGAACAAGTGATCCGGGAAGTGCTCGGTTCCTATGGATATAATGAAATCCGGCTGCCCATCGTCGAAAAGACAGAGCTTTTCAAACGCTCAATCGGTGAAGTCACCGATATTGTCGAAAAAGAAATGTACACCTTCGATGACCGCAATGGCGATTCGCTGACCTTGCGGCCTGAGGGAACTGCCGGTTGCCTCAGGGCCTGTCTCGAGCATGGCCTGATTCATAACCAGGTGCAACGCTTATGGTACTACGGGCCAATGTATCGGCACGAGCGGCCTCAGAAGGGACGGTATCGCCAGTTCTATCAGCTCGGCGTTGAAACCTACGGCATGGCCGGGCCTGATATCGATGCGGAATTAATCTTGATCATGCAGCGCTTATGGAAAAGGCTCGGGATTCTGGATAAAGTCCGATTGCAGTTAAATTCCTTAGGCACCCTTTCGGAACGCGCCCGATATCGGGAAAATCTGGTGGCCTATTTACGACAGCATCTTGATCGGCTGGATGCGGATAGTCTGCGCCGACTGGAAACCAATCCGCTGCGAATTCTGGATACCAAAAACCCGCAGATGAAAGACGTTGTCGACTCCGCTCCGGTCTTAATGGATTATTTGGGCGATGACAGCAAAGACCATTTTAATACCTTATTGGCGATTCTGGATGAACTCGGCATCCGTTATGAAATTAATACCCGCCTGGTGCGAGGACTGGATTATTACGGTAAAACCGTATTCGAATGGGTGACCGATGAGCTTGGCTCGCAGGGCACCGTCTGTGCCGGCGGACGTTATGACAGCCTAATCGAACAGCTAGGCGGCAAAACCAATTATGCCTGTGGTTTTGCTATGGGCATGGAACGTTTACTGGCGCTGGTGGAAACTCTGGAGAAGGTGCCGGTTTCAAAACCGGTGGATGTTTATATGATCCGCGTCGGCGAACTGGCCGAGCGCGAGGGCTTGCGTCTGGCGGAAGCGATCAGAAATGAAATTCCTTCAATAAAGCTGCAGATTCATTGCGGCGGCGGCAGTTTCAAGAGTCAGTTTAAGAGAGCCGATAAGATAGGGGCCGAATTTGCCGTCATTTTAGGAGATGATGAAGTGAACCAGGGCAAGATCGGCCTTAAACACCTCAGGTTCGAGGCAGGCAACGAAACCTCCCAGCAGACTCTGTCCCGGCATGAAGCCATAGAGTTTTTGCAGCAACGTTTTGGAACTCACTGATTTACTTATCAACAAATTCAACTGGGGACAGTAGTGGCTATTTACGATACAGAAGAAGAACAACTTGAAGCATTGAAATCATGGTGGAAAGAAAATGGGTTATCCTCGATTATCGGTGTCGTGATTGGTATCGCCGTAATTATAGGCTGGAATTTTTGGCGTAGTAATACCCAGGAAAACGCCGAACAGGCTTCCAATCTTTATGCCCAGATGGTAAAAGCCGCAGACGAAAACAAAACGGATTCTGTCGTCAAACTTGCCGAACGCATCCAGGAGCAGTTTAAAAATACCGAATATGCCGACTTCGGCGGGCTGTTACAGGCAAAATTCAAAGTGCAGCAGGGCGATATTGCAGGAGCCAAGGATCTGTTAAAGCAGATAGCCGCCAATTCAGGTAAGGAATTGAGCAATATAGCGAAACTGAGGCTGGCCCGGCTGATGCTGGCAAGTGGCGAGTATGAGCAGGGTTTGCAGTTGATCAGCGAAGTCGATCCGTCTACCGAGTCGAGTTTTTCAGGCAATTATGATGAATTGACCGGTGATTTACTGGTTGCCCTCGATCGTTTGGATGAAGCGCGCACGTCCTATGAAAAGGCCTTAAGAAGCGGTCAGCATTCGCCGCTGTTAAAGATCAAAATAGACGATTTGACTGCTCCGGAAAAGATTGAAAATCAAAAATAATGCGTGTTATTGTCTTTTTGATTATCTTGGGTTTAACCGGATGTACGTCAGTTGCGTCAATCGGCGAAGGCCTGTCGGGCATAACCGATTATTTTCTCGGCGGCACCGACAACGCCGACCCGCCTAATCCATTAGTCGAATACAGCCCCGAAATCGAACTTGACGTGCTTTGGAAGGAGTCGGTCGGGGTCGGCGCCGATAAACAGACACTGAAATTGGTGCCGGCTGTCGTTTCTGGAAAAGTAGTCGCCGCCGACAGGGAAGGCCTGGTGCAGGCCAGAAATTTATCGAATGGAGAGCTGATTTGGGAAACCGAGACGGAATTTCATTTTTCCGGCGGACCGGCGCTCAATCCCACGACCGTAGTCCTGGGTACTTCCGATGCGGAAGTCGTAGCGCTTAATATTGAAAACGGAGACGTTATCTGGAAATCTTCAGTTTCCAGTGAAGTGCTTGCCGTGCCGGTTATTGCCCATGGTATCGTTGTCGTTCGCGCGACTGATGGCTCCATGACTGCCCTCGATGAAAAAACCGGGCATAAGCTTTGGAATTATGAACGCGCCGTTCCCGCCCTCAGTATCCGTGGAACCAGTTCACCGATCATTGTCGAAGAAAACATCATTAGCGGAGAGGATAATGGCAAACTCATCGCTTTACGATTGACTGACGGCAAATTTACCTGGGAAACCAGTGTCGCTCTGCCTAAGGGCCGTTCGGAAATCGACAGGCTGGTCGATCTGGATGCTGACCCGATTGAAACAGGGGGCGTCATTTATGTCTCCAGTTACCATGGCGGCATTGGCGCTGTTTCGGAACTGGATGGCGATATCCTGTGGCGAAAAGAAGACTTATCATCCAGTACCGGTTTGAGCAGCGATGACGATTATCTCTATTTAACCGATTCGGAAAGTCACGTGATGCAGTTGGATCATCGAACCGGTTCGCCTTTATGGAAACAAAAGGACCTGCAACATAGAAGCTTGACGGCACCCGCCACTTATCAGAATTATGTTGTAACCGGCGACTTTGAAGGCTATGTTCATTGGTTGTCGACTGCGGACGGCAGACAGCTTGCCAATGCCCGAATTACCGACGGCGCCATCGACGCCAAACCCATCGTCGTCGATAATACCATTATTGTTTATGCGAAAGACGGAACTCTGGCCGCATTGAAGGTACGGTAGTTTTTACTTTACAACTCGTTGCGAGATGTCGAAAAAGTCCATCCGGAGACTTTCTTGATGTCAAGCTATTTAAAACTCATTCGTAAGAACCTATACCCATGTTACCCGTAATAGCCCTGGTCGGTCGGCCCAATGTCGGCAAATCCACCTTATTCAATTATTTAACCAGGAGCCGCGAAGCTCTCGTAGCGGATTTTCCAGGATTGACCAGAGACCGGCAATACGGCCGCGTGAAACATGGCAAACGTGCCTGTTTAGTCGTCGATACGGGCGGTATCGCCGATGATGCCGAAGGCATCGAGAGTTTTGCCAGAAAACAGGTTCAAACCGCTCTGGAAGAAGCCGATATCGTGTTTTTTTTAGTCGATGCACGTGAAGGATTGAGTGCTTCAGATAAGGTCATCGCCGACAGTCTAAGAAAATTGAATAAGCCTGTGGTCCTGGTGGTTAACAAGACGGACGGCGTCGATGCCACCGTGGCGTCTTCCGATTTTTATTCACTGGCGTTGGGCGAACCGGTGCTGATTGCCGCTACCCATGGCAGAGGCATACCCGAGTTACTGGCCAGGATTGATCCCTTGTTGCCCCCTGAACAGGCAATGGCTGAAGAGGTGCCTAAAGGCATTGGCATCGCCGTGGTCGGACGGCCCAATGTCGGTAAATCGACTCTGGTTAATCGCTTGCTGGGTGAAGAGAGAGTGATCGTGTTCGATGAACCGGGCACGACCCGCGATAGTATTTATATCCCGTTTGAGCGTCAGGGCAAAATGTTTACCCTGGTAGACACCGCCGGCATGCGCAGGCGGAGCAAAATTTCCGAGACGATTGAAAAATTCAGCGTCATCAAAACCTTGCAGGCCATCGAAAAATCGAATGTGGTTATTTATCTGATCGATGCCAGCGAGGGTGTAACCGATCAGGATGCACATCTCCTGGGTCTGGTGCTCGAAGCGGGCAGGGCGTTGATTATCGGTTTGAATAAATGGGATGGTTTGACAACAGAACAGAAAGAAACCGTAAAACGGCAAATTGATGTCAAACTTTCTTTTCTTGAATTTGCCGAGAAACACGCGATTTCAGCGCTGCATGGCAGCGGCGTCGGTAAATTATTCGATGTGGTTCATTCCTTGTACGATTCGGCGATGCTGGACATGTCTACGCCGATGCTGACCCGGATTCTGAAAGAAGCCACCGATGCGCATCAGCCGCCTTTGGTCAACAATCGGCGCATCAAATTAAAATATGCGCATCAGGGCGGGCGCAACCCGCCTATTGTCGTGATTCACGGTGTTCAAACGGATGCCTTGCCTAATGCGTACAAACGCTATTTGATGAATTATTTCCGCGATAAACTCCATTTGAAAGGGACTCCAATACGGCTTGAATTCAAATCACCCGAAAACCCTTTTCACGGCCAAAAAAACAAGCTTACCTATAGGCAACAGCAAAAACGCAAGAGACTGACAAAGCATAATCAATCCAAATAAGAAATGGCAAACGGATAAAATAATCCTATCTGATCCGGCACTCACCCCATACAAAAGAGGAGACAGGCAATGGCGACAATCACATTTCAAGGAAAACCCCTTCATACCTCCGGCGAGTTACCGGCAACTGGCAGTAAAGCGCCGGATTTTACTTTGGTCAATGGAAAACTGTCCGATGTCACTCCGGCAACCTACGCGGGTAAACGCAAAGTACTCAATATCGTACCCAGCCTGGATACCCCCGTATGCGCGGCTTCAACCCGCAAATTCAACGAAAAAGCCGGTAGTCTCGATAATACCGTGGTTTTAGTGATTTCCGCCGACCTGCCTTTTGCACAATGCCGTTTTTGCGAAACGGAAGGTTTAAAAAACGTCATACCCTTATCGAGTTTCCGATCAAGTTTTGCCGTGGATTACGGTGTCAAGCTGATGGATACCATTCTGGCCGGACTGACCGCCCGGGCAGTTATCATTATTGACGAAAATGATCAGGTTGTTTACAGCCAACTTGTCAGTGAATTGACGGAAGAACCCGATTACGAAAGTGCATTGGCTGCTTTATCGTGAATGTCCAGGATGAAAAATCAGTTTGAGAATTATACCCATCTGATTTTTTAAGTTAAAATGAACTTCTTGTTTTGATAGGCAAGGTTTAATGGTTGCAGCGTATTTTCGAAGCAGCATTGAATGAGTATCGATGGACCGCACTTGTAATTAAAACCATTAATAAATGAGACTCGTATGGCGCCTGATGAATATCTGTTTTTAATGTCCTAGGCCGCTGATTGTAAAGCGCGTGGTACAGGTCTACCGGATGCGCTTTCATATGAGAAGCTTTCAGGCGCCTCATCCTGCCATCGGCAGGAGTGTAGCAGTATTTCAAACAGATTCTCTGAATACAGATGCCATCGCTCAAGTTTTTCATTTATCTATTGGAAAGGACTTAACCGACAACCACGAACAAACATTTTTCCAATAAAAAGAGAATAACTATGTCAAAATTCCCGATAGATCTTGGCGCCTATCAGCGCATAACTTTAAATCCAGGCAATCCAACCCTGACTGCCGAACAAAGAGCCAGTCTGAAAGCAAATATCCAGCTTTGCCGCGATGCGATTGTTTTCTTTACGGCAACAGGTGCCGCCAGAGGTGTAGGCGGACATACGGGCGGTCCTTACGACACCGTTCCGGAAGTGATGATTATGGATGCCTTATTCCGCGGTTCGGCCGAGAAATTCGTACCCATATTCTTCGATGAAGCCGGTCACCGCGTCGCGACTCAATACCTGATGTCTGTTCTGAACGGCGATTTGCCCGCTGAGCGCCTGATGGAATACCGCGCCGCTCACTCTCATCTGCCAGGCCACCCTGAGTTGGGTTTTACTCCCGGCGTCAAATTCAGTTCAGGACGGTTGGGTCACATGTGGCCTTATGTTAATGGCGTCGCGATGGCAAATCCCGGCAAAACCGTATTTTGTTTGGGTTCTGATGGATCTCAGCAAGAGGGCGATGATGCGGAAGCGGCACGCTTGTCGGTTGCGCAAAAACTGAATGTCAAGCTGATTATCGACGATAATAACGTCACTATTGCCGGTCATCCGTCACATTATCTGCCCGGTTGTTCGACTGCTAAAACCCTGGCCGGACAAGGCGTTACCGTACTGGAAGGCGATGGCGAAGATATTGATGATGTGTATAAGCGCATCTGCACCGCCATCAACACTGACGGCCCGGTCGCGGTCATTAATCATCGCCCGATGTGTCCGGGGATTGTCGGCCTCGAAGGTTCCAATCACGGCCATGACGTGGTATCTGTCAAAGTGGCGGTCGAATATCTGGAATCTCACGGTCAACAGGCGGCTGCAGACCATCTTAAGGAAATCAAGGCGCCCAAAAATGACGCAGTATTCCTCGGTTCCAGCGATAAATGGGATGCCAATCGCAACGTCTTTGGCGATGCGGCAGTGGCGATTCTGGGCCGGATGAGTGACGCCGAGCGCCTTGAAAAAGTTCGCGTTATTGACAGCGACCTGGAAGGTTCTTGCGGTTTGATCAAAATTCACAATGCATTCCCTGAAATCTTTATTTCTTCAGGCATCATGGAGCGCGGTAATTTCTCGGCTGCGGCCGGTTTCGGCATGGAAAAAGGTAAACAAGGTATCTTTGGCACCTTTAGCGCCTTCCTGGAGATGTGCATATCCGAAATCACTATGGCGCGTCTGAACCATTCCAACGTGCTCAGTCACTTCTCGCATTCAGGAATTGACGATATGGCTGACAATACCTGCCATTTCGGTCTCAACAACATGTTCGCCGACAATGGCTTGAGTGACGGTTATCCGACCCAGCTGTATTTCCCTGCCGACCCTAATCAGATGAGAGCCTGTCTGGAAACCATTTTCTTCGATCCGGGTTTGCGTTTTGTGTTCTCCACCCGTTCCAAAGTACCCACCATTCTGGATACCAATGGCGATGATTTCTTTGGCGGCAACTACAAGTTCGTTTCCGGCAAGGATGAAGTGATTCGTGAAGGAACGCAAGGTTATATCGTCAGTTTTGGCGAAGCGTTGTATCGCTCCCTGGATGCTGTCGAGCGTCTGAAAAAGGACGGTATCGATGTCGGATTGATCAACAAACCAACCTTGAATGTTATCGACGAAGACATGATGGCCAAGCTTGGCAAGGCACCGATGGTTCTGGTGGTCGAATCGTTTAACCGCAAAACCGGCTTGGGCAGCCGTTTCGGCTCCTGGCTGCTGGAGCGCGGATTCGCGCCGAAGTATGCGCATCTGGGCACCCATAAAGAGGGCTGCGGCGGTCTGTGGGAACAGTTCCCGCACCAGGGTATCGATCCGGCCGGCATCATGGCCAAAGTAAAATCGTTATTGTAAGCTTTAGCGATATGAGGGGCGCAGCTTCTGCGCCTCTCTGCATCTCCCAAGCATACTAGGCAAGGCAATTTGCGTTTAGCACTGCTAATTCGCTAGTCGTACAAGCCAAACCAGTCTATCGGAAAACGGCTGATACCGGCGGGTTTTTCCGTCTTATTCTGGAAGAAATCCTCCAGTATATATTCCAGGCCATAAAAACTTGTACCATCGAATTCCTGGCAAAGGGCATCAAAACTATTATTCTGGCTAACATCCGGGATTTTGCTCGTATTGTTTGCTTTCATGGTTATCACCGCCTGCTTTGGTCAATCGTTTTACAGTCTCATCAGGGCAAAATTGAAGAGATTCATGTTCTTAATTAAGAAAATCAAGGGTATATCCCTTTTAATTAAGAGTTGACATAAAGATTAGCTTGTATTAGCTGAATAGTGCATGAATGGACGAAAAAAATTTTTTGCTGCTGTTGGTGTCTTTTTACGGTTTTTTGAATTTCACCACCTTGTTCAACGGATTTAAATTAAGCTCATCAATGGTAATCCGGCGGCTTGAATTCAGCACGTAGGATACCGCGTCGGCGACGTCTCCGGGCAGCAGATAATTCGTTTCATCGTCGCCCGGTTCAAACGATAGTTGTTGAAAAAAATCGGTTTTGACCATGCCCGGATTTATCAGGCTAATCCGGACGCAGCTTTTAGCGCATTCTTCACGTAACGCCTGGGTAAAGCCGCGCAGGGCGAATTTGCTGGCGCAATAAATCGAACCCTTGCGGGCGCCTTTTAAGGCAGCTTCAGAACCGATATAGATCAAATCGCTTTTGTTTTTGCGCTTCAGCATGGGCAGCAGAGCGCGGGTCAGATAGACCTGGCTGGTGAAGTTGATTGTCATCAGGGATTCGATTTGCGCGTATGAAAATTCCTCCAGCGAGCCGAACAGGCCGATGCCGGCGGAAAATACCACGCCGTCTATCCCGGGAAACTGTTTCTGCAGTTTATTCAGTTGCCCGGGCAATTCCGCTAAGCGGCTTAAATCCAGTTGAATCGGTGTAAATCCGTCGAATTTTCGGATAAATTTTTGGCTGTCTCTGGATATGCCGATGACATGGTGTCCCTGCAGCAACAGGTTTTTGGCAATGGCCCGGCCTATGCCCGAACTGGCCCCGGTAACCAGAATGGTTCGTTTCAGGTTCTGCATGGAAAAAAAATGGCTTCAGGGATATGGATTAATAATTGTTCGGTACAGTATGACATCATCTCTTGCTCCAGTTCCTGCCGGTAACTCACCATGCCATGCGGGTTGCTGAATGGAGCGGCAAATAATTTTTCGTCCGGATAAAGGCGGTGGACTTTTTTAAAGAATTGTTCCGGCATCCTGAAGGTACCGAGACTGACGGAATGGAGCCGGGCTGGATTAATGCTTGAGAATACCTGCTCGAACAGTTGCCGATACTGCTGTTTGAAATCCGATTGGTAAATCAATGGATCGAAACGCAGGCCCAACAGCCAGCCTCGTTCCTGTAATTTGATCATGGCATCGAGCCGGCGCTGCAATGACGGCGCTTTATCTTCGACTTTCATTGCGATTGATTCCGGATTCAGACTGAAGGCGACTATACAGCGGGGCAGGGGTTCAGCGCGATTCAATAAATTTCTGATCTGTGTGCTTTTAGTGCGCAATTCCAGCCAGGCGTTGGGGATTTTGTCAAAAAACGGCAGAAAGAATTCGGCAAAACCGGTGACAGGCTCCAGGGCCAGGCTGTCGCAATCATAACCGGAAAAAAAATGGATATCCTCGTTGGCGGAACGGTCGCACAGTCGTCTGATATCGGTCTGAAAATCCTCATAATTAACGAAAAGCACATAATGGGCGGACTGATACATGCCCTGTAAAAAACAGTAACGGCAATCGTATAAACAATTGAGCATATGTGAAAAATAATAGTTCTTCGTCGCGCCGATACCGTAGCCGACGGGGACTTCCAGGGCGAAGTTTTTATATTTCTCAGCCAGGATGAGCGCCGGGCGCTGTTTTTGCAGCCTGAAATGTTGTGCTTTCAGATTAAACACTTCGCCGTAGCGGCCGCAGGTAATTTTTCTGGCTTCCGGAAATCGTGCGACGATGTCGACAACGCGCGGATGCTGCAGGATATTTTCTTCAATGTAAAGGGTATCAATCATCGGGTCCAGGGTTGCCGGCTGCTTTGTCGGATGTCATTTTATCCGAAAAGTCTTGTGATTTATCACCCGGGCCTTATATAGGGTAAAATACTTTCAATTCAATCAAGACAAGGTAACAATGAAAACGCATAAGATAGGTTTTATCGGCGGCGGCAATATGGCGACAAGCCTGATTAGCGGTTTGATAGCCA
Organism: uncultured Methylococcaceae bacterium; assembly: GCA_964568805.1. Classification (GTDB taxonomy): domain Bacteria; phylum Pseudomonadota; class Gammaproteobacteria; order Methylococcales; family Methylomonadaceae; genus CAZMRW01. Next base: position 62,837 of record CAZMRW010000006.1, on the reverse strand, counting down.
GCGGCCATTCGCCACAGCAATTATGGGTATCCGATATTAATCAGGACGCGCTTAAATCTCTGGCGGATAATCTCAATGTCAATGTTTCTTCAAGCAATGATGACGTAATCAACGAAGCGGATGTTATTGTCCTGGCGGTCAAGCCGCAGGTATTGAGAGATGTGGCTAAATCGGCGTCTGCCCTGATCCGGCAAAAAAAACCGCTGGTTGTATCGATTGCTGCCGGCATAACTCAAAATAGCCTAAGCCGCTGGTTGGGACCGGATATAGCCATCGTTCGCTGCATGCCCAATACGCCGGCATTGGTACTGACAGGGGCGACGGCTTTGCACGCCAATAACAAGGTAACGGCCGAACAGCGTAATCTTGCGGAAACCATTTTGCGTTCGGTGGGCATTGCGCTTTGGGTTCAGGACGAAAATCAGTTAGACGCCGTGACCGCCGTTTCCGGCAGTGGACCGGCCTATTTCTTTCTACTGATGGAAGCCATGGAAAAAACCGCGGTGGAATTGGGATTAAACGATGTCACGGCTCGTTTACTGGTGCAGCAAACGGCTTTGGGCGCTGCCAAAATCGCGTTGGAATCGTCCGAATCGCCGGAACAATTACGCAAGCAAGTGACTTCTCCCGGCGGCACAACGCAACAGGCGATTGAAGCTTTTCAGCAGGGCGGATTTACCGAGCTGGTTTCCAAAGCACTGCATGCGGCTCGAGACCGTTCAATAGAGATGTCTAAACAAACGGAGCATATGTGATGGACGCTACCTACTTGACCAACCCCATTATTCTGATTATTGAAGCTTTATCTTCATTGTATATTCTCGCGGTTATGCTGCGTTTTTTATTGCAATGGTGCGGGGCGGATTTTTATAACCCTATATCGCAGTTTCTGGTCAAGGTAACGCAGCCCCCGTTAAGGCTGTTACGGCGCTATATTCCACCCATCGGAAAAATCGACACATCCTCCCTGGTCCTGGTTCTTTCCTTGCAAATGCTTGCCGATTTTTCAATTTGGCTGCTCAGAGGCATCACGATCAGTATCGGCGCCTTAACCATTTTGTCGATAATGGAACTGATCAATTTATTGTTCAATATCTTTATCTTTGCGATTTTCGCCAGGGCGCTGCTGAGCTGGTTGAATCCGGGGTCTTTTGATGCCACATCATCGATTTTATACAGCTTGACCGAGCCAACACTCAGAATCGGCCGCAAATTTATCCCCGATTTGGGCGGTATAGATTTGTCGCCCTTGGCCGTATTGTTGTTTCTGCAACTGGCTAAAATGATCATTTTGCCGCCTCTAAGTCAATTAGCCAATCTGATTTCCTGACAGCTCATTTTATCAGGGGTCAAATAATGCCCGAGGCAACCTGAGACGCCAAGCGAATGATTTAAACCCATCAATATGGGATAATTATTCTATTTTTATTTGTTGTTTTTAATTTAACTTCTATGCTTACAGGGTTAACAATGGATGCCAGGGTGATTCTCCAGTCTCGTTCATCAAACGGTACCTAGGTCCTTGGTATCCAAAATATTTTAACAATGAACCATTTGCGCTTTTTTCATATCTCATTATGCGATAGTTAAATGTGGGCATTGTTTTTTGTATATTGTCCTTCCAGAAAATGATTGTAATGAAAATTCGCACTCTATTTACTTTTTGTTTTGTATCATCTCTTGTAATCGGCACCGCTAATGCCACAACTTATACATTGCCTGAAAATAGCGGCGATACCGTCATCACGCAGTACCCGGACAATGTACCGTTGACCCGTTCAGAACAGGACGAGACCTTGTTGGACGTAGCTCTGCGGTTTTCGTTGGGTCAGATGGAAATTGTGCGCCTGAATCAAAAACTTGATCGTTGGCAGGTCAAGAAAGGCGAAATCGTTCGCGTGGCTAATCGGCGCATCCTGCCTGACACGCCTCATAACGGCATTACGTTAAATTTGTCCGAATACCGCATGTATTATTATCCTGCGAACCAACCGGGTAAGGTGATGTCCTTTGCTCACGGAATCGGCAGGCAGGATTGGAAAACTCCGTTGGGAAAAACGAAAGTTTCCAAAAAAGTTAAAGATCCTTACTGGCATCCGCCCGAGTCGATCCGGCGTGAACACGCTGCTAACGGAGATCCTCTTCCTGCGGTCGTGCCGCCGGGCCCTCACAATCCATTGGGCGCTTATGCACTGCATTTGGCCCTGCCCGGCGAGTATCGGATACATGGCACCGATATAGACAAGATTTACGGTATAGGCATGCAGATCACCCATGGCTGTGTGCGCATGTATCCCGATGATGTAGAAACTTTATATAACTCGGTATCTGTTGGCACGCCGGTCTATATTGTCAAACAGCCCATTAAGGTCGGGTGGCTGGAAAATACACTCTATATCGAAGCTCATCCTGATCTTGAAGGTGAAGAAATGAGTCAGGATCAGCGCTATGCGGTAGCCCTTGCCTTGATTAAAAAAGCCACTAAAGAAGAGATGCCGGATTTCGATCAGCAGGCGCTTAATCAAGCGCTCAAAAGTCTGGATGGAGATCCGGTCGCCATTTACGAAAGGCTGCCGCCACTTGAAGAGGAGTTGCGTGAAGCACAGCCATCGAGTGTGAATGAGGCGACGCCTGCCGGTAAAAGTCGCGGTACCTAGTATTTGCAGGGTTTTGAAGTAACTCCCTGTTTTGTACAGGGCCTGTCTGCACGGGGGAATCGCTGATTGACGCAGTGATTCCTGATTAAAGTACTATAGTTTCTGACTTGAGTTCGCGGCTGAGCAGGTTTTGCACTGCGGCCAAGGGTTCCAGTCCTTCATATAGAACCTTGTAGGTTTGTTCAGTAATAGGCATATCGATGCCGTTCTTCCGGGCTAGCAGGTAGGTTTCTTTTGCCGCCAGAACGCCTTCTATTTCCTGACCGATTTCCTTTACTGCCGAGATCCTGCACTGACCTTGGCCTAGCGCCAGACCTAGGCGACGATTTCTGGATTGATTATCCGTGCAGGTAAGAATGAGATCGCCAAGTCCCGCCAGTCCCATAAACGTTTCCTGATGTCCGCCCAGTTTCATGCCTAGCCGAATTATTTCCGTAAGGCCTCGGGTAATCAGCGCGGCTCGGGTATTGGCGCCGAAGCCTAAGCCGTCGGCAATGCCCGCAGCAATGGCCAAAACGTTTTTTACAGCGCCGCCAACCTCCACGCCGACTATATCGGAACTGGTGTAAATCCGAAACCGTTCGCTATGAAATATGCTCGTTAATTGATGAGCCAGAGCAGTATCTGGCGAGGCGATGGTCACCGCGGTCGGCAGTCCGGCGGCGACTTCTTTGGCAAAAGTTGGACCGGAAAGGATGGCAACAGGCGTTTTTGGTGAAAACAGCTCGGCTACCAAGACGTGCAATAAGGCTCCGTTGCCAGGATAAAAGCCCTTGGTTGCCCAGGTAATGTTGATGTCATCGGATGCATAAGATTTAAATTTGACCAGGGTCTCTTTAAATGCATGGCTTGGCACAGAAACCAGAATAATGTCGCTGAATTCGGCAATATCCCCAAGGTCAGAAGTCACTGCGAGGTTATCAGGAAAGGGTACTCCGGGTAAATACTGTTTGTTTTCCCGCTCATTTGCAAGCACCGCGATATGTTCGGCATGGTGACCCCACAATAGTACCTGGCAGCCATTTTTTGCAGCCAATATTGCAAGCGCGGTCCCCCATGAGCCTGCACCCAAAATGCCGATTTTTTTGTTCATTGACGGCTAGTTGATACTGTCTGAGCCGGGCGCTTGCTGCTGAGCTTGTTGCAGGTGCTGGGCATATAACGCGTCGAAATTAACCGGAGCTAACAGCAATTGCGGGAAACCTCCTTTGGCAACCAGGTCGGAAACCGCTTCTCGGGCATAAGGAAAAAGAATATTAGGACAGAAACTTCCCACCATCGGACCCATTTCCTGTTCACTGAAATTGCTTAAAGTAAATATGCCGGCCTGGTTTACTTCGACCAAATAAGCTGTTGTGTCGCCGATTTTGACTGTTATGGTAACGGTTAACGCGACTTCATATAAGGAGTTTTCCAGGGTTTCGACATGGGTACTGAGATTAAACTCGACCGAGGGCTCCCATTTGGCGGTAAATATTTTAGGAGAGTTAGGTGTTTCGAAAGACATATCCTTGGTATAAATTTTCTGGATAGTAAATTGTTTTTCTGTTGTGTTTTGATTTTCGGCCATGTTGAGTTTAAATAAAATGGAGGTAAGAAAAAATTATATACCGTGCTGATAGAAAAAGGTTGCTGCTGCCTCGGAAGCACTATGCCCCGGCAATTAATAATCCGGCTGTCCTGAATTAGCCCACGATAATCGGGTATCATTTGCGCGCGCTAAATCCGGAATACTGGCGCTTTGGGAGTAAGCGGCTGTTACGAGGGTGACATTAAAGATAGGCGATAATGGCATAACGCTAATGGAGCCGCTCTACAAATTGTCTTCCGGTCAGACCGAACGCGAATCTGAAGTATGAAGCACGCCCCGGCTTAAGAATTATAACCGTAAATTTTAGGTGGCTGCCCTGCTTTTGCCGTTTAACCTTACCGGTAATTTGTAGTCTTCGACCCAGGCATCCATACCGCCGTTAATAACGAACACCTGTTCAAACCCTTCTTTTGTCAAAAGCTTAGCCGCCGATAACGAGCGAGTGCCGTTCTGGCAGGCAATCAGGACGGGTTTGTTTTTATGGTCGGTTATTTTTTTAAGGTATTCATTTAATTTGCTTAAAGGCGTATTGACAGCGTTTTCGATATGACTTTGAACAAAGTCAGGCGCTTCGCGTACATCGATGATTAATGTGTCGCTTTCGTTCATTTTTACTACGGCAAGCAGAGGCGTAATTGAACTGTATTTTTTAAATGCCGTATCGAAAAGTTCCTGTATCAATAAATAAGTAACAACCGCAAGAGCAAGTGAGTAGATATAGTGATTTAAAATGAATTCAAAAAAACGTTCCATGGAGAATCTGTTTGGTTAATGGGTAATAGGGTTGTTGAAAGTTGAATCTCAGTGCTTTGTGCAAAAAACATCGCGCATCATTTGGATGAGTTGAAGCATACGGTTGTCATCGATGAAGTAATAAACCCGATTGGCTTCCTTTTTCGAGCCGAGTATGTTTTTTTCTCTCAAAATAGCCAGATGTTGTGAAATATTGCTTTGGCTGGTGCCGACCTGGTCAACGATGTCCTGTACACTAACTGAGTCGTTGCCAAGTACGCACAAAATTTTTAACCGTAAAGGGTGTGACATGGCTTTTAAACAGCGAGCCGCTCTAATTATATCAGTATCGTTATATAAAATGGGCTGATCTGTAGAATTCATAGGATTAGTCAATGAAGCTGTTTTAAAGCTAACTTAAAATAAAGAATCTAAAATAGAATTATTTATACACAACTCGACAACGTGTATTGATATAATGCTCACTTGATTGCCTGTTTACCAATTTACCTGAATATCAAATATCAATGAAGCAGATGAAATGATACATTAGTTTCGTACTTTTTGGGTAATGGATAATAAATTAGAATGAGTATAGTTACGAATTTTGTATCGGAACATCGGTACCAACCTGATCGCTTCGGTTTAATCCGTGAATGAGAAAGAAGATCGTTCTTTGCCTTTGCCTGTGTATCTTGATATCTGATAGCGACGCGGAAAGTTTCGAGCAGAATGAGAAACTGGATCAGGTACGGTCAAATATCGATGCTGTCAAAAAGAAAATGCAGCAAATCATGCTGCAACAAGATACCTTAAACGATCAGTTGGCTGAAATCGAATATCGTTACGGGGAATCGGCCGCTTTATTAAGAGATTTAAGAAATAAGGTTGAGCGGAAACGCAGGAAACTCAATGGGCTCAGACAGGATATCCAGAATCATCGGTCTCAAATAACCAGGCACGGCAAGGAGTTGTCCGGTCATATCAGGGCCGCCTATGCGATGGGCCAACAAGAAAAATTGAAGCTGATACTTAATCAGCAGGATCCGGTGTTATCCAGCCGGATGATGGTTTATCAAGGCTATTTTAATAGGAGCCGGCTAAAAAAAATGGCCGAAATTGAAGGAGCCATCAAACAGCTGGAACAATTGAATAAACAGCACCAGACGGATGCCCAGCTTTTAGAGCGCGATCTGGACCAAAAGAAATTGGAACAGGCCGCTTTGGATAAACTTAGATTGGAAAGAAGCGAACTGCTGGAGCAATTAGCCAATGATTTTTCGTCCCATGAGCAGCAATTAACCCAATTAGAAGAAAGTGAGACTAAACTTAAGAATCTGATTGATACTTTACAGGACAGTGAAGACAGTCTTGCTTCTGAATCAGCTCAGGTTGAAGAATTGCCAGAATCGACGGATGAGTCGACTGCAATGACGGAAAATGATTCTAATAATGATGAATTATCCGAGGCAAACGCTGCTTTTTATATGCTTAAAGGTAAGCTTCCCTGGCCGATCAAGGGCAAGCTGGCAGCAGACGCCGGCAACGAACGATTAGAGGCAATACGGGATGGTGTCTTGATCGAGGCGGGTGAGGGAACCGAAATTCATGCGGTGACCAATGGCAAAGTGGTGTATTCTGAATGGCTGCGTGGTTACGGCTTATTAATGATTATTGACCATGGCAAAGGCTATATGACGCTTTATGCTTTTAATCAGAGTCTTTATAAACGGGTTGGGGATCTGGTTCAGTCTGGAGAGGTGATTGCGTCCGTGGGACAAAGCGGTGGACGCAGTCGATCGGGTTTGTATTTTGGCATTCGTAAAGATGGCAAGCCGGTTGATCCGCTTGAATGGTGCTCAAAGTCAAGCCGCGATCAGATGGGTTAACCGCGTGATGATAATGTTTTGGGAAATCGAATTGTGGGGTGTTAAGGCACATGCTAAAAAAGAAGAGTATTTTTATTTTGTCCCTAGGGATAATGCTGGGTGTATTCATTGGCACCTGTGGCAGTGTCTTTGCGGGTCTTGAAAAGGAGGAAGCGGCTACTGATGCGGATGCTTTGCCGTTTGAAGACCTAAGAACTTTCACGGAAATTTTCGGGCGGATTAAGCGGGACTATGTTGAACCTGTTTCCGACAAGAAATTACTGGAGGATGCCGTAAGAGGCATGCTAAGCGGTCTGGACCCGCATTCGGCTTATCTGGTTCCTGAAGAATATCAGGAGTTAAAAGAGGGCACGACCGGACAATTTGGCGGTTTAGGTATAGAAGTAACGATGGAAAACGGCTTTATCAAGGTGGTTTCTCCTATCGATGATACTCCTGCCCAGAAAGCAGGGATAAAAGCCGGCGATCTTATCATCAGGCTTGATGATAAGCCTGTTAAAGGCATGAGCCTGACTGATGCGGTCAAGATGATGCGGGGTGAGCCGGGCAGTTCTATTTTGCTGACGGTGGTCAGGGAAGGGGAAGAAACGCCGCTGAAATTTACGTTAATCCGAGCCATTATCAAAGTTAAAAGCGTCAAGAGCCGCATGCTGGAAAAAAATTACGGCTATGTACGCATCAGCAGCTTTCAATCCGGGACAGGAGAAAGTCTGTTGGAGGCCATTTCCAGCTTGAAAAAGGAAAACGCAGGAAATTTGAAGGGCCTGGTGCTGGACTTGCGAAATAATCCGGGCGGCGTACTCAATGCCGCTGTTGAGGTAAGCGATGCCTTTTTGAAAAGCGGGCTTATTGTCTATACAGAAGGCCGTATAGAAAATTCCGAGATGCGGTTTAACGCATCGCCGGACGACGTGATTGATGGTGCGGCAATGGTCGTGTTGATCAATGCGGGTTCCGCGTCTGCTTCTGAAATTGTTGCCGGAGCCTTGCAGGATCAAAAGCGCGCAGTGATTATGGGCGAGAAATCGTTCGGTAAGGGTTCAGTGCAAACGATATTGCCTACCAGTAGTGGCGCCGCTGTAAAGTTGACAACGGCCCGTTATTATACGCCATCCGGCAGATCGATACAGGCCGAGGGTATTGAACCTGATATCGCTTTGGCGCGCATTAAACTGGAATCGTTAGAAAAATCTGAATTCGCCCCGGTAAAGGAAGCCGATTTGTCCCATCATTTAGGCAATGGCAAAGGGAAGCCCGATTTACTAAAGAGCGAGGAAAGCAAAGATAAGGAAGAGATTTTGGAGTTGAAGGACTATCCGGTGTATGAAGCGCTGACGTTATTGAAGGGTATCAGCATTATGGGAAAATAATTTCTTGCCGGTATAAATAAACCCCGGGTTTCTGCAAACAGCTGGTTTGATGAGAGGCTCGGGGTTTTTTAGTGCTGAAGAAGAATTCTGTAGATTAATAAATCAATTCAAGCACAAAGGCTCATGAAGCCTAACAGTAAATGAAAGACTCGAAACAGTCTATCTTTCAAGCAGGCTTCCTACCCGATAGGGATCTAAACAATCGATGCCTGATATTTAACGCTAAAGTCATTCAAATGCGACATAATCGATGCTAAGTGTTCTACTTTTTCAGGAGCAAAGGCGTTTACGCCGACTCTCGATAAATAGAATACCTGATCCGGAAGGAAATGGCCGGTTGCTCTGATTTCACCCTGATAATTGTAGCGGCCTCTGAGCAGCCAGGCATAGGAAAATAAGCGGCCATCGGCAAAATCAGCAAAGTCAAGCTCGATCAATTGTAACTTGTCCAGGTCTGCCGATAACTCTGCAAGCGCATCTTCCGGGCCGATACGAACCCCCAGCTTTCCTTCATGATCGAGCAGCCGCTGTTTTTCCTGTCTCCATCTGGCGAATGAAACGCTAATGTCGCCGCTGACGAGCTCATCACCGTCAGTTAAATGTCGCCAGGTGTCATCAATTATTTTTTTGTCCTTAACTATTTGCATAAACCTGCTCTTTAAAAGGAGTCATACCCACTCGTTTAACCATGTCCAAAAAAGATTCGTCTTCAAGACGTTGTTTGACATAAACATCCAGAATGGTGGTAATCGCCTGAGTGATCTGGTCTTTGGCGACAGCAGGCCCCAGTCGTTCACCGATGGCGGCTTCGTTTTCGGATGAGCCGCCCAGGGTAATTTGGTACCACTCGGCTCCTTTTTTATCCACTCCGAGAATTCCGATGTGACCGACACTCTGGTGGGCGCAGCCATTCATGCAACCCGACATATTGATTTTTATGTCGCCAATGTCATGGACATAGTCCATGTCATCCAGCGCTTCATTGATTTCTTTGGCGACGCCGATCGAGCCGGCATTGGCAAGCGAACAAAAATCGAGGCCCGGGCAGCAGATAATATCGGTCACCGTGCCCATATTCGGTGTTGCCAATTTCAATTGTTCCAGTTGTGACCAAAGTTGAAAAAGATCGGCCTGCCTGACATCGGCAAGAATCAGGTTCTGCCGGTGGGTGCTCCGGATCTGGCCGAAGCTGTACTGGTCCATCAAATCGGCGATCGCATCCAGCTGAGTGTCGCTCATATCGCCAGGCGGTGTATCCGGCGCTTTCAATGAAACGAAAACGGCGCGATAGCCTGGAGTTTTGTGATCGGCGGTGTTGTATTTGTACCAGGTCGCAAATGCCGGATTTTCGGACTGGTGTTGCACAAGGCTGGGATCCAGTGCTGCAGCCGGGTCATAAGAAGGAGGCGTAAAATGGGCTTTGATGGCCTCAATTTTATCATCGCCCAGTTCCATTTTATCCCTGATCAATAGCCATTCCTGCTCGACCATGTCGGTAAATTTTTCGATTCCCGATTCTTTGACCAGTATTTTAATACGCGCTTTGTATTTGTTGTCGCGGCGTCCGAACAGATTGTAAATCCGAAGTATCGCTTCCAGATAGGATAAAAGATGTTTTTTTTCAAGATAGGGCCTGATGACTTGGCCAATCATCGGGGTTCGTCCCAGGCCGCCGCCTACGAAAACTTTAAAGCCGATTTCTCCATCGTCGTTTTTGACCAGATTCAAGCCGATGTCGTGCAATTGCGTCGCTGCCCGATCTTGCAGCGAGCCGCTGACGGCAATCTTGAATTTCCTCGGCAAATAATCGAATTCCGGATGCAGCGTGGTCCACTGGCGGATGATTTCGCAATAAGGGCGGGGATCTTCAATTTCATCGACACAGACACCGGCAAGGTGGTCCGATGTGGTGTTTCTCATACAGTTGCCGCTGGTTTGAATGGCGTGCATCTGCACACTGGCGAGTTCTGCAAGGATATCGGGCACTTCTTCCAGTTTCGGCCAATTGAACTGAACATTCTGTCGCGTTGTGAAATGACAATAGCCTTTATCATATTGACGGGCAATATGAGCAAGTTTACGTATTTGCTTCGAATTAAGCAGCCCATAAGGTACGGCAATCCTGAACATCGGGGCATGCGTCTGGATATAGAGGCCATTTCTCAAACGCAATGCGCGGAACTGATCCTCTGAGAGGTCGCCCTTTAGAAATTGTTCGGTTTGTCTTTTGAATTGGGCAGCCCGTTCTTCAACGAGAGTTTGGTCTTGGTCGTTATACTGATACATAAATGGGCCCTAAGGCGCCTTTCAGGCGAATAAACATAATCCACAATCATATACTGTGAGTCATAAAATGACAAAATTTATTGTATGGTGATAATATATCTCGTTAAAGTTTGACGGTTTCGTTTAATTAAAAATTTATCTAAAATCACATGGGGGAGGGTAGTTTGGTGAGGTTTTTATTCATTTTGTTGAGTGCATTGCTGGCTCCAGGGATAGCAATGGCAGGCGGTTTTGAAAATCTTGGCTTGACCGGGACTGAGCGCGGAATTTATACGGTGCTTATTTTCATTATCGCCTATGGTTTTGTGATGGCTGAAGAATTTACCCATTTGCGTAAATCGAAACCGGTCATTTTAGCAGCCGGCATTATATGGGCTCACGCTGCTGTCCTGGCGACTCAAGCCGGGGTTTCTACCGAGCAATTGCACGAGGCTTTCGAATACAATTTGAAAGAATACGCCGAACTGATGCTATTTTTGCTGGTCGCCATGACCTATATCAATGCCATGGCGGAGCGTAATGTGTTCGAGGCGCTTAGATCCTATTTGGTAAGAAAACAGTTTGGATATCGTAAATTATTTTTGATTACCGGTGTGGTTACGTTCTTTTTGTCTGCGGTTGCCGATAACTTGACGGCGGCGCTATTGATCGGCGCAGTAGTGATGGCGGTCGGAGCTGATAACCCCAAATTCGTCAGCATCGGTTTTGTCAACTTGGTCATTGCTGCGAATGCAGGCGGAGCATTTTGCCCCTTTGGCGATATTACGACACTGATGGTATGGCAGGCCGGTTACGCAGAATTCTTTGATTTCTTCGAACTGTTTATCCCATCGGCTGTGAACTACGGCATACCTGCAGCGATTATGTACTTTGCGGTGCCGGATGAGCAGCCAAAAGCTACCGATGAAGCGGTTGTCAAGTTAAAAGCGGGCGCGATCCAGATATGCGTATTGTTCTTACTGACTATCGCTTCTGCGGTCAGTTTTAAACAGATCTTGCATTTACCCCCTTTCATGGGAATGATGACCGGTTTATCTGTTTTGATGCTGTACGGATTCCGCTTGAAAACCAAGTATACGGTAGAGGGCGATAATTCCTTCGATATCTTCACAAAAGTTCGCCATGCCGAATGGGATACCTTGCTTTTTTTCTTTGGCGTCGTTTTTGGCGTCGGCGGCCTGGGTTATATCGGTTATCTCGAACTACTGTCCAACGGCATGTATGACGGCTTGGGGCAAACCACCGCGAACATATTGGTGGGCTTAATATCGGCGGTTGTCGACAATATTCCCGTTATGTTTGCTGTATTGAACATGAATCTGGACATGGGTTTGTATCAATGGCTGCTGGTGACCCTGACCGCAGGCGTGGGTGGATCGCTATTGTCAGTGGGCTCTGCCGCCGGTGTGGCTTTGATGGGCCAGTCAAATAACAAATATACCTTTTTCAGCCATTTGAAATGGACGCCCGCTATAGCTGCCGGTTATGTAGGCAGCATTGTCGTGCATTACCTGATCAATGGTTGATATCGGCTCTCAAGACGCCGCATACTTGGTGCGGCGCTTTCTGTCAGGCGAGGTCCATGGCTTCTGAAAAAGGCTGGCATACGGCCTTTTCCATTTATGTTCAGCCGCGTGTGTTGAGCATGATATTTCTGGGGTTTTCCGCAGGCCTGCCCTTTTTGCTGGTCTTCTCAACATTATCCGCCTGGTTAAGGGATGAAGGCATCGATCGATCCGTGATAGGTTTTTTTAGCTGGGTCGGAATTACTTATTCAATCAAGGTTTTTTGGGCGCCTGTCATTGACCGTTTGCCGCTGCCTTTGTTATCCCGAATTTTTGGAAAAAGACGAAGCTGGATGCTGCTTGCGCAATCAGGGATTATGGTTGGACTGATCGGGATGGCGGGGACGGACATTCACTCTCAATTGCATGTTTGCGCCCTATTCGCTGTAGGCGTGGCGTTTTGTTCGGCAACCCAGGATATTGTTATCGATGCGTTCCGCATTGAAACGGCGGAAGCGAATGTCCAGGGTGCGATGGCGGCAACCTATGTATTAGGTTACCGGATAGCGTTACTGATGGCCGGAGCCGGGGCATTTTATATCGCCGAGTATTCAAACTGGAGTTCGGCCTATATTGTCATGGCTGCTTTGATGTCAGTAGGAATGATGGCGACACTTTGTCTGAAAGAGCCTGAGCATAAACCTGTTATTGCCGCGATTAAAATCGAAGAAGAGCTTGAACATGCATTGGGCGTAGCTAAACGAACGAATTTCCTGCAGCGATTGCTGGCAGGTTTTTCCGATGCGGTGCTGAGTCCTTTTGTAGAGTTTTTTAGTCGAAACGGCAAAGTCGGGTTATTGATTTTATTGTTGATTGCTCTTTATAAAATGAGCGATATCACATTGGGGGTCATGGCCAATCCATTTTATCTGGATTTGGGGTTTAATAAAAAGGACATCGCCGATATTAGCAAGATCTTTGGTTTTTTTATGACCATAGCCGGTGCTTCTCTGGGCGGACTGTTGGTGGTTAGGTACGGAATCATGAGGCCATTGCTGCTGGGGGCGGTGTTGGTGGTTGTCACCAATTTGCTTTTTGCCACCCTGGCGCTAACCGAGCCTAATAAGGTGTTGCTGGCCGGCGTCATCAGCGCCGATAATTTAAGCGGCGGCCTGGCGACTTCGGTTTTCATCGCCTATCTTTCCAGTCTGACCAGTACTGCCTATACGGCTACGCAGTACGCCCTGTTTAGCTCGTTGATGACGCTCCCGGCCCAGTTTTTAGGGGGCTTTTCCGGGATCGTGGTCGACAATTATGGCTACTACGCCTTTTTTCTCTATGCTTCCGCCGTTGGTTTGCCTGCCATTGCGCTTGTGTTGATATTGTTGCTCAAGGAAAGCCAGGCTAAAGCATAAGGGACTAATCCGTCTTTCTCGGAACCATGTTGGAAACAAGAATATCCCGCAGGGTAAAAGGGATCGACATTGAGTTGATGGATTTGGGCTTTTGTTTCCTGAAGACAAATGACCTCGGCATTTTGTTGGGGCATCCAGTTAAAGAAGCCCTGACGTTTAGAGTAATAATGTGCATTGGTTAAATTCGGGTTGCGAAATGTTCATATAAAACGTATTATACGTAGTTCTTCAATAGGTAAGTAGTCCATTTTGGGTAATGTGAAAGCGATATGAAACCAGAAATTCATCCAGTATATAAACAAATTACAGTAACTTGCGGCTGCGGCAACTCTTTTGTGACCGGTTCGGTATTGGCAAAGGATCTGCTTGTAGAGGTTTGTTCTTCCTGTCATCCATTTTACACGGGTAAACAGCGCGTGGTTGATACCGCTGGACGCGTTGATAAATTCCGTAAAAAATACGGTAAATAATTTTACGTACGCGCCAATGCCAATCATCGGATTAGTTGGGATGCATCTAGATTGGCGCGTGGATAGTTCGGAGTGTTGCCAGACTCTGCCGACATTAAAAACTCTTCAATAATGGCACGACGCCCACGCCCCCACCAGTCAGATTTTTAAAACAGAGCTTCAACGGGTTGATTTTCCACATCGTAACTGTCTTCACCTGTCGTTGAGTCGCCGTTAGCAGATTCGCCGCGAATGGGCGCAAAGCCATCCTGAAAATATTCCAAGACTGCATTCTTGCTTCCGGGAGAGGAAAGTTGACCGTTATCTGGATTTATATAGGCCTCGACGATGCCTTCCGGTACGGTTAAAGGGGTTTCCGGAAGCTGGTGTAATGCTGTTTTCATAAACTCTATCCACATTGGCAACGCCGTTTTTCCTCCGGTTTCACGATTTCCCAGCGGTTCAAAATTATCTTTTCCAATCCAGGCAGTTGCGGCAATCGCAGTCGTGTAGCCGTTAAACCAGGCATCCCTAAAATCATTAGTCGTGCCCGTCTTGCCGGCAAGATCCTGTCGCCCGAGAACCTTTGCATCGGCAGCGGTGCCATTTTGCACGACATCTCTCAACAGTGAATTCATCAGAAAGCAAATGTCGGGAGATATAATTCTGGGCGCATGGCTGCCATTTTGATCATCTTCAATTGCGCAGGCAGGACAGGCAATCTTTGGTTTAGCCTGAAATACGTTAATTCCTTCTTTAGTCTCAATCCGTTCAATAAAATAGGGTTTGATTAAAAATCCGCCATTGGCAAAAACCGCATAAGCTTGGGCCATTTGCAAGGGGGAAGCATAGCCGCTGCCCAAGGCAAGGGAAAGGGTTTTTGGCAATTGTTGTTGAGTAAAGCCGAAACGCAATGCCGTGTCGACCGCTTTGTCAATGCCGATTTCATCCAGAAGGCGAACGGAAATAATATTGCTTGAGTGCGTTAAAGCCCTTCTAAGGCTGGTAGGACCCAAAAATTTCCGGCTGTAATTTTCTGGTCGCCACTCGTCTTCCTCAGACGGGTTATCGATGACTATCGGTTCATCATTGATAATACTGGCAGGCGTAAAACCCTGTTCCAGTGCCGCTGTATAGATAATCGGTTTAAAACCTGATCCGGGCTGTCTCTTTGATTGAGTTGCCCGGTTAAATTTATTCCGAAAAAAGTCGAAACCGCCGGTTAAAGCCAGAATGGCTCCATTTTCCGGGTTTAATGCAACAAACGCTCCTTCGGCCTGGGGTACTCGCGTCAATATCCAGGTATTATTCATTAACCGTCGTACACGAACGATGTCGCCCACCCTGACGGGATTTTTGCCGGTTATGCCCTGGATTCTATTTTTAGTGTTGCGCGCCCATTTAAGATTGTCCTCGGCTATTTCAAGGAGAGCGCCATTTTGTAGTTTAGCGGTTATTCCGTTGTTTTTTACCTGAATAACATGAGCCGGCACGGTATCACCGATGACCGGAAGGTCGAGGAAGTCTGCAGAGTTAGCTACTGAAACAGTATCATCCGGCCGATATTTCTGACGTTCGTCGTAACTGTGCAGGGCATTTGCGAGAGCGGTGTTCGCAGTTGTCTGCAGCGATCCCTTGATCGTCGTATAGACATTAAATCCGGATGTGTACGCCTTTTCGCCATATTGACTCACCAGTGTCTGTCTTACCATCTCAGCGACATAAGGCGCCCTGATTGCAATCGGCTGAGATCGCAATTTGGCGGTAGAGGCCTGGCTTACTGCTTTCCTATAGTCTTCCCTGGTGATGAAATTAAGTTCCAGCATTCTATGCAAAACATAATTGCGTCTTTGCATAGCCCGCGTTTCGTTTCTGATGGGATTATATGCCGACGGTGCCTTGGGCAGGCCAGCGATCATGGCGTTTTCTGCCAAAGTCAACTCAGCTAATGATTTTCCATAATAAACTTGTGCGGCTGCTTTGACGCCATATGATCGATGTCCCATATAGATCTGGTTTAAATAAAGCTCCAGAATTTTGTTTTTGGGGTATTCACGTTCCATTTTTAACGCCAGGATGATTTCCTTTAATTTACGAATATAGGTTTTTTCATTACTGAGCAGAAAATTCCGGACAACCTGCATGGTAATGGTACTGCCGCCCTGTTTTTTTTGTCCCGTCCGTACCAGCTGCAATCCAGCTCGAATCAAGCCCTTGTGATCAACTCCAGGGTGCTCAAAAAAACGTTCATCTTCGGCAGCCAAAAAGGCATTGATAAGTTGTCGGGGGATGTTATCAATCGGAACCGGTATCCGGTTTTGTTCACCAAACTGCCCGATCAAAAGCTTGTCGCTCGTGTAAATGTTGAGAGGAGTCTGGTAATGAACATGATGAAGCGTCTTGACATCGGGTAGATCAATCAGAAGACGGCTGTAAACAATATAAGCAAATATGAACAGGCAGATTGTGAGAAGCGCAACAAAAAATGCAAGCCATTGCAGTATGATTTTGAATAACGATTGACTAGGCACTGGCCGGAATGGGTTATAGGGACAAAATTAAAAGTGTGAAGGCATTAACAGTTATCGGGTTTTTTTATTCGTTATAGCCAAATTGAAATTAAACTTAACTAGAGTATAGAGCAACCCGCTACACAAACAATTTGTTTTAATTTTTCGAATTAAATTAAAAAACACTACTATACTTTTTGCAGTCAATCACGTTAGTGGCTGTTAATGATAATAAAAACGGGCATTTCAATCTATGATCGATACATCTGATCGGTTTTTTCAAGGGATATTTCATGAGCTGGTTAAATAAAAAGCAGAATGCTGTTCTGGGATTAGATATCAGTACAGCTGCTGTAAAACTGCTGGAATTGAGTAGAGTAGGTGCACGGTACCGGGTTGAAAGCTACGCTGTATCGCCTCTGCCGAAAGATGCCGTTATCGACAAACATATCGCCAATGTCAACATCATAGCGGATGCAATAAAATCAGCCGTCAAACAATCCGGAACAAAATTAAAACAGGCGGCTGTTGCAGTTTCCGGATCCGCTGTCATGACCAAAATTATCACTCTGCCGGCTTCGCTGAGTGAAGATGAAATGGAAGAGCAAATCATGGTAGAAGCCGACCAGTATGTCCCTTATGCACTGGATGAAGTTAATTTCGATTTTGAAGTGCAGCGCCCCAATGAAAATAATCCGGAAATGGTCGATGTCCTGCTTGCAGCATCGAGAAAAGATAATGTTGATGATCGGATTGAGACTTTAATGAAAGCCGGACTAAAGGCGAAAATCGTCGATGTAGAAGCATTTGCCATGGAAAACGCCTTTTCATTATTGGCCGATCAGTTTTCAGATTCCATTGAGGGCCAGACCGTTGCCATAGCGGATATCGGAGCATCAATGGCAACATTAAACGTATTGCATGATTCAAGAACAGTTTATACAAGAGAACAGGGATTTGGCGGTAAACAGTTGACCGAAGAAATTCAACGTCGATACGGATTGTCTTACGAAGAAGCCGGATTGGCCAAAAGACAAGGGGGGTTACCGGACAATTATGTGGTCGATGTCCTGGAGCCGTTTAAACGGGCGATGGTTCAACAAATTGCACGGTCGTTACAGTTCTTTGTATCGTCAAGTGCGAACAGGGGTATTGACAGTATCATACTGGCCGGCGGATGTGCTTCGATACCGGGAATAGACAAACTTGTAGAACAAAGTTTGGGGGTGCCGGCATATATTGCCAACCCTTTTGTCAATATGGCGCTATCGAATAAAGTCAAGCCCCAAACCTTGAGTAATGACGCGCCGGCGATGATGATTGCATGCGGTCTGGCCTTGAGGAGTTTTGAATAATGGCGAAAATCAATTTATTACCCTGGCGAGACGAACTGCGCAAGCAGAAGAAGCAGGATTTCATCAATATCATTGGGATATCGATAATGGCTACCGTTGGCATCATTATCGCCGTTCATTTTTACATTGACGGCATCAAGGAATATCAGGAACAACGTAATAAACGGTTGCAGGATGAAATTGCTGTTTTAGATAAAAAAATTGCAGAAATCAATACAATTGAAGAAAAGAAAAATAAATTGCTGGCCAAGATTAATGTGATTCAAAAGTTGCAGGAAAGCCGACCCGAGATTGTTCATTTGTTTGACGAAATTCCTAAAACTGCACCTGAAGGAATTTTTCTGACCAATTTTACCCAACTGGGGATTAACCTTAAATTTGAGGGTAAAACGGAATCCAATGCCCGAGTTTCAGCTTTCATGAGAGCAATCGATGCATCCGAATGGCTGAACACACCCAAGATCAATGTCATACAGGCGCAAGGCAATGCTAATCGAGCAAAAACCAATGCTGACCATTTGAGCGATTTTATTTTGGTCGCACGTCAGGGCAAGAAAAATGCGGAGGGCAAGTGATGAATCTTTCCGAAGTCAATTGGGATTTTGATGCGTCCGGTGCCTGGCCGTGGCCTGTAAAAATAATGATTGTTCTGGTTCTATGCGCGTTGGTTGCAGGTGGCGGCTACTATTACGATACCGCCGATCAACTGGCAGAACTTGAAAGTATTGAGCAAAAAGAGGTGGAATTAAAAAACGACTTTGTGACCAAGCAAAAGAAAGCAGTCAATTTACCTGAATATAAAAAGCAATTGGATCAAATCGAGGCTTCTCTCGAAGAAATGATTAAACAAATGCCTACTGAAGAGGAAGTCGCCAGCCTATTAATCGATATCTCGCAGACGGGATTGGCAAGCGGTCTGGAGTTCAGATTGTTCAAGCCATCTGCCCCGGTACAAAAAGATTTTTATTCCGAGTTACCGATAAATATTCAAGTCATCGGCAGGTATGAAGAGCTCGGCTTGTTTGTCAGCGGCTTGGCGGCATTACCCAGAATTGTGACCGTTCATGATGTCAATATCAAACCTGAGTCCAAAGTAAAAGAAGGCACCATGTTAATGAACGCAGTGGTAAAAACCTATAACGAAAGCCTGACCTCAGCGGGAACATCTCAGGAAAAAAAGAGAAGGGGAAAAAAATAATGAGTCAGCTCCATTTACCGGTGTCGGACATTAGTTGGACTTTGATGAAATTCAGTGGTGCGTTGCTTGCCTTGATCTTATCAGGCTGTGGAAATGACGATTTTTCCGACTTGGATAGCTTTATCAAAATGGAGCTCGCTAAACCGAAAGGGCCGATCGAGCCGCTTCCGGAAATAAAAGTTGTGGAACCTTTCATTTTTAAACCGGAAGGGCTGCGCGATCCCTTTTTACCGCTTGAACAAAGCGAACAGGTTGACGGTGAAGACAATGTTGAAGGCACCGGTCTTAAACCGGATACTTCCCGTCCCAAAGAAGAATTGGAAGCATTCACTCTGGATAGCTTAAGAATGGTTGGAACCGTAAATATGAAAGGAGGCTTATGGGGATTGGTGAAAGCCAGTGATGGAACCATTTATCGTGTGCAGGTGGGAAATTACATGGGTAAAAATTACGGAAAAATAATACGTATAGTCAGCGATAAAATTGAAGTAATGGAATTGATTTCCGATAAACCGGGAAGATGGCGCGAACAACAACAATCATTAGCTTTGACAGAGTGATTTTGAGGATAAAAAAAAATGAGTATTAAACAAGGCGGCATTATGACGAATAAAATGGCCCGAACTTTCACGGTGCACCTGCTCTGGTGTTTATTTCTACTATGTTCAGGCGCGCCTGTCAGAGCCGGAAATCTTGCAATCTCATCAGTGGAAATTGCGTCGCAAGCCGGCGACACATTGCAGATACAATTGCAAATGAATGGACCTGCAATCGAGCCTAAAGTATTTCATACCGATAACCCGGCAAGGATCGCACTTGATTTTCCAGGGGTAAAAAACGCCTCAGATAAGAAAATGTATCCCATTAATCAGGGGGTTGCCAATAGCCTTTATATAGCGGAAGCTGCCGACCGGGTTCGTGTCATCGTTAATCTCGTTGAATCCGCTCCGTTTGTAACCAAGGTTGACGGCAATAAGGTATTGCTGACGATAACCGACAAAAAAACGATAGCTCCCGCCGCGCCGACCCGTTCGTTAGTTGACAAGTCGGAGCTTGCGATGGTTTCCAGTTTATTGCCTCAACAAGCTATCAATGGTTTTGATTTTAAGCGAGGTGAAAATGGCGAAGGACGGATACTGATTTCTCTGGCGAACCCTAATACGGTGGTTAATACAAGAGAAGAAGGCGGGATGGTAGTTATCAGTTTTATGAATACCCATTTGCCTGATAACCTGTCGAAAAGATTGGACGTTTCAGAGTTTGCAACCCCGGTCAAATATATCGATGCCAGTTCTTCACCAAAAGAAACGACTGTCACGGTGGCAATGCAGAATAATTTGTATGATTATTCCTTGTTTCAATCGGAAGGCTTGTTAACCGTCGAATTCCGACCCTTGACCAGTGCCGAAAAGGAAGCGCTTGATACTCAGCGGGTAAAATATACAGGCGATAGATTGTCTTTGAATTTTCAGGAAATCGATATACGCAGCGTCATAGCGGTTCTGGCCGAATTTACCGGACAGAATGTCGTTGCCGGCGACGATGTAACCGGTAAGGTAACCTTAAAGCTGGATGATGTACCCTGGGATGAGGCTTTGGACTTTATCATGATGACCAAGGGACTGGAAAAATATGAAACCGGGAATGTCACATTAGTTGCTCCTGTCGGCAAAATCAAGGATTACAAGCAAAAACAAAAGGAAACGGAAGCAGTCGTGGAACGCCTGGATCCCTTGGTTACCGAATATATCAAGATCAATTTTGCCAGGGCGGAAAACTTCAGGAATTTGCTAAACGGATTTGATTCTGGGGCGATTGGCAGTTGTGGAATGGCTAAAGGTAAGGCGACGACGTCACCATCTCAACAGGCCTCATTACAAAGAACTCAACAAGGCACTATACCTGGACTTGCCAGCGTTCCGGGTGGACCCTATGGCTCTGGCGCCGGTGCGACAAAACAGCAGGCTGAAGATGCCTTTTCCATGTTATCTCCACGAGGTACGGCCGTTGTCGACGCGAGAACCAATACCTTGATCGTTCGAGAAACTGGCAAACGTCTTGAAGAGATCAAAAAATTGATCCGAAAGCTGGATGTTCCGGTCAAGCAGGTGATGATCGAGGCAAGAATCGTCATTGCGTCCACCGACTATGCGAGGACACTGGGGGTCAGATTTGGTGTGGCGAAGGTCGCGAATCTGGGATCCCGTAAACAGTTCGGAGTAGGCGGCCCAGACCCCGATTCCGACCCCGGTGCAGGTGAACTGTCTGTGACCGATACGCTGGTAGATCTGGCTGCATCCAACCCCTATGGAGCCTTGGGCATGACCTTGGCAAGAGCCGCCGATTATGTGCTCAACCTTGAATTATCGGCTTTGCAGGATGAAAACAAGGCTCAGCTGCTTTCGAACCCCAGAGTGATGACGACCGACCGTTGCCAGGCGACGATCAGCCAAGGCACCTCGATTCCTTATCAATCCAGCAGTTCAAATACCGGTACCAATACACAGTTTATTGATGCCTTGCTGACACTGGATGTAACCCCGCAAATTACTCCGAGCGGCAGTATCAATATGGACCTTGAGATTACCAGGGATGATGTCGGACAACTGACAGTTGCTGGTCAGCCGGGAATCGATACCAATAATGTTAAAACCAATGTGCTGGTCAATGACGGTGAAACCGTCGTGTTAGGAGGAATTTATAAAGGCAATATGTTTGATAACGTTAATAAAGTTCCGTTCTTTGCCGATCTTCCCGGTATTGGCTTTCTCTTCAAGAGAACTGAAAAGCAGGACGAGAAAACCGAATTGCTGGTTTTTGTGACGCCAAAAATAGCTAACGAAGTTTTATCTAAAAATTGATCACTTCAACTTGAAGCAAAAAGGGGGCATAATGCCCCCTTTTTAATGCCTAAAATTTTACTGAGCAATGCATGAAGCAAACGGAGAATATCTATTTAATCGGCCTTATGGGGGCAGGCAAAACAACCATAGGGCGACAATTGGCGAAATCGCTTAAATTGCCGTTTTATGACAGCGACAAGGCTATAGAGGAAAGTACCGGCGTTGATATACCGACTATTTTTGAATTTGAAGGCGAGGCAGGATTCAGGGATCGGGAGAAGAAAATGATCAGGCAATTAACGCAAATGAAAGGGATCGTGCTGGCCACCGGCGGCGGCGCCATCTTGTCGGAAGACAATCGCAAACTATTGAAGGAAAATGGTTTTATAGTTTATTTGCAATGTTCAGTTACTAGAATACTGGAAAGGACTCGCCGGGATACGCAACGGCCCCTGCTGAAAACAAATAATCCTAGAGAACGCTTGGAAAGATTGTTCGAAGAGCGTGAGCCGCTTTATTTAGCTTGCGCTGATTTTAAAATAGATACAGGCAATATGCCGAGCAAAGTGGTTGTTAATCGTATCCTGGAACAATATAAGGCAGTCAAACGTTAATAAAGATGAAAACATTAAACGTAGAGTTAGGTGACCGAAGTTACCCGATTTACATCGGTTCAAAATTACTGGAGCAATCAGACCTTTATAAAAAACATATCAACTCCAAACAGGTACTGATCGTTTCAAACGAAACTGTCGCGCCCTTGTATCTGGATGCGCTTATCAGGAATTTGCAGGAATATTCTATTGAAACAACCATCCTGCCGGATGGGGAACAATTTAAAACGCTGGATTATGTCTCCCGGATTTTTGATACATTGCTAACGAGCAAGTTTAGCCGGAATGCTACTTTAATTGCACTGGGCGGGGGGGTCATCGGTGATATGGGCGGATTTGCGGCGGCCTGTTATCAGCGTGGAATTGCATTTATACAAATACCAACCACATTGTTGGCGCAAGTGGATTCATCCGTTGGCGGTAAAACCGGCGTGAATCATCCTTTGGGCAAGAACATGATTGGCGCTTTTTATCAGCCGCAATGCGTAATAGCCGATGCGGATGTCCTGGATACGCTGGATGACCGGCAGTTATCGGCGGGGCTCGCGGAAGTCATTAAATATGGATTGATCAGGGATGCTGAATTTTTTACCTGGCTGGAACTGAATATCGAAGCTTTGCTGACCAGGGACAAAGACGCGCTGGCATTCGCCATTGAGCGTTCATGCTTGAATAAAGCCGAAATAGTTGCTCAGGATGAAACCGAGACCGGGATCAGAGCCACATTGAATTTAGGCCATACCTTTGGGCATGCAATAGAAACCGGAGCGGGTTACGGCGCTTATCTGCATGGTGAAGCGATCGCCATCGGCATCTGCCAGGCTGCCGATCTGTCAAGAAGAAAAGGCTGGTTAACTGATGAAGACGTGGAAAGAATTATCAGATTAATCGAAAAAACCAATTTGCCAGTGAAACCGCCGCTTTCATTGAGTCCTAAACAATTTCTTGATTTAATGGCGGTCGACAAAAAGAACCTCGACGGTAAGATCAGGCTGATACTTTTGGAAAAAATAGGATTAGCGACGTTGCCTGTTTACGTTGAGCAAGAATTACTAGAATTGACGCTTGAGACTTATGGTAGAAATTGATACCTACTCCCGTCATGTAAATAAAATTTGGAGCAGCAATACAGGGACGCCGATTCATTTTTTGATGACTGAGGAACGCACGCAAGTGCTGGATTTATTGGTCCATCTAATTACCAATTCTGCTGATTCCATTATTGTATGCGGCCCGGAAGGCATCGGAAAGACCGGACTTCTTAAAATATTACAGAATCATGATACAGCCTCATGCATCTATTGTCTTATAGAGGGTAATATAGAACTCAATTTAGACAAGATAAAAGAGCATTTAACTAAGGCGGCAAAGCAGGATAAATCCGATAACGTCCAACGGATATTTACAAAGGATTATGGAGAGCAGGGAAACCCGCTCAAAAAAAATGTTTTGATTATTGATAACGCCGGCTCTTTAGCACCCGGTCTGATGACTGCGGTCATTCGCTATACTGAACGGAACCCCAATTTGAGGGTGATTTTCGCCTTAACTCACGACCAATTATATCTGAAATACAAATCGGATCAGGTTATTGATGATTGCCACATTGTTGAACTTCCTCCGTTTTCCGAAGAACAATGTGGTAAATTTTTACAGCATTTGGCAACTGCGTCAGCTACTGGCATGCCAGCCGATTTCCAATCTGAAAGCGTGATAGCGGATATTTATCGACGGACACACGGTATTCCTGCAAAAATCATCGCCGAATTTTCCGGGTTACCTCAACGCAAGCATGACGAAAATCCAACCAGGATTCTTGTTATGGCTGTTGCCGCCCTTGTCGTGACGGCGCTTGCAGTTCAATGGCTTTCCTCGAGACAGACCATGACAACCCCCCAGGTGCCGGTCGCGGCGGCGCCGAAGGCGCTCGATCTTAATCTTGACCAGGTTTTTCTTGTCATTCCCATGAATGAAATAATCAATAAAGATCCTGAATACGTTTACCTCAATATTGATGACGTGTTGACGCCGCAGCAGGAGAGCGGTTCCGCCTCAGATGTGACACTGGCCGCTTCGGATAAACATTCCTTGGACATGCCGGAACCCGTTATGGGCCCGGACAACGGTGATAAGCAAAATCAGGATATGAAAGAACAATCATTTTCTGAAAATCCTGAATTAAACGAAGACATAAAGCAGCCGGCAGGAGAACTTTCATCTCCCGACGAAAAAGCAGCCGATGCAACTGCCGAGGATGATGCCTCTCTCTGGCTATCGTCACAACCGGAAAATAATTACACACTGCAGCTGATGGTATTATCCAAACGGCAATCCATTCAGGATGTCATGAAGAAATACCCGGCTTTACGGCAGAATTTCAGATATGTAAGAAGGCGGCTGAATGGCAAGGAAAAGTTTGTATTGCTATATGGAACGTTTACCAATGCCGGGGCTGCCAATAAAATAAAACAAAGCTTGCCCCCCGAATTCCGAAAGTCGTTAACGAGGAAAATTAGCGCCATCAACAGCGAATCAAGACTGGCGCCAGCAAACGAGTGAACGGTTTATTATCCATTGGCTAATTTGTTAATGCCGACACGTTAGCCATCGACAAGCAAGCGGCAATACCTGTACATCCTATTCAATCCTGAACCATCTTAAGCTAATGACCGTAATTAAAAACGACACATTGATTAGAGCCCTGTTAAAACAGCCCGTTGAGCGAACCCCGGTATGGATGATGCGTCAGGCCGGAAGATATTTACCCGAATACAAACAAGTTAGGGAACAGGCGGGGAGTTTCTTAAATCTGTGCACGAATCCCGAATTAGCCTGTGAAGTCACGCTGCAGCCTTTAAGGCGCTTTGCTTTTGATGCAGCCATTTTGTTTTCCGATATATTGACGATACCGGATGCCATGGGCCTGGGCCTTTATTTTACAGAAGGAGAAGGGCCCAAATTTGACAAGCCGGTGCGAACCGCAGCGGATATCGATAAATTGCCGGTTCCGGACCCTGAGGCGGAGTTGCGTTACGTGACCGATGCCGTTCGATTAATTCGGAAGGAATTGCACGGTAGCGTACCGTTAATCGGCTTTTCCGGCAGTCCCTGGACGCTGGCAACTTATATGGTCGAAGGCGGCAGCAGCAAGAGTTTTCAAAAAGTTAAAGCCTTGATGTACGAGCAGCCTAAATTAATGCATAGCATGCTCGATAAATTGGCGCAATCCGTGGCGGCTTATTTAAATGCCCAGATTTCGGCCGGCGCTCAGGCGGTGATGTTGTTTGATACCTGGGGCGGAATTCTGACTTCCGAAGATTACCTAGAGTTTTCCCTGTATTACTCCAAACAAGTTAGATCATTGCTTAAAACAGAACCCGCGGGTGGACAGCAGATTCCAACCATACTGTTTACCAAGGGCGGCGGCCAGTGGCTGGAGGCAATGGCCGATGCGGGTTATGATGCCCTGGGTCTGGATTGGCAAACGGATATACAGCAAGCTCGCGCCAGAGTGGGTGATCAAGTTGCGTTTCAGGGAAATATGGATCCTGTCGCACTCTATGCACGCCCGGACATTATCAGAGAAAAGGTTAAATCCATTTTACAGAAATACGGTAGCGGGTCAGGTCATGTGTTTAATCTCGGCCATGGTATATTGCCTGATGTTAATCCTGAACATGTAAAAGCGATGGTCGATGCGGTTCACGAATTCAGTCCGTTATATCACAAGGCCTGACAGGTAATCCGTCATAGCGATCATCCCTAATTTTATGCTGCTGACATTTCGGCAATGCTTCTGAGGCAGCATGTTGAATGTCGAACGTCCAACAATGAAGCGTTTATTTAAAACAAGAGGCTGCAATTATGAATTTCCTGAAATTACTTTTTATTACCGGTTTGCTCGTCCTTCATCCTGATCTTCGTGCCGAAAGCGTTACGGCAGAAAAACCGGTTGATATCACTGTTTACCGCAGCCCTACCTGCAGTTGCTGCGGGAAGTGGATTCAACATATGAAACAAAATAATTTCAATGTCCAAGACATCGTCACTGATGACATGCAGGTGATCAAAGATAAATACGGCGTTCCAAAAGAAATGGCTTCCTGCCATACTGCCCTGGTTGACGGTTATGTTGTGGAAGGACATGTGCCGGCCGATGACATCAAAAAACTTTTATCTGACAAACCCAAGATAGTTGGCCTTGCGGTTCCCGGTATGGTCACCGGCAGCCCCGGCATGGAGATGGGCGATGCCAAACCTCCTTATGACGTCATGAGCTTTGACAAGGAAAAGCATTTCCAGATTTTCAACAGTTATCATAAAGGTGATCAATGATACTGGCGGGCGATATCGGCGGAACCAAAACCATCCTGGCGCTGTATGTTGAAGAAGCCAACCAATGGGTCTGTGTCCAAAAACAGATTTTTCCCAGCCAAAAATTTCAGTCATTTATTTCGTTACTTGAGTTATTTCTCGGCGATATCAGCCGCGAACAGATTACAGCTGTCTGTATCGGCGTCGCCGGGCCAATCGTCAACGGTGATTGCGAAACCACCAATTTACCGTGGCTATTGCGGAGAAACGAAATCGGCGGATGCGTAGGAACTGAACAGGTCTGGTTGCTGAATGATCTGGAGGCAACAGCATGGGGGATCATCGCACTGCCTGGGCAGGAATTTATTGAATTAAACCCTGACGCTGAACAACGGCAAGGCAATATCGCCGTGCTGGCAGCGGGCACCGGCTTAGGCGAGGCGATCATCGCCTGGCATGGTGAAGACTATCAGGTGATTGCCACCGAAGGCGGACATGGCGATTTTGCACCTACCAGTGACCAGCAAATAGACTTGCTCAGACACCTGCGGGAAAAATATCCTGACCATGTCAGTTATGAGCGCCTTCTATCCGGAGAAGGCCTGGTCAATATTTATCAGTTTCTGAAACAAGCCGGATTTGCGCCGTTACTGCCGGCGACGGAGCAACAAATGATCGATCGCGATCCGGCGGCAGTGATCGGCGAAGCCGCTGTCGAGGGAACTGATCCGCTGGCAGTCGCCGCGGTCACGCTGTTTTGCAGTATCTATGGTGCGGAATCCGGAAACCTGGCGCTTAAATGCCTGCCTTATGCCGGCATTTATCTGGCTGGCGGCATTGCCGCGAAGATATTGCCGATTTTGAGCAAGGGCGATTTTATGCAGGGTTATCTAGCCAAAGGCCGATACCGGTCGATCCTGCAAGGAATTCCTGTGAAAGTCTGCATTAATACCGAGGTTGCACTATTAGGGGCGATGAATTACGGTGCAAAAAAGTTAAAACGGATCAAGGTTACTGAGTAGATATTTATTAAGGGCAATTCCGCGCGCAAATTCGTCTTAGTTAAGAGGCGGGTAGTTCAGGAGTCCTATCCGGTAAAAAACCGCCTGCCTGCATGCTCCATAAACGATAGTAAAAGCCATTACGGGCCAGCAGGTCTTCATGGGTACCGTCTTCGACGATACGCCCTTGATCGAACACCAGAATCCGGTCGAGATGAGCAATCGTGGAAAGCCGGTGTGCAATGGCGATGACTGTTTTGCGGCCCATGGCCTGATCCAGGTTTTCCTGGATGGTTTTTTCGGTAATCGAATCCAGGCTGGACGTCGCTTCATCCAGGATCAGTATCGGCGCGTCCTTGAGCATGACGCGGGCAATAGCGATGCGCTGGCGTTGTCCGCCCGATAGTTTGACGCCGCGCTCGCCCACCAGCGATTCGTAAGCCTCCGGCATGGTTTGGATAAATTCGTCGGCATGGGCCAGTTTAGCGGCATTGATGATCTGCCTTTCATCGGCCTCGGGGCGTCCATAACCTATGTTTTCTTTCAGGCTCCGGTGAAATAAGGCGGGATCCTGAGGGATCAGACTCACATGCTGATGCAGGGAATCTTGCGAGACCAGAGCGATGTCGGTATCGTCTATTAAAATTTGTCCCTTTTGCGGCTCATAATTACGCAGCACCAGTCCGACAAAAGTGGATTTCCCCGAGCCCGAAAACCCCACCAGACCCACTCGCTGGCCCGGTTCGATCACGACATTCAGATTTTGAAACACAGGCCGGCCGCTATCGTAGCTGAAACAGACATTGCGGAATTCAAGGCGTCCTTCGGAGACCTTCAGGGTTTTGGCATTGGGGATGTCGATAATTTCATGCGGTTTGACGATGGTATCGATGCCATTGGCGATATTGCCCACATATTCGAAAAACTCGAGAAAACGCCGGGAAAGATTGCGGGCATCGCCGATGATCAGCAGGGCCAGTCCTGCACTCATGGTAAAGTCGCCGACACCGATCAGGCCTGCGTCCCAAAGGGTCAGGGCGTAATAGATCGTACCCAGTTTGAGGGCGGCGGCCGAGATAAACTGGAACCAGCGTACCCGCTCCATATACCAGAACGTGCTTCTCGCGGCTTTTACTTCGGTTTCAAGAAAACAGTTTAGATAGTTCCTCTCAAAATTCAGTCGGGCGAATAGCTTGGCGTTGAGTATGTTGGTTACCGAATCGACGATTTTGCCGTTGACCAGACTTCGCATGGCGGCGTAGTTTTGGGCATAGCGTTGGCATCGCGACGCCAGCCAGTAGGAAACCGCCACATAAAGCAGCACCCAGACGGCAACGAACAATCCCAATCCCTGATGGACGCCTAATAACAATGCGATGGACACAGTGAAAGTGACCGTGATGGGCCAGAAATCGCAGAGCATCGACCAGACCGTATGATTAATGCTCATCGCCGTTTCGCTGATGCGATGGGCCAGAGAGCCGGCAAAATGTTCGCTGAAGAAGCGGGCCGAATGGTACTGCAAATACGCATACATGGATTGGGTTGTTCGTTGCCGAAGCCGGGGTCCAATAATAATTAAAACGGCGCCACTGGCCCGGCTGAACACTATTTCCGCAAGAATCAGTCCGGCCAGCAGCAATAGCGGCTGTTGCAGGTGTTCAAGCACGGACCTGCCTGCAACCGGATGCGAGACGCCATCCATAATGGTTTTGATGGCATAGGGCACCAGTATATTTCCCGCGGCCTGTCCTGTTTCAAATAACAGCATTAGCAGCAGTAATCCTCGAAACGGGGATAGACAGTAAAGCATGAAACGGACTATGCCGGTAGGCAAATGAGGAGCGTCTGCTGCGCGGCGATGATCAGATCTTTGGGTTCGGTACGGCATGGGGAATCGGCGAATAGGGCAGGGTAGACGGCTATTATACCCATCCTGCATGGACTCTGTATTCGCCGAAAGGAATCGCATTCACGAATGGATAATGTCTTTGCAATCATTTTTTTTCAAAAACATCGGCAGTTCGATGCGATTTGACTGACTAACTGGAATGCCTTTGCTATTTGAATTTAGCCGGTCTGACCGGGCTTGTCGACAGTCGAATCATCGATTTTGAAGATGTCCCCACATCCTGGGAAGGAAAGCCGGTTGTTGTTGGTTATACTGTCAAGGCTACAAAACTGACTGCTTGGTCATTGCCGGATAAGACAGTTGCAACCTGGTTTAACCGAATTATGCCGTTACTATTGATTGCCGCAGACTCTAATCAACAGGTCAAGCGGATCTTCAGGCCGCACATCGATATAGTGCATGCCGTATTCCGAATCGAGTTTAGTGTGCACGACCACTGCATTCACGATAACCGGGACGTTGATGTCAGCTAGCAAGACTTCCAGTTGTACCTTATCGTCAAGCTCTGCGACTAACGGTTTAGTCACCCGCAGTTTGATTCCCGAACGGCTGACATCCAGTAAATTGGCATCGGCGACCAGTATCGAACCGTTGGGTTGATATACGCTGATTTTGGCTTTTAGGCCTTTTGCATCCGTTCTGAGTTCGTTTCGTCTGTCGAAGTGCATGGCGAATGCCCTTATTTTGCGTATAAAATTGCATAATACCCGATACCCATGACGCCAGCAATTGTTATTTCACCAGGAAATTGGCCAGTCATCCCAATGTTAAAGGAAACGCAACGTATGGCAGGTCTTGGCAAGATGCTGTTTCCATTCGATAGAATCGATTTAATATTTTTTATTCTGCTTAAATATAGATTTAAGCGCGGCTAGAAATTAGGCTGTTGTTGCATAAAAAGTGAGTGTTTTAATAATTACTTAATAAATGTTGTTTACTATCGGACACAAGTAGAATTTATAGATAGATATTGGTAGTTTGTAATAAAACTAACAGTATGTTTATGATTAACTTATCAGGCAAACCGCCTGGCTATACCAGGGGCTTTCAAATGTTTTATCTATACGACGGTCAGCAGGAATCTCTGATATTCGATCGAAAGTGAATAGAATAAAAAATTGAAATTTTATTAATTTTTTAGCCCATTTATTAGCCCATTTAATCGTTTCGAAAGCTTTAACATTTAATATATCTCCTCATTTCCGGCTTCTCCTTTTTGAGAAGGGGTAAGTATAAGATTACTTATTGTGAGAATAATATTACTGTGTAAGCTCTAATTACTTAAAAAATGATTAATACCAACGCGTAAGTATTCGATTACTTTTGTAAAAAATTACTAGCTAGGAATACTATATATTATAGTGCCGTATTTATCTCGAAGAGGTGTAAGAGAGCGCTTTATTGACGGTAGTTGTTTCATAAGTTGGCGAAGCAGAAAAGATGCGAAAGTGTCGAAGGACTTTTGACGGTGGGTCACGTTCAACCGTCTATCAGTATTCCACCATAGTATGCGGTATCCGACGTGTAGATTTATTAACGAGAAACACAATAACGATAGCTAGGAATTTCAGAGGGAAGGGCAAAATTTCACGTGAGAAAATTTTGGTCTAGATACGACTTCGTCAAGACAAAAGGCTTTACCGGAGCGATTTAGCACTTAAGCAAAACTGGACATTTATTTAACTATCCAACGGTGTAATCATATGAATAAAGTAATCGGAAAATATTGTAAGATATTAATAATTACTTATTTTTTATTTGGCTCGTTTGCAATCAGCTCCATAGAAAATGTGAATTCCACTAATCATTTTGATGACATCAAAACTTTTTTTGCAAATATCCTGTTAAGTGCAACAGATCAGGTATCGAGGGTGGGAGTTCCTGATTTGGAGGAGTGGATTTTGTTATTGGCAGGATTAGGTCTGATTTGTGTGCAAATATTAAATAATAGCAGGAATAGTTAAGCTGTTTTTAACAAATAACAGTTAAAGTAGTTTCCAATTAGTCAAAAGCCAAGTAAGGCTGTTTGGAATGCTGAATTTATATTAAGTATATAGGAGTATAGTGATACTTTCGATTGATTTGTCAGTATCAATTTTTGAACGCGTCTTTTTAAATTCGTTGTTAAAGTCAATTATTCAAATATTTCGGTTTTGAACATGCAATTAAGTGAGCGACCGCTATTACAATTAACCCGGTATGCCGTTAATCCATTTGTTACTGTATGGATATTGATTATATTGGCGCGTTATCATGCTGTTCCATTTACAGAACAATATCTGCTGTTAGCCGTTTTAGCTTTTTTGCTGGCCATGCAATTGCTGGAAGGTAATGCTCTGGATTTGAACTTCAGGCAGTTTTGCAGTTGGAATTTTAGCCTGATTTTTATTCGCTGGACGATGCTCGTAACACTATTGGGATTGGTCGGCTACACAACCAAAACGTTAAGCAGATTTGATGGGAAATTGTTATGGGATTGGATTGTTTTCACTCCTTTTATGCTGGCTGTTTTACAGGTTGTCATAAGGATTCTGCTTTACCGTTTCTATTCGGAGCCCAAAAATCAAAGCAAAACAGTCGTGGTGGGCGTCAATGATTTAAGCTTAAAGCTGGTGCACCTTTTACAGGAGCAACAATTTCTGGGGATCGATTGTCTCGGATTTTTTGATGATCGCGATGCCAAGCGCTTGCAGTTTGAACAGACGCTTCTAGGAAGGCTAAAAGATGTTTCAAGATTTGTCAAAGATCATCAGGTCAATATCATTTATGTTGCCTTGCCGATGACTGCCCAATCCCGTATCAGGGATTTGCTGGAAGAACTGAAGGATACCACGATATCCATTTACTATCTGCCGGATGTCTTCATGTACGACCTTATTCAGGCCAGGATTTTAAATATTAACGACATTCCGCTGGTGGCTTTATGTGAAACACCTTTTATCGGTTTCAACGCAATTATCAAGCGATTTTGGGATGTTACGTTGTCTTTGTTGATAATTGTCCTTTTAAGTCCTTTGTTAATATTGATCAGCCTCGGCATCAAAATGACTTCGCCCGGCCCTGTGCTGTTCCGTCAACGCCGTTACGGACTGGATGGGGAGGAAATTCTAGTTTATAAATTTCGGAGCATGAGCGTTTGTGAAAACGGCCCCGATATTGCCCAGGCCAAACGCCAGGATTCGCGTGTTACCCCTTTTGGCGCCATTCTAAGGAAGACTTCATTGGACGAATTGCCGCAGTTTTTGAATGTTTTGCAGGGAACGATGAGTATTGTCGGGCCGCGTCCTCACGCTGTCGCTCATAATGAACTGTATCGCAGCCAAATCACGGGTTACATGATTCGACACAAGGTTAAGCCTGGCATTACGGGATGGGCGCAAGTGAATGGTGCAAGAGGAGAGACCGATACCATCGATAAAATGCAGGAACGCGTCAAACTCGATCTCGATTATTTACGGAATTGGTCTCTGGCGTTGGATTTTTTGATTATTTTACGAACCATAGGCGTTGTGATTAAGGGTGAAAATGCATATTAACAAGCCTGAGCAACCGGCTTCGGCAAACAGTCGTTACCTGTCGGGAAAAAGATGTGTCGTGATGGTCAGTTTGTTACTGGTGATGTTGGGGCTTGCGCAAACCGCTAGTGCCGATTATCCGATTGGTTCCGACGATAGCCTGCAAATTAAAGTCTACGGCTATGATGATTTAACCAACGAGCCCAGAGTTTCCGGTAGTGGCCGTATTACTTTCCCGCTGATCGGTGAAATATCGGTGGCCGGATTATCCACATTCGAAGCGGAGCA
The DNA here is from genome assembly GCA_964568805.1 of uncultured Methylococcaceae bacterium. GTDB lineage: Bacteria > Pseudomonadota > Gammaproteobacteria > Methylococcales > Methylomonadaceae > CAZMRW01. The sequence continues at coordinate 29,393 of CAZMRW010000006.1, read as the reverse complement.
AAAAATTGCGGAATTGCTGGCTAGCGGGGGCTTTATCAAAAACCCGCAAGTCACGGTGACGGTATTGGATAATCAAAGCCAGCTTGTTTCGGTGCTCGGGCAAGTCAACAAACCGGGACGTTATCCGTTGCAAACATCCAGTACCTTGATAGATATGATCGCCCTGGCCGGAGGTATTAACGAAGCGGGTGGCGACCAGGTGATTATCACCACTCTGGTTGATGGGAAATTATCCAAAAGGGAAATTAACTTAAGGGACGCGTTAGAGCTTCCCGGCGACGGTCCGGCACTGAAGGTTGAAAAAGGCGATATCTTATACATTCCCAAAGCGCCAGTATTTTATATCTATGGTCAAGTTCAAAAACCGGGGGCTTACCGGCTCGATCCGAATATGTCGGTGGCCCAGGCCATATCCTTAGCAGGCGGCTTATCTTTGCGCGGTACATTACGAGGCACCGTGATAGAACGAAGAAACAAGGAAGGCAATCAAGACTCGATTGACGTGGAATTGACCGATCCTGTTAATAAAGAGGACGTCGTGGTCGTCGATGAAAGGTGGTTTTAATGGCTTGGGACTGCATTTTATGAATTTACAGCAAATTTTCATCATCCTGTGGGCACGCAAGACATTGTTGATATCGGCCCTGGCGGCTACTGTGCTGATGACCTTAATCGTAAGCCTTTTCATGCCCAAACAGTATGTCGCGACGACGGCTCTGGTTTTGGATCAACGCGGAATAGATCCAGTTACCGGCATGGTTTTTCCGACCCAGTTATTGTCCGGTTATCTGGCGACACAGAAAGAAGTGATAGCCAGTCATCATGTTGCTCTCAAAGTGGTGGATTTACTGAATTTAACGCAGGACCCAAAGCCCCGGGAGGACTTCAGGAAAAGCGGCGGAACAGGCGATATCAGGGATTGGCTTGCCGACGGCTTATTAAAAAGTTTAGAAGTTATGCTTCCCAGCGACAGCAGCATCATCAAATTGGCTTTTTCTGCCAAAGACGCCGAGTTTTCCGCATCGGTGGCCAATGCCTTTGCTCAAGCGTATATTCGAACGGCCGTGGAACTGAAGGTCCAACCGGCCAAGCAGAATGCTGACTGGTTCGACGAACAACTGACCGTTTTGCGAGATCGCATGGAACAGGCCCATGAAAAACTATCGGTTTTTCAACAGCAGCACGGCATCGTTAAAGTGGAGGATCAGTTGGATCTGGAAGATACCAGGCTGGCCGAAATCGCCAAACAACTCGTTGAAAGCCAAGGCCGAACGTATGCATTGATGTCCAGGAAGAATCAGTTGGCCCATGCCCTGGAAAAAGGCGGATCCTATGAATCGATGCAAGAGGTGCTGGACAATGGTTTTGTTCAGGCGTTGAAATCCGACCTTGCACGCGCCGAGGCGAAATTTGCGGAATTGGCGAATCGGATTGATAAAAATCATCCTCATTATTTGCAGGCGCAAGCAGAGATAGCCAGTTTAAGAAAAAAAATCAAACAGGAAGTCAACACCGTTCTGGGCGGCATTGCCAGTGATCTCGCCGCTTCGAACCAGCGGGATGGTAATCTTTCCCAAGCCCTGGCCGAGCAAAAAAACAAGGTGCTGGAACTTAAAAAGCAGCATGACGCCATGGCGATATTACGAAATGAAGTTGAAAATACCCAGAAAGCCTACGACAACGCGATGCAAAAGACAGTTCAGGCCCGAATGGAAAGCGAAATCAGTCAAACCAATATTGCCGTGCTGAATCCGGCCATTGTGCCCCAATACCCAAGCAAACCGAAAGTATGGCTCAATATGGTCCTGTCCGTTTTTATTGGAACGATACTGGGCGTGGGGTTCGTCTTATTGGTGGAATTATATGACCGGCGTGTGCGATCCTCGATCGATATCATCGAGAGTCTGGCATTACCGATATTGGGTGTGATGACTGCGCCGCACAAATCCCGGAACACCCGATGGAAAATTCAATTGGCTAAGAGAGGGCTGTCATGAATCCTCCTGCTCCTACCATTGGCAGCCTGCTGCTGGATGCCGGCAAGATAAGTACGGCAGATGCGGAAGGCATTCTGCGGTTGCAGAAAGAGCAAGGTCTCTTGTTTGGCGATGCCGCCAGGGCTCTGGGGCTGATCACCGAAGATGATATTAATCATGCGTTGTCCCGGCAATTCGATTTTCCTTTCCTGGCAAACACAAGTAGCGGATTAAGCGCCGAATTAATCGCAGCCTACCAGCCTTTCAGCAAGCCAGTAGAAATGCTAAGGGCGATACGCAGTCAACTGATGTTGCGCTGGTTCGCGAGTGGAGGCAAGGCCTTGACCATTGTCAGTTGCGATCCGGAGGAAGGGCGCAGTTATTTGGCGGCGAATTTGGCGATTGTCTATTCCCAATTGGGTGAACGCACTGTATTGGTTGACGCGAATTTGCGCCGTCCTCGCCAGCACGAGTTGTTCAATATCGAGAAAAAACAAGGCTTATCAGACGTCTTAGCCGGCCGCACCGAACTATCCGTTATCGAAAGGATGCCCGTATTCAATGATCTGTCGGTATTGACCGCCGGTACGCTTCCGCCAAACCCGGCGGAACTGATCAGTCGAGGTTTTGATTCGTGTATTAAGCAGCTGGCGCAGGATTATGATGTGATTCTAGTGGATACGCCCGCCGAAAAACAGGGCACTGATGCACAATTGCTGACAGCCGTAGCGGGCGGTGCGCTGCTTCTTGCCCGGCAACATAAAACACAGTTGGCCGATTTAAAACAAATGAGACATTTATTGGAAGACTCCGGAGCGGTCTGCGTGGGAGCGGTGATCAGTGATTTTTAACTTGTTTTCGTCAGAATAAATGATAACCGGTTTTGCGTAGCTGTTTCAAAATGAGACGTTACGCCAATAACTACCTACATCGAGATTTCTGGTGATGAACCGATCAACAGTAGCGTAACAGGCGCAATATAGTGGAATGGCAAAGTCTCATAAGGCAGGGGAATTTGAAGATGCTCGAAAGGAATTTGCAGCATCACCAAAGCGGGTGCGTTTGCGACACTGTCAAGTGTTTAGCCGCTCTGCGTTGGGATTGTTTGTGTTGATAGGACAAGCGACTTTATCGGTCGCCGGACAGAATGACACCATCAGGCCATACCTGGCATCCAGCCTGAAATTCGATAGCAACTTATTGCGTCTATCAGACACCGTCTCGGTGCAGGAGCGAACAGGAAAAAATGCCAAGAGCGACTTCATTAAAGAGATTCGAGGCGGCATTGACATTGATTGGCAACTCAGCCGTCAACAGTTGTTGTTAAAAGCCGAACTCAATCAAACCTGGTTTGATACGTATGATGAACTGGATTACCTCGGCCACAATTTATTAGGGCAATGGAATTGGGAATTGGGGCAAAACCTGAAAGGCGATGTAGGTTATGGCAACAAAAAGTCACTCGGCAGTTTTAACCAAATCAACAGATTGATAAAAAATTTGCAGACTGAAGAAAAATATTTTGCCGACGGAGCGTATCAAATTTCATCTGATTGGTTTTTGCTTGGCGGCCTCAGCCGTAACGATTTACTTTTTTCCGGAGGCGCCAGGCAGGTCGGGAATCTGCGCGAAGATTCGCTGGAAACGGGAATTCAATATCTTAATCCGGCCAAAAACATGCTCGGAATAAAAGTGAGGCAAACTGACGGCTTATATCCTAATCGCAGTTTTACACCCGACAGTCCAATCGACAACGCGTACTTTCGTAGCGATTACCACCTTGAAGGGGTGTGGAATTACAGCATTAAAACACGGCTGGACGGGCGAATCGGCTATACCCAGCAGGACTATGACCATCTGAACGTGCGCAATTTTTCGGCGATCACCTCCAGAGCGAATGTATATTGGGCGTTCAGCACAAAGACAGACGTGTTGTTGAGCGGATGGCGGGAAATCGCTCAGGCCAATAACTTGATTTCAAGTTTTGTATTGAGCCAGGGAGTACGGCTTATCCCGTCCTGGTCGGTAACGCCCAAGGTTAAGCTGGGCATGATGCTGAGTTATGAAAAACAGGATTTTCTCGGAGAGACAGGGATTAAAGACGCGGATACGTTTACCCAAAAAGACCGGATAGCGCTTATTGGTTTGAATTTAAATTACAACCCGTTTGCAAACACCGAAATGTCAGCCGTCATCAAACACGAAGAGCGGGACTCCAATAATCCGCTACGGACTTATCAGTCCCAGTTCGGTGGAATCAATATTAAGTTGGCTTTTTGAATAAGACAGTTGATTCGACAAATAAAATTTTAACAAAAGCGCTGATTGATTCAGCGATTCCTTTTAGTTTCATAGCGTGTTGGGAGAACCGTGTGCCGATTATTAGCGTCATTATTCCATCTTTTAACAGAGGGCACTGCCTCAAAATCTGTATCGAATCGGTCTTGAAGCAGACCTTTCATGATTTCGAAGTGATTGTGGTAGACGATGCATCGACCGACGACTCTCTCGCTCATATCAAAACGTTATCCGACCCAAGGATTCGTTATATGGAACATGACACAAATCGGGGTGGAGCCGCGGCGAGAAATACCGGTATTGAAGCGGCTAAAGGCGAGTTTGTGGCGTTTCTGGACAGCGACGACTATTGGGCGCCGCAGAAACTCGAAATGCAAATCAAGCTCCTGTATGAAAAAGGTGAAGACTATGGATTTGTGTATACCTGGTTCATTAGAAACGACCCGGCAGGCGAAGAACTGGGGCGAGACAGCTATTCAATCGATGGGCTGGCATTGGATAAATTGCTGATAAAGAATTATATCGGTACTTTTTCCAGCGTCATGGTGCGGAAATCAGCATTGAAGGCGGTAGACGGGCTCGATGTAAAAATGAAAAGTTGCCAGGATTGGGATTTATTCATCCGACTGAGCCGAATCACCCAGGTATGTTGCGTCGAGGACTATCTGGTTCATTATCTTCAAAACAGAAACGACAGATATCGGATATCGTCGAATCCGGATTCAATCATTCAAGGTCACAAGCGGCTGCTGGAAAAAATCAGCAATGATTTAGCCGCTATGGGAATTCGCAAGCGGGTCATCACGCTGACCTGTTTTATGAATACGTTTATATTGGCCGGCTCGATGTCTGATGCGGTGCGAATCGGCATGGAAATCATGCGTCTCGATTTAAGCGTCAACAGCCTGAATTTATTCATTCGCGGGATATTGAGGGTCACCAAACGCAAGCTTACCCAAAATTTGGGTTATTGATCTGACGTCCTCTGTCGACTTTTGAATAACAGTATGTGGCTCCCTGATCTTGATTTGAGCAACGGCACAGGTCCGGACCTTTTTAGAGAAAGTGTTTGAAGATGAAGCCCCCCGTTAAGGTGAACGATGTTCTATAAGGAAAATACGTTAGGAAAGCCATTTTCCCGTCAGCACCCGAGTGTCTTTATCGCCGTGATTATCGTGGTTGCCGGCTCGATAGGAGGAGCTATTCCGTTCTATGTCGGAACGATAGGGGATCATACGGCCCTCTTGATGGTCCTGCCTGTTCTCATCATGCTGGCATTTCTTTTTATGTTCAGCAGGATTTTATTGCTGGTGTTGATCCTGTTATTCAGGGCCAGCGGCGATTTGTTACTGGCGGCGACCAAATTCAATTTTGGAGGAATGAATATAGGTTTTGGCGCCTTGATTAATGCCTTTATGTTATTGATCGCATTGTTGCTCGTCGTCGAAAAACCGGGAGTATTCCCCAAAAAGATGTTCTCAATGTGGTCGTTTTTTTTATTGGCGGGGTTATACGGAGTGATGATTGCGCCATCGAAATCCGATGCGATACGGATGTATTTGGGGGCGCTTTCGAATTTCTCGGTATTTATCGGCAGTTTTTATCTGGTTCGCTCCAGAGAGGGATTCGGTTTTTGCGCGCGCCTTGTTTTATGGTCTTCCGCGGTGCCGGTCGGCTATGCGCTGTTTGATCTGTTTGTGAACGGAAGTTTAGGCGGATTAGCCGGATTTCGGCTGAAAAGCACATTTTCCCACCCTAATATTTTTGCGTTCTATTTAACGTTGGTCATTTCATTGACCTTGTATATCCTGAAAAACGGCATGGCTGCAAGGCTACCTGCAGTAAAACGAATGGCCTTGATGATTTATATGTTCGTGTTGCTCGTGCTCTTGTTGCTGACGCAAACCCGGAGCGCATGGATTGCATGCTTTGCATTATTTTTTCTGTACGGTTTTTTGTTTGAGCGTCGCTACCTTGTTTATTTAATACTTGCGCCCTTTCTGGCTTTGCTGATACCCAGCGTTCAGGAGCGATTGCTGGATCTGGGGACGGGCAATGAATACGTGCAGTATGCAAAATTAAACTCGTTTGCGTGGAGGCGATTAATGTGGGAAACCGGCTTGAAATGGATGCAGACAGGGAAGTATTTGCTGGGTTACGGAGGTGAATCATTTACTTATTATTCTCCTGTATTTTTTCCGCTTTCGGGCGGCAGCCATATGGGAGCCCACAGCGTCTATGTGCAGCTGTTTTTCGAACTCGGTTTGGTCGGATTATCGGCTTTTCTATGGTTGTTTATCAGGGGGGCGTTATCCCTGCGTTCGCTGTTTCTTGATGACAGACTGGCGGGGCTTACTGCCGTTGTGTTGATCATCGAATACCTGATGGTATCGGTATCGGACAATATATTGCATTATCTGGTTTTCAACTGGTATTTCTGGTTCATCATCGGCTCAGCACTTGCGACCGCTACCTTCTATAGAGAAGCAGAATCGGCCCCGAGAAGTCTTGCCGGTATCGACACTCAGCGAGCAAGGGTCTTTTTAACAGGTGCCGGATCATGCTGAACAGTGAATCTCGAACCATAAAAACAAACGATCATCTCGACGTTTTGGACGGATGGCGAGGCATCAGCATTCTATTTGTTCTGGCTGCCCATTTGTTGCCGCTCGGGCCCAAGGAATTGCATTTGAACGTTTCTGCAGGCGTGCTCGGGATGGTCGTTTTTTTTGTTCTTTCAGGCTTCCTGATCACCTCGGTTTTGATAAAAAAATCGGCGATTCCCGATTTTTTGCTTCGTCGATTTTTTCGAATCATACCGTTGGCATGGCTGTATCTCCTATTGACGCTGGCCATTGCCGAAGCGCCCATGGATACATGGATCGCCCATTTCCTGTTTTACGCAAATTGGCCGCCCAAACATCTCATACCGCTAACCGATCATATGTGGAGCTTATGTGTCGAAGTTGAGTTTTATTTTGGGGTCGCCGCATTGGTCGCTGTCTTGGGCAAGCGCGGATTGGTGATTCTGCCCATTTTAAGCCTGCTGTTCACTGCCCTTCGGGTATCTCATGAAGTCCATGTGTCCAGCATTACCTACTACCGTATAGACGAGATTCTCGCCGGATGCACGCTTGCCCTCATCTATCATGGCCGTTTCGGCACAACCGTATTAAGGCTTATTAAAAAGATGCCTCAATGGCCTTTGCTTGGACTTTTTGTTCTATCTTGTCTGGAGCAAGGCGAAGGGTTGAATTATTTGCGGCCCTATGCCGCGGCCACCCTGATTGGCGCCACGATCATGAATCCGCACACACGATTCGCGGCATACCTGAATCATAAAGCATTAGCTTACCTTGCCGCAATTTCGTTTGCTCTTTATGTCATTCATCCGCTGCTGGCGGGATCTTGGTTCGGCAGCGGTGAAACGCTTGAAAAATACGCCAAGCGTCCTTTGCTGTTTGCCGTGTTGTTCGTTCTCGCTCACCTGTCCACATTTTACTATGAACATCGCTGGATTGCCCTTGGCAAAAAACTGGGCGAGAGGTTCAGATAACAGTCTGTGTTCCGGCATGTTCAATGACAGTGCTTTGTTGAAAATTGAAAAAAGGGTTATGGGCCTGGGCATCGGCGATATATGCAAGGCATTGTTTTATATTGATTTAACCTGATGGGGAGACATATCATGTACAGAATATTCGGGATAAAAATAAAAAGTTTGTTTTTTTTCTTGTCCGTTAGCTGCGGCACATGGAGCGCTTTAATGTATTCGGGTATTTCGTCCGCGGCGGAATGGGGAACATTTTCAAAGCCTTTTGCCGCGGATTCGTTTTGGAACAGCCACCCGGTAAATCCCGTGTTAGGGACATTCGTCATTCCGACATCGGAGTATTTTCCCAGCGTCGCATCGGGGGCTTATTCGGCAGGCGTTTTTTTGAGCGATCCTGATGACGGCGCCGTCACCGTAACCGGACTGCCTGGGAGCAAGGGTTTATGGGACCCTGATTCCGAATCCTACCATAATGTCACGATTCCGCGCTGGCCAGCCGGCGTCATTCCGGCTTCCGGCAATGACGGTCACGCCGATATTGTCGATCCGGTCGCTGGTATGATTCATTCGTTTTACAAACTCCAGCAGCTCGACGGAAAGTGGGTGGCCGCCCAGTATGCCTGGTCCGACCTCAAGGGCAGGGGATGGGGAGACCCGGCGCATTATTTTCAGGGCGCACGGGCGGCAGGGGTTCCGACCTCGGCAGGTTTGATCCGCACACACGAGATAGACGATGGTGATAGGCTTTACCGGCATACGCTGGCGATGTCACTCACCTTCAATGCGCTGTCGCCCGATCCGGCCTATATTTTTCCCGCAACATCGGCGGACGCTAATGCTGCGGCCTCGAATACCGGCAGCATTCCTGAAGGCGCGTTGATGCTGCTGCCCGCATCCTTCAATACCGATTCGATCGCCAGTTCGGCATTGCGTAAAGTCGCCGAAACCTTGAAGGTTTACGGCGCTTATGTCGTGGACCGTAACCAGGGCACGCCTTTTGTCATCTACGTAGAAAACGGTTCCGGCTTCAATTTGCACGCAGGCGGATGGAGCGATAACGTCGCCGACGATTTGGACCGGATCAGAACCGCTCTGCGCCAGGTCGTTGCTGCGGATGACTGGGTGGATGGAGAAGGAAGGACTTTCGATGTCAATAAAAATCTCAATATCCTTTCGATGAGAGGAAACTGGAATCTTCAATCAGGAACTACACGCGGCGTGTATGACACCTGGCGACAGGCGGTGGTTTTCCCGGCCGCTCTGAACAGGACCGTTCAGGTCAACTACAGCAATCGCGTCATCAGCAGCGTGTCATGGGCGAGCCCTGTCGCCGGTAAAACCTATAAACTGACTGCGGTAACGACCGGCGGCGGATTGCTGCGGTTACGTATCTATGATAAGTCTGCAAAAAAATACGTCTTTGACAGCGGCGAACTCAAGAACGGAGAAAGCAGCCAGTTTGTCTGGCAGGCAGCTAACTTTGCGAGCGTTTTATATGCGACGAGCGGCGTAAATGAAGCCTCCAGCGTCAGCGGCGAATTAGTGCGAATCGGAGATTGAATAACATGAGAATTGCTTATTTTGTCAATCACTACCCTAAGGTCAGCCATAGTTTTATCAGGCGCGAAATCCTGGCACTGGAACGTCAGGGAATAGACGTTCATCGTATCGCTCTGCGCGGCTGGTCGGGAGAACTGGCGGATGCCGCCGATGAACTCGAACGGGAGCGTACTCACTATGTTTTGCAAACCGGAATTTTCGGACTGCTCAAGGCTGCTTGCAGGATGTTCGCAGCTCGGCCGTTGATCCTGCTCAAAACCTTGATGCTGGCTATTAAAATGGGGCTGCGGGCCGAAAGGCCTTTGCCTTATCACCTGATTTACCTCGGCGAGGCTTGTTATTTGGTTCCATTGCTGCACAACAACGGTATCGGACACATGCATGCGCACTTCGGAACCAATTCGGCGGAAGTCGTGATGCTGGCAAGCGCCCTGAGCGGGATATCCTATAGCTTTACCGTGCACGGTTCGGAAGAATTCGACAGGCCGGAATATATCGGCTTCGGAGAGAAAATAGCGCGCTCGGCTTTTGTTGCCGCCGTCACGTCCTATACCCGCAGCCAGTTGTACCGGTGGAGCGCCCAAAAAGACTGGATGAAGATCAATGTTGTCCATTGCGGCCTCGATCAAGCCTTTTACGATGTTCCCGCCGTTAGCATACAGGACTCTCCCAGGCTGGTATGTGTCGGTCGATTATGCGAGCAAAAAGGCCATGTGCTGTTGGTTGAAGCGGTCGCCCGTCTGGTCGCCCGCGGCATCAACGTGGAAATGGTTTTTGCCGGCGATGGCGAACGGCGTGCCGAAGTCGAAGCGATGATCGACGCGTTCGGTTTGAAACAGCATATCCGCATCACCGGCTGGCTCAGCGGCGAACAAGTCAGGGACGAATTGCTGGCGGCGCGGGCTCTGGTTTTGCCCAGTTTTGCCGAGGGTTTGCCCGTGGTGATTATGGAAGCGATGGCGTTGCGCAGGCCGGTGTTGACCACCTATGTCGGGGGCATACCCGAATTGGTCAATCCGGGCGAAAATGGCTGGCTGTTTCCGGCCGGATCGATTGATGAACTGGTGACGGCGATGGAAAAATGTTTGGGCTTGCCGGTTGCGGAGCTTGAAAACATGGGTGAAAAGGCGCACAAGAGAGTGCTGGAAAGGCACAATATAGAAAGAGAGACGCAAAAACTGATTGCATTGTTTGCTCAAACGACCGGCGTCCGGACACCCGCCGCCAAGGCGGCGACATGACTGCCGGAGTAGAAGCGCTACTGTTGTTTTTAATCGTTATAACAGCAATACCCGTTACCGTATTTTTCGTTCAGGTAATCGCGGCGTTGCCCGGTTCCGACCCGGAAACCGCGGAACCCAAGGGAATTGAAGATGACCCTGCCGTATCGCCCGATCGGCGTCCCAGGATCGCCGTGCTCGTGCCGGCGCATAACGAAGCGGCCGGAATCGCGAAAACGTTGGCCAATCTTGCCGCACAATTATCCGCAAGCGACCGGCTCATGGTCGTCGCCGATAATTGTGACGACGACACGGCTCAAATTGCCCGTGATGCCGGTGCGGAAGTCGCGGAACGGGATAATTCAAAATTGCGCGGCAAAGGCTATGCGCTGGATTTCGGCATCCGCTGCCTTGACGACGATCCGCCCGAGGTGGTGGTTGTCGTCGATGCAGACTGTCTGTTGAAAGACGGTGCGCTCGACCGGATTGCCCGTAAAACGGCGGCGACAGGGCGTCCGGTGCAGGCGCTCTACCTGATGCTGAGGCCGGACGATGGACGCATGAGCCGGCTTATGGCTGAGTTTGCCTGGATCATCAAAAACAAGGTGCGGCCGCTGGGGTTTCATCGTTTGGGATTGCCCTGTCAACTGATGGGAACCGGAATGTCCTTTCCCTGGCCTGTGATCGTCAAGGCTGCGCTAGCCAACGATCATATCGTGGAGGATTTGAAATTGGGCCTCGAACTGGCCAGACAGGGCATACCGCCTTTATTTTGTCCGGAGGCTGAAGTCGTCAGTTATTTTCCGGCGAGCGAAGAAGGTGCGATAACCCAAAGAACGCGCTGGGAACATGGACATCTCGGCATGATTGCGAGTGATGCTCCAGGATTGCTGGCGACCAGCATTTTAACTGGAAAAGCCGGGCTCATTGCAATGGCATTGGATTTGAGTGTTCCGCCCTTGTCGTTTCTGACGCTATGGGCCGCGGCGATGTGTGCCGTCAGCCTGTTATGGTCGCTAGTCAGCGGAGATATAGGGCTCTTTATCACCGCATCAGGCCTTTTTATTCTGTTCAGTCTTTCAATCGCGCTGTGCTGGCTGAGTTTCGGCCGGCATTTGTTCGGAGTCAGTAACTTGCCGGCAGGGCTCTGTTATATCTTCGGCAAGATACCGCTGTATTACAATTTTTTCGTCGACAGACAAGTCGAGTGGGTGAGGTCCAAACGGGATTCGGAATGACGTCTGAAGCGAGAGGGTTGCCTATTCCATCGCATATACTTCCAAAACAAAAAAACGAGCAGATTTTATATTGCAAATCACCAGGCAGAAAAATGCTGACTACTCATATCAGGTAATGAAACACATGGAACATCGGAAAAAAAGGATCGCAATAAACGTGGTGACTAACGTAGGTTTTCATTTCCTGCGACTGTTTATCGCCATTTTCATGACCCCGTTTTTACTCTCCCGTCTCGGAGCGGAGGTCTATGGCATTATGCCGCTGGTGAACTCCTGCATCGCCTTCGTGATCCTGGCCTCGGGAGGTATTCAGAATTCCGTGGGCCGCTATTTTACCCTGCACCTTGCCAAAAAGGAGTATGAGGAAGCAAACCGGTACGCCAGTACCGCATTCGTCCTGTTGGCGGGAATAACGGTGTTGGCCTTCATACCCTTTGTTTATTTTGCCTGGGCGTTCCCGACGTTGCTCGAAGTACCTGCCGGCCACGAAATGGAAGCGCGCATCGTCGTCCTGCTGCTCGGCATCAACATATTCATCCCGGTCGTTTTCAGTCCCCATACCATTGGCTTGTATGCGCAGCAACGTTTCGACCTGAAGAATCTGGTCTCTTTCTTTACGCAAATTCTCTATGTCGCCGTGGTCATCGGGTCGTTCATCTATATCGAAGCCAATGTCATTTACCTTGCCGCCGCGACCGTTTTTTCCAATGTTTTGGCGACTGTACTACAGGCGAGGCTTTCCAAACGCCTGGTTCCGACCCTTAAGGTGTCCAGAAAGCTTTTCGACAGGTCAAAGTTGAAAGAGGTCGGAGCCTATAGTTTCTGGATATTCGTCACTCAAATAAACATTCTTTTGTTTTTGAACACAGATTACATCATCATCAATAAATTTCTTGGCTCCGCTTACGTCACCGGATATTCCCTGGCCGCACGGTGGAACGAGATGATCCGAGCCGTCGTTATGGCGGCCGTGGGGGTGCTTACTCCGTTAATTACCGAACTTGAGGCCAATGAGAATGTTGATCAAATTCGAGCGATCATGACCCGATGTCTTAGACTTGTCCTTGTGCTGGTCACTCCGCCTGCCGTCTTGTTAACCCTTTTTTCAAAAGAGCTACTGGCGACCTGGGTGGGACCCGAGTATGAGTATGTTTCATCTGTTTTCTGGGCATCGATTCTTCCCTTGGTCATCATACTCAGCGCCATGCCCGCCCAATCGATACTGACCGGTATGGGCAAAGTGAAATGGGTTGCTCTTGTCAACCTGATCAGCGCCTTCGCCAACCTGCTGCTTTCAGTTGCCTTTATCGTATTCTTGAATCTGGGAATTGTCGGAGTTGCCTTGGGGACCTCCATTGCCCTCGTATTCAAAAACGCGATTTTTATTCCGATTTATGCAGGAAGGGTGATCGATCTACCCGTTTATCGTTATTTTAAAGAATTCCTTAAGCCGTTCATTGGCTTGATTCCGATGTGCTGTTTGGCGGTTTATTTGCAAAGCCACTTTTCTCTCTATGGCTGGGTGAGGCTTTTATCCGCAAGCGCCTTATGCACTGCGCTTTATCTACTGACCGCCTATTTTTTGATATTCAACGAAGAAGACAAAAAGGATGTAAAGGCGATACTCAGAAGGCTTTTTCATATTAAAAAAAAGGTAATTCGATGGCGATTCAAAAATCTTTTTTCCCGCTGTTCAGGAAAAGACTGCCCCGGAAGTTTCATATTCACTGCATCGGAGAGGCCAAAACCGGCACAACCACCGTCGCAAAAATGTTCAAAGGCAGCTATCGCGCCGAACACGAGTCGGAAACGGAAGCGACGAACCGCTTCATCATTGACTATCTCGAAAGCAAAATAGACGCTGGACATGGCGCAAACTTTCTGCTCGAACGGGACCGGCGTCTGAATTTGGAACTTAACCGATGACTAGCCAAAAGCTATTAAGCGATCTTGCCGGAAAAATTTATGTAGTCTTCTCTGATTCAGGCAAAAATGACCTGACCAGGATGCTGAAAGGCATAGACAAACCCTCGGTATTATCTTTTGTTAATGCGCATGCAGTAAACCTGTGCTTTGAAAAGCACGGTTTTTTTGAAGACTTGATGGATTCTGACTGGTTGCTGAGGGATGGTTCAGGCATGAAGCTGGCCTATTTTTTTTGGAACAAAAAACCCGGATTGAACATGAACGGGACCGATTTTATTCCTGAAATTCTGGGCCAGTTTTCGGGTGAAAGCTGTCTTTTATTCGGAACGAAGAACCCGAATTTGAAATTGGCATCCGATAAAATCACTGATTTTGGTGTTGACGTTATTGACTATGACAATGGCTTTCAATGTCTGGATTGGTATCTTGAAAAGGCCAAACAGTACCGGCCTAAGTTGATTCTATTGGGGATGGGAATGCCCAAACAGGAGAAACTGAGTATGCTGCTGAAAAGAGAACTCCACTACCCTGTGCTTATTGTTAATGGGGGAGCTGTTCTGGATTTTCTTTCGGGAAAGATCAGAAGATCTCCAAAAATTTTCAGGTCATGCGGAATGGAATGGCTGTGGAGACTGGCTTTGGAACCAGGCAGGATGTGGAAAAGGTATGTGTTAGGTAATTTTAAATTCATTTTCAGGTTTTTGTTCGTAGCCGGTTTTCGGCTTTCTACAAAATAAATGATAAATATATTTCAGCTGGTCGGCGATTTGTGAATTTTTATATTGATCTGTGCTGAGTTTACGCACCTGTTTGTGCTGAGTATTGTTTTGTATCTAAAAGGCTTAATTTATGGGGAAGAAGTTAATTATAGCGGGTTATAGTAATAATAACCTGGGTGATGACCTGATGTTTTCTTCGGTCATCAATGGGTCCAATTATAAATCCTATTTTTTTTGCGGCAACAAAATCAACCCCTATTTTCTGAATAAAAATATATCGTATATCAAGAATGGTCGAGCGCTGCCTTTAAGATGGAAGTTTGGTGCGGACTTTGCGCTTGTCGGCGGCAGTCTGTTTATGGCGGAGAATGATTCGCAGATCAGCATGTTTCGCTGGAAAATTAAACTGCTGCTATTAAACAAGTTTTACGGCGGAAACAATTACGTTATTGGCGCAAACCTGGGTCCCTATCGTGATATCAATGAGTACTCGAATTATATCAGGAAAGTCAATAAATTAGTCGACTGTTGGAAAGTGCGTGACAGATATTCGGAGCAGTTGCTTGGAGACATGGGCGCTACCAGAGTGGAATGGATTCCGGATCCGGTCATGGGCATTGATCTGCAATCTTACGCGGATGTGGCGCGACAGAAGAAAATAGCAATCTCTGTGACCAATATCAATAAAGATGGAAGTGTTGGAGTGGGTATGGATGGTTTTTTGAGTGAGATTCTAGGGCTAATCGAGCAGTATCATGGCGAAGGCTACACCATCGAGTTGCTGAGCTTCGAAGACAGCGAAGACTTGTATTGGCTGAATAAAATTAAAGAAATGATTCGTACCCGTGGACCTGTCAATATCATCAGTAATACAGAAAATAAGCTGTTAACTGCACTGGCTGAAGCCGAAATTGTTGTATCAACGCGTTTTCATTGCATGGTATTGGCCGGTCTGCTGAATAAAAAACAGATTATATATCCCTATAGCCAAAAGACGACGAATTTTGCCGTAACTCATGGTTTAACGATATACCAAATCACCGGATGCCCATTAAATAAAAATCCTGTTCCGACCGGTTTTAATCGTGAAGATATAGTAGCGGCAAAATCCATGTTTTCTAATATGGGGCTAGACTCTTGAAAATCAGTGTTGTCATACCCTGTTATAACGGCCAGGAATTCCTGGCAGATGCAGTAAATTCCATTAATAATCAGACCTATCTACCCACCGAGATTGTGATTATCGATGATGGTTCGACTGACAATACCGCTTATTTACTGGAAGAATTAAAGGTTTCCAGTTCAGTGCCGATCGTCGCAATCACTCAACGAAATTATGGGGTCTCCGTGGCGAGAAATATCGGTCTCGCACAGGCTACGGGCGATTGGATTGCTTTCCTGGACGTTGATGATATCTGGTTTCCAAACATGCTGGAGGTCAAAGTAAAAGCACTTGGCGATCACGGTATGTCCAGTGGATTGATATGCTGCAATTATTATGAGGATAATCCATCGCCTGCGAATAACAAGCATGGGAAATCATTACTGGTCCAATCAGTCCAGGACCGCAGAATCCCCGGCCATGAATTTCAAAAATATTTCGTTAAGGAAAATTTCATAGGAACCGCTTCAGTGATGATGTTCAGTAGGCTGGAAGCGAAGAGGGCAGGCGGATTTGATCTTTTTATGAAACATTCCGAAGATTTTGATTTCATACTGAGATTGTCCTGTTTGTGTGATGTGTTGGTTTTATCTGAACCATTGGCATTAAAACGCCACCACGGCAATAATTTAACGGATAACAAAGAGCTCTATTATTACAGTCATTTTCTTTCCTGTTTAAAGAACAGTGCCTATAAGAAAGATTACTGTCGTGAATCCTTTGGTATTGAAAATTCAGTCCTGCTAAGTCATGAGGCTGATAAATTTTTGACCGGCTATTGTAATCAGGTTTATGAACGAAATGTGTTGGAAGGCCTTAAACGTTTCGTTATGTCATTCTTTAATATTTCGACTTTAACCGGTTTGTATCATCATAACATTGCATTCGCGAGAAAAATAATCCGTACGGTCACTTTTGGCATTGTTAGAAAGCCCAGGGGAGTATCGTGAACGCGGCGAAGCGATACCTGTCTCCCAGGTGTGGATGCAGGGCAAAGTGAATATTATTGATGGATTGACTGATAGGATTCGAGCTGCTCCGGTCCTTCAACAACCAATTCGGCAATCGCGCCTTTATCGATTGAACGTGTCAGGCTGTGATCGACCAGATGGTATTTACCGGGCACTTCGGCGGTAAATTCGATCATTACGGCGGAGCCAGGAGCGATAACCGTGGTCTGAACATTGCGCAGCGGCGGGCTCATGATCGCCCCATCCGGGTACAGATCATCGAAGATTTGACCGATGATATGGAAGTTCGCAGCGATATGCGAGCCGACACCGACGAACAACCGTATTTTTTCACCGACTTTCGCTTTCAGGGCTCGCTCGCCACTGAGCGAGTTGACTCGGCCGTTAAACAAAAAATAATCAGGACGTTCTGCTAACAGTTTTTCTTTGCTGAACGCCTGTAATCCTTTATCGCCGTAATTTCCGACTGTATAAAAATCACCCTGCATGACATAAAACTCGCGGTCAGCCCGGGATAGGCCTTCTGCCGGCTCAACCAGCATCATGCCATACATGCCGTTGGCGATATGAGACGGCACATGAGGGCTGGCACAGTGGTACACATAAATACCCGGACGCATGGCTTTAAAACGGAATCGTTTTTCTTCACCCTGTGCGACTTGCATCAGCGGCGCGCCGCCGCCTGGGCCGATAACGGCATGCAGATCGATGGAATGAGTTGAATGCCCGGCATTCTCGTGCTGCTCGGAAATATGTTCATCGTGTCCCTGATCGGCTGCGCCGGGTTTGCCGTGCCTCAAATGGATTTCGATTTGATCGCCGGCTCGCGCGCGAATGAAGGGTCCCGGCACCTTACCATTATAAGTCCAGTATTGATAAGTCACTTCCGGCATCATTTCGGCAACCAGCTCGTCAGTATACAGTTCAACGGTGACGAGCTGAGATTCTTTTCGGTTTATAGGCGGCGGCAAATCATCCGCCTTGCGGCCGATTTCATCGGTTCCGCAACCAATACAGGATTTCGTTTCGGAAGACTGTATGCTGGTACTGGGATGTCCAGCCGTATCATGCGAGGCATGAGCCGCCTTTTCCTGGGCAGGCATAGGACTATGCCTGGTTATTTCTGCCTGAACGGCGGCGGAATTTTTCGCCATTTGCTTGTATTTTTCTTCTTCTTCGGAGCAACCCACCATTGAACTGCTTAATAAGATGAATAACAATATCAAATTGTGTGATCGAATCATGATGTGACCTTTTTTAGAGAGATACACGCCTCGATGAAGCTTGCGGAATCGAGGGAATAAGAGTCCAATAAGCCTCGATTACGTGTAACTACATCGAGGCTACCAATATTTTTCCTTGTACCTTGCGCCTTGAACCTTTTTCATTCACCGTTTGCGAACCACTTGATAGGGGCGCGCGATATAGCCGAGCGGTACGCTCCAGACATGCACCAGACGACTGAATGGAAATACCAGGAACAGGGTGATGCCGAAAAAAAGGTGCA
This sequence comes from uncultured Methylococcaceae bacterium, assembly GCA_964568805.1. Lineage (GTDB taxonomy): Bacteria > Pseudomonadota > Gammaproteobacteria > Methylococcales > Methylomonadaceae > CAZMRW01. The sequence continues at coordinate 11,266 of CAZMRW010000006.1, read as the reverse complement.
GTTTGAATATAAAATTTACTCCGGCAATGAGATCCGCGGCACCGGCGCGAAAAGTGACGATGCGCTGCGCCCATTCGGATAGCAACAGCATATTAACGCCGTCGCTGTGGTAGAGCGACAGCGGCAGGGTTATAAGACCTAGCACCAGTTGAAACCCGATCAGCAGCAGGATAGCGATGTCCATGCGGCTGCTGGTGGAGCGTATGCGGGCATCGGTAAGCCGGCGGCGGATTAAAATAAAGATTCCCCTAAAACAGATGCCGCCGAAAATGCCGCCGGCAATCACGGCCAGAATTTGCTTGGCTGAGGTCGATACACCCAGGCCGTGGTAGATGTCGGGCGGCGTCAGCAAGCCGGCGAAATGGCCGACAAACAGCAGCAGAATGCCGACATGAAACCAGTTGCTGCCGATGCGCAGTTCCTTCGCGCGCAACAACTGGCTGGAACCGGTGCGCCAGGTATACTGATCTCGATCATAGCGGATTGCGCTGCCGACAAAAAACACGATGATGGCGATATAGGGATAATAACCGAATAAAAAAGTATTGAAATAATTCATAAGGGCGCTCCTTCAAAGAGAACGGTTTCGCGATTTCAGATAGTCGTCGCGCGGCGTGACAACGACCGGGCTTACAGTAGGCGATTGGGATTGACAGGTATCGCCTGCACCCATAAAGCTGACGGCTTCGTCTTCCCAAATTTCATCCATGCGCAACAGGGTTTCATCGGGTGCTTCGGATGCAGCTTGTCGACGTATTTCCGAGATGGCTTCGGGCTCGCCTGCAAAGCCCGCCAGAGCATCAAAAATCACATGAAACTCGCTGCCGCGCTCATTCAGCCGAGCACCCAATAGACTCAGCACCGGCATTGCATCCTGCAACAACTGCACGGCTTCGGCTTTTGATTGCGTGGACAAAAATTCCAGAAACAACGGAATATAATCGGGCAATTCGCGCGCGGCAATTTCAAAACCGTGCGAATCATAAAGCTGCAGCAGATTCACCATGGCCTGGCCGCGATCCCTGGATTCGCCATGCACATGTTCGAAGATATGCAGCGACAGATAGCGCCCCCGGTCGAACAGCGCGACGTAGTTTTCCTGCAGGGCCAGCAAGTCCTGGTTGCGGTAATAATCGACTAAACCAAGCACGGCATTTGTATCGGCTTCCGGTAACAGGTTTTCCTTTGCAAGCACTGCGGCCATCTCGTCCAGCGCTTCTATCATTTCGGCTTCGGGGTAGCTTAATAGCAGCAACAATACTTTCAGGGTCAGCATGGCTATACCTTCTGTTTAAACGGCTCGACGACGATCGGGATTTTTATCGCGGACGTGTGCCGCTGTCCCGGCTGGGTGCCGCCGAACAAATTCACTTTCGTGTTGCCGCTGGAACAGCCGTTGCCGAAACTGAAGCCACAGCCGCCTTGTTCGCTGTAGGCATCGAACGTGGCGCCTGCATATTCACGGTGGCTGGTTGGTATCACGAAGCGGTCTTCATAATTGGCGATGGCCATGTAACGATACATGTCTTCTACCTGGGCGACGGTCAGACCGACCTGATCGAGTACGGCGGTATTGACTTCGCCGTCGACGGTAAGGCTGCGCATATAGGCGCGCATCGCCAGCATGCGCTCCAGGGCCAGCGCTACCGGTTCCTCCTTGCCCGCGGTCAACAGATTGGCCAGATAGCGTATCGGTATGCGCAGCGAACGCACATCGGGAATGTCGCCATCCATGCCGATCCGGTCGCTTTCGGCGGCGGCCTGTACCGGTGACAGCGGCGGCACATACCAGACCATCGGCAGGGTTCTGAACTCGGGGTGCAAGGGAAAGGCGACCTGCCAGTCCATTATTAATTTATAAACCGGTGATTGCTGAGCGGCGGTCAGCCAGGATTCGGGAATCCCGGCTGCACGGGCTTCGGCACGTACGTTTTCATCGAACGGATCAAGGAAAAGATCCAGATGCTGTTGATACAAGTCCTGTTCAGAGCCGGTGCTGGCCGCCGATTCGATGCGATCGGCATCATACAGGAGCACGCCCAGGTAGCGTATCCGGCCGACGCAGGTTTCCGAGCACACTGTCGGTTCGCCCGCTTCAATTCGCGGATAACAGAAGATGCATTTTTCCGATTTGCCGGTTTGCCAGTTGTAGTAGATTTTCTTGTACGGGCAGGCGGAAACGCACATCCGCCAGCCTCGGCATTTGTCCTGATCGATCAGAACGATGCCGTCTTCCTCGCGCTTGTAGATCGATCCGCTCGGGCAGGCGGCGACGCAGGTCGGATTCAGGCAGTGTTCGCACAGACGCGGCAGATACATCATGAAGGTGTTTTCGAATTCGCCGTAGATGTCTTTTTGTATCTCTTCGAAATTGACATCGCGCGAGCGGGATTCGAATTCACCGCCGAGAATTTCCTCCCAATTGGGCCCGCCTGCTATTTTTTCGATGCGTTTGCCGGTAATCAGCGAATGCGGCCTCGCGGTCGGCGGAACCCTGGATTCCGGCGCACTGTGCAAATGGCCGTAATCGAAATCAAACGGCTCGTAGTAATCGTCGATCACGGGCAGGTCGGGATTGGCGAAAATATTCAAGAGGCTCTTGAGTTTGCCGCCCTGGCGAGGCTCTATCTTGCCGTTGATTTTCCGTAGCCAGCCGCCGTTCCATTTCTTCTGGTTTTCCCATTCGTTGGGGTAGCCGATGCCCGGTTTGGTTTCGACATTATTGAACCAGGCATACTCGACGCCGGCTCTCGACGTCCAGACGTTTTTACAGGTGATCGAACAGGTATGGCAGCCGATGCACTTGTCCAGGTTCAGCACCATGCCGATTTGCGCGCGTATTTTCATTTTTATTCACTCCCGAAAATTAAGTAGTGCGCATCACGCGCCTGTCGAATCGATAAGCCAAGCGGTGCGCGGTACCCTCTAGGGCATAAATGCACACCCTACGTTTAATCATCCAGCCAGTCGACCTTGTTCATCTTGCGGATAATGATGAATTCATCCCGGTTGGAGCCGACGGTGCCGTAATAGTTGAATCCGTAGCTTTGCTGGGCGTAGCCGCCGATCATGTGCGTCGGTTTCAGGGTCGCGCGGGTGACCGAGTTATGGATGCCGCCGCGTCCGCCGGTGATTTCCGAACCGGGCATGTTGACAATTTTTTCCTGCGCGTGATACATCAAGGTCATGCCTTCCGGTACGCGCTGGCTGACGACGGCGCGAGCGACCAGGGCGCCGTTGACGTTGAAGGCTTCAATCCAGTCGTTATCCTTGATGCCGGCCTTGGCCGCATCCACCTCGCTGATCCAGACGATCGGGCCGCCGCGCGACAGGGTCAGCATGATCAGGTTATCGGTATAGGTACTGTGTATGCCCCATTTCTGGTGCGGCGTGATGAAGTTCAGCACCAGTTCGTCATGGCCGTTTGGTTTTTTGCCCAAAATTGGGGCAATCGAACGGGTGTCGACCGGCGGCTTGTAGACGCACAAGGTTTCGCCGAATGCCCGCATCCAGGCATGATCCTGATAGAATTGCTGGCGGCCGGTCAAGGTCCGCCACGGTATGCGCTCATGAACGTTGGTATAGCCTGCGGTATAGCAGACCTGTTCGGATTCGAGTCCGCTCCAGGTCGGCGAAGAGATAATCTTGCGCGGTTGCGCCTGAATGTCGCGGAAACGGATTTTGTCGTCTTCCCTGGGCAGCGCCAGATGGCTATGGTCAAGCCCTGTGATTTTACCCAGGGCTTCCCAGGCCTTGAGCGAGACCTGACCATTCGTTTCCGGTGCCAGCATCAGAATGACTTCGGTGGCGTCGATGTCCGATTCGATACGCGGCAAACCTTTGCTGATGCCTTCTTCGGTTACCCGATGATTCAATTCGCCTAACTGTTTAACTTCGTTTTCGGTGTTCCAGGCGATGCCTTTGCCGCCGTTGCCTATTTTGGACATCAGCGGACCCAGCGAGGTAAACATCTTGTAAGTATTCGGATAATCGCGCTCGACGACAACCAGATTCGGCAGGGTTTTGCCGGGAACAGGTTCGCACTGGCCTTGCTTCCAGTCCTTCACATCCAGGGGCTGAGCCAGTTCTCCCGGCGTATCGTGCAAGGTTGGAACGGCGACGATGTCTTTTTCGACGCCGAGATAGCCTTCGGTCAGTTCGGAGAACTTTCGGGCAATGCCTTTATAGATGTCCCAGTCGCACCGCGATTCCCAGGCCGGATCGACGGCTTTGGACAAGGGATGGATAAAGGGATGCATATCCGACGTGTTGAGGTCGTTTTTTTCGTACCAGGTTGCGGTCGGCAGAACGATATCGGAGTAAAGGCAGGTTGTGGACATCCGGAAATCCAGCGTAACCAGCAGGTCGAGCTTGCCCTCGGCCGCTTTTTCATGCCAGACGACTTCCTGCGGTTTATCGCCGCCTGTATCTCCCAGATCTTTGTCTTGCAGACCGTGCTGGGTGCCGAGCAGATACTTCAGAAAATATTCATGCCCCTTGCCCGAAGAACCCAGCAGATTGGAGCGCCAGACGAACAGGTTGCGCGGGAAGTTCAACGGATTATCCGGGTCTTCGCACGACATAAGCAATTCGCCGCTTTTGAGTCCCTCGACGACATAATCGACCGGATTTTTACCGGCCTGTTCCGCGTCTTTTACAATTTGCAGCGGATTGGTCTGCAGTTGCGGAGCCGACGGCAGCCAGCCCATGCGTTCGGCGCGGACATTGTAATCAATCAGGCTGCCCTGCCAGTCACCCGGATCGACTAACGGCGATAAGATCTCGCTGACTTTAAGTTTTTCATAGCGCCATTGGCTGGTATGGCTATAGAAGAACGAGGTGCTGTTCATTTGCCGCGGCGGCCGTTTCCAGTCCAGGCCGAACGCCAGCGGCAGCCAACCGGTTTGCGGCCTGAGTTTTTCCTGGCCGACATAGTGCGCCCAGCCGCCGCCGGACTGGCCGATACATCCGCACATCAGCAACAGATTGATGATGCCCCGGTAAGTCATGTCCATGTGGTACCAATGATTGATCCCGGCGCCAAGTATCACCATCGAACGGCCTCTGGTTTTTTCGGCGTTAATGGCAAATTCGCGCGCGACGGCAATCACATTGCGCCGGTTGATGCCGGTGATTTTTTCCTGCCATGCGGGCGTATAGGGCACATCGTCATCATAGGAAGCAGCAACACTACCGCCGCCGAGTCCTCGATCGATGCCGTAGTTGGCGCACAAAAGATCAAATACCGTTGCTATCAGAATTTCCGATTGATCAGCCAAGGTGATTTTCTTCACCGGTACATGGCGTCGCTGAATGGTGTCGTGCCTGGAGTGCGTGAAATGCGGATGTTCGGAGCCGCCGAAATACGGAAAGCCGACCGAGACGATATCGTCGCGGCTGTCGATCAGGCTCAGCCGTAATTGGTTAGGTTTGCCTTTCGCTGATTTCTGCTCGATGTTCCAATGTCCCGTCTCGCCCCAGCGGAAACCGATCGAGCCGCCGGGCGGGACGATATTGCCGCTGAGATCATCATAAGCAACGGTTTTCCAGTCGGGATTATTTTTTTGCCCGAGTTGTTCGCTAAAGTCGGAAGCCCTCAGGAAGCGGTCCTGGACATAGACATCCCCCTGCCGCTTCAGCATCACCAGCATCGGCAGGTCGGTGTTTTCCCGCACATAGGTATTAAAATAGGAACTTTGCCGTTCGACATGAAATTCCTTTAGAATCACGTGTCCCATCGCCATTGCCAGTGCGGCATCGGTACCCTGTTTCGGATGCAGCCACAGGTCGGCAAATTTGCTCGCCTCGGAATAATCGGGGCAGACAACCACGATCTTGGCGCCCTTATAGCGCGCCTCGGTCATGAAATGGGCGTCGGGCGTCCGCGTCTGCGGCACATTCGATCCCCACAGCATGATGAAGCCGGCGTTATACCAGTCCGCCGATTCGGGCACGTCAGTCTGTTCGCCCCAGGTCTGCGGCGATGACGGTGGCAGGTCGCAATACCAGTCGTAAAAACTCATGCTGACGCCGCCGATCAGCGACAGGTAACGACTGCCGGCGGCATAGGACACCATCGACATCGCCGGTATTGGCGAGAAGCCGATGATGCGGTCGGGACCGTATTTTTTAATCGTATAGATATTGGCGGCGGCGATGATCTCGTTGACCTCGTCCCAGTTCGTGCGCACCAGACCGCCGAGTCCGCGATGGGATTTATAGTCTTCGCTCTTGACCGGGTCTTCGACGATTGACGCCCAGGCATCGACCGGCGACAAGGTTTGCCGTGCCTCGCGCCAGAGTTTGACCAGGCGGCCCCGGATCATCGGGTATTTGAGCCGGTTGGCGCTGTACAGATACCAGGAGTAACTGGCGCCGCGCGAACAGCCGCGCGGCTCGTGATTCGGCAAATCGGGGCGGGTGCGCGGATAGTCGGTTTGCTGGGTTTCCCAGGTCACCAGGCCGTTCTTGACATAGATTTTCCAGCTGCACGAACCGGTGCAATTGACGCCATGCGTCGAGCGCACGATTTTATCGTGCTGCCAGCGCTGTCGATAGCCGTCCTCCCAGCCACGGTCTTCGTTGGTGACGATGCCGTGGCCACCGGAAAAAGTGTCGACTTTCTTTTTGAAAAACAGCAAGCGGTCGAGTAAATGGCTCATAAGCTTTACCTCTATTTTAAGGCTTCGATGTGTCGGGTTACGCTCTTTCGAGCTAACCCGACCTACAATTTAGGTAATACTTTTCTTTATCGGCTAACAGGGCGTTGTACTTCCCTTGCGCACGTAATACCACCAGGTTATGCCGATACACGATAGATAAAAAACGATGAAACAATACAAGGCCGCATTCGGCGTTCCGGTTAGACTGATGGCGGTCCCGTAACTTTTCGGAATAAAGAAAGCTCCGTAGGCCGCGATCGCCGAGCTGAAGCCTAGAACCGCCGCTGCTTCCTTGGCGGCATCCTTTCTTGCCTGCATGATCGCGGCTTCTCCCAAATCCCGTGCCGCGCACAGACGCTCGGTCATGAAAATGACCGGTATCATGCGGAAGGTGGAGCCGTTGCCGATGCCTGTGGTCGTGAACAGCAGCATGTACATCGCCAAAAAGCCCCAGAAATCGCCGCGATCGCCGGTACCGGGCATAAAATGCAGTACGCCGGCTACCGCGAAGATCATGATGAAAAAGTTCCATAGCGTGACTTTGGCGCCGCCCAGTCTGTCCGCCAGCCAGCCGCCGACAGGCCGTACCAGAGCGCCAACCAAAGGCCCCAAAAACGCGTATTGAGTCGGGTTGATCTCGGGAAACAGGATTTTGGTCAACATCGGCAGACCGGCGGAGTAACCGATAAATGACCCGAACGTGCCGGTATAGAGCCAGCACATCAACCAGTTGTGCTTGCGTTTAAAGATCACCGATTGTTCCTTGAACGAGGCTTTCGCCGAGGCGATGTCGTTCATGCCGAACCATGCGGCCGTCGTGGTCGCAATAATAAACGGCACCCAGATAAAGCCGGCGTTTTGCAGCCAGATCGATTTGGCGACGCCATCTTTGATCCATTGTTGCGGTTCGCCGCCCAACGCACCGAAGATGCCGGCTGTAATCGCCAGCGGTACCACGAATTGAACCGTGCTGACACCGAGATTGCCCAGGCCGGCATTCAGGCCCAGCGCCGTGCCTTTTTGCGATTGCGGAAAGAAATAACTGATGTTGGCCATGCTGGAAGCGAAATTGCCGCCGCCGAAGCCGCACAGCAAAGCCAGCACCAGCATCAGCACAAACGGCGTTTCGGGATTCTGCACGGCGAATCCAATCCATAGTGACGGCAATAGCAGCGACGCCGTGCTGAGCGTGGTCCAGCGCCGGCCGCCGAATATCGGCACCATAAAGGAATAAAAAATACGCAGGGTCGCGCCGGAAAGTCCCGGCAGCGCCGCCAGCCAGAACAACTGGTCGGTCGTGTAAGGAAAACCGATATTCGGCAGATTGATGACCACGACGCTCCAGACCATCCAGACCGCAAATGCCAGCAGCAAGGCCGGTATGCTGATCCACAGATTGCGCCTTGCGATCCGCTTGCCGGTCGCTTCCCAGAATGTTTGATCTTCCGGATTCCAGTCGGTCAGCACCAGCGGCGAGGGATGACTGAGTTCGGGCAGATCGGTCGAAACCTTGATCAGTTCGGGAACCACGCGGCGCTCCATGCGCATGATTGCAAAATGCATCCAGGCAAGCGCAATCATCACCAGCACAAACAGCAGCATGAAGCAGCTGCTCCAGATGCCGGTCAGATCGTTGAGCATGCCAAAGGTTAATGGCAGCAGGAAGCCGCCCAGCCCTCCGACCATGCCGACCGCACCGCCGACTGCGCCGACATTGTCGGGATAATAGACCGGAATATGCTTGTAGACGGCGGCCTTGCCGAACGACATGAAAAGGCCCAGGATAGAGACAAAAAAGATAAACCAGGCCGGCTGGATGGCGAGACTGAAGGTAATGTCGCCCTTAATGCCGTGCACGATATAATCGGTAGGTGGATAGGACAGGATGAAAGTACACAAAGCCCCGATAATGAAGGTCCAGTACATGATCACTCTCGCGCCGTATCGATCGGACAGCCAGCCTCCGAGGGCACGGAACAGGCTGGCAAAAATCGAATAGGCCGCCGCCAGCATCCCGGCGGTCTTGATATCAAAACCGTAGGCGCCGACCAGATAGCGCGGCAGCCACAACGCCAGAGCGACAAAGGCGCCGAATACGCAGAAGTAATAGAGTGAAAAGCGCCAGACCTGGATGTTTTTCAGCGGTTCCAGTTGTTTTATGAAGGAGTCTGGCTTCGCGCCGGATGCCCGGCGGGCCTTGAGCGAGGGTTCATCCTCAGTAAAGAACCAGAAGACGGATGCCATTAAAATGAGCGCCGCGGCCCATAGTTGCGCGACGGCATGCCAGCCGTAGGCGACCATGACGAACGGTGCAATAAATTTGGTGACCGCTGCGCCGACGTTACCGAGTCCGAAGATACCCAGCGCGGTGCCTTGTTTGCCTTTGGGATACCAGCGAGACACATAGGCGACGCCGACCGCGAACGAGCCTCCGGCGATGCCGACGCCGAGTGCCGCCAATAAGTACATCGGATAAGTCGTGACGGCTGTCAGCAGAAATGTCGCACAAGCGGCAGACAACATCACTAACAAATAAACGATGCGGCCTCCGAACTGGTCGCTCCAGATGCCCAGCAGCAGACGAATCAAGGAGCCGGACAGAATAGGGGTGCCAACCAACAGCCCGAATTCGGTTTCGCTTAAATTCAGATCTTGCTGAATCTGTATGCCGATGATCGAAAAGATGGTCCAGACAGCGAAACAGGTCGTGAATGCCACTGTGCTGACGGTTAGGGCACGAAATTGCTGATCCGGGCTAATAGTCATCTCATTTCATAACCTTTTCGATTTTTTGATTAATAGTAACATGAACTCTGAGTTGTCAGATAAGTAATTTATTGCCTGCACCAAAATAACTCATCAGGCATTATTCTGGTGCTTAATAGCTCGTTTTTCTCAACAAATCATCAATTAAGTACCCATTGCACCAAGATAGCTCACTGTTATACTGAATTTGCTCTGCTTTGGCACGTATCATGCTTTCTCTTTATTTTATTTTAGTAACAGGGAATAAAATATGTTTTCTCAAAATTTCAATCTGCTTTCATTTTCGGGGAAGTTTAAAATTCTCCATATGACGTGGATAGCTTTTTTTATCAGCTTTGTCGTTTGGTTCAATCATGCACCATTAATGCTGGTGATAGCCAAGACGCTGGGCATGAATGATTCGCAAATTAAAACCATCCTCATCCTGAATGTCGCACTAACCATTCCGGCACGGATAGTCATCGGTATACTTGTCGACAAATTTGGGCCTAAGCGCACATATTCCACCTTATTGGGATTTGGCAGCTTGCCTTGCTTCATGTTCGCTTTTGCTGAAAGCTTCGAGCAGTTAGCTCTAGCCCGTTTTTTGCTAGGTTTTATCGGCGCCGGCTTTGTCATTGGCATTCGTATGGTGGGTGAATGGTTTCCTGCCAAACAGGTCGGTATGGCCGAAGGGATTTACGGAGGCTGGGGCAACTTTGGTTCGGCTGCGGCGGCATTATCCTTGCCGACGCTGGCCCTGATTTTTGGCGGCAATGAAGGCTGGCGTTATGCGATTGCGGTCACCGGCGCCATTTCATTGATTTACTCGGTTGTTTATTTTTTTAGCGTATCCGATACGCCCAAAGGATCGACTTATTTTAAGCCTAAAAAGGCCGGCGCCATGGAAGTCACCAGTTACGCCGATTTGTTCTTTTATATCCTGATGACGCTCCCGCTGTATGCCGCCTTAACCTTGCTAACCTGGAAATTATCGCCCGCCGGAGTCAATTTACTGCCAGCGCTGCCTTCCTACGGCGCTTATGGCGTCATCTGGTTGTTATATTTTTATAACGTTTATAAAATCATTCACATCAATAGGGATCATCTGCGGCAACCGATTGATGACATACACAAATACAAATTCAAACAAGTAGCGATTCTGGATTTGGCCTATTTGATTGCCTTTGGCTCTGAACTGGCGGTCGTGTCGATGCTGCCGTTGTTTTTCTTTAACACGTTTAATGAATCTCAGGGTCTAACCATGTTGCAAGCGGGTCTTCTGGGTGGCAGTTTTGCGATTATGAATCTGATTGCACGACCCATCGGCGGCTGGTTCAGCGACCGCTATGGACGCAAGCTGTCGTTGAATATTGTTATATCAGGTTTGACGGTGGGATTTTTAATCATGTCCCAGATCAGTTCGGACTGGCCGATTCCATTGGCGGTATTGATCACTGTGCTCTGCTCGCTGTTCGTACAGGCCGGATGCGGCGCTGTATTCGCGATGGTGCCTTTGATCAAACGGCGCATGACCGGACAAATTGCCGGCATGGTCGGCGCCTATGGCAATGTGGGCGGTGTATTTTTCTTGACGGTGTTGTCCTTCGTCACCCCATCCGAATTTTTTTTGGTGATAGGCGCCGTCGCCTTCTTCGTGCTGCTGACCGTCCAATTTATAGACGAACCCAAGGGACATATGGCAGAAATCCTTGAAGACGGTACGGTTGAAATGATTGAGGTAAATTAAGGCACAAGGCGAAAGGTAAAAGGCGAAAAGGGCTTGACATGGCAAAATTAAGGCTACAATTATTAGCCTTTAGCCTTTAGCCTTTAGCCTTTAGCCTTTAGCCTTTAGC